>JBEKPF010000024.1:0-70165 GCA_049521035.1 Occallatibacter sp. | reverse complement strand
CAACGCCGGACCCATGTATTCTTTTGGATCGCCAGGATAGACGCCGATTCCGCGCGTGTATTCCTGTGCATTCGTAACCGACGAGACAACAAAAACAAGTAGAGCAAAGTACTTCATGTTCTTCCTCGCGAATCCAATATCTTCTGGAATATGGCTCGCAAAAGCGCACTCAGCTTACCAGAGGATTGGCCCCTCTGTCGGTGACTGCGGCAAGCTTGTCGATGATGCACCCATCACTTCTCTTTCTGTTGCGCAATCCACGCATTAATCCGCGCATCCAGTAGGTCGAGTGGCAGCGGTCCCTCGTCAAGAACTGCGTCGTGGAAGGTACGAATGTCGAAGCGCCTCCCAAGCGCTTGTTTCGCCCGCTCGCGCAATTCCAGAATCTTCATCTGACCCAGTTTGTACGCGAGAGCTTGTCCAGGCCATGCGATGTACCGATCGACCTCGGTTTCGATGTTCTGTTCGTCCATCGCGGTATGCTCATGGAAGAAGTCGATCATCTGCTGCCGCGACCAGTGCTGGTCATGTACCCCGGTATCTACCACCAAGCGAACCGAGCGCCACATCTCGTTCTCCAGTCGCCCGTATTCGCTGTAGGGATCCTGATAGAATCCGACGTCCTTGCCGAGCCGCTCTGCATAAAATGCCCATCCTTCCGAATAAGCGTTGTATTGAGCGAAACGCCGGAATGCGGGAACATCGGGTAGCTCCTGCGCAATGGAAAACTGCATGTGATGGCCCGGAATCCCCTCGTGGTAAGCAATGGCCTCCACGTTCAGCAGCAGGCGATGGGTCGGATCATACTCATTTACGTTGATACGTCCGGGACGACTGCCATCGCCAGAGCCGGGCGAGTAATCTGCCGGAACTGCACTCGGAGCGCGATAGGCATCCATCGGCACCACCTCCAAACGCGTCTTGGGCAAGTTTCCAAACAGTTGCGGCAGCTTCGCCTTCATTTGATCGGCATAGTGCTGGTAAAGGTCGAATACCTGCTGACTCGATTTGCCATAGTGAGCGGGATCGCTGCGAATATGCGCATTGAAGGTCTTCAGGTCGTGGAATCCCAGCGACTGCGCGAGCGCGAGCATTTGTGCGTCAAGCTCAGCCACCTGCCTTAGCCCCATCGCGTGAATCTCGGCAGGGGTCAGATCGGTGGTAGTCATTTGACGCACGGCCAGCTTATAGCGCGCCTCACCATCCGGCAGTGACCAAATTCCATATTCGGTTCGACCGTGCGGTGCGTAATCGTCGCGAACGAACGCAGCGAATTTTGCGTAGGCCGGTTTCACTTCGTCCTTCACCGCGGACTCGATTGCCTGCATCAGCCGTTGCTGTTCCGGGGCAGGAATGGCGAAAGGAAACTTGCGCACCGGCGCAGTAAACGGACTATCCGGAAGCGGCATGGCAGCAATATCGTGAGCCTCGGAAGCCACTTTTTCGAGCAGATATTTCGGCGGCATCAGGCGGTCGAGGGCACCCTGCTTCATGTTTGCGATATCCTGATCCAGCGCATGCGGAATGGCGTGCAACCGCGCAAGATAATTCTCATAATCCTTCACGGTGTCGAACGGCATCTGCGAAGACATCGCGGCCAGGTCCAGATGATCGCCGTTTATCTGGTCTACCGGCATCTCCCACCACCGGAACTGCGCACTCTCCACGCTGTCGCGCAGATGGCGCAGCATCAATGTTTTATCCAGCGACTCCCGCTCCGGGAACCCAGTGGTGTCGATTGCTTCGAAGATGCGGATTTCATCACGCTCATATTGAGTCTTCCGCTCAACCGCTTCCGCGGAGCGGTCATAGAGACGGTCGTTATAACGGGAATCGCCTATCGCTGTAGCCAACTCAGGGTTGGTTTTCAACTCGTATTGCCACTCTCGCTCAATGGCATCGCGCAGTTGCGCACGGCGAGCAGCGAGCGGCGCACCCGGCTGTGCTTCCGCAACCGGTAGCAAGACCAACGAAAGCAAACTGAGTTTGGCAAAAGAACGACGATGAGCAGCACGCATAAGCCAATCTCCGCGATTCGAACTGGGGCAACGCCTCGCGAGTGAAGCCAGGCTCTTCAACCCGCAACCGGCTCTCGGGTCAGATTCCCGTTGACCTTGCGCAGAATGCCCAGCGGGTTGTCGTCGCGCAGTTCCTCCGGCAATGAGGTTCCGGGGAAGCCCTGATAGCAGACCGGTCGTGCAAAGCGAAGAATAGCCTGACTGCCCACAGACGTCGACCGGCTATCGGATGCGGAGGGATATGGACCACCATGAATCATCGCGTGTGCCACCTCCACTCCTGTTGGAAACCCGTTGAAGATCAGCCGCCCGGCCTTGCGCTCCAGGATTGCAACCAGATCTGCATATTCAGCAAGGTCTTCCGGCAAGCCCACCAGTGTCGCCGTCAAATGCCCTTCCAACGCCTCGGCCGCCTGCATCATGGCGTCTCTTTCGCTGTAGCGAATCACCAGTGTTGACGGGCCAAAAACCTCCTCACTTAGTTCCGGATGCTTCAGCAATACGCCGATCTCCATCTCCATCACTGCGGCGGATGCCACGCACTTTCTCGTCGCAGCCAGCGCAGCTTGTACCTCCATATCAGTTCTACTCTTGCGAGCGTTTACGGTATGGCGAAAATTCGCCGCAATGCCCGGCGTCAGTAGAGTAAAATCGCCGCTCTCCGCAGTCAGCCTGCGCAGTTCGGCAAGAAACGCCTCCGACTCCGGTTGTTGCGGTAAAAATACGAGGCCGGGCTTGGTGCACATTTGACCCGCGCCCAACGTGAATGATCCGAATAATCCGGTGGCAATCTGCGCGCCTCGCTCCCGCAATGCACGAGAGAGGATGAACACCGGATTTGTGCTGCCCATTTCAGCAAAACAGGGGATGGGTTGAGGCCGCTGGGCAGCGAGATCCATGAGCGCCCGCCCGGCAGCGTGCGAACCCGTGAAGCCCACAGCTTGAATGGCCGGATGCTGCACCAGCGCCTGTCCAACCTCGATGCCAGCGTCAAACAGCAAGGAAAATACACCCGGCGGTAAACCGTATGCACGCACGCTTTCCGCAATCACGCGACCGGCAATCTCGCTGGCCCCTGGGTGAGCGGGGTGCGCTTTCACCACCACTGGATTGCCAGCCGCGAGCGCTGAAGCTGTGTCTCCTCCGGCAACCGAAAACGCGATGGGAAAATTGCTTGCGCCGAAGACCGCGACCGGCCCCAACGGGCGCAGCATCGAGCGCAGGTCAGGCCTGGGCAGTGGCTTGCGATCGGGCAATGCTGCGTCGATGTGCGCAGCAACCCACGATCCCTCTTCGATGAGTTCAGCGAAGACGCGAAACTGCGTAGCGGCACGCTTTACTTCTCCCTGCAGCCGCGGTTGCGCCGGAAGTGCCGACTCCTGATGCGCGCGCTCGGCTAGTTCCTCCGTTACGCTTTCTAGCCGATCCGCAATCGAACGCAGGAAGCGGGCTCGCTCGCGACCGCTCAATGCGCTGTAAGCCGCAAACGCATCGTACGCTGCATGCGCCGCGTCATCCACATCGTCAATGCTGGCGGAGAAAAATGGCGGTTCGAGCAACTCATCCGTTGCAGGGTTCAACGCACGAAATCCCGCGCCTGCCTTTGTGCCATTCTTGCCGCCAATCAGCGAAACACCCTTCAATTCCATGCCTGCTCCTTATGACCGCGAAAACGCAGTGCTCCGCACCGTGGGTGGATGGCGCAACGCTTCTGAGACAACGGCACGCGTCTCTTCCAACTCCGTACCCGTGATCACCAGCCGCGGAGGTCGCACGCGCGGATTCCCAGTTCCCGTTTCCTGCTGTACCTGGTGAATGAGCTGAACAAACTTCGGCACTGTATCCATGCGCAGCAGAGGCAGAAACCAGCGATAGAGCGCGAAAGCTTCTTCCCGCTTGCCCGCAACGGCAAGGTTGAACAGCGCTACCGACTCGGCCGGGAATGCATTCACCAGACCCGCAACCCACCCCACTGCCCCCGCAGAGATTCCTTCAACAATCGCGTCATCGACGCCGACAAACACCTGCAGCCGCTCTCCCAGCAAAGCGCGGATGCCAGTCACCCGTCGCACATCGGTACTTGATTCCTTCACGGCGGCGAAGTTCTCATGCTCGTGCGCCAACTCTGCAATCTGTGTGGGAAGAAAATCCGTCCCATATGCAACAGGGTTGTTATAGAGCATGCAGGAGAGGGGCGTGGCGTGAAATACCGCAGTCACGTGCGCTTTCATCTCTCGCCAATCCCCGCAATAGACATAAGGTGGAAGCACCATCAGACCGGAGCAGCCGGCGCCTTGCGCAGACTTTGCCAGCGCAACTGCCTCATCTGTCGAGAGCGCGGAGATCGCAGCGACCACCGGAGCGCGACCCCCTACTGCTGCAACCATATTGCGCAAGATCGCTTCCTTCTCAGCAAAGGTGAGCGTCGCGGCCTGGCCAAGCGAGCCGAGCGATACAATTCCCGTGCAGCCGTTGTCGAGCATCCACCGTGCATGCGCGGTCATGAACCCGGCATCCACCTGCAAGTTGTTGTCAAGACAGGTTGTCATTGCGGGCATTACTCCGTACCACTTCATTCGCTCTCCTCTTGATTTGTATTGCCTGCCAAGGCCAGGCTATCGCTCTCGTAAGTAAGTCTATCTGTGACGCCGAGGCTTGAGACCAGCGCCGGAAAAATGGGCGGCCGAACGCTGAAGTGGAAGGGGTCCAAATCCCATCCAAATAGAAACTCGGCAGCCACGCCGCAGATGCGTCCCTGGCAGGGCCCCATGCCGCAGCGGGTATGCAATTTCGCCTCACGCCAGCTTATATGTTTGCGTACTCTGCCGAAGGAAATGTCCTCGCAGCGGCACACAAGCGTTGCGTCTGACGCGACCGTCTTCAGTCGCGGGTCGAGAGCCGTCACAGTTCGCAGGGCCTGAACAAATCCCAGTCTCTGCTTTCGCTTGCGCGCCAATCTTTCAGCATCTTTCGTTTTTCCCGCAGCGGCCAAACCGGCAATCTCACCCTCCAGCAATGCCAACTCCACACCGCCGATACCGGTCAGTTCCCCCGCGCAAGAGACATCCGCAATCGATGTCCGCAACAATGAATCTACTGTCACGAATCCTTCCTCGATACGGCAACCCAGCAGCGCCGGTAATTCCAGATTGGGCACTAGATGGAAACCGCAAGCGAGATAGTCGCAGCGCTCCTCCCATCGCTTCCCTTTCCGCTCGAGGGTCACCGCTTCGAACTTCTCTCCACCGTTTGCCGCAATCGGCCAGCAGCTTGTGTAGAACTTCGCACCGAGAGTCGCAATGCCGTATTCTATTCCTTGCAGAAGTTTCGCAGGCTCGCCGAGCAGTCGAACTCCAAAGGGAAAGAACCGGCGCAGCGGAGCCTGCTCGCAGATGGCCGCAATCTTCGCGCCGCGGCTTGTCAGATGCGCTGCCACCGCCAGCAATAGCGGCCCCGTTCCTGCCACCACTACGCGTTTCCCGGCAATCGGCAAACCGCCGCGCACCATCGCATCCAGACCTCCTGCACCCATTACATTGGGCTGTGTCCATCCCGGAAATGGAAGAAAGCGCTCGCGCGCCCCAGTGGCAAGAATCAGCTTTCCATAGGCCAGATCGCGACACTCGCTTTTGTATTCGGCGCGTAGCAAACCCGGCGCGGGGGCGTCGAATACTCGCCAACCCTGCAGCCGTGTGACATGCGTTGCATCAAGCTTGCCAAGCCAGTTGCGCGCGGCTGCTGGATGAGCGGTCGCAGCGCGCCATATCTGCCCGCCTGGCGCGGGGTTGTCGTCAACCAGTCCGACGCTCTTTCCCGCATCCGCGGCACTCACCGCCGCCGCAATGCCCGCCGGGCCCGCGCCCGCAACCAGAATGTCGAAGCGCTGATTCATGATGTGCGCACGTCCATTCCCACAGTGCAGAGAATCTGACAGCTCCTCTGGTGCGGCACTCCATCGATCGTCGTCCGGCATTCGAAGCAGATACCCATTCCGCAAAGGGGCCCTCGCGGTTCGCCGGTGACTGATCTTCTGGTCGGCGCTCCGGCAATCAGCATCGCCGCCGCAACCGTAGTTCCGTTCTTCACTGTCACCGCGACACCATTCACCGCCAAGGTGAGCGAATCCGCCGTTTCAGGCATGGGCCACGCTCCTCGCGAATCGGGCCGGCAAGTACGGCTCGATGGGAATCTTCGACTGCTCTGCGACGATTTGATCCACAAGTATGCGCGCGGTTCCCAATGATGTGGTGATACCCAGCCCCTCGTGCCCTGTAGCAAGAAATAAGGATTCGTCCTCCGGCCACGGCCCAATGAGCGGCAGCTTATCCGGTGTGGCGGCGCGAAATCCTGTCCATACACGAATCGCAGAAAGCCCGGCAATCTCCGGCATGTACCACTGAGTACGCTTGATCATTGCAGCCAGTATCTGCTGATTCGCCTCCTTGCCCTCCGCGCCGAACTGACGCGAGGAACCAATCAGAATCTGTCCCGTCTTGCGCGGCTGCACGTTGAAGGCTACGGAATCGGTCGTGGACGAGTGAGCGCTTTTCAGGTAGCCGAGTTCCACCAGTTGATGCCGAACAAATCCCGGGTAGCGATCCGTGATTGCCAGGTGTCCCTTGCGTTTCTTGATCGGCAAATTTGGTATGAGGTCGCATGCGTCCGCACCGCTCGCAATCACAATGTGCGCCGACTGCAACTCTGTCCGATCGTCAAGCCGGACCTTGCCGGCCTTCGCCGACTGTACCTTTCGTTGGTGTAGCTGTACACCAAGATGTTGAGCTTCACGCATCAGATATCCGGCTGCACAAGGAGGGTACAGCACCGCGTCAGACGAAACGAGCAACGCTCCCGCAAGAGGCTTCCGCAGATGCGGCTCAGACTCCGCCAGCATCGTGCCATCAAGTATTTCAGTATGAACGCCTGCGGAACGGTACAACGCACTCTTGCGCCGAACCTCCTGCATCTCTTCTTCATCGCTTGCCACCCAGAGCGTTCCGCATGCCTCGAATTCCACGTCAGAGGGAAGACTCTTGGAGACTTCGTGCCACAGCGTCTGCGAATAAAGCGTGAGAGCCAATTGTGCCGGTGAATCGTCCATCACGACAATGTGGCCCATTCCCGCAGCCGTCGCTCCGCCTCCTATTCCCCGAGCTTCAACAACTGCAGTCCGCAGACCCCGGCTCGCACATTCCAGCGCACAGGCCGCACCCACAATGCCGGCCCCGACGATCACCACGTCCCAGTTCTCGCTCATGTCGGTATGCCTGCCTGGAATGGATCGCCAGGGCTCAATATCAGTCGGCCTTCGCCCGTGATGAAGGCAGTTCCAGTGATGCTGGGAATCAGCTTGCCCTCGCGCAATTGATAAGACCCCTCAAACACCGTTCCCAGAATTCCGGCCTGCCGCCACACCTGACCGGTAGCAAGTTTGCCGTCAGCCGCCAGACAGGCCAGCTTTGCGCTGGTCCCGGTTCCGCATGGCGAGCGGTCATAAGCCTTCCCTGGGCACAGGACGAAATTCCTGCTGTCCTCGTTGGCCGTCTGCGCGCCACAAGACAACTCAATGTGGTCGATCTCTTCTCCATTCGCGCCTGTCACGCCGCTCGCGCGCAGTGCGTTACGAACGGCCCACGCAAATTCTGTCAATCTTTCTGTGTTGTTAAGCTCCAGTTCGATGGGCGGGTTCTCTGTCAGAAAAAACCAGTTTCCTCCCCACGCAACATCGCCGCTCACGGTCCCGAAATACGGCACAGTCACAGAGACCTGTGACCGGAATCGGTAACTTGCCACATTCTCAACCGTCACGCTCCCCCCAGCGTGGAGGATCGCGCGAACCTCGCCCACAGGAGTCTCGATCCGGTGTTCCCCCGCGCCGATTCGTCCCAGATGCGCCAGCGTTCTCACGACACCAATGGTGCCGTGTCCGCACATGCCCAGGCAGCCGACATTGTTAAAAAAGATCACACCCGCCGCGCAGTTTCGATCCACGGGCTCGCACAGCAGAGCGCCCACCAGTACTTCCGAGCCCCGCGGTTCGTTCACAACGGCGGACCGAAATTCATCGTGGTCAGTGGCAAACCGCCGCAGCCGGTTTGCGAGTGCATCGTCGCCCAGCGCCGGCCCTCCAGCAATCACCACCCGCGTCGGTTCGCCAGCTGTATGCGAATCGACTACCAGAATTGAGGAGAAGGGCTCGGTAGTTCCGGACATGGCAAGAATTCTAGCTGACGAGGCCGGCCTTAACCTTGCGGGCTCAAGTGATGCGTTAATATGGCGAGAGTTGAGGTGGGGATGAGCATTCGTAGCGGGATTCGATGGGTCTTTGGCTGTGCTTTGGGGCTTTACTGCATTGCCGGATGGGTTCCGGCGCGCGCTTTGGCTGAGACTGCAGCGTCGCAATCGTCTAGTATTTCCGCAGTGATGCTCAGCGATCTGCATCTTGATCCCTTTCACGATCCTGCGAAGGTGCCGCTACTGGTGAAGGCTCCCGTGGAGGAGTGGGAAGCGATTCTGCGCTCCGCTAACTCGGCCACGCAGGCAGCGGATTTTGCAGAGGTGCAGAAAGCGTGCAAGGGCAAGCAAACCTTCGACTCGCCCTATGCGCTGCTGATCGGTGGCTTGCTAGCGGCGAAAACGCAGGCGGCCAACGCACAGTTCGTGACCGTAAGCGGCGATCTGCTGGTGCACGATCTCGATTGCCGCTACCGGGCCGCGATGAAGTTGCCTAAAGCGACAGGCGATGATCAGTCGGTCTCGGCCGCATTCGCCGAGAAGACAACCGTATTTGTCATGAAACAGGTTGAGCAAGTCTTTGCGGGAGTTCCGGTCTACCTGGCTCTCGGCAACAATGATTCCCGCTGCAAACACAACCGCCTCGACGTTCATGATGAGTATTTGAAGGCGACCGGGCAGGCGGTCATCGATGGACTTATGGGGGTGAGTGCGATGGAACGAAAACTTGCTCTTGCCACCTACGACTCGGGAGGGTATTACGGTGTGAAGATGGCCGCGCCCATGCAGCACACGCGGCTGCTGGTGCTGGAAGATATTTATATGATGTCTGGATTCTCAAATTGCGAAGCGGATGACACCGATCAGAAGGGCGCGCAGGAACAGCTTGCCTGGTTGGCCAGGGAACTCGACGGGGCACGGCAACGAGGCGAACGGGTCTGGGTGCTGGGACATGTGCCGCCGGAAATCAATCCCAAGGCCGCGCTTGCAAGAGGGCTCGCTCTTTGTACCGGGGGAGATGTGGAGGGATATTTATCTTCGGATGCGTTGGTAAACTCGCTCACCGCTCACGCGGATGTGGTGCGGCTTGCGCTTTTTGGTCATACACACATGGATGAGTTGCATCTTTTGGGGAGCAAGGAGAACGAAGTTCCGATGAAGATAGTTGCTTCCGTTTCGCCAGTGGATGGAAATACGCCTTCGTTTACCGTGGCCAAAGTGTCGCCGGCATCTGCGATGCTGATGGACTACACGGTTTATACGGCGTCGAATACGACCGGCACGGGAACAACCTGGGCGAAAGAGTACGCCTTTGGCGAAACCTACGGCGAGACTAGCTTCTCTTCGAAAACTCTGGGCGATTTGATCGGACGTTTCCGCGCAGACACTTCTGGGACCGGTGCGGAGAGCCTGGCCTACCAGACTCATTTCTACAAGGGCCACGCACCCATTCCGCTGGGACCGTTCTGGCAGGGCTATGTGTGCAGTCTGGATCACGCGACGGGAGCTGGATTCAAAGCCTGCGTCTGTGGCGGCAGATAATGCTGCGCATCGCACCTTTCGCGTGAATGGGCATCCTGCGGGGACGATCCGCCGCATTCAAACCGCGGTGACATGGGGATGGTTCTCAAGTTATATTCAGGCATGCTTTTCACTCGGTCATTTTGTTCCGCCGTCTTGCTGTGCTTGTTTTCTGTCGCTTGTTCAGCCCAGATGAAAGATTCTGGTAATGATGTCGGTAAGGTTGCTGCTAAATCGGCTTGGCTCACCCTGACTCCAGAACAGAAAAGTCAGGTGATGCAATTCGCGGAACCCTACAAAGACTACATGCGGCATGCCAAGTCCGCCGCGCTCTCCGCAGCGGAGTTGATTCGCCTTGCCCATGCAGCCGGCTTTGAGGATTTCACTTCGCCATCCCAGGTCAGGCCAGGTGCGCGTTTAATCATCAGCAATCGTGGCCGCGCCGCCCTTTTTGCCGTCATCGGCAACAATCCAATTGAGTCGGGCTCGCGCATGGTTGCGGCACATCAGGACTCGCCGCACATCAATCTAAAGGCTCGTCCGGTCGTCAATGCGCCCGGCTCCGTTGCCTTGCTCAAGACTATTCCATACGGCGGCATCAAGCGCTACCAATGGGCCAACCTCCCCATGGCGCTAGTGGGCCGCATTGACACAGTGGACGGACGCCACATTGAAGTCAACATCGGCTTCGCGCCTGGTGATCCTGTATTCGTGATTCCCGATGCAGCGCCCCACTCCGACAGACTTCTGCGCACGCGCACTTACACTGAAGTGTTCTCAGGCGAAGAGATGGACCCCGTCATCGGCAGCATTCCGGGCGCTGATTCTTCCGTCGCAGACCAAGTGATGGCAACGTTGCGCGGGCGCTTCAAGATTCACGATGAGGATCTCGTCGCGGCTGAGCTTGAACTCGTTCCGGCAACTCAGCCCGCGGACGTGGGCATCGATGGCGGCCTCGTCGGCTCCTGGGGTCAGGACGACAAGCTCTCCGCCTATTCGGCCACGCGCTCACTCTTCGACCTCAAAGGAGCACCGCGCGAGACGGCCTTCGCCTACATCACCAACTTTGAAGAAGTCGGTTCTGTTAACGACACCGGCGCTGGCTCCGACTTCCTTGACTCGGCCTTCACCGCTCTCATCGACGCACAGGCCAAACCTGCGACTACACTGAATGTTCGCAATGCATTGGCTCATGCCGAGGTGCTCTCCGCCGACACGAACGACGGTGTCAATCCTATTTTTCCGCAGAACTCTGAGAACTCGAACGCCGCCGTTGTTGGCTATGGAGTTACGATCAAGATGTACGGCGCGGGCTTCAATCCTAACTCTGAGTTCACTGCTCGCGTGCTCCACATCCTCGACGCCAATCACATTGCCTGGCAAACCCAGACGCCCAAAGTTGATGTTGGCGGTGGTGGCACCATTGGCGGATTCCTGTCTCAGCGCAACATGGAAGTGCTGGATATCGGCATCCCGCTGTTATCGATGCACGCCACTTACGAGATGTCGTCGAAGGTCGATCTCTGGTCGTACTACCGTTTCATGCTTGCGTTCTACTCCGCGGAATAGTGTGGTGAGCACGCAGCCTGCAATCGGCACGGCCCCGCTACTTCACCTTGGCGGCCTGCGTCTGGATTACGACAGCCGCATGCGGCTTGGCCCATGATTGATAGCTGTTGAAGAGAAATTGCCCGCCCAGGAACAGGAGCCACACCCAAAGTGCAAAGCGCAACTGCCTGCGAGGGACGCGTGTGCTGATAATTGTTCCTACGATGGCGCCGCCTACGCCGCCTTCGATGAGGCGGATCAGCAAGTCCAGATTCTCCGTATGAGAAAACCAGTGTGCGCCGCTGCCAATCAGCGAGACGAGGAAGCCGAATGCAATATCGGTACCCACCACCTGCGCGGGCAGGAGCGGGGTCAGACTCAATAGGGCGGCAGAGCCCAAGGCGCCCGCCCCTGCAGAGGAGAATCCTACCTCCGCGCCCACTGGCAACATCAGCCACGCCAGCAGCGGGCTCCGGTCTTTCCGATTTGCATTCTGTTTCAGCGGCCGGAAGAATACATATATCTGCCAGCTTGCTGTCGTTACAAGAATCGCGCCCAGTAGCGCATTCAGCGTGGTTTGGGGTCCGACGGTTACCAGGTGCTTCAGAAATAGCGAACCGATAATTACTCCGGGCACTCCGCCCGCAAGCATGAAACCAAGTGTCCGCCAGTCCACGTTACGGCGGATGATTTGAGTGGGAACCAGAATCAATTTCACGGCGGTCGCGAACATCAGGCCGATACCTACTGCCACCGGTGCAGGCACTCCTAGAAACAGGATCAACACCGGTACCGTAACAGTCCCCGCGCCCACGCCAGTCAGCGCGATGAACAACGCAATCAGGAATCCAATCACGTATTGCATTCGGTCCTCAGTTCCGCGCCTCTGTTACGTCGCCGGCGCCGCTTCAATGTGAATCCCGCATTCAACCTTGCGACCGGCCCACCGGCCTGACCGCGGATCATTTGGATCCAGTGGAAGCGAAGTACATGGCTCGCAGCCGATCGATGAGTATCCACGCGCATACAACGGCAGCAGCGGGATTGAGAGTTCCTCGCAGGCATACCAGACGTCCCTCGTTGTCCATGCAGCCAACGGCGCAAGCTTCAGCACCTGTCGACCTCCGGGCAGAGTGAACAGCGCCGATTCCTCAAGTGCTGCACGGCTCTTTGCCTGCTCCCTGCGCAATCCAGTGAGCCATACGCGATACTCGGCCACAGCTTTGAACAGCGGTTCAACCTTGCGAAGATTGCAGCATTGATCAGGCGCGGACTGATAGAGCAGACCGTGCTCGCTCTCCTGCTCGGCTACTGTTTTTTTCGGCAGCAGATTGATCAGATTCAGTTGCCAATCGCTCGCAATCTGATCACGGTAGGCGTAGGTCTCTTTGAAGTGGTAGCCCGTATCGAGAAAGAGAATTGGAATGTTCGAATCCAGTTCCAACGCCAGCTTGGTCAACAGGACATCTTCGGCCTGAAAGCTGCATGTCAGGCACACATCACCCTTGTCCGTAATTGCAGAGGCTAGCGCCGCCCGCACCTGGTCTAGCTTCGCATTGACCTCGGTCGTGATTTCAATCGTGCTCATCGAGTTTTCTCCCGAACTAGATTTCCCAATCCACGTTTTCCGATGTCCGGAGAATTCCGGCGCGGGTCAGCAGCCCGCGAATACCCTGAATTGCAGCTTCAGCGTTGTTTGATGCGAACGTCGTTTCGTGTCCTTCCGCGCGAGCGATCAGTTTGTCACTGGCGGTCGTGGCCGCGACGAGGACGAGAAAGCCGGACCGAACGTTCAGCTTGACCAGGCTTTCCAGCGCACCTGGACGATTCTTGAACAGCTCATCTCCGCTATCGATTCGGCTGGATACGGCACCGATAGAAAACAGCGATCGCTCAATTTGGTCAATGAGCCCGGCCGGACCGCTTAACTCAAGCAGCCCACCGCGATGTCCCCATCGTGTCGCTCTTTCGCGGGCGGTCACGGGTCCCGTCAATATTGCGCCGGAGCCCCAACCGCTGGCCTCGAAACTCCCTGTCGCGGTGACCATTCCGGCGGCTATCGTCGCGTTCGTCTCCGGGTCCATCAGAATGAATGCGCCGGTGGAGCGATTTTCTCCATATGTGTCTAACGCGATCGGCCTCAGCAGATTCAGCGCTACGACCCCGATGCCGTTCATCTCCAGCGTCTCGGCTGGCTCATGTGCGAGTGTTCCGATGTCGGTGCGATGCTCGATGGAGGTTACGAAAGCGGGGGCCGTCTGACTAGTGTGCTTCAACAGATAGCGCCGATTCACGGCCAGCGGCTTTTGATCCATCCATACCAGCGCGGCTTTCAGGCTCTTGGTCACGGATGCCGGCGACTGGGAAGAGACAATCAGATCGCCTCGGCTGATATCCAATTCCCGATCCAGCACCAGCGTCACGGACAGGGGTGCATTCGCCTCGGCGAGATCGCCGTCCCAGGTCACAAGACGCTCGACCGCTGCTCGTCTGCCCGAGGGCAACACTGTAATCTCATCGCCGGGCCGAATCGTCCCTGAAGCAATCTGTCCTGCGAATCCGCGAAACGCGGCATCGGGGCGAAGAACCCGCTGCACGGGAAAGCGGAATGGCTCCGCGCGCGTGTCTACAGACGACGGCAGGCTTTCCAGCAACTCAAGGAGCGATGGCCCCTCGTACCATGTGGTCGCGCCTGAACCATGAACGATGTTGTCGCCCTTCAACGCGCTTACAGGTACAAACCTGGCCTCGACGGGGTTACCGGTGTCTGCCGCAATCTCTTCCAACACCGCGCTGAACTCCCGCTCGATGGTCCGGAACCGGCCCTCGTCATAATCGATGAGGTCCATTTTGTTCACGGCCACGAGCACGTGCCGTACCCGAAGGAGCGATGCGATATAAGCGTGCCGCCGCGATTGAATCAATATGCCCTTCGAAGCGTCGATCAGCACCACCGCCGCATCTGCCGTGGAAGCTCCGGTGGCCATGTTGCGCGTGTACTGTTCATGGCCCGGGGTGTCCGCAATGATGAACTTCCGCCGTGCTGTGGAGAAGTAGCGGTACGCAACATCGATCGTGATTCCCTGCTCGCGCTCTGCCCTGAGCCCATCCGTCAGCAGCGCAAAATCAATCTGCCCTGGCGCGGTCGTTCCCTTCCCTTCGATCGACCTCACCTGGTCTTCGTAGACGCTCTGCGTGTCGTAAAGCAACCGCCCAATCAGCGTTGACTTGCCGTCGTCCACGCTGCCCGCGGTGGAAAAGCGCAGTAGATCTTTCTCGCGCTCCTGCTGCAGAAACTCGTCAATTGAAAAAGCTGGAACCGTGAGAGCACCCATTTAGAAATAGCCCTCCCGCTTCTTGATTTCCATTGACCCTTCCTGATCGTGGTCGATGGCCCGGTTAGCCCGCTCTGAAGAACGAAACGAAATCAGCTCCGCAATAATCTCCGGAATTGTTTCCGCATCTGACCGGATGGCCCCGGTGCACGGGCTGCAGCCCAGCGAGCGCAACCGCGACTTCACCATTTGTGGCTTCTCTCCCGGCCATGCTACAAAATCCTGTTCGATTGGGAGCAACGCTTCCTGACCAGAACCGGCGGGGCGCACATACATAGGGCGCTCCTTGGCAAAATACAAGTCCACCACCGGAATCTTCTCCTCGTGGATGTACTGCCACACGTCCATCTCAGTCCAGTTCGACAGCGGAAAGACGCGAATGCTTTCGCCTGGATGAATGCGCTCGTTATACAGATTCCATAGCTCCGGGCGCTGGTTTTTGGGGTCCCACTGCCCAGCGCCATCGCGAAATGAGTAGATCCGCTCCTTGGCCCGCGACTTTTCTTCGTCGCGCCGCGCTCCGCCGAAAGCCGCATTGAAGTTGTAGTGCTTCAGAGCATCCAGCAGCGCCTGCGTCTTCAGCAGCCCGCAGCAGCGCTTGGTGTCCAGCGCAATCGGGTTTGTTCCCGCCGCAATCGCTTCCTCGTTGCGCCACACGTGCAGGGTTGCCCCGACCTTGCGCGCCATAGAGTCGCGGAATTCGAGCATCTCCGCGAACTTGAATCCCGTGTCGATATGGAGCAGCGGAAACGGAATCGGGCCGGGATAAAAGGCCTTCTGCGCGAGGCGCAGCATCACGGAAGAGTCCTTGCCTATGGAATAGAGCATCACTGGACGCTCAAACTCCGAAGCCACTTCGCGCAGAATATGGATGCTTTCTGCTTCCAGCAGCCGCAGATGGCTTAGATGGACGGGACTTCGCAGCGCGGCGTAGCTGGTTCGGATTTGAGGATTCGGCGTTTCTTGTTCGGCGACCGGCATGGCAGACCTCTTTTTGAAGGGTCGTGCTGAAGGCCGGCACAGGAGAAAGAGACACCCGGCTTTTTCAGCTACGGGTGTGTCTTCTCAATCGTTTGTCCAGGATTATTTATTCAAGATCATCCAGGGGATCGGAGACTAGCAGGTACACCCGTCGAATGTGTTCGACAGGCGACAACAGGAGCGGCTTGGGAAAGCGCAAATCATCTGCTGATCAATAGTACCAAGAATCCGGGAGAGGTCAAACTGTGACTACCGGCAGCTTGCCTCGGACACTGCTTAAGATGCGCAATTAAGAACATTCGGTTCGCCATTTTCGCCGAGCCATTTACAATCCCCCTAACCGGAGAATGATCCCTGCCGATGCCCCTCAAGACCACGCGACAAGCCGCCGCTTCAGAGCCCGTGTCCGCCGAGAACGGTTTCTCACCTATATCGAACCAGAAGCTGCTCGAGCTTTACGCCGCCATGCTCAAGAGCCGCATGCTTGAAGAACGGATCAAGGCGGAACGGGTCAGCAAGCTCAATGGGCACGGTGCAGCTAGCTTCCCCTGGGAACCCGCTCGAGGGCGAGAGGCAGTGTCCGTGGGAGTGCTGATCGACCTGGTTTCAGAGGACACCATCACCTCCCAACCAGGCAGCCACATCCCCTTCTTTCTAAAAGGCGTGCCTCTTAGTGAGCTACTAAAGGCCCTGACGCGCCCCATTGCGGCCCCTTCCCAGGCTGCGTCGTGGCAGCCCGAGCCTGGGATTGCGGAGGCCGTCGCTGCTGCAGGGGTCAATAAAGCAAGCAAGAATCGCAAAATAGCCGTAGCCTACCCCGGACGGGGCCCGGCCGCGCGCCGCACCTGGCAGGAAGCAATTTCCCACGCCTCACAGCATGGCTTGCCAATGATCTTCGTTTCTCACTCCGCGCTCCCTCCAAAAACAAATCCCGAGACCTGCCCGGCTCTTCCCGTCGATGGCCATGATGTTGTCGCTGTTTATCGGGTTGCCTCGGAGTCGATCGCCCGTGCCCGCCAGGGACGAGGACCCACTTTGATCGAGTGCAAGCGCTGGCAATCCGCAGACATGGTCCACAATCGTGACAACAACCCGATCCATAACATGGAGAAATACCTCGCCCGAAAGGGGTTGTTCACGGCCGCATTGAGGACGGAGATTGTCGCCGGTTTTCGCCGAGAACTGGACGCGGCGGTTTCGTGGGTCCGGGACTAGCCCCCTTTGCGCTGCTTTCAACGTCCAATCCGGAACGGCTGAAGAACCAACTCCCGGTGATAAAGTGAGGACATGAAGGTGAGCCGAACTTCCTCCAAAGCTCTTGCCATCTACGGTCTAGTTTCTTGTTCCGCTCTTTTGGTAGCTCTACTCTTTTCGACTGTCAACCCGCTCAACGCCCAAGAGCCGGCTTCGCAGGCCGGCACACAGCCAGCAGCCCAAACCGTCCACGATCCCGGCACCCCCGCGCAAATTTGCGAACCTTCTCAGCTCGATTCGGCGTACATTCCAGTTGATAATTGGGTCTATCCTGCCATTCTTCGCCTTTATTCACTGGGATATGTCGACACGGTTTACCTGGGCATGCGGCCTTGGACCCGCTCCAGCATTGAGCGCATGATTGAGGCAGCCGGAGCCAAGATTGAAGACGCAGATCAAGGTCCAGCAACGGACGAGGCTCAAGGGATTTACGAGGCACTGCTGGAGGAGCTGCGCGACGACATGCAGGGCCCTTGCCTGTCGCATGAAGGAAACTCGCGCTTCGAGTCAGTCTACTCAGTCATGCGCGGGATCAGCGGCAGGCCTCTGCGCGACAGTTATCATCTAGGCTCGACGATCATCAACGATTACGGCCGGCCGTATGTCAATGGGTTCAACAACTATTCTGGCGCCAGCGGTTATGCTTCCGCCGGCCACTTTCTGATCTATGCGCGCGGCGAGTTTCAGGGTGCTCCTTCGGGAACAGGCTATTCGGCAGCGCTCACACAGTCGCTGGCCTCGCTTGACGGCACGACAAACTATTTCACCAATGCTTGCGAGCTATCAGGAATCGGATGCACACCCCTCCCGCTCAACCTGCAAAGCACCATTCCCAATGGACCTGTTGGTACAACTACGCAGGGACGCGTGATGGAGGCATATGTCAGCGCAAACTACCTGAATCACGAAATCTCCTTCGGAAAACAGGACGACTGGCTCGGCCCCGGAGCAGGCGGTGCTTTCGCCTATTCCAACAACGCTGAGAACATCTATTCCTTTCGTATCAACCGCATCGAGCCGCTAAACATTCCGCTGCTGTCCAGACTCACCGGCCCGTTCCGTTACGAGTTCATGATCGGCCCACTCAAGGGCCACACCTTCCCCTTCGATCCCTGGATGCACACTGAGAAGGTCAGCTTCCGGCCGACTGAAGATATCGAATTCGGCTTCCAGCGCACAGTTATCTGGGGCGGTAAGGACCACGAGCCAATCAATCTCCACTCATTCCTGAGGAGTTTCTTCAGCCTCGCCGCCGCGCCCACCCCACAGATCAAAGACAGCTCCTCGGATCCCGGCGCCCGCTTTGGCGCATTCGACTTTTCTTACCGTCTTCCCTTCGTCCGCAAGTGGCTCACGCTCTACTGCGACTCGGAAGTGCATGACGATGTTTCTCCGATCGATGCGCCCCGTCGCGCCTCATGGCGGCCCGGCCTCTATCTCTCGCATATGCCCGGCTTTGCCAAGCTGGATGTACGCGCCGAAGGCATCTCGACCGATCCCCCAGTTTCGCGTAGTGTCGGCGGCGAATTCATGTATTTTGAAGCCGTTCAGAGGCAGGGATACACCAACAACGGACAGATCTTCGGCGATTGGATCGGCCGCGAAGACAAGGGCGGACAGGGGTGGATCACTTACCACCTGAGCGGCAACGAGTGGATTCAGGTGAGCGCGCGTCATCAAAAGGCGGCGAAAGATTTTATTGAAACTCCTGGCACGGCAGCCACCTCGACGACCCCTGCCACCCCCACCATTGAATATGGAACTACGCTGAACGACATCAACTTTCAGGTGGTCAAGCGCATTCACAAGGAATTTGAGATTAACGGTGGCTTCGCCTATGAGCACTGGAAAGCTCCCATTTACCTGCCCGGCCAGCAGACTGTTACGACGACGAACATCCAGCTCACCTGGTTCCCAAACCGGAAGATCAGTTTTTAGCGGCGGGTTGTTTCGCGTCCCCTGTAGAATGGGCGAGATACGGGCTCCAGAGAGTACCGCTGCGCGGAGAATCAGCCGATGAGAAAACGTGTATTCCAGGTCTTTGCGATCGCCTTGCTATTGGGCTGCGCCGTGCATGCGCAGGATCTGGCCTCAACGTGGCAGGGATCATTCAAAACGGACTCAGACCAGCGCCGGTTCGTCCTCCAGATCACTAAAAGCGATAAGGGTGGATGGGAGCCCGCTGCATGCTATATCGAATTCGTCCACGACAATGTACATGTCGATTCTTTGCTGGTAAACGGTTCTGATCTGAAGCTTACCGTCAACGGTGGCAAGGACGAATACCACGGCAAGGTCAGTACTGACGGAACGTCGATTACAGGCACCTGGACATTCGACCATCACTCAGCGCCGCTCGAATTGCATAGGGCAACCAAGGACACCGCGTGGCACATTCCGTTTCAATACCAGTACCACTTGAAGGACGTAACGTATGCTCGCCCTTCACCTGCCGAGAACAAGATTCCGTTCTCACCTAAGCTGGCTGTGGATTATATGGAGCAGGGGGCTTTGGCCTGGACTGCCGATTGGAAATGCGTTGCCTGCCATACCAACGGATCGTACATGGTGGTGCGGCCTTTGCTCACTCCGCAGCTTGGTCAGCCGCAAAAGGAGCTGCGCGATTTCTTTGTTGCCACGCTCCAGGATGAGTTAGCCACCGATCCTGCAGACTTGCGGCCAGAGTTGGATTCGACGCAGGCAGTGTACGTGGCTGCGGGATTGGCAATATGGGATGCGCATGTGACGCATCGCTTGTCGCCGGAGACAGCCCAGGCGTTGAGCATGATGTTCAAACTGCAGCGGGCGGATGGGGACTGGACCATCAGCGACGACAACAATCCGCCGCTGGAGTCGAACCGCTACCAACTGGCCACGGTGGCTGCGCGGGCCATAGGCAACGCACCGGGCTGGCTGGCTCAACAGCACGGAACACCGATTGAGGCAAGAATCGATCTCCTGGAAAACTACCTTCGGGCTGAGCGCAAGGTCCAGGGTGATTACGATCGAACGGATTTGCTTTGGGCAGCGACGGAGTTGCCCGGGCTGATCAGTGCTACGCGCCAGCAGCAATTGATTCAGATGATCTTCAGTCATCAAAAAGCTGACGGTGGATGGTCGATCCGAGCTTTTGCTCTGCCGGAGGAGTGGGGGAAGGGCAATCGGGCAGATAAACTCAGAGCAGAATTGGAGATTTCTGATCCTCCCAGCGACGGGCATATGACGGGGCTGGCAATTATCGCCCTGCGCAAAGCGGGCGTTCCGTCCAGTGATGCTCGCATTCAGCACGGTGTTTCCTGGCTGCTTGCCAACCAGCGTTCATCGGGAAGATGGTGGACGCGCTCGTTGAATCGGGATGGCTGGCAGTTCATCACCTACAGCGGGACAGCTTATCCGTTGCTGGCGTTGGCGCTGTGCGATGCGTTGCCAAGCAGTTCCCAAATGACGGCTGAGATTTCGAGATCAACACGATAATTGGCTCTGAGATCGTCTATTTGGCCCGCGGATGCGTCCGGTCATAGACCACCGTCAACTGTGCGGTGGTGAGTTGCGTGTAACGCTGCGTGGTTGAAAGACGCTCGTGCCCCAGCAACTCCTGGATCGCGCGAAGGTCGGCGCCCTCTTCTAGTAAATGCGTGCCGAAGGCGTGGCGTAGGGTGTGCGGATGCACATCTGCGGAAAGGCCGCGCAAAACTGCGATGCGCTTTACGATTCGGCCTACGCTGCGCACGGTCAATCGGGCCTCCGCGCCGGGCTTTCCCAAGCCGCGCAATTGCAGATTCAAGAACAACGCGGGTGTTGGGGTTGCGCTGGCCTTGCCCTGCGCCGCGATTCGCGCAGCACGCTCCGCGATATACGCGCGCAATGACTGTGCCGCGGCATCGCCCAGTGGCACGTATCGTTGCTTCTGTCCTTTGCCGCGCACCAGGATCGCCTGGTCGGCCCAGTGAATGTCATTCAGGTTCAGTCCGGTTAACTCGGCGTTGCGGATACCGCAGCCATAAAGCATCTCGAGAATCGCACGGTCGCGCGCCGGCCAGCTTGCGGCATCTTCGTCCACCGAGTCCACGACGCGATTCATTTGCTCGATCGAAGGCACACGCGGCAGGTGTTTGGGCAGGCGCGGAGTCGCTACCAGTGATGCCGCATTCATTTCCACGTAGCCAGTGCGCGCCAACCATTTGAACCAACTGCGAATCGACGCCAGCGCACGCGCCGCCGAAGCCTTGGAGAGACCGCGATCATAAAGAGTGCTCAGATACGCGCGAATCTGAGTGTGCTCGATTGAGTCTGCTGTCAAATCCTTGCCGTATCGCTCTCCCAGGTAGGCAGCAAATCCCAGCAATTCGCGGCTGTATGCACGCAAGGTGTGCTTCGAGGAGCCGCGCTCGTTGGCCAACACGCGCAGGTAATCGTCGACGAGCTGGGCAAGAGGCCAGGCGCTTGTGGGAGCAGCCGATTCACTCATGACTTCTTCTCAACCAAGGTCAACCCGGCATGATGCTCTGCGTTGGAATCGGCCTCCGCATCCGCACCGCGCCGCGTTGCGCGTGGATGATGCATGCGGTGCACCTCTTTCAATCGACCGAGTGCAAGATGCGTGTAGACCTGCGTAGTGGATATGTCTGCGTGTCCCAGAATCAGTTGCACACTGCGCAGATCCGCGCCGTGCTCCACCATGTGAGTGGCGCAACTGTGGCGCAGTCGGTGCGGGCTTGCTCCGGAGTTCGCCATCTTTACCAGATGCCAGACCCATTGTCTTGTCAGCGGCATCCCACGCAAGGAGAGAAAAAGCCGCGTTGCGTCTTGCCGGGACTCAGCGTTCTTTCGCGCGGTGCTGATGCGTGCCAGATGCGGTCTTCCCTCGCGCAGATACGTTTCGAGCGCCTCTATAGCCGATCGTCCCAGCGGCACAATGCGTTCCTTGTCGCCTTTGCCACGCACCTGCACACGACCGAGATCCAGCGACAGGTCTCGGGTTGAAAGCGCTGTTACCTCCGAGACGCGCAGGCCGCCGGCGTACAGGAGCTCCAGAATCGCGCAGTCGCGCAAAGCCGTAGCTTTCGCTTGCGGATGGGAGGCGGCCATCCCAGCCCGCTCCAGCATCTCTGCCACTTCAGGCTCAGCCAGCGATTTGGGCAACACCTTCCAGGCCTTGGGAGACTCAATGTTGACCGTGGGATCGTGATGAATTCTGCGGTCGAGCAGCAGCCACTTGTAAAAGCCGCGCAAGCAGCTCAACTTGCGAGCTGCGGAGCGCGAATCGATTCCATGATTACGGAGATGCTCAAGGAATGCCGCTACATCCTGCTGCGTGGCGGTCAACAGTACTCCTTGCCGTCCCTCGATAAACTCGGCAAAGGTTTTCAGGTCGTTATCGTAGGCCTCACAGGTTAGCGGACGCAGCCCCTTTTCCACCCGCAGATACGACTGGTAGTCCTTCAACAGCGGAAGATTGCGCGTGCTCTCCACAAGTTCGATTATCTGCGGATTCGACCCATCCCCACCGCCTGTGCGCTATTGGCCGAACCTCGTTCAACAGGAATCAAACTCATTAACCCACACGCAAACTCATGCTCGTCCTTGTTACTGTGATCATTCTTCAAGCGTTCACGTGCAAAAACAGGGCCATTTAGTTGAGAATATAGTTAGACGAATCCTGAAGCATGAGTGAGGAACGCTTGACACCAGCGCAAATAGAAATACCCCGATGGACGGCCGATGAGTTCGAGCGGCTGGTCCTCGAGAACAATCCCAAGGTTGCCGTCTTTGATTGTGACGGGACCCTGTGGAGCGGCGATGCCGGCTTGGAATTCATGACCTGGTCACTGGAACAGGGCCTGGTTTCGCGATCCACAAGTGACTGGATCGACAGCCGCCACCGGGCATACCGGGCAGGCAAGGTGAGCGAGGTGGAAATCTGCGGCGAGATGGTGCAAATTTACGCGGGGCTACGTGACCAGGAGCTGCGCACCGCCGCTGCCGAGTACATTAAGAAGTTTGTGAAGGCGCGCGTCTTCCCTGAGATGGCTGCGTTGCTTGAAAATCTGCGGGGGGCCAACGTCGAGATTTGGGCTGTCAGTTCAACCAACAAGTGGGTTGTCGCCGAGGGAGTGCGCGATCTCCTGATCCCCGAAGACCATGTGATGGCTGCGGAGGTTCATGTGCACGCGGGCATGATCACGAGCGATCTGGTGGACGTGCCTACCGATGAAGGCAAGGCCGTGACGCTTCGGCGGATTGGACTGCCCAACCCCGACGCCGTCTTTGGCAACTCCATCCATGATCTAGCCATGCTCAAGATTGCGCGCCATGCATTCCCGGTTAATCCTTCTCCGGCGCTGTTGGCGGCTGCGGCAATAAACGGCTGGGGCTACTTCATGCCCCATGCTGCCGACGGCACCGATGATGTGACTGGGCGGGATTAAGGCCGACGTGCGTCCTGGTGCCAAGCGCCTTGATTCTGAGACCGAAGACAGATGCCCGCCTTCGCTTGGCTTTTCATCGCAGCGAAGTGGTTGAATCCATTCCGTCTCTGCGCCTTTTGGTGCGTTTACACTAGAGGGGTGGAAGAGACTCCGCCATCTTCGAATGCCAGACCCGCGGGTCCCGCTCTGCGTTTTGTGGCAGCGGCGCTCATCGTACGCGAAGGCCAGGTGCTGATTGGGCAGCGACGCCCCGACCAACCAATGGCACTGCAGTGGGAGTTTCCTGGCGGCAAGATTGAGGCCGGCGAGAGCCCCGAGCAGGCATTGGCGCGCGAGTTGGACGAGGAACTCGGTATCCAAGCTACCATCGGACCGCGCGTCACCCGAATCCGCCACAACTACCGGCACGGCGGCGCCGTTGACCTGCAGTTCTTTGCTGTGCACGAGTTCACAGGCGAGATGCAGAATCGCATCTATCACGATGTGCGCTGGACCAAGCTCGAAGACCTGCCAGGATACGACTTTCTCGCCGCCGACCGCGGGCTCATCCGCGACTTGGCTGACGGCAAGCTGCTTTAGGGGATTTCCCTATGTCTATGAAGAATCCGTCTCGCCCCTTCTGCGTTATAGTTTCCGAGTACATCGAGCCGCACTGCCTCACCACGATCTCGCGCAGATTTCGCGGGCCGCATTCGGTTCAAGCGTCTAGCCGTGGCGTGAACCACATTCGGGGGTAGGGCTGGAATGGAAAACCCGGCGCCTAGTTTCTGCGTATATCGTCTGCATTGGAGCCAGCGCGCATTTGCTCTACTGTTTCTGGCATTAAGCGTCTTTTTTGTGGTCGGCTCGTGGAAAGGAGTGTTCTTTGGAGAAGAGGAACCTCGGCCTTTCCTAATTATCCTGAGCACCATTTTTCTGCTGGTCGGCTTGGGATTGAGCTTTAACGCTTTCCAAACTACCGTCACCTTCACAGGTGATGCGATTGAGTTACGATCGATTCTTAATCGGCTGAAGTTACCCTTGAGCGGGATCCGCGGCAGGCGGGAATATGTGGCGCGGGGCGAGGAAGGCGGGGGGACTCGGTATCTATGCCTTATTCCAGAAGATGATCGGCTACCCACCCTCCAATTCATGAAGAACTACACATTCGACGACGCGTTCTACAGATGGTTCAACGAGCTACGTGACCTTGATGCCGAAGACAAGAGAGTGCGCAAAGACGCGAACTTCGGCCTCGTCTGATTAGTGCCCCGGGATCAGGCCCCACAGCATGACCAGCGTCATGCCGATGACGATGATGCTGGTTCCCCAGGCAATCACATTCCACAGGCGCGAGTTCTTATGCTCGCCCATCAGGTCGGCGCGATTGATGAGCATCAGCATGAGAATAATGACGACCGGCAGCAAGACGCCGTTCAGCACCTGCGAGAGGATCGCCACGTTGATCAGTTGCGCATCCGGCAGCCACAGCACAGTTACGGCACCGCCGACGATCAGCAGCGTATAGAGCCAGTAGAAGAACGGCGCTTCCTTGAAGTGCTTGTCGACGCCTGACTCAAGGCCGAGCCCTTCGCACACCGTGTACGCCGTCGAGAGCGGCAGAATTGACGCAGCAAAGAGCGATGCGTTGAACAGCCCGAAGGCAAAAAGAACAAATGCGTAGTCGCCCGCCAGCGGCCTCATTGCCTCCGCCGCATCCGACGCCACCTGGATGGCGCCCATTCCATGTACGTAGAGTGTTGCTGCGCAGGCTACCACAATGAACCAGGCGACAATGTCTGTAAACAGGCTACCCACAATCACGTCGAGCCGCGAGGCCGCGTAGTCTTTGACGCGAATCCCCTTCTCAACAATGGACGACTGCAGATAGAACTGCATCCACGGGGCGATGGTTGTGCCGACCACGCCGATGGCCATGTACATGTACGCCTTGTCGCGCCAAACCGAACTCGGCGGCAATTGAATCGTCGCCAGCGAAGCATCGTGCCAACTGGGCTGCGAGAGAACGCCCGCGAAGATGTAGGCAATATAGACCAGAGATGCGACGATGAAGATTTTTTCCGTGCTCTTGTAGCTGCCGCGCACGACCATGTACCAGACCAGGGCCGCGCAAAATGGGACGGAGATGAACTTTGAGACATGGAACAGGTGCATTGAACCGGCAATGCCGATGAACTCCGTCACTACGTTGGTGTAGTTGACCACGACCAGCATGATCATGAGCACGAAGGTCAGCCGTAGGCCAAACTCCTCACGGATGAGGTCGCTGAGGCCCTTGCCGGTGACTACGCCCATACGGGCGCACATTTCCTGCACTACGATCAACGCGATCGTAATGGGAATCATGGTCCACAGCAGCGTGTAGCCGTACTGCGCGCCAGCTTGGGAATAGGTGAGGATGCCGCCGGAGTCGTTATCAACATTGGCGGTAATGAATCCGGGGCCGAGAACGGCCAGAAACAGCAATATCCGGATTCGCCAACGCTTGAGCATGCCGCGGGTTCCTATGGAGGAGTCATTGATTTCCTCAATGAACATAACAGGGCTGACCCCGTCGCGCGAACCCGGCGGGCGAATTTCGCGAGGAGCCTGAATATGGATTGACACGGCTATGTTATCTGGGTACATTAATACACAGATAACAGGAGATGCCCATGGCACAGGAACAACAACCACCCCGTGAACCCATCGTGGTTGAGCGGGTCCAGACCGGCGTCAGGCTGGAAAAGCGCATGTTGAAGGTGCTTAAAGCTATTGCTGAGCAGAAGGACATGACGCTCGGCGATCTGCTGGAAGGAATCGTGCTGCACGTCTTTGAGGGTAAGGCACCGTTTTCCCCGCAGACCCTTAAAGAGATTGAGCAGTTCAAGACTCTCTATGGCATGGTTCTCAAGTCCAGCGACAGCCATAACCTGAAGGAGAAAAGGAAATGAAAGGCCTGCTCCCGATTCTTGCTTTCGCCGGACCTGTCCTGGCCGGCATGGCGGCGCCGCTTCTTTCGCAGACGGCGCCGGCGGCTACTGAGTCCTGCCTGCGAACACAGACGAGCTTCGATCTGCTGGTTCACGCGTCCTACTCTGTAACCGCACCGCTGTTTGGTCCCAACGGTGAGCGCGCATGGGCCGGCAAATATTGGGATCCGCAATTCATCCATCCGCTACCGGCTAGCGATACCGATGGCGCGGTCTTCACGATCCAACACGGTCCGCATACCGCAACCTGGGTCACTACCCAATTCGACGTAGAGGCACGACACTTTCAATATGTCTATTTCCTGCCCGGTCTGATGGTGACCGTCATTGATGTCCGCTTCAAGCCAGTCAGCGCGGATGCAACTGCGGTGAATGTGACTTATACACGCACAGCGCTCACTCTCGAAGGCAACCCGCATGTTGTGGCAATGAGCGAAGGCGACAAATCGGCCGGCAAGGAGTGGCAGCAGGCTATTGACGGGTATTTCGCCCAATCAAAATCGAGCATTAAGCCTTAGCAAAACATGTCGGGATCGAGGAGAAGGCAATGGATCTGAGTGCGTTTCTTCTTGCTGCTGATGCAGAGCGTGCCAATCTGACGATGGCCAGACTGTTGCGGAATGACATTGCGCAGTTGGTGCTGACCGGGGGTCTCGCAATTGAGTTGCATCTGCTGGGCAGAGGACTCGCCGTACCGCCGCGTCCATTCAACGACATCGACTTTCTGACGGACACCTTTGAAGCAATTCCGAAGGGACTCGCTGGCACCATGATCTTTCGCCACGTTCATCCGCATGCCCCTCCAGGAAAGACGCTCCTGCAGGCTGTCGATCCCGAGACTGCGGTTCGCGTGGATGTTTTTCGGGCCTGTGGGAACAGCATTGCCCGCGCGATTTCGATTGCGGTTGACGACAGCGATCTACGCATGATTTCCGTTGAAGACCTGACCGCGCGCATCGCCCGGCTCTGCATGGACCTTGCGCACGAGACGCCGATGCCCGCCAAACACGCGCGCGATTTTCTGCGACTACTCCCGCTAGTCGAAATTGATGTTATGGGGCCAGTCTGGTTTGAGCATAGGAAGCCCAATCATCCGCTGTCATTCTCCGAGACGGCCATTTTGCTCACCAGTTTGATTGATCTGCGGAAGGACCTGCAGACCATCCCCGAATACTCGCACGATGCGGATGAACGCTGCTCCCGTTGTGAGGCAACTGCGGCCTTTCCTCTGGCCGACGCACGCTGCATTCTCCCCCTGCTTGGTTATTGCTAGAGTCTCGCTCCCAAACTTGACATCCCACGGCGGGCCAGACTACAACACGCTTTCACGACAAGACTGCCGAGAGGGCTCACCCTATGCCACCGTCCGACTCGAATGAAGATCTACGCACGCGGCGCAAACTGCTTGGAACCATGGTTTCAGGAGTGTCGGCTGCCGCGCTGTTGAGCCTGAACGCCCCAGCAGCGGCCGCCAGCACAGATTCTGCAAGTGCAGCCATTGAACCGCCATCTCGATATGAGCACTCGGCGCCGGAAGAACTGCTGGCCCTGGCTCGTCTGCGTAGTTACAAGACGCGCCGCTCTTCAAGCTGGGACCGGACTGGCGGCAATGGCGATTTTGTCGTCGTGGAGCCGAGCCAAGCCGCAACACTGCTTGAAATCGAAGGTGCGGGAGTGGTGACACATCTCTGGTTCACCATTAACTCACCGGACCAAATGCATTTGAAAAACATGGTCCTCCGCGCCTGGTGGGACGGAGAAGCGACACCTTCGGTAGAGGTGCCGATCGGCGATTTCTTTGGCCTGGGCCTGGGCCAGTACTTCACTTACCAGTCGGCTTTGCTGGCCGTGGCGCCCATCAAAGCGCTGAATGCCTATTTTCAAATGCCGTTTGCCCGCTCGGCTCGCATTACGCTGACCAACGAAGGCAAACTCCGCACGGACAGCCTCTACTTCGCCATCGACTACGTGACCTTCCCGGCGCTTCCCGACGGCATCGGACGCTTCCATGCGCAGTACCGACAGGCCGCACCCTGCCACGTGGCTCCCGGCTTGATCGACAGCAAGAACCTGACCGGCGCGGACAACTATGTGTTCATGGAGGCGACCGGCAAGGGACATTTTGTGGGGGTGACCCACTCCGTTGTGCAGCATGAGGACGGCTGGTTCGGCGAGGGCGACGACATGATCATCATCGATGGCGATGCGATGCCAACGATCAACGGGACGGGGACCGAGGACTACTACAACGGAGCGTGGGACTTTGGGAGCCAGACATTTGCTTTCATGCACAACGGCGCGCCCTACATCGTGACGCCGGAGAAGAAGGACGGGCGCTACTGCCTCTACCGCTGGCACATTGAAAGCCCAATCACCTTTGAAAAGTCGATACGCGTGACGATTGAGCACGGCACTGCGAACGATCGCGCCGACAGTTTTTACTCCACGGCCTACTGGTACCAGACTGAGCCGCACGCAGCATTCCCAAAGCTGCCCGAAGCGGCGGAACGGATTCCATAGGTTTCCGGAGCGGGAGGATCTGGAAGTGCTGGAGGATCGGGAGCGGCGGCGGCTTCTGCGATCTAGGCGGTAGCCAGAATCTGGTCGATGTTGAGGATTGGCTCTAGAGCCAGGACCGGCTCTTTGGCCCGAACCGGGTCGGCCTGCCTTGCTTCCACCGGAACCAGGCTCATGAGAGACTCGACCACGTCAGCGGCGCTGTAGCTTTCGCGTCCCGGGGCCAGGAACATTGCAATGGTGTTCAGATCGTCTCCCACGGTTACCAGCGGGGGCTCTTCAACATGGTCTTTGCGCTTCTGCGCGTGGCCAACATTGGCCATCAGGGCATTGCACAGACACTTTCTTCCTACCGTGTCTTCGATTTTGCCGCCCTTGGCCAGGTAATTCGCCACGGGTTCTGCCGAGCAACGATAGCCGATGGTGCCGTTCTCAGCGGCGTAAGGATCGCGAAGATATCCCAAGTCACAGACGCGCTTCCGCTCCTGATAAATCGGGAGGGCAGATGAGGTTCCCTCAAGCTGCGCTACCTTGAATGGGAAGCCGGTTGGCGAGGCCAGAGGATCGGTAAACACCGCGCCTCGTCCGGCGATGGCCTGGGCGATCAGCTTCTCCTTCAGGTCAGTACGCATGCCTGACTCTGTGGAGAACGCAAACGCAGTTCCGACCTGGATACCCGCGGCGCCCTGCTCGAGGGCTTCACGCAGCTTCTCCGCATTTCCATATCCGCCTGCCAGCCAGAACGGAACTCCCAAAGCACGTAATCCCTCGATGTCCACACGATCCCGCTCACCATACACCGGTTCACCGGCCTCATTGAGCTGGAGTTTGCCGCGGGGCGGCGCGTTGTGGCCACCGGCGGTTGGGGATTCGATCACCAATCCGTCTACGCGGCCGCTGGCACGACGAAGCATGGTGGTTGCCAAGGTGTTCGATGAAACGATGGCCAGAAACTGCGGACGGGTCAATTTCGGCAGCGGACCTTCGGCAAAATCGGCCGGATCAAGCCGCATCTGCGTGTCCTGCCCCACCACTGCACCCGTCACCGACAGCTTGTATTCGGCCGCCTGGTAGGCTGCATACGCGTCGAGCACGCCGGGAATATGGAGCGGAATCCCCGCACCCATCAATACATAACCGACGCCGGCAAGCATGGCCCCGTAAATCGACGGCAAGTGAGGTAACTGCACCTTCTCAAGAAAATTGATACCTACGGGATTCTTATGTCCTTCGCGCGCCAGAAACACCTCAACAAAGTTGCTGACCATGCACAGCTCAATCAGCTTGGGCGAGTCCTTCCGCTGGTGCATCGGCACGGTGGGGTAAGGCGCTCCGCTGGGCTTGCCGCCGGGAACGAAGTACTCCTGCCAGATGCGCCTAGCCATCTCAGGGAAAGGAAAAGCCTCGAGTCCGCGACGCATGTGGCCGCCGAGGTCGCCGTCGGCGAGGCGGCGTACAAAGAGCTGATCGAGCGCTGTACCGGACACTACGCCGAGCTGGCCCAGCCTAGAAACTGCGTTGGCAAGGCGCCAATTCGACACGCCTACACCCATGCCGCCCTGAATAATCTTGGGAAACTGGACCATCTCTGAATTCTTTCACAGATTCTGTGGAATTCGGGGATTTTTCTATCAACTAAAGAGCGATTCAGTAACCCAATTGGGCCATGTGTATCAGATTGTGCCGGATTCGGGACGTTACGAAAGACCACCACACTGTACGAAACGACCACCACTACGCCGCCATTGCTAGAGCTTCTCCCGCAGGAAGCTGATCACGTGGTCGGCCTGCACAACACCTACCATCCGGCCCAACGTGTCCACCACTGGCAGAGCGTGCAGATTGTACTTGTCGAAGAGCTCGGCCAGGTCGTCCTGGCGCAGATCGGCTGGGCAGGAGAGCACGCGGGGCTCGGTCAATACAGATAAGCGCGTTTCCGGTTGGGCCATCACCAGCCGCGCCAGGGAAACCGCACCCTTGAGCATGCGCCTCTCGTCAAGCAGGTAGATTTCAGTGACGCCTTCCGGGTCGCCGTCGAAACTGCGCAGCCCCTGTACTGCCTGGGCGACCGTTGACTGCAGTCCGAGGTGGATGAAATCGGTTGTCATGCAGCCAGCGGCCGAGTGCTCGTCGAACTCAAGCAGCTCTTCGACCTCGTGCCGCTCTTCCGGCTCCATTTCTTCCAGGATGGCGTCGGATTGCTCCTCGGGCAGCTCGGCGAGCAGGTCGGCGGCGGCTCCGGGGTCCATTTCTTCCACGATGTCGGCGATCCGCTCTTCGTCCAGCTTTTCGAGCAGGGCTTTCTGCAGCTTTGGCTCTACCTCTTCAAGAGTCTCGGCGGCCACCTCTTCGTCGAGCGAGGTGAAGACTGCTTCTCGCTCGGCCGGGGCCAGGTCTTCAAGAATCTCGGCCAGGTCTGAAGGGTGCATCTCGGCCAAGCGCTCATATTCGATGCGCAGCTTCACGCGCCGGGCCGGATCCACTTCAATCACGTCGACAAACTGCCAGGGAATGCCGCTGAATCTGAATTTGCGAGAGAGCGAGTCCAGCGTACCTCGCGGCAGCAGTCCTTTGAAAACGCGGCGGAAGGCTCCTCGCAAGCCGACCTCGACCTCGGCCACGCGCAGCAAGTGCGCGGCGCCACGGCCCAGCCACTCTAGATCGACGTCATTGACGCGAACTACTTTACGTCCGTGGATATCGATGATCTGACGATCGACCAAGTCCTGCTGCAGGTAGAGATAATTGCCGTCGTCCTTGAGCGGAACCATGGCACCCGAGGAGCGCAATTCCAACGTGCCTGCAGGGGTCTCCATCACGTCTTCCGAGGGCACAATGCACAAGCCGGTGCGCGTCTTCAGCACCAGTCCAGCGACCTTGCCCGCGTCCGGTCCGGTGGCCACGGCAATGTCTTTGAGGCGCCCGCGCAGATGACCCTGCGAGTCGGTCACAGGAGTGCCGAGTAGCGCGGTCAGGCTCACGCGGGCTGCGGTGCGGACGTTCATGAGGTGAGTGTATTCCCCTGAGTTGCAGTTTGGGTTCGCAGCGTTCCTTCCGCATCCGGAACGGCAACAGAACGACCCAGTGTAACTCACCGCGGAGACCACTCCGTGATCTTCGGCTTGCTTGGGCAGTTGTGTTTGCTACCTTCGGAAGAAGTTCATGGCCACTTCACTGTGAGCGCATAAATCTCCTGCGTGCCGGTGTCGCGTGTAAACACCGGCGAACCATCCGGAGCCACGCCGAATTGGATATTCGCGCCCGGCCCGATGGCAAGGGGCAGGCCCTTCAGGCTGGTGATGGTCTCCACGCTGTGATCCGCCAATCGAACACGGAAGGCCATTGGCTCCGCGCCGAAGTCCAGAACCTCCCGCAGCCGCATTGGGCCTTTACGCAGGCGATCGCGCAGAGTGTCTCCCTGCAGCAATTCGGTAACAATATACGGCGCTCCGTTGTGCTTTCCAACGTGGAAGATGGAAACAATATTGGGATGATTAAGGGCGGCGGTTGCCTGTGCCTCCACTTCAAAGCGGCGGAGACGCTCGGGATCTCCGGACCAGAAGACGGGTAGCACTTTGATCGCAACGTCGCGTTTCAGGGCGTTGTCGCGAGCACGGTAGACCTCGCCCATACCGCCCGCACCCAAGGGAGCGACGATCTCATACGAGTCTACCCGGGAGCCAGCGACGAGTGGCATTCGTGGGTTGAATTATAGCGCGAGGCAAGCATTAAGCAATCGATTTGAGGATTGAGAACGAAGCCCGAGACTCCCGATTCGCGGGCGAATCGCGGGCTGTGGTGCTGGATTGCTTGAGGTGAGCGTATTTCCCTTGGGTACAGTCAGGGTTCGCGGCGTTCCTTCCGCATCCAAGGAGAAGACCCACCTCATCCTGCGTTGAATCGACGGATCAGGGTTAGGAATACTGCATATTGTTGAGATCGGCGATCATTCCGGGTAGCGCAGTCGGATGCCATCCCAACCATTGCTGGGTTAGCGCGCTTGAGACCGGAACGTCGAAACCCACGAACATTGCCAGCCAACCGAAATGGGCTGCTGCTTCTTCGCGGGATTTGGAGACGACCGGCACCTTCAGTCCGCGGCCGATTGCCTCAGCGATTTCACGGAGCGGGACGCCCTCTTCGGCAATTGCGTGGTACCTGGCTCCCGCTGTCCCCTTCTCAAGCGCCAGCCGGTAGAGATGCGCAGCATCGAGCTTGTGGACGGCAGGCCAGCGATTGAGCCCGTCGCCCACATAGGCCGAGACACCCTTCTCGCGCGCGATCGCGACGAGGTAGGTAACCAGACCCTGCTTGACCGTGTCGTGGACTTGCGGGAGACGCAAGATGGAGGCGCGAACGCCCTGCGCCGCCAACGCTTCGGCCGCATACTCCGATGCCGCGCGGGGAACGACGGGAGCCGGCGCATCCTTTTCGGTACCAAGGCGGCCTTGCGCAAGGAGCCCGGTGCCTGCGGTCACAACCAATGGACGGTTAGAGCCGGCGAGCGCCGCGCCAAGAGCCTCGATGGCTCGTTTATCGACCGCACAGACCTCCTCGAATCTTGAGAAGTCGTGGATAAAGGCAGTGTGTATCACCCCATCGGTCTTGGCTGCTCCACTGCGGAGGCTTTCCAGGTCTTCAAGATCGCCGCGAAGTACCTCGGCACCGGCGGCAGTAAGAGATTTGGCGCCGGCATCGGACCGAGCCATGCCCAGCACCTGATGGCCCGCGTTGATGAGTTCCGGAACAATGGCTGAACCGATAAAACCGGTAGCACCGGTGACAAAAACACGCATAACAGATTCTCCTTCGCTTCGTTCCGAGGCCGCATCTGGCGGCCCGGTTAATATCAAGATGGCGAAAGAGGGAATACGATCTAGCTAGAAAGTCCGTAATACCTTTGCCATCGTCCGGAGGGACTATGGATCCGCTCTCAAATGTACTCTCGCTGCTGAAGCCGCATAGTTATTCATGCGGCGGCTTTGATGTGGGCGGAGAAATGTCCATCCAGTTTGCACGGCATGAAGGCATCAAATGTTATGCCGTGATGACAGGCGGGTGCTGGCTGGAGGTGGAGGGCGTTCCGGAGCCAGCGCGTCTGAGTGCGGGTGACTGCTTTCTGCTGCCCGGCGGGCGGCCTTTCCGCCTGGCGAGCGATCTGAGTTTGCCGCCGATTGATGCCCGCACACTCCTCATGCCCGGGACCAATGGCAGCGTCCGCACGATCAATGGAGGAGGGGATTGCTTCATTGCCGGTGGGCATTTCGCGTTTGCCGGCAGCCATGCCAGCATCCTGTTGGGCGTGTTGCCACCGATTGTGCATATTCAAAAAGAATCGGACAAGGAGGCCATGCGCTGGTCACTGGAGCGGATGAGACAGGAGCTGCGCGAACCACAGCCGGGAGGCTTTCTGGTGGCACAACAGCTGGCCTACCTGATGTTGGTCCAGGCTCTGCGGCTGCACCTGGCGGAGGGGGCGAGAAGTGGCGTTGGGTGGCTGTTCGCTTTAGCTGATCAACAGATGAGCGCGGCCATCAGTTCGATGCACGACGACCCGGCGCATGGCTGGACACTGGAGGAGTTGGCGAGACGCGCCGGCATGTCGCGATCGACCTTTGCGATGAAATTCAAGCGGACTGTTGGGGAGTCGCCCATTGAATACCTGACGCGCTGGCGCATGTTGCTGGCCGGTGACCGGTTGGCGAATTCCAGTGATCCGGTTTCCGTCATTGCGGGGTCGCTCGGCTATGAATCGGAGAGCGCCTTCAGCACAGCGTTCAAGAGAGTCATGGGCTGCTCGCCCCGTCAATATAGTCGTAGCGGAAATCAGGTTTCAGATTCGCAAGGGGCGGAAGCGGCGAACATCGATCCTGAACTTGAGGTAATCGCCAGTTGATGCGCGCAGATTTCGATCGTATCGTCGGCAAACACGTAACAGAGCCACTGCGCATCGCGCGCACCTGCTTGACACAATCCCCTCCAGCCATGAAACTTCCAGCAAGGTTGCTGAGGCGCGGAAGGGTGGACAGTTCCACTCCATGCCGGAAAACGGAGACCATGAGCCGGTGGGCGGACCTAAGGCAGGACGGATGAGTTTTTCGCTGAGTTCCACCATGGAGAGCGTCAGTGAGGTGGAAGCCGTCGCGGACAAGTTGGCCGAGGAGGCCGGCTTGGACGAGGATGAACGCTTTCATGTGACCATGGCCGTCCGGGAAGCTGCGGTAAACGCTGTGCTCCATGGCAACGACTACGATCCCGCCAAACAGATCACCGTCAGCGCCGAAAACACAGGCAAGGCGCTGGTGTTTACCATCGCCGACCAGGGCAAGGGCTTGGATCCGGAAACGCTTCCCGACCCTCTGGCTCCGGAGAACCTGTTGCGCGGCACTGGCCGCGGCATCTTCCTCATTCGGTCCTTTATGGATGAGGTACACTTTCGACAACTGCATCCCGGAACCGAGTTGACGCTGGTAAAAAATCTGGCGCCTGCTGACGGAAAAACTTAAAGTACTAGGCGATTGAAGCGTCGGCTGCGGAAAGATTTGAAGCGTTCCCGCCGGCGAACCGGGCAGGTTGGGAGTTTCCCACCGCTGCTTCCAGCCGAAGTGCTATAACCTTATTACCAACAAGGAGGAATTCCCGTGGCACTTACTATTGCTTCCCGTGAAGTGGACGGCGTCACCGTCCTGGACCTCAGCGGGCGGATCACTCTGGGCGAAGGCAGTGTTCAAATCCGCGATGCCATTCGCGACCTGATCAGCAAGGGACAGAAGAGCATCCTGCTGAACCTTGGAGATGTGAACTATATCGATAGCTCGGGGCTGGGTGAGCTGGTAAGCGCCTTCACCACCGCGAAGAACCAGGGCGCGGATCTCAAGCTGCTGCACCTGACCAAGAAGGTCCACGACCTGCTGCAGTTGACCAAGCTTTACACCGTATTCGACGTCAAGGACGACGAGGCCAGCGCCATCGCCTCGTTCAAATAGACTGGGTCCGGGTTTCTCCGAACCAGACAGAACTGCTTGTGCCCAAGTGCCAACCAGTAAAAAGGCCATCACGCGTAGCGCGATGGCCTTTTGGTTTTTCCCGGTAGCCCGTCTGCCCGGTCTGTGGCTAGAACTTGACGGTTGGGGCAGTCCGCGCGCCTGCGCTGGCCTCGAAGTATGTCTCGTTCGAATGGAAGCCGAGCATGCCAGCCCATATGCTGTTGGGGAACTCGCGCACAAAGGTGTTGTAGTCGCGCAATGTCTCGTTGTAAGTGCGACGCGAGACCTTGATGCGATTTTCTGTTCCGGCCAGCTCGTCCTGCAGGCGCAGGAACTGCTCGTTTGATCTGAGCTGCGGATAGTTTTCAGTGAGCAGAAGCAAACGGCCCAGCGCACCATCCAATTGCCCGTTGGCCTGGATCTTCGCGGCCGGGCCTTGCGCATTCAACATGCCTGCACGGGCGTTGGCGATGTCGCCGAAGACGGTGCTCTCTTCTTTCGTGAATCCCTTCACCGTTTCAACCAGGTTGGGAATCAAATCGGAGCGGCGCTGCAAGTCAGCGTCCACATTCGACCATGCGGTTTTCACCGCTTCGTCTTTCGCCACTAACTGATTCTGTGTGCTCTTAAAGCTGCCAAAGACCATAAGACCCGCGAGCACAAAAACGCCCACTACTCCAAGCAAAACCCACAATCCCTTACTCATACTGTCTTCTTCTCCTCCGATCCGCGATAGCGGACCACCTTATGAAAACGAGAATTTTACCAATCGCCCCCGGCTCCGCCGCCGCCAAAGTCGCCGCCGCCGAAGCCACCAAATCCACCGCCGCCACCGGAGTCTCCTCCACCACCACCGCCGCCAAAGCCGCCACCGCCAAAACCGCCGCCCCAGCCACCGCCGTAGCGCCCTCCGCCCATCCAACTGGAGAACAATCCGATGCCGAAGAGGAGCCGGAAGAGCCAGGAACCGCCAAAGAAAATGAGAATAATGACGAGCAGGATCAGCTTGCCCATTCCTGAACTGTGATGATGCATTTGCCTGATGGGCTCACCGGCGGAAACCGGTTCCTCATTCAGCGTAATCTTGGCATCTGCGGCAATGATCTGCCCAATCTCGTCGACCGCAAGAGTGACCGCACCGTCAAAGTCGTTGGCGCGGAGCTGCGGGACCATCTCCCGGCCAATGTCGCCGAGCCGGCCATCGGGCAGAATGCCTTCCAGCCCAAAGCCGTCATCGATTCTGCGCTTGTGGTCGCCGACAGCAAGCAGAATCAGCACGCCCCGATCGGAGCCCTTGCGCCCCATATGCCACTTATTTTCAAGCTCATTGGCGTAGTCGTCAGGCTCCTCACCCGCCAGAGTCTGGACAGTGACGACAGCCACCTGTGCGTTGGCGGCGGAGTGGTCGAGCTGGCTGCAGATACGGTCGAGTCGCGCAACCGTCTCGGGGGAAAGCACGTGGGCGTAGTCGCTCACATAGTCGGTGGGTTTGGGAAGCTGGTCGACCCGCTGGGCCTGGACGGCCGAAGCGGAAAACCCCAATAGGACGGCCAACAGCAGCCGGAAAGCGTTCATAAGAGCGCGAGAAAAGCCTTTCATCGCTCTCAATTGTACGCGGAAGGAGGCCTGAAAGTTCCCGGAGAGCCAACTGCCAGGTTTCACCAACTAAACTAGAGAAGAAATGACTTCCAGCCCGCTTCCCGATCCTCCCATTGCCCGCAAGCAACATACTGAAACCCATCTCTTTGGCAACATCCTCACCGACGACTACGCCTGGTTGCGCGACAAGGAAAAGCCCGAAGTTACCGCATACCTCGAAGCCGAAAATGCCTACGCCGATGCATTCGTGGCTCCGCTGGCTGGCCTCCGCGAAGATCTTTACCAGGAAATGCTTTCGCACGTGAAGCAGACCGATGTTTCGGTCCCCTACCGCGACGGCGACTGGTGGTACTACACACGGACTGAAGAGGGCCGGCAATACGCGATCCACTGCCGCACCCATGGCTCTCCCAATGCAACCGAGGACACGCCGGAGCAGGTGATCCTGGACGGCAACCAACTGGCCGAGGGGCATGCCTTCTTCGCGCTCGGCGCGGTCGATATTAGCGACGACGGTCGCTGGCTTGCCTACACCACGGACACCACGGGCTTCCGCCAATACGCGCTGCACATCAAGGACCTGACGACGGGCGAAACTCTCGCCGGTGAAGTGGAACGTGTTGGCTCCGTCACCTGGGCCGCGGACAATTTGACGCTCTTCTACACTGTTGAGGATGAGGTGCAAAAGCGCCAATTCCAGCTTTGGCGCCATAGGCGCGGCACGTCCCACGCAAATGACGTGATGGTCTACCAGGACGACGATGAGCGGTTCAATCTTGGCGCAGGCCGCACACGCGACGGCAAATACCTGGTGATGGAATCGGCCAGCCACATCACCACCGAATCCTGGACGCTGCCTGCCGCCGAACCCGAGGGCCAGTTCACACTGATCTCGCCGCGCGAAGATGAGCACGAGTATTCCGTGGATCATCGCAATGGGCTCTGGTTCATCCGCACTAACGATCGCGGCCGCAATTTCCGCCTGGTCACCGCGCCAGTAGCGACGCCGGGACGCGAACACTGGACGGAGCGCATTGCTCATCGCGATCACGTCATGCTCGAGGATGTGGATCTCTTCGATGGGTTCTTTGTGGCTTGCGAACGCGAGGATGGTTTGCCGCGGCTGCGCATGGCGCGCTTTGCCGGCCCAGGTCCGGAGTTCGAATCGGCGGGCGAAATTGCTTTCCCCGAACCGGCCTATAGTGCCCATCCGCACGTCAATCGCGACTTCTTCGCCACAACCTTTCGCTATGCCTACCAGTCTCTGGTGACGCCGAGTTCGGTTTATGAGTACGACCTGGCGACTGGCGTCTCCACTCTGCTCAAACAGCTGGAAATTCCCGGCGGCTTTGACCGGACACTGTATGCGAGTGAGCGCGTGCATGCCACTGCGCCCGACGGCGTGCAGGTTCCGGTCTCGCTGGTCTATCGCAAGGACCGGCGAACAGAGAATAATCCTCTTTACGTTTACGGCTACGGTTCGTATGGCTACTCATTGCCGCTAGGGTTCAGTTCGAATCGTCTCAGCCTGCTTGATCGCGGTGTGGTCATGGCCTATGCACACATCCGCGGCGGCGGAGACCTGGGCAAGCCATGGCACGACGCAGGCAAGATGCTCGTCAAGCGAAACACCTTCACCGATTTCAACGCTTGCGTAGAACACCTCACAGCCGCAGGCTATGGCGACCCGACTCGTGTAGCGATCGAAGGCGGCTCTGCCGGTGGATTGCTGATGGGTGCGGTCGTCAACCTGCGACCCGATTTATTTCGCGCCGTCGTTTCCCATGTGCCCTTTGTCGATGTGATGAACACCATGCTCGACGCGACGCTCCCTCTCACTGTTCCCGAGTACGAAGAGTGGGGCAATCCTAACGAAGAAGAGTACTTCAAGTACATGCTGAGTTACTCGCCCTATGACAACTTGAAGGCTGGGAGTTATCCGGCGATGTTAGTCAAGACATCGCTCCATGACAGCCAGGTCATGTACTGGGAACCAGCAAAGTATGTAGCCAAGCTTCGGACGCTGAAGACGGATAGTAATCCCCTGCTCTTAGTGACAAACATGCAGGCCGGCCACGGCGGCTCCAGCGGGCGGTATGACTACCTGAAAGAGATCGCTTTCGACTACGCATTCCTGATCCGCGAACTGGAAATTCCGTGCTAAAGTGATGGCATCTTCTCGCCCGGCGGAGAGGTGCACATGCGAAAATCAGGTTTGTTGTTCGTGTTGCTGGCGCTCACGGCGGGCACAGCATTGGCTCAGGGGGAGTTAGCTCCGTCCACACAGGATGGGCCAGTCAGCACCATTTCGGATAGTGACATTCCGCGGCCCAGGCCGTTCATTGATGGCTCGTACGCCATGAGTCCGCAGATGCGAGCTCCGCGCATCACCCAGGCCGTGCCTGCCGTCTACCCGCAAGCGGACGCAGATGCGAGCGCACTGCCTGGCTCCTGCATGCTTTCCATGGTCGTCGGCGCTGACGGCATCCCGGTAAACATCCATGTGGTCCATTCCACTGGGGACGCGTTGGACGCTGCCGCGATCGAGGCGATCAAGCAATCCAAATTTGAACCCGGCATCCTGAGGAAACAGCCGATCGCGGTCCGGGTTCGCGTTCAGTTCCTCTTCTCGGCGGATCGCAGCCCGGCAATTCCGGCTCTTCTTGTGCCGATGTTCAGGAACTCCGCGGGTTCGGGAGACTACGATAAGCCACCCGTTCCCATTCACCAGGAGAATGCGGAGTATTCCGACGAGGCAAGGCGCAATAGAATTACCGGAGTCGTGCTGATTTCGCTTCTTGTCGGCACAGATGGACTGCCGACAGATCTGCACGTCGTGAAATCCGTAGGCGCCGGTCTCGATGAAAAAGCGCTCGACTCTGTCAGCAAATATCGATTCAAACCTGCAATGAAGGATGGAAATCCCGTTCCTGCCAGGATCACCGTCGAAGTGAGCTTCCGACTTGGGGCCAGGTGAACGGCACTAGAACTTTTCGCACTCCTATCGTGCCACTCAATCACAATCGGCTGCGATGTGCCCACAACCCCAGCCCCGGATTGGCGATGAAGAATACTTCTTCTCCGTTCACCTTGTTATATCCGTGCGACAGCTTTTCGGGATCGTAGCGTCTCAACATATCTCCAAAATCGCCATAGTCAAATCCGACACCTTCTACTTCTTTTTTGCTCAGCTTTCCCGGACACCAGGTAATCCGGAAGCGGCCCTCTGAAGACCCGTGGATGAGGTGCGCCGCTGCGCTCAAATCGGCGGCCAGGTCTGCATTCGCACTCACGGCGTCAAGAGTTGCCGGAGTCCCGCGATATCCATATTTGCGGATCAATCTGTCGATGGTGGGATCTTCGCCGAATTCCCTCACCCCCGGCGCCAGCACAATCAATTCCGCGTCGTCGGCTAATGCCATGCGCGTGCGATAGACGGCCTTATTGCCGAGCCATGTGGAATGAAATTCGTGCGGATCAAGATATACAACCGCCTTCTTGATCGGCTCATCGATCATCTCGAAGTTTACTTTCAGGCTCAACTCTGCAGCCCGCTGGAAGCACTCGACGTCATCGCCAATGAAGAGCCCGCGCACTGCAAGTCCGTCGCCTTCGCCGCGCCCGACGACGGTGAGTACATACACAATCGGCAGATGCTTGAGGAAACGATCGGAAGCGTAATTGAGCACGTTGCGCACGGGGGTGATGGCGCGTCCCATGATCCGCTCCATCCCGTAAACCGCGCCCAGGTAGTGGCTGCGATTGATGCCCTCGCGCCCTCCCGTGCCCACCAGGATGTTCTTGTTGTAATTCGCCATGCCGATGACTTCATGCGGCACAACCTGCCCGACGGACAGAATCAGGTCGAATCCGCCGCGCGAGATAAGCTTATTCACTTGCGCGGGCCACGCATAATTCAGCTTGCCTTCCGATTGCTGATGGATAAACTCCGCCGGCACCTCGCCGATGGTTTCGATATCGGTTCGCCAGTTGTGCACGCGAAACAAATCCAGGGGCACGTCGCCGAACATGTGCTTCAATTGCGCTGGCTCCATGGCCGTATGCGTTCCCAGTGCAGGTAGCACAGCCTTCAGCCGATCGCCATAGTGCTTCCACGCAAAGCGCGTCAAGTCGCCGGCGCGTGAGTGGAAGCGGCTCTGGTCAGGAGGAACGGCCAGCACGTTGCTCCGCGTGCCCAGCCTGCCAAGGCTCTCTGAGAGCAAGTCCTTCAACTTTTGCGAGGTTAGTTCGGTTTCAACACTTCCAGTGGCGCAGTACAGGCTCATCCAAAAATCCCCTCTGTCTATTGTCGCGCATTTGGCCCGTTGTGTCCCCGCGCTCTAACTGACCGCCGTGGTACCGCAAAGATGAACCTCAATGCCCAACTCGGCAAGCATCGCAGCCTTGGTCGCGAGCGCCGTGTCTGCCAACTCCGCTGTCGGCGCATAGGCCACATTCACATGGTTGGCGCGGTGCCGGGCCATGAGCTGGTTCTGGCTCACACCGTGCAATACCGTGTGCATGATGGGCCATTGGGGCGTGGTTTCACGCCAGCGCCGCTCTGTCTCCGCCTGCGGCAGGGTGACTGCTGTGCCGCGACCGATATCTGCATGAAGCGCGCCACCCTCAACAAACACGCGGCTCCAGACAATCTCGCCTGGTTTGCCGATGCCCTTCAAGGTCCCGCCTCCCAGCGGAAAGTACATTGCCGGCTGACGCTCGCTCCGCGCCCCGGCATAGCCGCCTACAAAATGATTTGCGGGCGCAGCGCCGGAGATCTGAAGCAGCCAGACAAACGCATCGAGACCCTCGCCTTTGTAGTGCTCGCCCCAACGAACATCGTGCAGCGTGGTGGACGGGTCAAGCCCCAGCGCATTCCAGCAGCGGTTCGTAATCAGCGCGTCAACCCCGGCGCACTCATCCACTTCATTGAAATGCACCAGCGGCCCGCCCGCATACAACTCCTCATGTGTCCCCTCGGCAAAGACCGGAGGACGATCCGCATTGTTCAGCATCCCTTCGGCAAGATCGGAGGCACAGGTCAGGTCCTTCAATCCCTGCTGATACTGGATGCCAATTGCATCGCAACCGAACTCCTTTGCAATGCGCACCGCCGCGATGTACATCTTGCATTGCTCGATGACCTGATCCAGCGTCAGTTCCTTCGCAGCGTCCTTTCCGAAGTCGAACTTCACGCCCTTGGCCACCAGCCATTGGTACACAGCCTGGGCTTCCGCATCGCTCACGGTGCGCATCTTGGCGACGAGTGCCGACTGGCTCAGCCGCTCCTTGTAGACCCCTGCCGGATTCAGCAGTTCATCATCAATGATGGCGTTATACATGCCCATGCAGCCTTCATCGAAGATCCCGATGATGGCTTTGCGGTGCTTCAGTTCGCCAGCCAGCGAAGCACCCAGTGCCGCGCTCTCCGCAGGCAACTTGCTCGTATTCAACGCGTGGACGTGAGATTGATCGTGGCTGATTTTTCCATCCTTCAGCCACTCGTCAAGGGCGTTCAGGAAATATTCGTCCGTGAATTCCTTGCTCCAGATCGATGAAAACTTGCGGCCGGCCTTGGTGAGCGATCCGTTCAGATTGAGTAATCCAACCAACCCCGGCCATTGGCCCGACCAGTTGGCGACGGTGAGAATCGGCCCCGTGTGACTGCGCAGGCCGGGGAGTACGTGATGGCTGTACTGCCACGCTGCGGTCGCAAAAACCAGCTTGGCTTCCGGATGAATATTCAGGAAAACATCCATACCCTTCCGCTGCGAGCCGATGAATCCATGCCGCTCGGCCTCGTTGTATGCGTGGGCGCGGATCAGCTTGACGCCGCGCTGCGCGAAGGCTGCGGTCAGTTTCTCTTCCATGTCGCGCTGCGCTGGCCAACAAACCTGGTTGGCCGCAAGCCTTAAATCGCCGCTGGTAACAAGCAATGCTTCATTCGCGGCGGGCTTCACTCCATTTGCTTCGACTGCCATCTGAATCTTCTCCTCGCAACCTGCTGCTGTTCCGACAGAGAGGAATATACACCCCCGCCCCACGGAGGGCTGCGAAGACCATCGCGCGCCTTGGCGATCCGGCGTGTCAGCCCGCACACAGTGTGTTTTGAGGGACACGCATGGGCTGCGTTAACTCACCCATAACTTGTTTATTTTCAACATATTTCGTTTGGCAGCGGGCTTGCACTTTGTAAGGGCGCAGGCGATTTCAAAAGCAGAATTCAGGGGGATGAGATGAAGGCTCTGGTGACTAGCAGGTTGGCAATGGTGGCGATGATGATCACGGTTCAGGTAACTCAGGTACTGGCGCAAAGCGAGCCTAAGCGCGTCATCGTCGTCAGCCTTGAAGATCGCAAGCTGGCACTGGTTGAAGACGGCCAGGTGAAGAAGGTCTACACCGTTGCGGTGGGCAAGCCTTCCACACCGAGCCCAGTGGGCACCTTCGCCATCGAGCGGCGTGTTGCTAACCCCACTTATCACCATAACGGAAAAACTGTTGCGCCGGGACCGCGCAATCCGGTGGGCACTCGCTGGATGGGGCTCAGCAAGCAAGGCTACGGAATCCACGGAACCAACGAGCCCAACTCTATTGGCAAGGCAGCCTCGCATGGATGCATTCGCATGGCCCGGGCTGACCTCGAAGAGCTCTTCCCATTGGTTGCCAATGGCGACACGGTGGAGCTGATTGGCCAGCGGAATGAGGAGACGGCACACCTGTTTGGCAATGGCGATAGCCCGGCAACGCAGGCGCAGCCAACGCTGACGGCGGCCGCAACAGTTCCGACGCAGAGCAGCGCGCAGGAAACACACGCTGAAACGCACACCGCTGACACAGTGACCACGTCAGCCCCGCCGACCACCATAGTGGCGTCCCGCTAAGGAGGCTCGCCCATGGATCTTGTGACCGAAGCAATGAGCTGTTTGGGTGCGGTGCTGTTGCCGGCGGTAGCGGCACTGCTGCTTGAGGAGTTGACGTACGGAGGACTGGTCCGGCTGCTCGTTGCTCCGTGGCCGGGAACTGAGAGAGCAAAGAAACACAACCAGCAAGAAGGAGACGGGAAATGATCGCACTGAAGATGTTGTTGACGGTCGCGGGGGTGCTGTTGCTAGCCATCGCGGTAGGAATTCCACTCTACACTTTCGGAATGCGTCTGCTTGCCATGCGCCGCAAGGGTACGGGCGATGCAGACGGAGAGCAAGCCAAATTCACTGAGGCAGAAGAATTCCTCTGGCGCGGTCCCATTGCACTGGCTCTTGTGGCCTGCCTGCCGCTGCTGGTGGCATCGAGCATCGTGGTTGTGCCCAGCGGCATGGGCGGCGTACGGGTCAGTCAGATCCGCGGCACGCTGCCTGGCACACTTTACCCCGGCGTACATTTTGTTACGCCGCTGATTGAAAGCGTGCAAACCTTCGATCTCCGCGATCACCTGTTCACAGCAGGCTTCCTCGAAGAAGGTGCGAAGTCCGCGGCTCCAAAGAATGCACTCAGCGTGCAATCGCGCGAGGGCCTGAACATTGGGCTCGCGGTCACGGTGCGCTATCGGCTTGATCCCAACAAGCTCGACAGCGTGCAGGCTCACATGCCACAGCCGGTCGACAAGGAACTGGTGCCTCCCGTGGTGGCCTCAGCATGGCGCGAACTGACACCGCAATTCACAGTGCGCGAAATCTTCAGTTCCAAACGCGAGGAGGTCCGCTCGAAGGCCGCGGAGATCATTACCCGCAAGCTTGGCGCTGACGGCATCGTCGTGGAAGAGGTCATGCTCTCCGACATTCAACTGCCTGAGGAATATGCCAAGGGACTCGAAGGCCTGTTGCTGAAGGAACAGCAGGACGATCAGATGGGCGTAGAAACCGATATGCAACAGAAGCAGGTGAAGATCGCCGAGTTGCAGGCTGAAGCTGAGGAAGCGCAGAAGGTGAAACAGGCCGAGGGTGATGCGCAATCGAAGGTAGTTGAGGCCAAGGGCGAAGCCGACGCCATGCAATACACGCTGCCGCTAAAGCAGAAACAGATTGAGCAAAGCAAGCTGGAAGCCGAAGCGCGCAAGGAAGCCACAATCCAGAACGCAGAGGCCGATGCGCAGGCCAAGGTCATTGACAGCAAGGCAGAACTGGAGCGCCGCAACCTGCTGGCCGATGCCGAAGCCAGCCGCGTGCGCCTCATGGCGAAAGCCAACGCGGAGCGCATGACGAGTGAGGCTGAGCTACTGAACAAGTCTCCGCTGTTGATTAACAAGATCGTGGCCGAGCGCCTTTCGGACAAGATCCAGGTGGTCATGGTGCCGTCGGACGGAAAGTTCTTCTTTGCCAACGACGTCTTCAAGAACATGGCCAACGCGCCGGTGGTCAAGCAGGAGATGGACAACGAAGAGGACGCTGCGCCCAAACCAGGGCATTGAGAGGTTTCTACAGGCGGACCGTTGCTGCCGCCAGGTTCCCAGGTCTCACGGTCGAGGCCTGGGGGCTCGGCGATGCAAGAGGGGTGGAAAATTCTATGAAAACTATATCAATGCAAGGGATGCTGTTGGCAATTGTGTTTTCCTTGGCCGTGGTTGCGCTGGCGGCTCCCGTACAGAAAAGGCACGAGGAGTGGAAGACTTATCGCAGTCCTGATTTCGGGTTCGTGATTGCCTACCCCGAGAGCATGAGTTTCTCTTCCGAGCATCCGGTCGGGCCAGCGCAGGGTACGGAGTTTCCGATATGTGATGACACGACGGTTGCGTGCTTTCAGTACAACGGCCACGAACTCGACGGAACTCCTACTCATACCGCCGGTGTCTCTGTAAATATTCTGCGGGACGCTAAGAGCGAGACAGAATGCGTCAGTTCGATTGACCCCAGCCTGAGGTCATCCAAGATTACTCGCATTCGCGGGACCCTCTTTCACTACGGCGATACGAGTGAAATTGGACTGGGTAGCGGAAGGAGCATGACCGAGTACGTGGCCTTTAATCGGAACGTTTGCTTTGAGGTGGCGCTGGTGACGGCCAGCAGGAATATCGGAAGCGAGGAAATCAAGGATGAGGACCTCCGTCCCGTAAACCGCCGTACGTGGCGCAGAATTATGAACAATATGGATATGATGCTGCACTCCTTCGCCTTCATCGGCCCAGTGAAGGATGGACCAGATTGGAGTGTCTATGTCGACTGGGGATGTGGAGACGAATTCGAATACCCTTCGTCCACGACGCTCGAAAAGGTTCGCGACTACTCAGATGGCGTTTTCTATTCGAACAGAATTGCATGCGAGCAAGCATTCGCCTATCAGAGGCGAGAATATGACGTGGCAGTCAAGATGAACCTGAGAGACGCGAATGCCTTGGACGACTGGCTGTCGCGCTCCGGATATCCAGGACTGGAGCAGGTAAAGATCATCGCGAAAGACGACGGATATACCGAATACAGCGATGGAACGTACACCTATGTTTTCGTCAGCCGAAAGGTCTTCATCTTCACCGTCTCGGACATGAGCGATCACCTCATTGCCTCGGACGGAGACCGCGTATTTGCACATCTTGTGGGAAGTTTTCGAGTGCGATAAGGGAGAAATTCGATGAACAGAAAATGCGTATTTTTGTTGGCCATGATCCTATACAGCAGTTTTGTCTTTCTGCCTCTTACCCTCTGCCAGCAAGGCTCAACTCAGCCCGGAGGTGCAACTCCAAATAAGGTCGTTACCCCTGAGCAGAAGGTACGCCTGCAGCGGGCGAAGGAGTCCAAGGCAACGCGCCAAGGCTTGCAGGCCCAGGCTAAACAGATCTTCGATGCGGAGATGGCTCGCGAAAAGGCCGGGGACTGTAATGACGCCCAAACCACCTATGATTTCAATGTCTGCTTTGGAAAACAAGGAACCACCACAGACGAGAACCTGAGCAGCTTTGAGAGAATCGTCCGCGAACTGATTGCCCCGGAACCGCAGTTGCCTGCTGAGCCCGCCACTGGGACAAGTCAGCCGGTCACTGCAATTGCAGGACCCATCTTTACGCCACAGCAGCTGGCGGCTGAGTTCGACCACGTGGAGCAAAGCTGGCGGCAATACCGCGACACGGCCTGCGCAGCCGCTTTTCATCAATTCAGCGGAGGCTCCGGCGGACCGAGCTTCGAATTGCAATGCGAACTTAAGCTTGCGCGGGATCACATGCGCGAGCTGGATGTGATCTATGGCAGCGATCTTCATCTCTAAGTGGAACGGCGAAGGTGCGATGTCACAGCTCGCAATGGGTTCAAACGATATAATCCGCCCAAACGGAACATTGAAAGAAATCTGCATCCAATGAAGCTGGTCTGTCTCATCGCGATCATCGTCGGTAGTGTGACCAGCCTCTGGTCGCAGATACAAAATCCAACTCCCAGCCCATGGGAAGAGCCCGCAGCCGCGCTCGCCGATCAGATTGCCGGCATCGTCGGTCCCGGGCAGGCGCATCTGATCATTCGCAACATTTCAACAATTCCTAGCGACCAGATTCCTGCTATCCGGCGTCTGCTGGTGCAGGACCTGAAGTCTCACGGAGTGCTTGCTTCCGGAACGGAAAGCGCCAACAGCATTCGTGTCACGTTGAGCGAGAATGCTCGCGAGCGGCTCTGGGTCGCCGAAATCATTGAGGGCGATGAAACCCGCGTAGCCATGGTCCGCCTGGATTCCGGCGTTGCGCAGCAGCCGCAGACCGTAATGGGGCTCATGCTGCGTAAGCAAACCATCCTCACCACCCACGACACCGTACTCGCGGTACTGGAAACGCCGAATGGCCTGGTCGCAATTGAGCCAGAGGAGATCGTGATCTTCAAACACTCCCCCGAAGGCTGGCACGAAGAGAAGCGCGTCAGCATAGGCCAAACCAGGCCGTTAACGCGCGACCCGCGCGCCGTAGTCTATCTGTCGGCAAACTCCAACGGCTTTGAGGCCTTCATCGCCGGGTCAGCTTGCACCGGCAGTTTTCAGACCGAGCAGTCCTTGTCAGGCTGGGCTGTTCATTGCCGCGAAAGCGACGATCCCTGGCCGATCGACCAGTCCAGCGTAACCACTAGTTCCGCTACCATCAAGGCCTTCTACAACGCAGCTCGCAACTACTTCACGGGCGTACTGACCCCCAACTTGGACTTGGATCTCCCTCCGTTTTACACGGCAGTCCAGTTTCAACGCGCCAGTGGAACTGCTCTGCTGATCGGCGGTATCGACGGCAAAGTGCAACTCCTTGAGACCGTCCCTGTGAAATCGGTCGCCGGCGCACGCGACTGGGGCAGCGACTTTGCCGCTCTTCACACAGGCTGCGGCGCCGGCACACAGATCATTGCCTCCAGTTCCGGCGCAGCGCCAGCAGACAGTCTCCGTGCCTATGAGCTGCCCGCACAGGAAGCCATCCCCGCCAGCGCCCCGCTCGCAATGGATGGCGCAGTCACTGCGCTGGCCCCATCGCCTGACGGCAAGAGTCTTATCGCAGTCGCCCGCACTGCAGCCAACCAATACGAGGTGGACCGTGTTACGGCAAGTTGCAATTAGTTGTCTCGTGGCTGTGTTGACGCTCCCGGCCGCCGCGCGCACGCGTCCGCACTACGGCGGCACGCTGCGTGTTGAAGTTCAAGGTGACGGCTTTCAATCCTCCGATGGCCTAATCTGGCGGCTATTGATGGATGGGCTGACGCAAATCGGTGCCGACGGGATACCAAAGTCTGCGCTGGCTGTGCGATGGGCGTCGGAGAACAGCGACCATCGCTGGCAGTTCTGGCTGCGTCCAGGAGTTCAATTCACGAACGGCTGGCCTCTGACCGCAGCTTCAGTGGTCTCTTCGTTGGAAGGACCTTGCCGCGCGGACTGCCCCTGGACAGCAGTTCATGCCGTGGGCACCTCCATTGTCTTCACAAGTGACTCGCCGATGCCAAACCTGCCTTCATTGCTGGCTGGGAGTCGGTTCCTGATACACCTCACGGATACAGGCGAAGGCAAGGAGCCCGCTTGCTGCATCGGTACAGGCCCGTTTCAGTTCACCGATCCGGCTGTCCCGAAGACACTCGCCGCCAACCAGAACTACTGGGGCGGCCGGCCCTTCGTCGATAAAGTCGAAATCTTGACCAATAAATCGATCCGCGACCAATGGCTCGATCTCTCCGTAGGCCATGCCGATCTGGTCGAAGTTCCGGCCGAGCAGTTGCGCGTTGCCCAGCAGCAGCATCTAACCGTCATCACCTCGACGCCCGTTACGCTCCTCGCACTCGCGGTCGCTGACTCCAGTGTTCTCGCCAACCCCAGCCTTCGCGCGTCCATCGCTCTTGCCGTCGATCGCAGCGCCCTGTCAAACGTCATCTTTCAAAAACAGGGCGAGGTCACGGCCAGCCTGTTGCCCGCTGCGCTTACCGGCTACTCATTCCTCTTTCCAACCGAGCGCGATCTCAACAAGGCGCGCGAGCTGCGCGGCGGTCTTACCGCTCCCTCGCTAACGCTGGCAGCAGAGAATAATCCCACGATACAGTTGGCAGCGCAGCGGCTTGCGCTCAATCTCCACGAGGCAGGCTTCAATGTGCAAGTCGCCAACGCATCAACCGCGCTGCACAAGGACCTTGCGCTGCTCCAGCTCAACCTGGCATCCAGCCAGCCGCAGGCAGCGATGGAATCCATTCTGCGCAGCGTAGGGGTTGCGACGCCGGTGCTCGAAAATACTCCTGCCGGACTCTACAAAGCTGAGCGCGAATTCCTCGAGACGCACACACTGATTCCCCTGCTTTATCTGCCGCGCGCCTACGCTGTCAGCGGCCGTGTCCGTGATCTGCAGCTCAGTTCCGACGGCTCGCCACTGCTGGCCGATATCTCTCTTGAGGACGCACAATGAAAGACGCGTCATGAACCTCCGCCAGAAACTGCTGCTGCTCTTCTCGCTCACCGTCGCCGCCGCCGTCGCTGCTGTAGCATGGACTGTTCTCGTCCGCATTCGCCTCGTCTTCGAGCAGCGCGACCAGCAGGAGACCGCGCTCTTCGTCAGCCAGTTTCAGCGTGAGTTCCAGCACCGTTCCACGGAGGTTGCCGCAGCCGTGGACCACGTTGCGGCCAGTGAGCGAGTCCGCGCCATGGCGTTCGAGCTGGTCCAATCAGGTGATGCCTCGCCCTATCTCACCGAGGCGGAAACCCTCGCGCAGGATGCACAGCTCGACTTCCTTGAGATCGTTGGCCCCGATGGAAAAATTGTCAGTTCCGCGCAGTGGCCCGCGCGCTTTGGCTACTTTGAACCCATCGCGTGGGAAGATCAGCCGGCCTTCCTCAAAACCGAAGACCTGCCTGATGGAACCTCGGCACTAGGCCTCTTTGCCATTCGTGCGGTTGGCCGCTCTGAATCTACCGCACAGCCTGTTCACCTCATAGGCGGCAAGCGACTCGACAAGTCTTTTCTTGCCGATTTGCCCATTGCCCCTGGAATGCAGATCGCTCTTTATAGAGACGGCGACCAATCCCCGAGCATGGAACAACCACACCTCGGCCCGGATTTCGCAGTCTTCGATCCCAAGCGCCTGATTAGCGATTCAGGCGAAGTTCCCTACGCCGCTCGCTATGAACCGCTGATCCAAGCTGCCATAAAATCAGGTCAACAAACGAGCTCCACACTTTACTTGACCGATCGCCGCGAAAACAGCGTCAACGCCACCGCGATTCCACTCAAGTCTGATAAGGGCGACGTACTCGCAGTGCTCACCGTTTCCATCTCGCGTAGCGGCATGGTTCAGGCACAACAGCACATTCGCGCCATTGCTTACGGCGTTGCGGCCGGCGGCATTCTCTTTGCCATTGTCTGCAGCCTGTGGATCGCAGCAAAAGTTTCGCGCCCCATCGAGCAGTTGGCCCGCGCCGCGGAACAAGTGGCCGCCGGTAATTGGGAGACTCATGTACCAGAACGCAGTCGCGATGAAGTTGGCTTGCTAGCGCGCAGCTTCAATCACATGACAGGTCAACTGGTCAGCCAGCGCGATCGCCTGGTTCAAACCGAACGCGTCGCCGCATGGCGCGAACTCGCACGGCGTCTCGCGCACGAATTGAAGAATCCGCTGTTTCCGTTGCAACTGACAGTCGAAAACCTAGTACGCGCCCACGAACTATCGCCTGCTGAGTTCGACGAAGTCTTCCGTGAGAGCACGCAAACCCTCAGCATGGAAATTGCCAATTTGAAAACCATCATTGGGCGCTTCAGCGACTTCAGCAAAATGCCCAAACCCGAGTTGGAGCGCATTGATGCCAGCAACGTCATTGAACGCGTGCGTTCGCTCTATGAAAAGGCCGGTTCTGGAGTCAATGGGGACCATGCAAACATTCAATTTGAATTGAACCTCTCGCCTGAGCCCATGCCGCTGCACGTCGACCCGGAGCTGTTGCACCGCGCTCTTTCGAATCTCGTCCTCAACGCAATGGACGCGATGCCCGACGGTGGCGTTGTCGCTCTCAGCGCTCAGCCAAAGAGTGAGACAGTGGAGATTCGCGTTGCCGATACGGGCGAAGGGATGACTCCGGAAGAGTGCGAGCGCCTCTTTACCCCTTACTACACCACCAAGCAACACGGCACCGGCCTCGGTCTTGCTATCGTTCAATCGGTCATTGCTGATCACGCCGGCACCATTGCTGTTGAAAGCCGACCCGGCGGTGGTGCTACCTTTGTCATCACGCTGCCGAAGGCGAAATCATGACCGTAAAAGCCAACATCCTGATTGTCGACGACGAGGCCAACACGCTGGCTTCGCTCTCGCGCGCCTTCCGTCTAGCAGGACATGAAGCCCAGGTCTGCGACAACGCCGTACGCGCGCTCGAACTGGCACGCACGCAGCCTTTCGATCTGATTCTCAGCGATGTTGTCATGCCCCGCCGCGACGGGCTGGCACTGCTTGAAGACCTGAAGAACGCCGGCGTGACCGCGCCAGTGGTGATGATGAGCGGGCAGGCACACATTGAAATGGCTGTCCGCGCCACGCGCCTTGGAGCGCTCGACTTTCTTGAGAAGCCGCTCTCGACTGAAAAGCTCCTTGTTACCGTGGAAAACGCGCTCAAGCTGACACGGCTCGAAACCGAAAATCAGGACCTTCGCACCCGCGTTGGCAAGCACACGCTTGTCTTTGAGGGCGAAACTATGCGCCGCGTCATGGCGCAAATTGAGCGTGTAGCTGCCAGCGAAGTGCGCGTCTGCATCTACGGCGAGACAGGTACCGGCAAGGAACTCGTCGCGCGCACGCTGCACGAAAAAAGCCATCGCGCCGCTGGCCCGTTTGTGACGTTGAATTGCGCGGCCGTTCCTGCGGAGTTGATTGAGAGCGAACTGTTCGGCCACGAGAGAGGCTCCTTCACCGGCGCTGCGCAACGTCACACCGGCAAATTCGAACAGGCTCATCGCGGCACACTATTCCTCGACGAAATTGGCGACATGCCCCCCGCGATGCAAGCCAAGCTTCTTCGCGTCTTGGAAGAGGGCGAGGTCGAACGCATCGGCTCCGGCAAGCCCACCACTGTCGATGTCCGAGTGGTTGTTGCCACGCACCGCAATCTCGAGCAACTCGTCGAGTCCGGCGCCTTCCGACGCGATCTCTATCACCGAGTCGTTGTATTCCCTGTGGAATTGCCGCCACTGCGTCAACGACCGGAAGACTTGCCCGCGCTTGTCGATCACTTCGTCCTACAGGTCAGTGCGCAGAATGGATGGAAGCCTGTCCCGTTTGCTGATTCCGCGATCGATGCTCTCAAGCAATACACCTGGCCCGGCAATATCCGCGAACTGCGCAATGTCGTCGAGCGCATGCTGCTCCTAGCCGGCGCAACAGTCGATGCCGATGCCGTGCAACTGGCGTTGCCTGCCACTCGCATCTCCTATGCGCCAGGTTTATCCAAACCAATTGCCTCTACTGCAGACACCGCCGGACCGCTCGCCGAGCGCGTTTTGTCCTTCGAACGCGCGCAGGTACTCAGGGAACTCGAAGCGCATAACCGCAACGTCACGCAAACCGCCCGTGCCTTGGGCCTGGAACGCAGCCACCTCTACAAGAAGTGCCAGCAGTTGGGAATCGACCTGCAAAACCTCGACGAGCGAAATCCCGCGCAAAGCTGACACCGAGCACTTTTGCTAGTTCTTAGGCCCTTTATCGAAGTAAGATCACGAAATTGATCGTTTGATTTCGATTTGCTCATTGTAGACTGGGATGTCACAGTAACAGCACCGACAAGCAAGAATGAAGGCGCGATGGATTTATCTTCCGGCGCACCCGCTCCTCTTACTCGATGCGGAAACTAATCTGGTCAAAAGGCTCAAGCGAATGACGGCAGACGCCATCCCATCCAGCACCACCGTCGTATCTCCCGATTCCTCATCGAAGCGCGGGTACAATCTTTTTCTTCTCCTAGTCTCGGGCCTTGGCGGCTTGCTCTATGGCATCGATGTAGGCATCATTGGTGGCGCATACCCATATCTGGAGGCGACCTCTGGCCTGACCCCCTCACAGTTGTCGATCATTGTGGCGGCCGTGCTATTGGGTAGCGTCTTTTCCACACTCTTTGCGGGCATGCTCGCCGACTGGATGGGCCGCAAACCGCTCATGGTCCTGAGCGGACTTACGTTCGTCGTCAGCATCCCCGTCATCGCTCTCTCGCACGGCTACGCGCCGCTGTTTTCAGGACGTCTGTTACAGGGCATGAGCGGCGGATTCATCGGCATCGTGGTTCCGCTCTACCTGGCCGAATGCCTGTCAGCATCGAATCGCGGCAAGGGCACGGGGATCTTTCAATGGCTGCTTACGCTCGGCATCGTCGTGGCTGCGCTGGTGGGAATGTTCTTCAGCTATCGGGTTGCGGCAGTGGCTGCCAGCGGAGACGCTGCTGCTTTGTTGAGTTTCAAAGACCAGGCCTGGCGCAGAATCTTCTGGGTGTCGCTACCTCCCGGGATTCTGTTTGTGCTGGGCAGCCTCATGGTTACAGAGTCTCCGCGATGGCTCTTTCGGCGCGGGAAAGAGGCGCAAGCCCTTGCGGCGTTGCTGCGCTCCCGCACACCGCATCAGGCTGAGATCGAGTTAGCCGAGATGAAAGAGACGGCGCAGATTGCAGCGGCTTCGCGTGCGTCGAACGAGAAGGTAGGCCAGCGAATTCAGGATTCTCTGCTGCGCAGGAAGTATGTCATTCCGTTTCTGCTGGCTTGCATCATCCTCATGTGCAACACCGCTACGGGCGTCAATTCCGTCATTGGCTATAACACCGGCATCCTGTTGCAAAGCGGGCTCTCCGATCTCCAGGCGCACTGGGGTTACGTCATCTTTACCGTCATGAATTTCCTCATGACCATGGTGGGCGTCACGCTTGTCGATCGCCGCGGCCGGAAGTTTCTGCTCATCCTGGGCACCAGCGGAATCATCGTCTCGCTGACCGCCGTCGCAATCATGTTTCTAAATACAGAGAAGCTGAATCTCGATTGCAGCGGGCAGATTCAATCCATGGTCGATCCGAATCAGGAGCTGACCTTGCGCTTCGATCAAGCGGAAGCGAGCAAGCTGCTCTCCAACCAGGGTTATAGGGGCGGCGCGATCAAGAGCGATCGCGCCTCTTTCGCCATCATTTATTCCTATGGCGACTTCACGGCTTCAACCACCTATGTTCGCTCTGACGATGCCGCACCCGCAGCTCTTCAAATCACGCGCGCCAGTTGCGTTCCAGCTAACAAGGTAGAAGCCTTCTTCAAGAATCCGTTTGCTAACTTGGATGCGGCCCGCACCGCGCCTCTCAAAATCGAGAAGGCACTGGTTGGCACGGTTCCCGATGCCGTTCACGGATGGAAGGTCGCTATCGGCCTCTACGCGTTCATCGCGTTCTATGCTCTTGGGCCGGGCGTTTGCGTTTGGCTTGCGCTTTCAGAACTGATGCCAACGCGCATTCGGTCCAACGGTATGAGCGTCGCCCTGGTCTTCAACCAATTGGTCTCGACGACGCTCGCCGCAATTTTCCTGCCCTTCGTGAGTAAGCACGGTTATGCGTCCATGTTCTTCCTGTTTGTCGCTTTCACCGTGGTCTACTTCCTTGTCGCAGCATTCCTTCTACCGGAGACAAAAGGCAAGACCCTTGAAGAGATCGAAGCTTACTTCGAGGCGCGAGGAGCACGATAGGAACCTCTGCTCCTGCAATCTCGACGAAAGGAATTCTGCAGCGATCATGAACGGTGTTCCGGGACCGGCGCAACTGCCTGGCTGCAATGCCCTGCTCCATCACAGGCTCTTACGCCGAAGAAGACATTGTCTTTTGAGACAGGCAAGGTGACGGAGTTGTTCCCCGCCTTAGCGCCGTACTTCGCGGCGTCTGTCGAGAACTGCCAGTCGGATGCAGCCGTCTCGCGCCAGACAATCTGATACTGAATCGAATCGGGTGCGGCTGCGGGTGGATCCCACTTCAGGTTCGTGTTGTTATCCAGATTGGTCGTCACGATGCGCACGTTCCGAGGCACGCCGGGGGATGAGGCGAGTGTCGCCAGTGTGGCCATATTGAGCCGGGCAACCTGCGCGATGTATTGAAAGTCATCGAACTTCAGCAGATCACCATACTCGATTCCGCCCTCCGTCCTGACGTGCTGATGCTGGTGGTTGAAGTTTTCTCGCCACTCGGTAAAGCGAACGGCCGGGAATCCCTCGGCGCTGAATGAGCTGTGGTCTCCACCGCGAAGATAGCGGTCCAGCCTCATTTCCATCACTGGCTCAAATGGCTTCCATCGTGAAGGTGAAGCAGAAGCAGCAGCAAAATACGTGCGACCGACTGCAAGGATTTCGCGCGCCAACTCACGGGATGGAGTGTCGTTTTCCATACCCAGGGAGAGTTGTTGTGCTATCACTTCGGGCGGAGCGGAGGGTAGAATGCCCTGCGAGAAAACGCGCACCAGCGATTTGTTCTGCAGTGCCTCGCCGGGCGTGGTATCTCCGCCGACGATGTCGTTGTTCAACACACCTTCAAGCTGCCAGTCCTCTTCTTTGGCAAGCTTCGCAAGATGCCGGCTTCCGTTCAGTCCCTGCTCTTCTCCAGCGACGCAGACAAAGACGATGGTTGCGGGAAACTTATACTGGCTGAGAATCCGTGCGGACTCAAGGCTCACGGCTACCCCGCTGAGATCGTCGTTTGCGCCTGGAGCTGGCATGTGAGTTTCCATGACATCCGTCTCACGCGAATCGTAATGGCCCGTCACAAGGTACATACGGTTGGATTGCGCCGGGGCGCTGCCCCGCAGAATGGCATAGACGTTTCGAATCGGCGTCGGCTTGGTAATACGCGCATGAGCCGCGGCTGCACCGGTGGGAGGCTGTTCCACAAAGGCGTCTACCTTTACCTCCAGGCAGCCTCCGCAGGCTTTGCTGTAGCTTTCAAACTGATCTTTGATCCAGTCCGATGCAGCCAGAACGCCTGTTCCAGGGGGTAGATCGGTCTCAGTGCTGGAGACCGTGCTGCGATTTACAAAGTTGACCAGTGCGGAGATGTTGGCGCGAATTCGCTCTGTCGAGACTTGCTTGAGCGCGGCTGTAATCTGCTTGTCGGCCGGCGCTGGAGTGATACGCGAGCCTGCAACCTGATAGTCGCGCACGTCGCGGTTTGGATGAGACGCCTGCTGCGTAAGGGCAGTGTTTTGCAACATGCCGATGAACAGGCAGGGCGTGAGCAATTGGGAGACACGAATTGAAGAACGGCGAACCGGCGCATTAAACGGTGGCATGGAACCACTCCTCATTTGTTTTGGAAGAATCGATTCGATCGAACGAGCAAAGGGCTGCCGGAGAGGCAAGGCACGGCCGACGCGGCCACTAACAGTCTCGCATCTGGAAATTCAAGCTAGTCCAGATCCTATCAACGGAGACGAGGGAATTCCAATTCTCTTTATCTAGGCACCTCATGTGACCCCAAGTTACATTTTGATGACATTTGATCGGAGATAACCGTGGCGTGAGGATATTTGCTGTGGCTTGGCGGGTAATTCGTCACATTGGGCTTTGCCTGAATTGTCTTTTACCGTATATTCAAATGAATCCATTCAGCATGGCCCCGTTAGAAGTCCCCCAGACGGCCAAGCACCCAAGAAATATCCCTTTCCTATCGGAGGTCGATGTGAAACTGTCAAAGCTTTTTGCCATAGCAGTGTTGGGAATGTGCGGAATGTGCGGAATCTGCGCGTCTGCCCAATCCACTGCATCACTGTCGGGCGTCGTCACAGATCCGACTGGCGCCGTGGTGCCCGGAGCTCGCGTTACGGTGCACTCTCTTGCAACCGGAATCGATCGCGATATTGTGACCGATTCCGCTGGAATTTATGTTGTTCCATCTCTCCAGCCTGGTGATTACCAGGTTGTGACAACAGCCACAGGCTTCAGCAAAGTCACAATTGAAAAGTTAACTCTGGACGTAGATAGCAAGGTAACGGCCAACATAAAGCTGCCGGTCGCATCGGCGGGGGCGACCGTTCAAGTCGAGAGTGCCGCATCGCAGATAGAGACGCAGACCATCACGGTTGGCCAGGTGATCGATCAAACATCGGTGCAGGAACTTCCGTTGAATGGCCGCCACTTCCTCGACCTGACGGTGCTCACGCCTGGAGGCGTGGTGGCGGATGCAGCGGGCAGTCTCACAGCGGCAAGCCGAGGCCTTGGAGCAAACTCTTTCCTTACCGCCGGCAATCGGGAAGACTCGGTGAACTTCCAGATCAACGGAATCAATCTTAACGACATAGACCAGAACCAGATTACTTTCCAGCCGTCGATCAACACGACCTCGGAGTTCAAGATCAACAACTCCACTTTCAGCGCGGAGTACGGCCGCAGCGATGGCTCGATTGTGACCGTTGCTACGCGCTCCGGCACAGACCAGTTCCATGGCGAGGCCTTCGACTACTTCCGCAACGAAGCTCTCGACGCGCGCAACTACTTCAACCGCGGCTATAACGTGGCCACTGGTGTTCCACTTGCCGCAGGTACTGGCGATAAGGCTCCGCTGAAGCGGGACAACTTCGGCTTCAGCGTGGGTGGTCCGATCTGGAAGGGCCACACATTCTTCTTCGGAAGTTACGAAGGTCTGCGTCAGCACCAGGGTATCCTGCAGAACAGCACGGTACTGTCAAACGTCGCAACGACTTCCGTGAACTCAAAGGGACAAACCGTATATTCTCCGAGCCAAATTGCAGCGATAGCTGCCGTAGGCAGCCCGGTGGCTACCGCTCTAGCGGCGATCCTCCCAACCCCGAATAATGGGGCAAACTATACCGGGTTCACGCCGGGCCCGGTCCAAATCGATCAATACACTCTGGACCTCTTTCATCAGTTCAGTGCTAATGATTCTGCGCACGCCTTCTATGCCTTCCAGCACGATGTCCGCACAGAACCGGCCTTGCAGGGCGACACCATTCCAGGATGGGGAGACCACCGCCACGCACATCGCCAGATAGGCACCCTGAGCGAGACCCATATCTTCAGCCCGTCCCTCGTCAATGAAGCGCGCCTGGGCTTCAACCGTATCGCCATTGCATTCAACCCGGCCAACCTGGCAAACCCAGCCACCATCGGCATCGGCGATGGCCTGACCGGTAATGTCGGTCTGCCGCAGACCACGCTCTCTGATATCGGCCTCACCTTTGGCGGCCCCTCGGGTTTCCCGCAGGGGCGTTTTGATACCACAGGCGTCTTGTCGGATACGGCGACTTGGCTTAACGGCAAACACACCTTCAAGTTTGGCGGCGAGTTCCGCCGCTACCTCGTTGCCACCTTCGCCGGCAACATCGGATCATTGACCTACACAAGTTCTTTGACGACATCGACGGTGAGCGCGGCTGCGGCGCTGACCGCGACCGAAGCGGATCTTTTCGAACAGGATATGGCCACTGTCTTCAGCGTCCAGCCGCAGCCAAATGCTACTGTTTCCGCCCGCATCTATGACGATTCCCTGGGCTGGTTTGCGCAAGATAACTTCAAAGTTTCCCCTAGACTTACCCTCGAATACGGTCTGCGCTTCGAGTGGAACGGAACGCCGGTCGAAGGTGAAAACCGCTTTACCATCTTCAACCCTGGCGCCCTCACCCTCACCCAGGTGGGGACCAACGGTCTTGCAGCCAACTCCGAGTATGGTCAGAACCTCAACTACGAGCCGCGGTTGGGATTTGCTTACGACGTCTTCGGCAAGGGTAGGACCGTGGTGCGTGGGGGCTATGCCTACCTGACGGATCAACCGGTTGCGGGAGTCGTGGCGGGACTGGCATCCAATCCACCCTTCAGTACCGCGGTCTCCTACAACGGCACCGCTATTCCGGTCGCTCATTTGTATGCGGACGCCGCACTTTCCGGCCTCTCGATTTACATGGTTAACCCAAACTACAAGAACGCCTATATCGAGAGCTACAACCTGAACGTACAGCAGGCGCTGCCATGGGGTCTCGTCTCCTCGCTCGGCTACTACGGGTCACTCGGACGCCATTTGGAAATTGAATCCAACATAAACCAAGTGGTAGGCGCGACGTCCGCAACGCAGGTGCATCCGTTCACGACCCTCTCGGTTAACAGCCCCATTGATGAAGGTAAGCCTATCGCCACCAACATCGGCGAACGGACCAGCAATAGCTTCTCCAACTACAACGCCATGTGGGCTGTGCTGAGCAAGAATATGAGCCATGGACTTGAGTTCAACATGAACTACGAGTGGACCAAGTCAATGGATCTCAACTCGCTTGGTTCCCAGGGTGGCTTGACTCTTCCGGATAGCACGAACCCTAAAGAGAACTACGGGCTTTCGGACTTCGACGTGCGCCAGCACTACGCCGGAACCGCGGTCTACACGCCGCACGCCAAGGGCAACCGCCTGGTCTCGGGCTATCAGCTTTCTACCATAGTCCAGTACCAGACCGGAAACCCCGTCAATGTAGTGGCGGGTAGCTCAAGCTTTAACGGCATCACCGGCCTGCCTCGTCCGACCCAGGTAGGAGCTTTTGTCCGGTCGAAAAAACAATTGCCGGGAGTCGCCAATGTGACCCTTTTTCCGAGCACCGGTCTCGTTGCCGGCGGCACGGTGTGCGACATAACAAACTACACCTCGGCTTGCAGCTTTGAAGTGCAGGGCACACAGGCCAGCGCCACCGGAAGCACCGCACCCACGTTGTATACGGGTCTCGGCACCATGCAGCGCAACGCGGGGACCGGACCGGGATTCGCGGATGTCGATCTTTCCGGACAAAAAGATACGAAGATCTTCGAGGGTCTCAACTTCCAACTGCGCGCAGATGCCTTCGACATCCTCAACCACCCCAACTTCGGTCAGCCGTCGGGCAATGTGCAGTCTTCAACCTTCGGCCAGATATCAGCGACCCGTTTCGCCATAAGCGACGGCGGTTCTTCGCGACAGCTTCAGATCAGCGCGAAGTTCATTTTCTAGTCACTTGAGGACAATGGCGTGCGTTGTGCGGGGGCTCGTTCGGCCCAGCGCACGCCGTTCTTTCTCATCTTCAGTCCGGATATTGCTTGGAGTTCCCTGCAATCAAATCTCTATGAAAATCGAAGGTGCTTGCTACCTTATCAATCCGCAAGGCATGAATATACTTAGCGGTTGAGCGCCCGCAGCGCGGACGGACTCTTCCGTCTTCGCGAGGGCGTCTCCGCTTCTTGCGACAAGAACGATGGCCGAAAAATCCTTGGCCAGCCGAATCGCAGTGGAGCGGCCAATCCCCTGGCTTGCCCCGGTAACGATGGCTACAGCGTTCTGATCCATGCGAGAGCTCCTTTTCCATAAAGATGCCAGTTACATAGATCTTGATTTGCTAACGAGACAGCGTCTTCAGCCCAAAGTTGCTCGGGCTGCTTCACGGATGATGTCCGCAACTTTGTCTGGTGCGGTAAGAAGAGGCGTGTGATCCACGGCAAACGACCGGATTGTTGCCTTCATGCGCTCCGCCATAAAACGCTGCGTTTGGGGATTGATCATCCGGTCTTCTTCCGCGAGCAGGTACCAGGCGGGCTTTGTCTTCCAGGCAGGTGAAGCAACCGGCTCCTGGATGCACCTGACCGAAATGGGCCGCTGCACCGCGCGGCACAGGGCGATTTGTTCAGCCGTCGCGTTCTGCGCGAATGCCTTTGCGAAACCCTCATCGGGCATCCAGATGAAGCCATCCACATCGGGCACGAGTCGCGGCGCATCCGGATGCGATTCGTCGCGATAAAAAACATCGGCAACGGTTTCGCCATCGTCCGGAGCAAGAGCCGCGACGAAGACTAGCGCCCTTACGCGCTCGTCTGCTGCAGTTCCCACGACAGCGCCGGCATAAGCGTGTCCGGCAACGATTAAAGGACCCTCCGTGCGCGCAATGGTCCGGCGCAGCGCCGCGGCATCCTCGCTCAACGAGGTGAGCGGAATCGGCGCGGCGACAACGTTGAACCCATCGTTCTGCAACCGGCGAATGACCGGCTCCCAACTCGATCCATCGGCCCATGCACCGTGGATCACAACAACAGTAGCGTTCTTCAATGCGGGCATAACGGTTCTCCTGAATCTGTGCCCTGCCGAATGGATGAAATGTTGGAAGCCTACGAAATCAGGCGAAGAAGCGCACAATCTTTTGCGCAATGAACTCGGAGGAGTCCTCCAGAGCAAAATGCCCTGTGTCGATCAGGTTTAGCTCCGCTTTTGGAATGTCGCGCAGATAGGCCTGGGCACCTTCGACCGTAAAGAAGGGATCGTTCTTGCCCCAGACAATCAATGTCTTCGGTTGCTTGTTACGGAAGAATGCCTGCCACTCGCCATAGTGCGTCAGATTTGCCTGGTAGTTGTGGAGCAGGTTCAACTGGATTGCGTCGTTGCCCGGCCGGTCGAGGAAGTGCTGATCGACAGTATAGGCATCGGGGCTGATTCGGCTCACATCTTTTACGCCGTGCGTGTACTGAAAGATCGTCGTTTGGAGCGTGAGGAGAGCGCGCACAGGTGCTTCCGTCTCAGCCGTTCGATTTGCCCAGAACGGCTTCATCGGATCAAAGGCACCGCCGATCCCTTCGGCGTAGGCATTTCCGTTCTGGACGACAATGCCCTCGATTGCATCCTGGTGTTTGAAGGCGATGCGGTAGCCAATGGGCGCGCCGTAGTCCTGCACATAAATGCTGAATCTCTTCAGGCCCAGAATGTTGAACAAAAAATCCTCGACATAGATTGCCAGATTGTCGAATGTGTACTCGAATTCGCCTGCGCTCGGCGCATCGCTGTACCCGAAGCCGATGTAATCTGGTGCAATAATGTGAAATTTCGCCGCAAGCTGGGGAATCAGATCGCGAAACATGTGCGACGAGCTGGGGAAGCCGTGCAAAAGCACGATTGTTGGAGACTCTTTGGAACCTGCCTCACGGTAGAACATCCTGAGGCCGCGAACGGTGGCGTACTGAAACGCTGGCATGAACCCACTCCTCTCGGGGCAAACCCGGGGGCGCCACGGCGCCGATGAAGCGAGATTAATCAACACCGTTAAAAATGTCAATAAAGGTGTTAGACTTTCCCGTGAATTATCTTTGAAAGAGTGACCCGATGCGTGCTGCCACTCAAGAACCCAATGAATGGGTCGACGGTTTTCTCTTCGTTGCCAACAGGCCGGTTCTCGACTTATTGAACACGAGACCACTACTGGCCCAAGGGCCGACGGAGCTCCTCACGGATTTTGATGCGCTAGGGCGGTGGTGGATTGCGTCGGGGATTGTACGTTCTGCAAAAACAAAGAATCTCCTGCGAAGCTGGAGGCATTTGCCTGAAGCCGCTTTGTTTCTCAGGGATTTGATCGCATTCAGGGAGCGGCTACGAGAAGCTGTTGTGCGCATGGAAGGGGGCTCGCCTCCTTCGGACGAGTTCGTCCATGAGGTGAATTCGGGTCTTCTTCAACATCCAGCGATTCTGGTGCTCCGCAAGCGTGAGGGCCGGATTGTTCGAGAGCTGCTCTTCGAGCCAAAACAGCCGACAGATCTTTGGGCGCCGACTCTGGATGGGGCTGCGGATCTGTTGAGTGAGCCTGAGAACGCCCGCATTCGCCAATGTGAGGCGTGCGTACTGCACTTTTTTGACACGAGTAAGAAAGGCTCGCGCCGATGGTGCAGTATGAACATCTGCGGCAACAAACTCAAAGTTGCTGCTTATCAGCGCAGGAAGCGCGATAGCTCCTTACCCCGATAGAGAATGAGGATCCGAGTTGGCTTCGAAACAACACCTGGGAAATAGCACCCGCCGGATGCTCAATGAGTGCATCGGCCTGATATGGAGCGACCGTGTCAACCCTGCGGAGTCGATGGGGTTGTTTTTGTTGTTGTTTTTGCTTTTCCCCGAGCACAAAGCGAGCTGCAGCCTAACCCACGATCAGCGCATCGGTGCCGGTCACTCCATACTGACTGTTAAGCGAGAACCGCCCCACGCGAGGATGATAGAACCACGCTACTGCGGCGATGGTGTGCAGCCTCTTCAGAACCGGATTCGCGATTGCGTATACGCAAGAAGAAGGCGACGTCTGACCATCCTAAACGGCGCTGGAGTGCAGACCTCGACGCGGTTCGCGCGCGAAGATTGTACCTAGTGGACGGAAAGGGGGGCAGTATCATGCGGAAGTGCTTTGGTTGCTGCTCGGGTTTCGTCGAGCGCATCCAGAATATAACGGTGCCTCGGACTTTGCATTCTGAGTTCTTCCAACATTGTCTGAGCCTGTTCAAGGTTGTTGCGCGCCGAGTCCGGCTGATGCAAGCTGGCTTGAGCTCGGCCTGCATACAGAAGAGCTACCGCGCGGACCATTCCATTTGAGAGGGGGTCCGGATCGCGCACAGCCACACTGCGAAACATGGAGTCAGCTCGCCGCAAATATACCAGAGCCTCTCCCGGTGCATGCATAAGATAGAGCGCCAGGCCCATGGTCACGTTGGAGGAGGCGAGGTCCGCAACCGCCTGTACGTTGTTTTTGTCGGACTTCACCATGCCTTCATTCATGGCAATTGCCTTTTGACAGTGGTCCCGAATCCCCGAGAATGCCCCCGCGTAAGCCAGACTCTTGCATAGTTCCTCGTTATCACCAGCGAGGAATGCTTGCACACTTGTATTGTTTGGATCGCGAACCGCGAGCTGGCCGGCTACTTGGAGTGCTTTGCGGTATTCGTCAGCAGCTGCGGCGAATTGCCGGTTGAATTTCAGTGCCATGGCGACCCAGTTGTGTGAGATCAATACTCTGCGGGCGCTGCGCAGGTTTGTCGCGTCGTGGTCGAAGAAAGCCTGGTTTATAGCGAGCGCCCGGCGCTCATCGCTGAGAGCAGAGTTGTAGTCGCCGAGCCAGATATTGAGGAACCCGTTACTAATCAGCGAATCGGCGATGTCGTGCTCGAGTTGCTCGGAATCGTGACTTGCCGCGAGCCGTTCGTCGATTTTCAATCGTTGCTGACCGAGCTCAGCAGCCCCATCGAAATCTCCCAGTTGATAGTGAATTGCTCCGACGAGCGCCATGGTGCCGAGTAAATCACTCTGCAGACTGATGTCACCAGGATTCGCGGCCGCAAGTCTCTGGCGAATAGCGAGTGCCTTTTCGTAGAGTTGCTTCGCTTGATGCAAGGATCCCGCACCACCGAGATGAGGATGATTCTCTTCGGCGCGGATTCGGCCAATCCGCTCATAAGCTGCGGCCAGATCGCGCAGAGTCGCTGGATCGCCGGGCGAATCCGCTTCGATTTGTTGCAGGTACTCGAGTGCACGGCTTACGACGAGTTCGCGCGCAGACGTGGAACCGGGCAGATTCTCGATTGAATCGTGAAACTCGAACAGCATTGAATTCGTGAGCTTGCGCAGCGACTCGAAGTGTTGCTCCGCGCGGGCTTGTTGCAATCGAGCGAGTTGCGCCTCTCGCAGAGTCGCAATGGCGCCCGCGACCACAACCAGCGCGAACACCGTAGCTACCGCCAAGGCAAGTTTGTGTCGCTTGATGAACTTGCCACAGCGGTACGCCGCGCTTGCGGGGCGCGCCAGGACCGGCTCGTGGCTTAGATAGCGGTGAACGTCGGCAGCTAACTCGGAGGCAGCGCCGTAACGGCGAGCGCGATTCTTCTCGAGCGCCTTCATGGTGATCCAATCGAGATCGCCGCGCAGCTGGCGCGCCAGTTGCTTTGGTTCAGTGCTGCGCGCTTCCGCGGTTGCGGTCGAAGAGTTGTGATCGGCGCTAACTCTTGTGCTCGGCCTGGGAGGTTCTTCCTCACGCAACTTGCGCAGCAATTCATCGATGGGCTGCTTCTGCCGGTTGCTGCTTTCAAAGGGCTCTCGTCCGGAGAGCAATGCGTACAGAACAACTCCCAGTGAGTAAACGTCCGTGCGCGTGTCTATGTCCGGCACACTTGCGTCAGCCTGCTCTGGGCTCATGTATCCCGGGGTTCCGACGAAATGTCCAAATTGTGTCTTGAGCGCGTCGCTTGCCGTCTGAGGCGTTGTTGCTTTGGCCAGCCCGAAGTCGATGATGCGCGGCACCGGTTTGCCATCCACTTCGACCACCAGAATGTTCGCCGGTTTCAGGTCGCGATGAATGATGGCTTTCTGATGCGCGTGTTGAACGCCCTCGCAGGCCTGAATGAAGAGTTCGAGCCGGTCGCCGATTGTGAGCTTCTTCTGATCGCAGTACTCGGTAATTGGCAAGCCAGGGACGTATTCCATCACGAAGTATGGTTGGCCCTGTGGTGTCGTGCCAGCTTCGAACACCTTGGCGATACCCGGATGATCCATGATGGCCAGCGATTGCCGCTCGGATTGAAAACGCTGCACGACAGCTTCGTCGTACATCCCGGCTTTGATCAACTTCAGGGCTACGTGACGCCGCACCGGCAGCATCTGCTCAACAAGCCAAACCTGGCCCATGCCGCCCTCACCCAGCTTCCGAATGAGTTCAAAACGCTGTGCAAATACTTGTCCCACTTCCAGCGCACCAACAGAGCCGATACAGTTTATCTCGGCCCGCAAGAGATCGACCATCGCGGAGGACTGCAAGAAGTCGGAGGGCACGTCATCGCTACAAGCGAGCAGAGCTTCAACTTCCCCAAGCAAAGATGGATCGGACGAACAAGCCTCGTCTAGAAAGGCGGAGCGCTGCTCAGGCGCCAGCTCCAGCGCTTTCTCGAGCACATCGCGAATCTGTTCCCAGCGTTCGGGTGTCATTCGTCGGTTGCGTTGTTCATCTGTCGATGCAGCCAAAGGCGGGCCGTAGCCCAATGTCGTTTCACCGTGGTGGGGGAAAGATTCATTGCACACGAGGTTTCATCGATGGAAAGGCCGCCGAAAAACCTCAACTCAACAATGCGGCTCTGCTGCTGGTCGAGCTTGGCCAGTTCGTTCAGAGCGTCGTCGAGAGCGATCATATCCATGGTCGGCGTCTTACCCGCCAAGCCCTCATCAAGCGAAAGCCGGTAGCCTCCATCGCGCTTTGCAGCTTTGCGGCTTCGGGCATGCTCCACCAGAATCTGCCGCATCAATTGCGCGCAGATGGCGATGAAATGCTCGCGATTTTCGAATTTGCCTGTGCCTTGTTTCTCCAGGCGCAGATAGGCCTCGTGCACCAAGGCCGTGCTTTGCAGGGTGTGGTCGGGACGTTCCTTGCGCAGGTAACGATGTGCGACTCGCCGCAGCTCGTTGTAAACGAGAGGGAATGCTGCGCGCAGAGCCTCACTGTCACCGGCCTGCCAGTTCGCGAGTAGTTTGCTTACGGTGTTGGACGGAAGTTGGGACAACCAGCCCTCCGACGCGGACCCCACGGAATCTTTGTACACAAAGATAGCCGCAGGTAGGGTCAATGTCAACCTATTGAAAATAAGCCACTTCTCGCTTGAACGAGCAAAGAGACCCATCGCCTTAATCACGAGGCGCAAAGATTCTTCTATTTGGCTGGTCCAGTTTGTCGAAGGATTTCGCTTTAGCAGATAACCAGGCTTCCCCCGCTTGCACAGAATCAGAGCGCAACTTATCCCGGTTTTGCACGAAAAGTCTGGGCAAGGAGATTCCCCGATCTCGGTATGTCGGACGCACGAACGCCAAAGGAGACAGGACATGAAGACAATCGGTATCCACGGAGTCATCGCACAGAACGCTGGGCGGCGCCAGGTGCTTGCTGCCCTTGTTGCCATGGTGCTTTCCAGCTCAAGCATCGGCCAGGCGCAGTTGAAGCCTGCGCAGGCTGGGCCACGTGCAGCGTCGGAAAACTCCGCACCGCTCGCGCAGCCTGCTGCCCAGGCGGGACAATTGAGTGCCACGAACGAACCAGCCGCGCGAGGCAAGCATGAAGGCATCAAGGTTCACGGCCACTGGACTATCGAAGTCCACAACCCGGACGGCAAACTTGTCTCTCACACCGAGTTTGAAAACAGCCTTGTAACGGCTGGCCCCATGACCGGATCCGCGCTGCTGACGGACCTGCTCGGAGGAACAAGGACTGGCGGGGGCTGGGAGATCAATCTCGCCACTCCGAATGCCAGCTTGCGCATTTTTCAGCCAAATTCTCCTTCGGCCGAAATCTGCAACTATGCCGCCTGCTCGCCAAACCTTTCCGTAGTTGTCGGAACACCGCAAAACCCCGGCACCTTGACGTTTTCCGGCTCCGTGGTAGTTCCCGCCAGTCAAACATCCATCACTGTGGTTCAAACCGATACCTGGGCGTGTATACCCACGGTGCTTCCAGCATCCTGCGCCACTTTGAGCCTTGCTGATGTCAACAGCGGAAACGCGAATGATTTTACTCTCACCCAGGCAAACCTCTCGCCGGCAATCACCGTCACTCCAGGTCAGGTCGTTCAAGCCGCCGTGACGATCAGCTTCCAGTAGCTCTTCGCATATCCATCACCAGAGACAGCGAGAAAGCGCGGGAGGCTGAACGATGAGGCGCGAAAAGAAAGTTTATCGAAAGATCGCGGAGGCAGCTGGGTGCTTTGCGATTTTGCTGGCAGCAATTGCGGCCGCGGGCCTTTGGCATGGCGTTGCGCGTTCCTCCCTGGTCAATTCGGCTGCCGCGAATCCGGCATCGAAAGCAGCCGCGGTGCAACTCGAGTCTCCATCCGCTTCACGACTTCTCGGGGTCCGGCATCGGGTTGAACCCAACGCCGCACTCCGGCCGGCAGTTTCAGCTCATCGCCACGCGACAACTGCCTCAATCAATTCACTACCGCCCTCGCACGCGAGGGCCATGAAAATGTACGCCGCTTTGCCCATGGCCTTCGAGGCCAACCTCGGCCAATCCGATCCCCATGTGAAATTTCTGGCTCACGCGCCCGGTTACACGCTCTTCCTTACCGACCAGGAGGCCGTACTCTCGCTGCCATCAGATCCGCCTGCGCTTGTATCGACACAGGCCGGACATCCTGCTCCGCAAAATCCGATTCCGATTCGCGATGAAGCGTCGCACACGCCATCGCCGTTGCACGTTGTACGCTTGAGCTTCGCAGGCGCAAGCAAACCCACGGCGATTGACGGCCGCGATCCGCTTCCCGGCAAGACAAACTACTTCATCGGTAGCGACCCGAAGCAGTGGCATACCAACGTGCCCAACTACTCCGCGGTCGAATATCGCAATCTCTATCCTGGCGTGAACGCTATCTTTCGCGGAGATAGCCGACGGCTTGAATTCGACTTCAACATTGCTCCTGGTGCCGACCCGCAGACCATCACGCTCCAGGTGGATGGCGCGCGGCGAATGCGCTTGAATGGCGTGGGCGAAGTCTTGCTTAGCATGGACGCAACGCGAGACGTCGTCATGGGCAAGCCGTACATTTACCAGCAGTCACCTGAAGGTCGCCGTGAGATTACGGGGCATTATGTCCTCGGCCATCACAACCGCATCGCCTTTGCGCTCGGCTCCTACGATCATGCGCAGCCGCTGGTGATCGATCCCACGGTGGACTACGCGACCTATCTCGGCGGCAATGGCGCCGATCGTGCTGAGGGCATCGCCGTCGACTCGTCCGGCAACGCCTATGTCGCAGGCGATACCACCTCAACGAATTTCCCAACAACAACAAACAGCTATCAACCCACGTGCGTGGATTGCAAGGGAGGAATATCGTACGGCGAAGGATTCGTGAGCAAGCTGAGTCCCGATGGATCGACCCTGATCTATTCCACTTATCTCAGTGGCGTGAGCATTTTCGGAGTCGCCGTCGATTCCTCTGGCAGCGCTTATGTCACGGGAGGCGTTCCGGCAATCGTCGAAAGCGGCAGCGGGCTCCCCGGACTACCGGTCGTGAATGCATTCCAGGCAACCAACCACGGCACTATCGAAAACGCATTTGTGACCAAGCTGAGCCCTGATGGCTCGTCCCTTGTCTACTCGACATACTTGGGCGGCGGTTACTCCGACGAGGCTTTCGGCATCACCGTCGATTCCTCGGGCAGTGCCTATGTTACCGGATTGACAAACTCATTTGGCTTTCCTACCGAGAACCCGATCCAGGCCTCCTGCGATGACTGCGGCTACTCCACGGGCGTTCTTTCTGACGGGGACGCGTTTGTGACCAAGTTCAGTCCCGACGGCTCGTCCCTGATGTACTCCACCTACCTGGGTGGAAGTGAGGCCGATTGGGGCCAGGCCATCGCCGTGGACTCATCTGGCAGCGCCTATGTGACGGGCCTGACTCAATCCACCGACTTTCCCACGTCCAACCCGTTTCAGGCGGCCAATGCATCGATCCTGCTTACCACAACCGGCGCCAATGCCTTTGTCGCGAAGCTCAATCCAAGCGGCTCGGCCCTTGTCTATTCCACCTATCTGGGCGGCGCCGATGAAGATTATGGCGCCGGCAT
>JBEKPF010000023.1:0-70306 GCA_049521035.1 Occallatibacter sp. | reverse complement strand
GTCCACGACCCCCTTGGTGCAATCGTCGATGTACATGAAGCTCCGCGTCTGATGACCGTCGCCCCAGATCTCAATCTCGTGGCTGCCGGAGTGCTTGGCTTCGAGCACCTTGCGACTGATCGCGGCGGGTGCTTTTTCGCGTCCGCCCGTCCAGGTTCCCAGCGGGCCATAGACGTTGTGGAAGCGCGCAACACGGGTTTCCAGCCCATAATCTTCCCGGAAGTGGCGGCACATCCGCTCGCTGAAAAGCTTCTCCCACCCATAGCCATCTTCTGGTAGCGCCGGATAAGCGTCTTCTTCTTTCAAGGGAACCACATCGGCGGAGGTCTGCTTATCTCCGTTGTAGACGCACGCTGAGGATGAGTAGAAAAAGCGCTTCACGCCAGCCTCGCGCGCAGCCACCAACATATGCGTATTAGTCAACACGCTTAGCATGCACAGGGCCTTATTTTTCTCGATGAACCCCATGCCGCCCATATCGGCCGCCAATTGAAAAACCGAGTCAACCCCTTCGGTGGCCTTTACGCAGGGCTCCCGCAGTTGCAGGTCCAGAACCAGGCTATCGGCTGAGGGGTTCTTTTGATACCACTCGTCGAACGGTTTCACATCAACCGCGCGTACGGTCGCAGCGCCCTCGGCAAACAGTGTGTTTACCAAGTGTCCGCCAATAAAGCCGCCTGCTCCGCAAACCAGAACATGTGAACCACGAATGGGCGTCAATTGTGTCTTCCTCGAATCTTGGAGTGTGCGTGCTCAAAATGTGAAATTGCATGCGCTCAAAAATCATCGAGCAAAGATCGCAAACAATGGGGAGCCACTTTGAGCAGGTGTGAAGCGCCTTTTTGAAGAGCTCCCAACCCAACCGCTTGGCCTCAGTATTGCACAAAAAGCAGGCCACTTGAAACTCGTGAATAACGCATCCGTTACCTAGAATCTGTTACCTTCGTATCCTCTCAATCTCCCGTTGGTTTTTCAAGAATGCAGCCGGCTTTCCAGCCATGACTCGTCGGAACACATCCTGCTCGAGCGAATAAGCGAACCGGCGCGATTCCTCGCGCAGATTTAATGGAGCAATCCGGCCGACTCGTCTTCGACACGCTCGATCAATGATTTCAGGAATTTCACTCGCGGCTCTGCAAGAGCCATTGCAGCAGTTAGGTGCAATTGCCCTGGCAGAAGGTTGGCTGCTTTCTTTAAGACAGGCATGACCGAGCTGAATGTCGGATACCGGCTGTCACGGCCGACCTTAACCAGCGCCCGCAGAACTCCGATCGCGCCCAGTTGTTCAAGAATATCCGCGTCTCGCAGCAGAACTGCCTCAATTGAAACTGGCTCGTCTTTAGCCTGATGTGTTCGTATCGCGTCCGCGACGGCCTCAAGTTTATGGGGTGGAAATCCCCACCCAGCCAGCAACTCGCGTGTCCGCAAAATCGTGTACGGCACATGGTCCCACTTCTCAAGCTCAGCTGGATCCTGAGGCCGGTGGCCAAGAAATACACCCAGATCGTGCATCCAGGCAGCGGCAAAGAGAATGTCGTCGTCAAACTCCGTTCCCTCTCCCAGCCTGACAGCCAGGGCATAAAGCCGCGGCTGGTGACCGAACTTGTCCACCGGCTGGGCCTCAGCTCGAATATAGGCCACAACCGACTCGCGCCAACCACCGATCGTCATTCAGCCTTCTCGGGCCAGTTCGGCGTCATGCGGATCAGGTCCAGACCTCCCACATCCTCAAGTATGAATGGCGGCGCTGAGGCCGGCACGGCCACAATGCCGCGCGCGGGCAGATCCACAGCCTCGAATCCCGTTCCCGACAATCGCCCTGCACCGGCAGCGGCAAACAGGTAGGCAAGCCCCGGCTCCGGCTTGTCCCTGTCCCTGAGGCTTGCGCTTGAAATACTCCCAGTCACCGGAATCCGCTCAATGCGGAAATACTTCACATCCAGCAGAATCGTACGGTCCTTTAGAACCCTCGGCCGAGTTTTCCCGGCATCGGTCACCAGTTTGGTGGCCTCCAGAGATTTCTGGACGTGCAGTTCCCGCCCGCGTCCGTAGTCATACATCCGATAAGTCAGGTCGCAGTTCTGCTGCGTCTCCAGTAGAATCGATCCTGGCCAGACGGCATGGACCGTTCCCGCATCCACATAGATCATGTCGTGCGGGGCCACATCCAGTGCATTCAGGCTCTCTTCCAGCGTGCCGGCGCGAATTTCCTCTTCAATCTGGCCCATGGTCACGCCCGGCCTCAATCCACAAGCTACCTGCGCTCCCGGCTCAGCTGCCAGCGCGTACCAACATTCCGTCTTGCCCCGCGGCTCTCCATACTTGTGCGCCATTGGGTCATCCGGATGTACCTGCACACTCAGCTTTTCTTTGGCAAAGAGGATTTTGATCAGCAGGGGTGAGCCGTCCAGGGGCGCTGCTTTACCAAGCAGCGCTTCCGGCATTTCGGCAAACAAGCGACCCAGCTTCTTAACGGCGTGGGGACCCGTCGCCACCAGGCACTCGTCTCCGGTAAGCCATACCTCTCCCAGCGATGCACCCTCCGCCACCCGGTCAAACCATGGACGCAGGTCTTGAAATCCCCACACCCGCTCAGCAAACTTGGGTTCAATACGAAAGGGCGCCACACCTGCTGACGCATGTTGACCCGATGAGTCCATGAGATTTGCCCAACCTCCAAGACGATTAGCGCCTGCTGATCCTACGAATCGCGGTTTGCCGTGGTCCAAATCAGGGCAGTGATCCAACTCTAGCAGACAGGTAAACCGCTTTGCCGATCTCTGCAGATCCGCTCCGCCAAGCCCCGCAAAGAGCACACGCCCCGGGAACACTCCATCAGGTTTGCCCCGCGCCCCCAAGACCGGATACCCTAGATCCGGTTCACCATAAGCCTCCAGGGTGATTTTTCCTGGGATATCTCGGGACCACATCGCCAGCGCGCGGTCCCTCCACCAGCTTCTGGTTTGCCTCGAGCTTGGCTAGAAAGCCGAATCGGCCTTGAGCTCCCAAGGCCGCCAACCGCAAAGAGAAGCAACCAGGAGACTTGAGGAAAGCATGTCAAAGACGGTTTCCATCTGCGTCATCGGGTCCGGATATGTGGGACTTGTTGCAGCCGTTTGCTTTGCCGAAATGGGCCATCGCGTTCTTTGTGTTGATAACGACGAGGCCAAGGTCAAGACCCTCTGTGAAGGCGGCGTACCCATCTTTGAAGACCACTTGCCGGAATTGCTGGACAGGCATCGGGGTCACTCCATCACATTTAGCAGCGATCTCGCTTCGGCTGTCGAGCAAAGTGAAGCGGTCTTCATCGCCGTCGGCACTCCTCAGGGCGACACCGGCGCCGCCGACCTCTCTTACGTCGAGGCCGTTGTTTCTCAAATCGCCCGCTCCATCAACAGCTACAAGGTCATCGTAGAAAAAAGCACCGTGCCGGTTTACACCAATGAGCGGATTCGCCGGGTGTTGCACCGCTACGCCGTTGACATGCAGAACTTCGACGTGGTTTCGAATCCTGAGTTCCTGCGCGAAGGCACCGCCGTCATCGACTTTCTTCATCCCGACCGCATTGTCGTGGGCGCCGGCAATGAGCGCGCCGCAGAGGTGCTCCGCTGCATTTATGAACCGCTCACCGGGGGCACTTACTACAACCAGCCGGGCGCACTGCCAGGGTCCTGCAGCGCCGCTAATCCTGCTAAGTTGCTGGTAACATCGGCGCAAAGTTCTGAGATCATCAAACACGCCTCCAACGCCTTCCTCGCTCTCAAGATCTCCTTCATCAACGCGGTTGCCAACCTGGCAGAGACCGTCGATGCGGACATAGAAGATATCGCCGCTGGCATGGGACTCGACAGCCGTATCGGTCCGAAGTTTCTCCATGCTGGCCTGGGCTATGGCGGATCCTGTTTCCCAAAAGATGTGGCCGCCTTTCATTGGGTGGCGCAGCAACAGGGCGTCGACTTCCAGCTGCTCCAGGAAGTCCGCAAGATCAATGAAACCCAGAGGGATATCTTCTTCAACAAGGTGCTCTCTGCGCTATGGACACTGCGCGGCAAGCGTCTGGCCGCGCTCGGACTGTCCTTCAAAGGCAACACCGATGATATTCGCGAGTCTCCCGCAATCGACTTGATCAGGAGACTCCTTGATGCGGGCGCCACCGTAACTGCATACGACCCGGCAGCCATTGAGCGCGCAAAAGCTGTACTGCCGCCAACCGAGAAGATGCTGTACGCAGAAGATATTTACGCGGCGGCGAAGGATGTCGATGCGGTTCTGATTCTCACTGATTGGAAAGAGTTTGCCTCCATCGATCTGGTGCGGCTCAGTCAGACTGTCCGTTTCCCCATCGTGATTGACGGGCGTAACCTCTTCAAACCTCAACGAATGCTGGAAAATGGCTTCACGTATGTGAGCGTCGGCAGGCCGGCGAGTTATCAGGCACAACAGGGTAAACCGAAGAGCTTGGTACTTTAAGTGTCAGACTCTCCCCTGACTCTTCGTTTGCATCTTAGTAACTAATACCAACCGGGCTCGAATCCCGACCCGCGGAGCACGAACCTTTGACGAAGCGCATACTCGTAACCGGCGCCGCCGGATTCCTGGGTTCTCACCTCACAGACCGTCTCCTGAGCGATGGACATTCCGTTGTCGGCGTCGACAACTTCTCCACGGGATCATCGGAAAACCTGGCTCACCTCGCGCATGAGCCGCGCTTCACCTTCGTGGAATGGGATATCTGCAATCCATTTACGCCCGAGGTCGATCCGGGCCCGCTCGACTACGTCTTCAACATGGCATCCCCGGCCAGCCCGCCGGAGTATCTCCGCCTGGCCATCGAAACGCTCCGTGTTGGTTCTGCTGGTACTGAAAATACCTTGGAGATTGCCGCCAGAAATGACGCCTGCTACCTCCACGCCTCCACTTCAGAGTGCTACGGCGACCCGCTCGAACATCCTCAATCAGAAGATTACTGGGGCAATGTGAACCCCGTCGGCCCTCGCTCGGTCTATGACGAAGCCAAGCGCTTTTCTGAAGCGCTGGTCATGGCCTATCACCGTCAGCGCGGCGTCAACACGCACCTCGTCCGCATCTTCAATACCTACGGTCCCCGCCTTCATCCCAGCGACGGCCGCGTCATCTCCAACTTCATCATGCAGGCCCTGCGCGGCGAGCCTCTCACCATTTACGGAAGCGGAAACCAGACGCGCAGCTTCTGCTATGTCGACGATCTTATCGAGGGCATCGTCCGGCTATCGCGTTCCAACGAGCACTACCCGGTAAATATCGGTAACCCCGTCGAGTTCACCATTCTGGAGTGCGCGCAGGCGGTCTTGGAAGCCACCGGCTCAATCAGCGAGATGCGCTTCGAGCCCCTACCCCAGGACGACCCCACCCGACGCTGCCCGGAAATTACCAAGGCCCGCGTTCTGCTAGGCTGGGAGCCACACACACAGCTACGTGAGGGGCTCGCAAAGTCTCTCGATTTCTTCAGGAGCAAACTCGCCGTCAACGCCTGATCCGCTCCCTCAGTAGTCTCTAAAACCTGCCCTCACCACCTTCAAACCTTCTCGCCGGACCACCATACTTCTTGCTTGTCCCGCGTGCCTCCGCCTGTGTACAGTTCTATGCAAGCTTCCAAACCCGGTCTTTGTGCATCTCTGCGAGAAGACGCATCAGCACGATTTGGTTCCAGGCTCGGATAGCTTCTACGGCCCCTTCTTCCATCAATCGGGCAGATATGTTCCGAACCAGCGGGGTAGGTCATATGCGTAGGCTGATTCTGCTTGGGATGCTCGGCACCTTGGCGCTTCCCGTCAGCGCCACTAAGCGCGTGACCGTAGCGCAACTTGAGCGGATACTGGCCAACGCCAGTCAAGCGCATCGAACAGATGAGAACACAGTGCGCATCTTCGGCGACCTCGAACTTACTGAGCAACTCGACAACGCCGCGCGAGCCCGCATGGACACATCACTCCACCTGGGTCCCAAGACAACCCTGGCCCTTCAGTTGCTTGCTGACCAGTCCGCCTTCCTGGATCCTCCCGCCTCCGAGCAACCAACCGCCGCGATTCCAGACCCCGTAACCCAGCAGCGCATCCTGAATGCCGCTCGCGCTTATGCTGCGCAGACCCTCGCCTCTCTGCCCGATCTCATCGCCACCCGCTCTTCCTTCCGTTTCGATAACTCCGAGCAGGTTCTGGGAGAAAATGAGTGGCCCGTCCGCGCTGGCCTGCACTTGGTCGGTAGTTCTACTCACGAAGTCACCATGCGAAACAGCCATGATCCTCCCGATCCCGAGCAAAAGCCGGGTGCGTCCGCCGCAAGCTTTCAAAGGGCTCAGCCGGAAACGGGACTCCAGCTCTCCGGCGAATTCGGCGCGCCCTTGCCGTTGATCCTCGTCGACATCAATAAAGGGAAAATGAGCTTCAGTCACTGGGAACAAACTCCGGCCGGGTCACTCGCCGTCTATCGATATTCGGTGCCCAGATCTGCCTCTCACTATACTGTCGACTACTGCTGCATAGCCGACAAGGTTGGAGCAGTCCTGCAGCGAGGCAGGCGTGGAGGAGGAGCGCCACCACCAACCACCTTGCAAGATGATCCCGCAAACCACTTCCGCAAGTCGCCCGCCTACCACGGATCCCTGGCCATCGATCCAGTCTCCGGAGCAATTCTTCGCATCACCATTCAAGCGGAACTGGATATCGACGGCCCGGTCACCCGCGCCGACATCCTGGTTGAATACGGCCCCGTCATGATAGGCGATCGCAAATTCATCTGCCCCGTGCGCAGCCTCGCGCTCACCCAGGGGCTTGCGGGAACCAACGCCACGCTGGGCATCCCGCCCGACATGCAGATCAACGAGGCCAGCTTCACCAACTACCACCGCCTCGGCTCCTCAATCCGCATCATCCCCGAGTCAGCAGTAGTAGTCCCGCCCACCCCGGAAGAGCAGAATCCTTCTGCTCGGCGGTCTCCAACTCAGGTCCCGCAGCCTAGTGTCCCGCCGTCAACCCACGACAACTGAGGTAACCCAACAGGTAACCATCGGCCCCGATTCACTTGCTTCAGTCGCAACCGCAGGAGACCACAGACTTCCAACCACCAAGGCATCCAACGCTTTGCCAGCGCAATCGGGGGGTGTCCTTATGCTTCTTTCCTGCATAAGGATGGGTAGCACAAATCCCGACCGTCTATCCCCTCAAGGCAACAGTCGGTTACCCGCGCCGTGATTACGTTTGCATCCGCAAGCTTCAATCCACATCTACGCTACATTGGCAAATCCCAGGGTGTTACGGCCCCACCATGCCAGGGAATCCACACGTGCCGCTGTAAACGTTTGTATGCAGTGTGTATACAGTACAAGCCGCAAAGCTAGCTCTGTTTACAATAACTTAAGAGTGTAAAGCGATGCCCCAACGTGTACCCAAAAGTGTCAGATGCTGGCCCAAAAGTGTACCCGAAAGTGTAAGGCACGAAAGTATGAGACATATCACCCAAAAGTTGAATTCTCACTGACCGCGGTGCCTCGTTTTGCGAAGATTTTTAATTGACAGGATATAAATGGCCAAGTGTAAGGACGGAACTCTAATTGCTTAGTTACGTTTGCCTGGCCTGAGGCCGGGGAATCCAGACTACGGAAAGAGGACATATGAATACCATGCTTTTGAAGCTCTACATCAAGTTCCAGGACCTGGTGAACCGCGAAGAAGGTCAGGATCTGGTCGAGTATTCCCTGGTCATCGCTCTGATCGCCCTCGGTGCTACCGCTGGCATGCAGAGTCTGGCTAGTGGCATCAACGGCGCCTTCGATTCTGTCAGCGTCGCCCTCGCAACCGACATTTAGTGTCGTCACCGTGAATGAGTAATTGAGATTGATACCCACTGTTCTTCCCTTTGTTCCCGTTCACTAACTTCGACCCGCAGTCTCCTCGGTCTCCGGTTCGAAAACCGTGACCTGTTGCCAAGTGGGGTGGAAATCCATCCCACAATCCTCATAGAAGGCTTCTCCTGGGTTCGTGTTCTCTGGTCCTCGATCCAAAGGCATGCACCAGCCTGGAAGCCTTCATCCTTATCCCATCAGTCCCCACGCCCCACCTACTCTCTTCGCAAGGACGGAAACCACATCTCACTTCGAGGCATGGTATCCCTTCTGCTAATTATTTCCACCCTCACGCACGCTCATTTGCTACCCTTTCCCTGCCATGCAACGCACAATTTTTCTGTCATTCACCACGGCGGTCTTTCTTGCCGTCTCCTTCTCTGCCGCAGCGCAGAAGTTCCTTCCCAAAAACATCAAGTTCAACGGTGCTCCAGAATACTCTGACCAGGAGTTGCTGGATGCATCAGGGCTGAAAAAAGGAACCACCCTCACCGTAGTCGAAATGAAAGATCACTTCCAGCGACTGATGGACACAGGGGTCTTTGAGAACGTCGGCTACAAATTCGACGGTGTTGACCTGGTCTATTCTCTGAAGCCCATAGACACTCTCTATCCCATCCGGTTGGAGAACCTGCCCATCACGTCGGGCAAGGATCTGGACGCCAAACTCCACGATCGCTTTCCCCTGTACCACGGAAAGGTTCCGACCGAAGGCGGACTTCTCGACGGCGTGCGCGCAGCTCTTGAGGAGATGCTCGCAACCCAGGGGATCAAGGCCACTATTACCGCCATGCCGTTTGGAGCTCCGGGAACCAAAAATGTCTCGGCGATGAATTTTTCCATCACCTCTCCGCCGGTTCAAGTCGGCAGCATCCAGTTGCAGGGCGTGTCCCCCGAGATTCAAACCAGGATTACTTCCGTCGCCACGCACCTTACTGGGACATTATTTGACACCGAAAACACGCAGGCCAATCTGGAGCATGCTTTTGAGTCCTTCTATGTCGACGACGGCTACGCGGCCGTTAAAGTCCACGCCGTGCGTTCAGGCGATGCCGTGGTCACGGACGCAAATATCAGCATTCCGTATGCAGTGAGCGTTGAAGAGGGTCGGCGTTACAAACTCGGCGCAGTCCATCTGCCGCCAGACTCCATCGTCACTCAAGCGGACATCGAGAAGCTCACTACTTCTCACACCGAGATCTCCTCGCGAGGCGCTACCACCCGCGGTGTTTGGGCTCTCATCTCAATCCGCTACAAAGCCAAAGGCTACCTGGACTGCGCACTGACCCCGCACCCGGAATTTGACGAGGCAGCGGCAATTGTTAACTACACAGTCGATATCAATCCCGGCCCCGTGTACCATCTTTCGCTGGTCAAGTTCGACAACGTCAGCGATGACTTGCGAAGCCTCTTGATGCGGAACTGGCAAATGCTCCCCGGAGATCCGTTCGACGAGAGTTATGTTGCCAACTTCGTCGTGAAGGTGGAGAAGGCCGATCCGGTTCTGCAGCGATCGCTTGCAGGGGTCAAAGTCTCCTACGACGTGCGGGCGAACCCGCAGACCCACGAAGTGAATGTCGTAATTCGTTTCGAAAAACGAACCTAGCCATCCAGACAATCTGCTCAGTTCTTTAATCGCCTGCGGTTCCGCGCTATTCTCAATTCCATGCTCCATTCACCCATATTCGAAAGGCAACTGGCCCACTCATCGCAGTATCAGGGACTGCGCCCCGTTCATCGCAGCACTATCGCGATGAGCGGGATTTCGGCCAAGATCGCAGTGGGTAACGTCGCAATCCCACTCATTTCTTTACCGCACCCACATAGTCAGCGCAAACACAGAAAACCGCACGCTTTCATAACCTTACGTGCGTTCTGAACACCTTTCAGCCTCTTCCACAAAAACACGGTTCAATTCTCAGCAACCCTTTCGCTTATTTCGGCACCATTCCAGGTACCGAAACGCAAATGCAGCAGGCCCACAAGGTTAACCCTTCAAGTTTCTGCAACCACATAGGCCAACATTGGGCCCGCCAATGCAACCCTCCAGGCGACCGTTTACCGGTATCGTTCTACCCCTCCCAGCGAACATTTCCCCCATCCGCGCTATGCTCATTTGCATGTTCCATTCACCCATCTTCGAGAGTATGTTTCACCTGCCGCTTCCCATCCTGGAGAAGCTGGCCCGCCCCATCATCGTCTACCTGGTTCTCGTCGTGTTGCTGCGTATCTTCGGAAAACGCGAGCTCGCCCAGCTAAATCCCTTTGATCTCGTCGTGCTCCTATCCCTCTCGAACACCGTGCAGAACGCCATCATCGGCGACGACAACTCCATCACCGGCGGCATCATCGGAGCCTTCGGCCTGCTTGCCATCAACTGGCTGATAGCCCAAATCCTTTTCCGCTCGCCTAAACTTACTCATGCCGTCGAAGGCAGCTCAGCCGTCCTCATCCTCAACGGACAGGTAGATGCCAAGGCCCTCGAGCGCGAGTCGCTCACCCGCGAAGAGCTTCTCTCCGTCATCCACAAGCAAGGCTTTGAGGACTTCGACAAAGTGCGCAAATGTCAGTTGGAACCCAACGGCACATTCTATGTCGAGGCCTTCGATCCCTCCGTCGCCGACAAGCGCCACGACGAGCTCATCGCCCGCCTCGATGCACTCTCGCGCGAGGTCGCTATTCTCCGCGCGCAGCCCGCAAGCGACTAAGTCTCTGACCGTGCGAGTCGGTATCAGCCGCGTGCCCCATCCATTCGCGTTGTTTTGCGAATGGGTGGGAGAGCATAAACTTCTCAGAGTTCAATCGGGAGCAAGATTGGCGCCGCAGGCGCTATTGCCCGTGCGGCCAGCACCGCCGCAGGCGCTATTGCACGTGCGGCCAGCACTACTCCCATTCGATGGTGCCGGGCGGCTTCGAAGTAATGTCGTAGACCACGCGATTGATGCCGCGCACCTCGTTCACAATCCTGCTCGAAATGCGCTTCAACACCTCGTACGGCAGCGGCGTCCAGTCCGCGGTCATGCCGTCTTCACTGTGCACCGCCCTCACAGCCGCTGTATATGCGTAGGTCCTCTGGTCGCCCATTACACCTACACTCATCACAGGCAATAACACGGCAAAGCTCTGCCAGATTTTGGAATAAAGCCCAGCAGCCTTGATCTCCGCGACGACGATCTCATCCGCCTCCTGCAGTAATGCCACGCGTTCCCGCGTAACCTCGCCGAGAATGCGAACCGCAAGCCCGGGACCAGGAAAAGGCTGCCGTCCGAGAACGTCTTCCGGCATTTCGAGATCGCGCCCAATGCGCCGCACCTCATCTTTGAAGAGATCCCGCAGCGGCTCAATCAACTTCAGCTTCATCCCCAGCGGCAGCCCACCCACGTTGTGGTGGCTCTTGATCGTCTGGCTCGGACCCTTCACGCTGCTTGACTCAATCACATCCGGGTAAAGCGTTCCCTGCACCAGCCAATCCACACCGCCTGATTCCTCTGCAATGCGTTTCGCCTCATCGTCGAATACAGCGATAAACTCTGCACCAATCCTCTTGCGCTTGGTCTCCGGATCGGTCACTCCGGCCAGCTGCGCCAGAAACCGCTCGCTCGCATCCACGGCAACAATATTTAAGCCCAGCTTGTCGCGCAGATTCTTCTGCACGCTCTGGAATTCATTTTTGCGCAGCACGCCGTTGTTCACAAAGACGCATGTTAACTGGCTCCCAATTGCCTTGTGCACCAGCACCGCCGCCACCGACGAGTCCACGCCGCCGGAGAGCCCGCAGATCACATGCCCGCCTCCGACCTTCTCGCGAATCCCGGCAACAGTGGTCTGGATGAAATGCGCCGGCGTCCAGTCACCCGCGGCCCCGCAGATGTTGAAGACAAAGTTTCGAATCAGTTGCGGACCCAACGGCGTGTGATGCACCTCAGGATGGAACTGCACCGCCCAGATACCCCGCTTCTCGTTTGCAATTCCCGCCAGCGCATTTGAGGTCACCGCGGTGCGATGGAAGCCGGCCGGCAATGTTTCAGCCTCGTCGCCGTGGCTCATCCAAACCTGGATCGTCGCTGGCAGGCCGTTAAACAGCAGCGTCGCTCCGTCCTCAATCGTCACCTCCGCGTGGCCATACTCCCGCAGCGGCGCCGACTTCACCTTGCCGCCCAGGTGATGCACAATGAAGTGCAGCCCGTAGCAAATGCCCAGCACCGGCACGCCCATATCCAGCACGCGCGCATCCGCTGCCGGCGCGTCCGCGTCGTAAACGGATGAGGGTCCGCCCGACAAGATCAAGCCCAGTGGATTCAGTGCCTGAATTTCAGTAAGAGACGCCGTGCAGGGCAGCACGACTGAGAAGACGTTCAGCTCGCGTATCCGCCGCGCAATCAGCTGCGTATACTGCGAACCAAAATCGAGAATAACAATTGTCTGGGTGTCCACTCACTAGTGTGGCAGGTCCCCGGCGCCGTTTGCAAGCCAAAGTCTGGCCCCCTCCGCTTCAACCCAATCGGCCCCAATTTCGGCGGGCCCCACAGCGACAAAAATCTTCTTGACAAGCGAAACTATGTGCGCGTTAACTTACCGTAAGTGGACGCTTACCTACAAGCCGGACTCGATGCATTGGGCGATGCAACCCGCATGGCCATCTTTCAGAAGCTAGCCGCCGGCCCCATCGCGGTCAGCGATCTCGCCCGTTTTATGCCTGTCAGCCGCCCCGCCGTCTCGCAGCATTTGCGCGTATTGAAGGATGCGGGATTGGTCATGGACAGCAAAGATGGAACGCGGCGCCTCTACCGCTTGAATCCCGAGGGAGTGGCGCGTCTGCGTGCCCACTTCGATGACATGTGGACCCGCGCAATGAGCGCTTTTCAAACCGCAGCAGAAGCCAAACCCATAGGAGAGAAAGATGCAAAACACAATCGAAGAAGCCGTCGTACGTAAGAGCGTCCGCGTCGCGGTCCCCATCGATCGCGCATTCAGTGTCTTCGTCGAACAGATGGAGACATGGTGGCCGGCAACCCATCACATCGGCAAAACTCCCTTCGAGTCCATCTTTGTTGAGCCGCGCGTGGGCGGCCGCTGGTACGAGCGCGATGTCAATGGCAACTTCTGCGACTGGGGCAAGGTGCTCGCGTGGGATCCGCCGCATCGGGTCACCTTCTCATGGCACGTTGGGCCTGGTCATGACCAGCCCGACTGGGTCTGCGATCCCGATCCCGCCAAGGCCAGTGAAGTCGAAATTCGATTCACGGCTGAAGGCCCAAGAACAACCTTGGTCGAGCTTCAGCACAGCAAGCTTGAGCGCCACGGCGAGGGCTATCAGCAATTGCGCGAAATCTTCGACGGACCCGGCGCCTGGAGTGGCATTCTGGCATTCTATGCCAAAGCGGCAGAAGCAGGTGCAGAGTGAGCAAGCCGGTTCTCTTCCTGCGCATCGCGTCCGTGCTCACCTTCATTCATGCGGTCCTGCACACCATTGGCGGGGTCTTCGGCAAAATCCCGCCGGGCCCCGCCGCCCTTGCCGCTCAGGCCATGAAGGTCAACACCTTCATGGCCATGGGGAACATGCGAAACTTCTGGATGTTTTATCGCGGCCTCGGCCTCGGCATTACCATCTGTCTCACTGCCGAATCGATTGTGATGTGGCAGCTCAGTCCCCTTGCCCGCACAGACGCGCGCCGCCTGCGACCCATCATGGCCACGTTCCTGATCGCTTACCTGGTCTTCTCCGTCAACTCCTACACTTATTTCTTCGCTGGACCGGTGATCGCGGAAATACTTATCGCCGCATGCCTGGGCGTTGCGATGATCACCGCCAAACCTCAAATCGCAGCTTGAATTCAAGGAGCGCTAAGGTAGCTTCGTCGCTTCCGCTTCCGCATCCCAATGATCCGATCCAGTTAGAAATACTTTGGGCTGAAATTGTGCGGCTTCCGCAGCATTCAATTGATGCGACCATGCAATGCGCGCCGATGAATTCGCCCCAGGTCCAGTGCTGTGGTACTCGGCATAAAACGCCTGCGGCTCACCTGCGCTCTTACCCCACGTATTCCATCCTTGCGGAATCACCTCGGCACATAACTCCGTATTGATGTACGCAACACGGGAGTAAGGCCGCCAGGGTCGGCCAAGGCTAATTCCCCCATTCGGGGTCGCGCGTTCATTTACGCTCGAAGCTACCCCTGAAACCGCTTCAATTCCGCTGGTCACACTGCTGTTAAGAATCACGTAGCCCGTTGTCTGATCCGGTGAGGTACGCGACTGTGCCGTCAGGTAACCGCGCGCATTGGCGTGTATCTCACTGCGATCAAATACCGCGGTCGCATTGCCAAAGATGAAGTCGACCCCGCCCTCAATGTAGGAGTCAACGTAGTATTGCCGTCCGTAGTCGGCGAACAGCGTGTCCTGGTGACCGAGAAAACGGCAATGCTTGAAGATGGAGCGATCGGCACGCACCGCGATAGCGACAGCCTGTCCCGTATCCCCTGCAGTATTTTCAAAAGTGATGTTGTCCGCTTCAAATCCCGCGCCGTTCACTTCCACTGTTTCTGTGAAGAAAGTACCACCGGCCTGTTTGGCGTTGAGGCTGTTCGTAATCACAACGTCGGCTGGCGATTTACCCATACCAATCAGCGTAATGTTGGTGTGGTTCTGCGTCACGATGACGCGCTCATGGTATACGCCCGGCTCGATCTCAATGAAGACGCGGCCCGGCTTGCCATCGGGCTCTGCGCTGGCGAAAGGATGATGATCCATGGCCATCTGAATGGTGGGAAACTCTGTCGTGCCCTCAATCCCCGTCTTCACATCGGGTGAAACTCGAACATGCACATCTTGGGCGCGGCTTACGCTCCCCCGGCAAAGAGTCGCTAGAAGCAATGCAGTGAAGATCAAGCGCATTTGCATGGATGGTAAACCTCGCCCTCAATGCTCCTCTACGATATCTTCGACCGTCAAATTCGTTTCGCTTTAGACGGCCCAAGTTATTCAGAGTTAGCCAAGACATAGCTTAATTCTTACAAATTCAATAAGTGACATTTCTTACAGAATAAACAGACAATCCTTTGACATTTCTCTGACACACATCATCCTTCATCGGGCCTAAGGTCATGCCTGGGTTAACTCCGCAAGAGAGTCCCACCCTCACTCAAACACAGGACAGGTAGAACCATATGAAGAACCCAGTGAGCAACAACAGGCGTCCAGTTGACCGTCGTTCGTTTATGAGAAGCGGTCTTCTGGCAGGGGGCGCAGCAGCAGTGGGCGCTGGTTTGTTAGCAAATGGAACTTCGGCCCGAGCACAGGGATTGGGCGGTCGTCTCACGCCCGGTGATGAAGCCATCCTTCGGTTCCTTGCCGCCGCAGAACTGATCGAGTCCGACCTCTGGATTCAGTATGCAGAACTGGGCGGCATCGGCCAAAATCCACCCATCGAAGTGGACCCGAACGAGATGTTGAATAACTATCAGACAGCCTTGTCAAACCTCGATTCCGATGGCCCGCAATACATCGCCAGCAACACGCTGGATGAAGTGAGTCACGCAACCTTCCTCAATGCCTATCTCGAGTCCAGAGGCGGCGAGCCGGTCAACTTCGATGAGTTCCGCACTTTGCAGGGCAGCACAGCTACAGGCTCCTCCGGCATCGGACGTCTCACCAACCTCATGGACCTCACCGTCGACACCAGTTGGTTTGTACGCTACCGCAGCGAAACCAACCCGGACTTTGGCGCAACCTTTCCTCAAGCCATCACTCTCAAAAATGTCACCGCAATTCCCAGAACAGATGCCGATTTCGGCGTCATCGACCCCAATTTCCCGGTACCCGGTAACGCGCATATTCAGGCGATCGCAAACGTAGCGGGCTTTCATTTTGGATACATTGAGCAAGGCGGCACGAGCCTCTACGCAGCCATGAGCCAAAAAGTAACTGATCCAGAAGTGCTCAAAGTCACCCTTAGCATCGGTGGAGATGAGATCATCCACTTCCTGGAATGGGTCGATTTTGCGGGCAATGGAGTGCAAGCCCCCGTTGCTCCGTTCACCGATTCCATATCCGGGCTGACATTTCCCAATTTTTTCAGCCCGCTGAATCCGCTGATCCAGCCCAGCCTGATCTTCCCCGTCCCCGCTGAATTCCTCAGCTCCAACCTTCCCCATGTCTCAGTCATTCGCCCGATCACCGACAAATTTGCAGGTGCAGTGGCCACCATCGCAAGCTTCACCGCAGACGGGCTCTTCATCGGCCAGTCCAAGAAGTTCCTCAATGTACTTCAAGTGATGGCTGCTGAAGCCGATGCCGCTATCCGCTTATAACCCTTGAGTTCCAGCTGTAATCCTTGAACTCCTATTTCTGTCGCCTTGAAAAGCGGGGGCCCTTCTCATTCAGAAGAGCCCCCGTTTGCTGCGGTGATCTCTCTACAGAAACGGGACAAACAAGCGCTGGCGCGCAGTCTTCCTCATCGGACCACTAATTGCAAGAGCGTTCCGCACCCTTCCGTGATAGGCTCCTATGCAACGCAACCGGCATGGGATTGGCTCCTTCCAGTTCAATCCCGGTATGCTTCCAAATGCTCTCTTCGCACGGTTGGAACTGGCCGATTGATCCCAATCAAAAAGGACTCCCGATGAACTGTACACGTTTTGCTTTCCTTGCACTGTTGGCGGCAGGAACAGCCGTTGCACAGGCGCCCGCTGCCTCGCAGGCCGACGCGCAAAAACCAACTCCTCCGCAGGTCAGCAGGAGCTTCGATCTCGCGGCTATCGACAAAACAGCTGATCCCTGCACAGATTTCTATCAATACGCCTGCGGCAACTGGATCAAGAACAATGCCATACCCGCCGACCAGGTGCGCTGGGCACGTTCGTTCTCACTGCTAGGCGAACGCAATCGCTACCTCCTGTGGCAGGAACTCGATTCCGCCGCCAAAGATCTAAAGAGCCCGTTGCAAAAACAATTCGGCGACTACTTTGCTGCCTGCATGAACACTGACCTTATCCAGACAGAAGGCCTGGAACCGCTGGAGCCGGCGCTTAAGCGCATCGCCGATCTGAAGGACACGCATCATCTCGCTGCACTCATTGGCGAACTCGCCTCCGAGGGCAACCCTGCGCCGCTCTTCCGCTTCGGCGTCGGTCAGGACGAGAAGGATTCATCCAAGCAAATTGCGGAGATCGCGCAGGCAGGTCTCTCGTTGCCAGACCGTGATTACTACATCAAGGACACCCCACGCTTTCAGCAGATCCGTAAGCAATACCTCGAACACGTGACCAAAATGTTTACACTGGCCGGCGACACGCCCGATCGGGCTGCCAACGAAGCCGCCGCCGTTCTGAAAATCGAAACCGCGTTGGCCACAGCATCCACCAGCCGCACTGATCTGCGTGAGCCGGAGAACCGCTATCACATCTACACCCTCACCGATTTTCAGAAGCTGACTCCCGACTTCGACTTCACCATCTACTTCAAAGACATCAAAGTCGGAGCCTTCGACACCCTCAACGTAGCCACGCCCAATTTCTTCAAAGCTGTTAACGACCTCATCGCTTCGGAGCCTGTCGACGCCTGGAAATCCTACTTCCGCTGGCATACAATCCACGCCTCAGCTGAAAATCTGCCCAAGGCATTCTTCGACGAAAACTTCGCTTTCTTCGGCAAGACGCTCCAAGGGCAAAAGGAGCCTACACCCCGTTGGAAGCAATGCACCGCCATGACCGACCGCGCCCTTGGCGAAGCAGTTGGCCAGGACTGGGTAAAGAAAAACTTCCCACCCGCGGCCAAGGCCAGCATGGACCAGTTGGTAGCCGCTCTCGAGAAAGCGCTCGGCGAAGACATCAAGACCCTTCCCTGGATGAGCGACGCCACCAAGACAGCCGCCGAAGAAAAGCTGGCCATGATCCGCAACAAGATCGGCTACCCAGAGAAGTGGCGCGACTACTCGGCTCTCAAAGTGAAGCGCGATGACCTGCTCGGCAACCTGCACCGCAACGCGGTCTTTGAACGCAACTGGAACCTGGATCATCTAGGCAAGCCAGTCGACGAGAAGGAATGGGGCATGACACCTCCCACCGTCAACGCCTATTACGATCCGTCGATGAACGACATCAACTTCCCAGCCGGCATTCTGCAGCCGCCCTTCTTTGACTTCACCATCGACCCGGCCGTTAACTTCGGCGGCATTGGCGTCGTCATCGGCCACGAGATGACTCATGGCTTCGACGATGAAGGCTCCAAGTACGACGGCAAGGGCAATCTGCGCGAATGGCAGACTCCCGATGACCGCAAGGCCTTCACCGAGCGCACTGACTGCGAAGTTGCCGAATACGGCGGCTTTGAGGCCGCTCCGGCCCATGACGACCAGCAGCAACAGAAGTTGAACGGGAAGCTGACTCTCGGCGAAAACACGGCAGACAACGGCGGCCTGCGCATCGCTTACCTTGCCTTGCTCGACACGCTGGCTGCCGAAGGCAAGTCAATCACCGACAAGATTGACGGCTACACTGAAGCGCAGCGCTACTTCCTCGGCTTCGCCCAAGTGTGGTGCCAGAATCAAACCGAGCAGTCAGCCCGCCAGTCGGCCCTCGTTGATCCTCACTCGCCCGGCCGCTGGCGCGTCAATGGCACGGTGCAGAACTTCGACGAATTCGGCAAGGCCTTCGGTTGCACCAAGGGCCAGCCCATGTATCCGGTCAACTCCTGCCGCGTTTGGTAGGCCGTCGAACCTTCACTCGGAGCCGCAGCGCATCAAGCTGTGGCTCCGACCCTCCATCCGCGACCGCCATCCATTGGACAATAGATTAAGCTCTTCACGCCTTTCATCTTTCCGCTGACTCCTCGTTGACCTTTCTCGCCGTTCCGGCGTCCAAACCGCAACCGCGCCAGAAATTTCGATCACAATGGAACCAGGCGCCGGATTTGGCAGCGTCAGGTTCGAGGGCACGGAAATGCACCCTGTTTGCACTGTAAGCAGCCGAAACTAGGCACAACCTACCCTCGGCTTTTACAATGCAGCAGGGACCTATCCCAACCCAGCTCTGCTGTGGAACTAGCAAACTTGGCGGCGCACACCCCGACCAGGATGAAGGAATCGCATGAAGTTTATGAAATTCGGCAAGGCCCTCCTGCTGAGCGCACTCTCTGCTGGCATTGTTCTCAGCGTTACGTCTTGCGTTCAGAGTTACACGGTCGGCTTTTTGTATGTGACGGGCACCGTGACGGCCCAGTCCGGCGGAAACGGAATCATCAGCGGCTTCAAGATTGATCACAATACCGGCAGGCTGAACAACATCAATGGAATGCCCATCTCTTCAGGCGGCGCAAATCCGGTTCGGGCGGTCCTGCTCACAGGTAGCCGCTTCCTTTATGTCCTCAATCGCGGCGTAAATTCCGCGGGGAACTCCGATTGCACTGCTGCAGATCCTTGCCAGAACTCCAACATCACCCAATTCGCGGTTGGTGGCAACGGTATCCTCACCCAGCAGGAGACCTTCTTCACCCAGGGAATCAATCCGTTTCGAATCATCGCCGACCCCTCGGGAAACTTCCTTTACGTGCTCGATCACGACTCCATCGGCGCCGATGGCAAGAACCCCGCGACTCCGAGCAACCCGAATTCGAATTGCGCATTGGCGCTGGGCGCCAGCGTCACCACCTGCGGCGACATCACGGCCTTTACCATCAACTCGACCACCGGCCGCCTGCAATTGATTGTGAATGCCCAGGTAACTGCGGCAAACGGCGCGGCGCTCCCTTACTTCCCTGTGCCGTCCAATCCGGTCGATTTCGTCGAGAATGGCGGGTTCTTCCTCACCATGAGCGGCGCCAATCAGCCAGCCAGCTACCCTTACACTGGGGGCTCCTCGGTATTCCCGTACACGCTGAATTCAGGCAATGGTCAGTTGACCATCAACCAGAACAGCTCGCAGTCGCTGGGCATTGCGCAAGGCACAGCCATCGTGGCCGGCTCTGGTGTGATCTATGTGCTCGACAACGAATTCACCGACACCGCCACTACCGGACAAAGCCAGATTCTGCCCTATACCATAGGGACCAACGGAGCGTTACAGGCGGAGCCCGACGGAATCATCCCGGAAGACGACACGGTCGCCAACCCTATCTACTTGATGGTCGAGTCGAAAGGCAAGTTCATCTATGTAGCCAATCAGGGAGACAACACCCAGGGCGCCAACGCCGAGAGCGGTATTGAAGGCTACTTTCTGACCACGACTCCCGCTTATCAGCTGACCCCCATCGCTGGCCAGCCGTTTGGCTCTGGCTCCGGTCCGCAATGCCTGGTCGAGGATCCGTCAGATCAGTTCATTTACTCGGCTGATTTCAACGATTCGTCCGTAACCGGCCGGGTGGTTGACCCGAACTCAGGTGTGCTCAATAACCTGCGCGTAACGCCAACCTTCTCACTCGAAGGCCCGGCTACCTGGTGTCTGGTTGACGGACGTACCAACTAATGTGTTGTCAATTGCTTTTCTGACTGGAGCGGGCCGCAGCCACAAGGCTGAATTCCGCTCCAGATTTCCAACAGAACCGGATTCTTCAAAGAACGTAGCCGAATACCGGGACGGCATTTTTTGTGGACGCCCCAGAATTCGATTCCAAACCTAATTTCTTCGGGCCCGTATTTCAGCCCGCTGACGAAAGATGCGCATGAAGTTCAACAAATCGAGCCAGCTGCTGCTGGTCTCCGCGGCTAGCCTCCTGGTAGCTGGACTTGTGACCGCCTGCGGCACGCTCACCGTCGACTTTGTATTCGTGGCCAGTTCCAAGGCTGCGGGAGCCAACAGTTATGGCGAGATCGACGTCGAAGAGATCAACTCCGAGTCTGGATATATTCGTCACATCCCGACCTCGCCGTTTCCTTCCGGCGGACGCAACCCGGTTGCGGAAGCCGTCTCCTCTGACGACACCAATCTTTACGTGGTCAATCAGGACGACAATTCGATCGTCCAGTTCATCATCGGCAACGACGGCAAACTCTATCCGCAGAACACCACCAACACGCCGGGCGTCTACCCCGTCGCTGTCGCCGTAAACGGAAAGAACCTGTTCGTCGTAGATACTTACCAGCCCTTGCCGACGTGTTCGACTGCGGCGCCATGCTCAGGGTCCGTTGCCGTCTATCCCATTTCGGCCTCATCCTCCGTACCTCCCAGCGATGCCCTCGGATCGCCGGTTGCCAACGGAAATGTCACATACTGGCCTCTGTGCCTCACCGGGTATGCTTCCGCAACCAATACTGCGGCTTGCAATCCGAATGGCACCGGAGCAAACGACTTGATCGAGCCAACTGGAATCAATGTCCTCGCCTCCGGCGCCTACGCTTACGTGACCGCATATGACTCAACCGCCAGTGCAAACTACGTCTTCGGTTTTGCGGTCGGCTCAGGAGGCGCTCTGACTCCGCTCAACAGCGGCGCACCCCTGACTGGTGGACCGGTTGCCGTGGGGACCTGCTCCAACGCATTCCTCAATGCACCCTATGCCCTGGGAACCTGTCCCTCCGCAGTCGCCAGCGATCCTACCAGCGCCTACGTTTATGTCACTGACGCCGCTAACGGCATGGTTCTCGAATATTCTGTCGGTTCCTCCGGCCTTCTGAGCCAGCTCAGCGGCGGTTCAATTCAGGCTGGAAACCAACCCTCAGCCATCGTCGTCGATCCAAAGTTTCCATACGTTTATGTGACCAGCGCGCTCGACTCCACAGTCTCGGCCTTTTCCATGAGCAGCGGTAAGCTCACCAGCATCGGTACCTACGCAACAGGCTCGGAACCCGTGGCCATTGGCATCGATCCCTCGACCAGCCATTTCCTCTTCACCGCCAACTATCTTGGCAGTGGAGTCAACGGCACGGTCACCGGATTCGAGTTGAACACCACCGCAGGCACACTCGTCAACACCCAGAATTCCCCTTACACGGTCAATGCTTTTCCGACCGCCGTTGCCGCAATTCCGCACGGCACTCCCCCGGCCAGCTCAACAAGCGGCGCGCAGAATTGAGATCTTGCAGCAACCGCAAACGTAGTCGCAACACCCCGTACAGGGCTTTTACAATACTTACGGGGCAACCTAATCAGTTTTCTCTGGGCTTCAGCTTGATAGCCCACAACGAAGGAAGCGCATGAAGTTCAGCAAATTGAGCCAGCTTTTCCTGGTCTCTTCCGTCGGCCTTTTGGTGGCCTCGCTCTTGACGTCTTGCGAGATCGTCACCATCGACTATCTTTTTGTAGCCAGTTCCTCGGGCTCAGGAACGGCCAGCGCCGGACAGATCCAAACCTACGATGTGGACTCTGAGTCCGGCGCAATCCGTCCCGGGCAGCCGACCGTAGCTTCCGGTGGAAGCAGTCCAGTTTCCATGACCGTGACTTCCGATTTTGCGAATCTCTACGTTGCCAATCAGGGCAATAACTCGGTGGTTCACTTCGCGGTCTCCGGCAGCGGTGTCTTGAGTCAAAAGGACACCGTCACCACCGCCACCCCGCCGGTTGCGGTTGCCACAAATCCCGCCAAGACGTATCTATTCGTAGTCTCGGGAACCTCCTCCGCTACGCTTTCGGCTTATTCTCTGTCATCGGGCACCATCGGTTCTGCGGCAGCCACGGTGCCGCTCACTCTCGGATCAGTCAGTTCTTCATTCGCCGCTGACACAATCATTCCCACAGGAATCAATGTCCTGACCAACGGCGACGCCGTTTACGTAACTGCTTACGATCAATCCGCCTACAATCCCGGCGGTCCGGTATCGAGCACTGCCAATCCCGGCTGGGTCTTTGGATTTACCATCGGCTCGGGTGGTGCGTTGACACCCGCCTCAGGCAGCCCCTGGAAAGCAGGCATCAAACCCACTGCCCTCACATCCGACCCAACCAACCGCTTTGTGTACGTCACCGACTTCGCTTCCAACGAACTCATCGGTTACACAGTCCAAAGCGGGAGCGTCCTGGATTTCATGGTCAACGGTCCCTTCAAGACAGGCAACGAGCCCTCTGCCATTGCCATCGATCCGCGCGGCCTCTACATCTACGTATCCAACGCTCTTGACTCAAGCGTTACGTCCTTTGTAATTTCTTTGAGCACTGGCACTCCTTCTGCCGCGGTCAATACCACCGGCAGTTCGATCAATGCCACTGACACCCAGCCGGAAGCCATCCTCGTCGATCCCGCGATCGGGCGCTTCGTCTATACCGCCAACCACCTCGGCAACTCGGTATCAGGTTTCGTGCTGAATGCGACTACAGGTACCATCAAACCCACGCTCTCCACGCCATACCCCACCGGGGACGCACCCACTGCACTGGCGTCCGTTCCGCACGGGAACCACTCCACCGAGTCGGTAACTCCGTAAGCGGAAATCTATTCAGGAGCAAAAAGCCCAGCCGTCAGGCTGGGCTTTTTGTCGCTTCAGTCCCCATACAAATCCGCAGGGACATCTCTGTTGCATTCGTTCAGAGGGAGCAAGACGGCTGTGTTCTATAATTTTTAGCCCGTTATCTGTCTTCTCGCTACGCCCCCAGCCATTTGCGCAGCTGCCGTTGCGCCGGTTTCTCCACCAGGTGCAGCGCCAACAATGCTAACCCAATCAGGAGCAAATAGCTGATCCACGGGTCAAACTGAATCAGATTCAAGTGTTCCAGTACATGCGAGTTGTGAATCAGGTTCCACAGTGTGAAGTGCAGCAGATAAAGGCAATAACTTGCTTCGCCCACAAAAACCAAAGGGCGCAATCCAAAAAAGAATGAAAGCGGGTTTTCCCCCGCCAGCCCAAGAATCATACAGGCGAACAGCGGCATCAGCAGACCGTCGTGAATCAGCGCATACGGAATAATCGGCCCTAACTCCAAAAGCCCGAAAAGCCCCGCAAACCCAGCCAGGCCTAGCCACAATCGCAAGCGGCTGGCCCGCGGCACCATCTGGTCCAGGTTGGCCAGCATGACGCCAAACACGAAGCTGGCTGCGTGCGTATAGGGTGTATATTTCAGCGCCTGCAGCCACGGGCCGGTGCTCCAACGGTCCGGATGTGGAATGCCGTCCGGGTTGAAGGCAAAATACAGCGCTCCCGGAACCACTCCTAGAAGCCACATGCCCGCCATCTTTGTCAGGTGCGATTTGAAGCTCACTGGCCGTTTCCAACTCGCCACCCAGGGGAAGAACGCGTAATACGAACATTCAGCCGACATGGTCCATGCCGGTGTATTCAGAAAGGTCGCGATCTCCGGAATGAATCCCTGCAGCAGCAACGGCGTGAGCACAATACCCGCCCAGAACATTACATGGGTATGCGCCCCATACTCAACCGGAACCATTCCCGCACTCAATATCAGGCTCAGCAAGTAGATGGGGTAGAGCCGCGTAAAACGCGCCTTCCAGAAGCGCACCCGGTCCAGTTGCCCGGCCCGCGCACGTTCTGCGTAGTTATACGCCAGCACAAACCCTGAGAGCAAAATGAAGAAGCTTACTGAAGCGTAACCGGCGTTGACCACCGGCGCCATAAAACCGAACCATTGTGGATTGGAGAAGTGGAATAGAACAATATTGATAGCCGCGAAGCAGCGCAAGCCCGTCAAGGCGTTCAGTCGTGCTGGCTTGCTCGTCTCCACTTAGCTATTAGACGTCTCCGGCCAGAACGATGATACGCACAATTGATCGCAACCCAGCCTGCCTGCAAATTCTGACAACAGATAACTGACCACCGCCGTGCCAAACCGGTCAGTGGGGTGACTTACGCCGTCACCAGCGAACCGACCTTCTCGCCCATCACCACGCGCTTAATGTTTCCCGGCCGGTTCATATTGAAAATAATCAGCGGCAGGTCGTTATCCTTGCACAGGCTAACGGCGGTCAGGTCCATTACCTTCAGGCCCTGGCGCAGAATCTCCATGTAAGTAATCTCGTCGTACTTCACCGCATCCTTGAACAACACTGGGTCGGCGTTATAGACACCCTCCACCTTGGTGCCTTTCAGCAATACGTCTGCCTTGATCTCCATGGCGCGTAGGCTGGCAGCTGTGTCAGAAGAGAAAAACGGGTTGCCAATACCAGCAGCGAAAATTACCACCCGCCCTTTTTCCAGATGTCGGGTCGCCCTTCGGCGAATGTAAGGCTCGGCAAGTTGGTTCATGAATACGGCACTCATCACACGGCATTGCACGCCACGCTTCTCAATCGAGTCCTGCAGTGCAATGGCGTTGATGACCGTCGACAGCATTCCCATGCTGTCTGCGCTCACCCGATCCATCTCTTTGGCCTGCCCTTCCACGCCGCGGAAGAAGTTTCCTCCTCCCACCACGATGCCGATCTCCACACCCAGAGCGTGAATCTCGACGATTTCGTCTGTGATTCCAGCTACCTTGTCTGGATCAAGGCCAAAGCCGCGTTCACCGGCCAGTGCCTCACCCGAAAGCTTCAGAACGATGCGTTTGTACATGCCTTTTCGAGTATCGCATACCGCCCAGCCTGCTGTTTTCGCCATCTGCAACCGCCCTTGCCCCATCAACTGGAAGGCGTTGCTGCGGATAGTCACCACCCTGCGACAGCCCACAGAGCCCGCTTTACCCCTTCCTTTTTTTCTCGATTCGGCGTCTAATTTCGTCGTGCTGCCAGGCGGCATCACATCGGATCGGATCCAGGAGAGAGAACTATGGCGAATCCCAAGAAGTGCGGTAATGCGTCCTGTACCTGCGTCCCACCAGGGAATGCAAAATATTGCAGCCCCCACTGCGAGGCAATTGGGAAAAAGATGGAAATAGTCTGCCTGTGCGGGCATTCCGATTGCGGCGGAAACGTCAAAGACGCCTAGTCTCTTGGTGTTCTCTCAGCAGCGCACAAGCAGAAAGGCCCAGAGCATTTGCCCTGTGCCTTTCTTGTCCATCAGACGAATTCGGCCAAAACCTACTCAGCGGCCGATTCCTGAGCCTTGGTTTGCGACACAGTCCAATCTGGTGCGCCCACCTTGAACCGCGCGAACCGGCGCACCGTGATGTTCTCGCCCAGTTTGCCCACCTTCTGCGCAATCAGTTCCTTGATGCTCACGGCCTGGTCCTTGATGAAGGGCTGTTCCAGAAGGCAGACTTCCTCATAGAACTTGGCCATCTTGCCGTCGACGATCCGTTCGATGACCGGTGCCGGCTTGCCTGTCGCAGCCGCCTGTGCGCGATAAATATCCTTCTCGCGCTCCATATCTTCTACGGTCACGTCCTCCGGCCTTACATAGCGCGGATCGGTAGCTGCGATGTGCATCGCGATGTCCTTCATCAGTTCCTGAAAGTCTTCCGTGCGGGCCACAAAGTCGCTCTCACAGTTGATCTCAAGCAGCACACCAATCTTGCCGCCGGCATGGATGTAGGTGCCTACCGCGCCTTCGTTGGTGGAGCGGGCAGCCTTCTTCTGGGCAGAGGCCATGCCGCGCTTGCGGAGCACGACAATGGCGGCCTCAAGATCGCCCTTTGCCTCTTCCAAAGCCTTCTTGCAGTCGCCCATGGGCGCACCGGTCATATCGCGAAGTGCTTTCACCTGCTTTGCATCAATCTTCTCGCTCACTGTCATCTCTCTTATCCCGTCTTCCGGCCCTTCCCAGGCCTCTGTCCTTCAACCTTCACCAGCCAGTTCATGCTGCGACGCAGCGTCTGCCCGGCCGCATGTGGCATAAGAAAAGCGTGGCACCAAACCCTCGCGGCCACGCTTGTCTCACAATACGCACTCGCGTGCTACAGCAGGATTAATGTCCGCCTTCTGCGACTTCCGCTTCATCCAAGGCAGCCACAACAGCGGGCGCCTTGCGAATTCCGCCGCCTAAAGCCGCTTCCAGGTCTACTTCCTCAACCGGCACGGAATCCAGGGCCAAAGCTTCTTCCGCCGCCGGTATCGGCAGCTCCTCGGCCGCAAACGCCTTGTCGCCCACCAGGTTCACACCCTCGGCTGCCGAATCGGCAATCTTCGAGGTGAACAGGCGAATCGCCCTCAGCGCATCGTCGTTGCCCGGAATCACGTAGTCCACCACCGTCGGGTCGCAGTTGGTATCCACCACCGCCACCACCGGAATGCCTAGCTTGCGGGCTTCCTTCACGGCAATCGCCTCGTTATTCGAGTCGACGATAAACAGTGCATCCGGAAGCCGCTTCATTGCCTTGATGCCGGCCAGATTCGCTTGCAGGTGTTTCCGCTCCCGCTCCAGCTTGATGACTTCCTTCTTGGTCAGCAGGTCGTACCGGCCGTCCGTGGCCATATCATCCAGTTCCTGAAGGCGCTTTACACTCTTCTGCACTGTCACCCAATTGGTCAGAAGGCCGCCCAGCCAGCGCTGGTTGATGTAGGGCATCCCCGCGCGGGTGGCTTCTTCAGCCACGGCATCCTGTGCCTGGCGCTTGGTGCCGACGAAAAGAATCGTCTTGCCTCCCGCGCACAGATCGGTGACGAACTTCGACGCGTCCTTGAACAGCTTCAGCGTCTTCTGCAGGTCGATGATGTAAATCCCGTTACGCTCGCCAAAGATGTATTCCTTCATCCTCGGATTCCAGCGCTTGGTCTGATGCCCGAAGTGAACACCCGCTTCGAGCAGCTCCTTCATTGTGATCGTGGCCAATGGGCCTCCTTATTGGATTGCATCCGGGCAAGTCCTACCTTGGCTCGGATTGAACCCGCTTGCGCGGGGGATTGGTGAAACTCAGCTCACAGCGGACAGTATTGAACTACAAGCTATGAGCTGACAGCTATCTCTTGCTGAACTGGAACCGCTTGCGTGCGCCCTTCTGCCCGTACTTCTTACGTTCCTTTTGGCGCGCATCGCGAGTCATGAGCCCTTCGGCCTTGAGAATCTTACGCAGCTCCGGGTTGAACTGGACCAGTGCACGGGCAATGCCCAACTTCACGGCATCGGCCTGCGCAGCCACGCCGCCGCTTTTCACGGTGGTTACCACGTCAAAGCTCGAGGCTAGTTCGGCCACAGCCAGTGTCCGCTTGGCGGCCACGCGCTGCTGCTCGGTCACGAAATATACATCGAATGCCTTGCCATTAACCTTCCACTCGCCCGTGCCGGGACGCAGAAACACACGAGCGATTGCCGACTTGCGCCGCCCCGTCCCGTAATACTGAACCAAATCTGCCATTCGTTTCCTCTTAGCTCTCAGCTGCCAGCTTTCAGCCGTCAGCCTTGTGGTGCTTCCATTCAATTCTTTGCGCCGCCTGAACTTTCCGCACCAGCATGGAGAACTGAAAGCTGATAGCTGAAAGCTGTAAGCTGCCCTACTTGATCTCCATCGCCACCGGCATTTGCGCCTGGTGGGGATGCTTGTCGCCTCGATAGACCTTCAGCTTCGTGCCCATCTGGCGGCCCATCTTGTTCTTCGGAAGCATGCCCTTGATGGCTTCTTCAAGAATCTTTTCCGGCTTGCGGGCCAGCAGGCGCGTATACGACTCCTCGCGCAATCCGCCGGGGAAACCGGTGTAGCGGCGATACTGCTTCTGCTCGGCCTTCAGGCCGGTCAGCTTCACCTTCTCCGCGTTGATGACGATCACGTGGTCGCCCACATCGATGTACGGCACATACTGCGGATTCAGTTTGCCCGCCAGCACGCTGGCAGCCTTGGTCGCCAGGCGCCCGAGCGTCTGCCCGCTCGCATCCACTACATACCACTTGCGGTCAACATCCTTGCCGCTCGGAACAAAGGTACCCATCTCGATCTCCTGCCTTTTAAAAACCTGTCCTACAAAATCCTGCACTTCCGGAAAACTGCGGCGCAAAGCGCCTTGGCCCACGCAAAACGCGCACGGGCATGATTTCCACCCACGTCCAAACAAATCTGTTCGGGTGAGAATTGCGGGGTTGGCCCTCAAAGGGCTCCGGCTCGCCTGGCCGCGCTCACGTACATGCGCATCCAGCAGCCGGTGAACCTGTTCCAGTCGATCCCCTCAGGGGCATCCACCAGCCGGATCCGGGTGAGCACTCATCACCCCATCGACGAAGACCTGTCGCTGGGGGCCCCGACACACACAGACCCCAGGCGCAACACCGCGCAAGGACTCCAGAATACCCGAATGTGTACCTAGAGTCAACGAAAACAAGGCCAATTCATCCACTTGGAAGCCATTCACGCCGTCCGAATGCCCAAGGTCCCGGTTTTGGGACCTTGGAAGGCCAACCGCTATCAGCTAAAAGGCTGCTCTTACGCTGCGTTCAATTCCGCCGACCGCACCCGGAACCGCTTCATCGAAATCGAAAGCGTCCGCTCAATCTTCCTCAGATCACCGCGCTCGGCCGGCGCCGCAAAGGTGGAAGCCACGCCATGCGCTGAAGCCCGCCCCGTCCGCCCCACGCGATGAACAAAGTCCTCCGCAACCTTCGGCATATCGAAGTTGACCACATGCGCCACGTTGGCCACGTCAATGCCGCGCGCCGCCACGTCTGTTGCCACCAGCACCCGGTGATGCCCCTCTGAGAAACTGCGCAGCGCCTGGTTGCGCTGAGCCTGCGAGCGATCGCCGTGAATCTGTGTGGCTGAATGTCCGGAGCGGACTAGCCTGCGCGCCACGCGATCCGCGCCATGCTTGGTCCTGACAAACACCAGAAAGCTGCCCTGCTCTGCTCCAAGCAGATGTTCGAGCAGTTCCTGCTTCTTATCCGGCTCCACTTCAAAAGTGCGCAGTTCCACATTCTCGGCCGGTTTCAGCACCGAACCGATCTCGATCCGTGCCGGATTGTTCAGATACTTCCGCGCCACTTCTTTCACTGCGCCCTCGAGCGTAGCCGAGTAGCACAATGTCTGCCGCGCTGCCGGAAGCGTGCCTGCAATGCGCGCTATGGCTGGTTGAAAGCCCATATCGAGCATCCGGTCCACTTCATCCAGTACCAGCATCTTCACGGTGTCGAGCTTTACCAGGCGGCGCTTCATGAAGTCCTCAAGCCGTCCGGGTGTGGCCACAATCAGCCGCGCTCCGCGCCGAATCGCTTCAAGCTGCGACCCTTCCGCCAGCCCGCCCACCACCAGTGCACAGGTCTGTGAGGAGTTCGTGCGAATCGCACGGAATGCCTTTTCCACCTGCATGGCCAGTTCGCGGGTCGGCAGCAGGATCAACGCCTGCGCACCGCGAGCTTCGTTCTTCTGCATCATCTCCACAATCGGAATCAGGAAGCTGAGCGTCTTGCCCGTTCCCGTCTGCGCCGTGGCCAGCACGTCGCGGCCTTCCAGGGCTGGCGGAATCGCTCCAGCCTGCACCGGCGTGGGGGTTTCAAACTTGTTAGCGTCGAGCCGCGCCATCAGCGCAGCCGAAAGAGAAAACTGTGAAAACTGAGTTGTCAAAATGTCCATTTTCCTGGGTTCCGCGAGCCCACGAATTTCCTGCAAGGGCCTGCAATCGGAACCGGTCATGAGGTGCGCACACGAATTCTGCTCGAACGCGAACCTGCTATCGAAATATGCGTAAGGGAGAACCGAAAGTCGTTCCAAAGACTGACCGTCCGGCATTCAAAAGGGTAGAACGCCAACGGCCCGGAGCTGCCACACGCTACAAGTACGCCACGCGGCACATTGCCGGGTAGCTACCATGCTCCTATTCACTTTCCGGTTCAGCGCGATCTCCATTCAAGGAGGCGTTTGCGCTTCTTTCCTGCCGGACCAAAACACAGTCCACGACAGAAGCTCCGGTTGGGAGACTCACAGGTATACGCTGTAGGGGCTTGGGGGAAATCTGTGCCAGGTAAACTTGCCTGATTTGAAGGCCAATCCACCGCTCACGGCCAAATCACTGAGCGCATGTACAGTGTACCACAGTTTCGCTTTTCCCTCGCCTGACGAGGCCGGCAGTGTCCGATATTGCCGGTGATACGCTCAGAACATAAATCATGGAGATGTTAGCGGACCCTACAGTCTTGCCGAACACCTTATTGTTCTGCGGCAATGTCCGCTCTGAATTCCTCTTCTGCCTTGGGCAGTAGTTCCTCAACACTGGAACAAGCTACCCAGCGAGTAAAGCAATCGAAATGAAAATCCATGAGTGCGGTCCGTTCCGCAGGAGCTTCTTCCGGGGTAAAGCTCGCTTCGAGAATCGTTCGCCGCTGGACAAAACCGCGATTTGGATGTCTCGTTATGCCGAAAGGCGTGGTGCCCCTCAAATTGACTCCCTCGAAAGAAGCAACGTCGAGGCTCGGCCAATATGCGCTCCCATTCTTCTCCATTAGCCAGAAACTATCCCTGGGGCCGATCCACTTACTGACCGGCAGCGCCACAGACATGCCGAACCCCTTGTTTGTTACGACACCTCGTACGATATCGAATCTGGCGCTCACTACAGCGCTACGAAGCCCAAGCAATTCCAATGTCCTTGCGCTGAGGTGCGGACCTTCTTCAAACACAAACGCCGGATAAACCCACGAGAGATGGTAAATCCTTACGCTATAACTGCAATCCTCTCTGTTGCAGTCACCGTACCACTGTCCCCAACTTCCCCAGCGTGTCATGAACCTCTGCGCATCGGACCATGAACTGCGATTTACTTCGAGAGACTTAATGTCGGCCAGCAAAGCCTCCGCACGCACGCGGAAGAGCCACTGACGGACCATCATCGCGGGCCATCCGACGAAGACTATGAGGAAAACTACCCCCACGCCTCGACATAAGTTCCTTTTCCAAGAACGATGGAGAGTCATGCTTGATTAGACACCGTGCCGAATGCAGATGTTCCAGTTTCGACCACTCTCCGCGTCGCGTGAACGGACCGGTAGGGCTAAGGTGCATGCCCATTTTGGCGTACCGAGTGAATTGCCAGCAACCCGGAAATGACTACACCACCATCCGCCCAGGAGCAACTTGTTGGTACGAGCCTCAGTCGCGCGGGCGCAGCCGCCCCGTTTCCCGCTTCACCAGTTCCACCACCTCGGCTGCGTTCTTTGGGTCTCCGCCGCGCGGGTCGCCGCCGATTCGTCCCATGCGCGCATCCGGCAATCCCATCCACTGCTTGCGCCGCAGAATGTCGTCGATCTTGTCTTCGGGAATCACCCCAAGCGGTGCGCCGATCTGCTTCGCGATCAGATACGTCTTGCAATACGTGTCCATGATCTCGCACAGCCACTCGGCATGCGTCACCGTATCCGCCCAGCAAACCACTCCATGGTTCTTGAGCAGGATCGTGTTGTGCTCATGCACAAACGGCAATACCGTCTCAGCAAACGCCTTCGTACCCGGCGTTTCATACGGCGCCACCGCCGCAGGTCCAATAAAAACCTCGTACTCCGGAATCAGCCCATTCGGTGGCACTGTTCCCGTTATCGCAAAAGCCGTCGCATACGGCGGATGACAGTGCACCACCGCCTGCGCCTTCGGATTAGCCTTGTAAATCTCCAGGTGCAAAAGCAGTTCGCTGGTCAGCGTCCGATCTCCGGCCAAAATCTTTCCGCTCAAATCGGAGAGGCAAATATCCGCAACCTCCAGGTCCGCTTTGCTCAACATCGTCGGCGTGCACAACACAAACTCGTGCCCCAGCCGCACAGTGATGTTGCCGCCGTTCCCGTCCACATACTGACGGTCCCACAGCTTCCGCCCCGTCCGAATAATCTCCGCCCGCAGCGCATTCGCCTCCGCGGAGTTGAATAGCTCCAGAGCCGACTCTCTCTCAGCCTGCCGCACGCGCGAAGGTTCTGCCATCTCTCCCGCGCAGCCCGTTGCCGAAACCGCTGTCTGCTCCATTTACCTGACCTCTCGTGGGGCTACCTTATGCAGCCTCAAGAAATTCAGAGGCTCCACGCATAAAATTATATATAGCGCCCGCAACAGTCGTGATTCGTGACTTCGGTCACAAGTGACGTAATGGCGCGGGCTAGTCATGAACCTAAGCCAAGAAAACAGGCATAAGCGGCCTGCACCGCTCGGTGTTCACTCGCCAATCGGCCGCTATTTCGCCTGAGATGTCTCCGCTGGCCGTGTCTTGGGAACATCAATCGTATAGACACGCTGGCTAGCCGTCAGTACTAGCAACGCCTGCTTCTCCTGAATGAACCGCGCCGCCCGCACCAGATGGTCCACAACCACTCGTTTCAATTCTTTGCCTGTCGCCGCTTCGTACACCACAATCTCCTGCGCGCGATTCGTGGCCGCAATCAGGCCAAGCTTGTCGTCCCCCGCAATCGCCTTTCCATAGAAAGCCCCCAACCGCTTTCCGTCTGAGACGCTATAAATCGTACTGTTGTTGTAGTTGCCGTACACCACAAGGTAGTCGCCATAGAGTTCTGCAGAGCGGCTATCCAAATTGAAGTCCTGTCTGCTGTACTGTGGCACCGCGATCTGCCGCCGCACATCCCCGGTGCGGCTGTCCAGCAACTCGACCAGCGTCCCCACCGGAAGCCATTCCCCCTTCTTGTCTGAGGCGCGAATGAATTTGTCGCCTGTATGCGCAGTCTCGTCAGTAGCAGTTTGCCATCCCAGGTCCATGATCAGCAGCAGCGTATCGCCGTCTGTCGAGCGAACGATAGGCGTGGCATGTGGAAAGCGTTTTGTCCATAGCTGCGCTCCGGTTGTCAGATCGGAAACGACCATCTCTGTATTCTGCGCGTAGCCATCAATCGCGTTCTTCTCTCGGATGTTCACCAGTACTGTGCCCGTCTGCAGCGCGTTGATGTCGTACTTGGCACCCTCCGTTACCTTGCCAGTTCTTAGATCGATATGCGAATTCTGCCCAGGCTTCATATGCGACTGCAGATACTGCGCGAACATCTGGTTCTGGTCGTCAAAGCGGACCGCACGAAACGGACGCATTAAAGCAATTTGCTTTTGTGCGTTCAGATCCCAGATGGTGCTGCGGGAGCGATTGGAGACTGCTAGAAAATGCCCGTCCGGGCTGAACTCGGCCGCTGCCTGATCGGGCATGGGGCCTACCGGAAGATCAACCGACTCCATCTTTTGGCTGCCCAATTCGCCCACCGTAACGCCACCGCTCGCCGTCTCGCTGGCGATCGTCTGATCATACAGATCGAGAGCATCCAGCTTGAACGCAGCGCTGGCCTTGCCAGTGGAAGGATCAACTAGCACTGACGCGCTGTCCCGCAGCGGTCCAATCAATACATGATTGCCATGCGCAACTGTGTCCATCCATTGATAGCCAATCTGAAAGTCGTGAATCGGCAATCCCTCAGGGAAGGTCGTCTCGCACATTTTGAAAGTCGTGCGATCGTTGTAATTCTTGGCGCCTATTTCGCAATCGAAAACCAGCTTATCCGAGTCCACAAATGTCATTGCGCCCTGCACCATACCGGAGAGGTCACCCTTCATGGAGAAAGGTTTGCGGGCGACCAGATCGTACGCCATTGCTTTGCTTCCGGTAGCGACAACTAGAGTACGGCCATCTTGGCTGTAAGCCAGCGTGCCCACCTCGGGTGATGTAAAGTAACGGACGATTGCCGACCATGGTTGAACAGCCTCATCCGGCTCATAAAAATCCCTGTTGTCATAGAAGAGCTTGCCAGTATCTACATCCATCAGCTTCAGCCACACTCCGCGCTGAGTCAGCGAGAGGCATACAAAAGTCTTACCGTCCGGGGCGAGGCTGGTCTGCCGACAGCCCCTGTAATCAACCAATTCAAAAAAACCATCGCGCTTTCCCGAAGTTACACTCCACCGCTCCACCCGCATGGTCTGATAGTGGAAGACAACCTGAGTCGAGTCCGGCGTGAAATGCGCATTCTCCGCCCCCGGCGCATTTATCGAGAAGAGCAGCTTGAGTGGCGACCGGCTCAATACATGGATCCGCGTCTCATCCTGGGCCAGCACATATTCCCCATTAGCGCTGAAGCGCACCCGGTCGAGCGCCGGCCGCATGGGTGGATCCATCTTGAAGAATTGCAGTCCGGGCGTGGCATTGACGAGCCAGTTCACCGGTGCTGACCGAATCTTCTGCTGAAACTCCTTGAACTCCGGACTCGCTCCCGGAGACAGGCTCTTGCACTCAGAGGTCAATTCGCTAGTCAGAGATCGCGCCGCACGTACCCGCCGAGTCACAATGCTGTTGATGTCGAGCATGTCCGTGAGAAAGCTGCCCAGACGGCCTTTGTTGGCGCTGATGCGATCCAGGCACTCTGCGAATGCCCGCGGCGCATAGCCGGCACGCGTCATCGCATACATCCCAACCCGGTCAGCAAGCAACTCGTCTTTATCCTCTTGAGCTTCGCTCAGATCCTCGTTGTACTTCACACGCGCATTCAGCAGTTGCTGCATCTTGTCGTTGACATCGTCCTGATTTCCAATCGAACCCAGATTCATGCGCACTTTGAACATGCGCGTATATTCGGTGGCAACCTGATGCGTATAGATGTGACCAATCTCGTGCGCCAGAACTCCAGCAATCTCATCTTCATTGCGAGCGTCGGTAATCAGCTTTCGGCTCAGGTACACATATCCGCCGACAATTGAGAACGCATTTGCATCCTCTGCCTCGTATACCCGAAAGTGGTAATGAATGAGCGTGGGCGGCAACTGAGCCAACAGCTTCTGGCCAATGAGCGTCAACTCCGCCGAGTCCTGTTCCGGTAGCAGGGTATGGTCCGGCTCAATTTGGTTGGCCTCCGCTTCACCCAGCCACTCTTCCTGCTGATCGCTGAAGATATTCGATCTGTTAAGCAAGAATGGTGGCGGCGGTAACGAGCACTTTGGAGCCGATGCGACCTGCTGGCCCCACAAAAGCGGCGAAGTAAATACCAACACGCAAAGCAACAAATAAGCAGACGAGCGCCTCATGACAGCTACCTACCTCTATCAAGGAAAGTGCGACGCCATGTTAGCAGAGGTAGCAAGGCACCGCAGTGACGCATTCCCAGAATTTATTCTGCATGAACCAGCTTCCGCTGCAGCGCCTCCAACGTCTGCCCCTTCGTCTCCGGGTAGGTAAACAGCACCACCAGAAACTGCACCGCAGTCATCACCGCGAAAAACACAAACGGAGTCTCAGTGTTCAGGAAGTGCACCACCACAGGGAACTCCAGCGCAATAACTGTATTCATGATCCAGTGGCTAGCGTTGCCTACGCCCTGTCCCTTCGATCGTACTGAATTGGGAAACACCTCGCCGATATACACCCAGATCACCGCGCCCTGCGACAACGCGAAGAACGCGATATACGTCACCAGTATCCATACCAGTGCTCCCGGATGCGAATGTGTCGAAAACAGCCACGCCACTCCTGCCAGGCAGGCCGCCGTACCTGCTGCGCCAATCAGTAACAGCGTCTTCCGCCCCAACTTGTCGATCGCGCTCATTCCCACCATGGTGAAAATCAGGTTCGTAAACCCGATCGCAATCGCCTGTTGGTCGCCAGAAATCTGGCTGAACCCAGCCGACGCAAAGATATTCGGCAGGTAGTAGAGGATGGCATTGATCCCCGCCAGTTGGTTGAATGCGCCAATGGAAATGGCCAGAAACAACGGATAGCGATACTTCCAGCGAAACACCGGCTCGTGCGCTGATGCGTGCTCTTGCCTGAGTGCTTCGCGGATGTCAGCCAACTCCGCCTGCGGATCGGGCTCGCCCATCAACTTCAGCACGGCCAGCGCATCTTCAAGCTGATCTCGCGATGCCGACCAACGCGGGCTCCTCGGAATGCCAAAAAGCAGCACCAGAAAACCAAAAGCCGGAACTGCGGCCACACCCACCTGCCAGCGCCACTCCGCTGCGCCCAGGTGCAGCGTACGAATCGCATAGTTAGAGACATACGCCAGCAGAATGCCCAGCACTACATTGAACTGGAACGTCCCCACCAGCCGCCCGCGCCACTTGGCCGGAGCCAGCTCCGCAATATAAACCGGCCCCAGTACCGACGACGCCCCAATCCCCAACCCGCCCACAAACCTGAAGACCATCAGCGACGGCCAACTCCACGCCAGCGCACTTCCGATGGCCGAGATGACATAGAGCAGCGCGGTAATGCGCAGAGTTTCGCGACCTCCGAGCTTCTGACCCACCACCCCCGCGCCCAGCGCGCCCACTACCGTGCCAATCAGCGCAATCGCTACGGTCCAGCCCTTGTCTTGCGCGCTCAGCCCATAGAGCCTTACCAGCGCATCAATGGCGCCGGAGATGACCACTGTATCGAATCCGAAAAGCAGACCGCCCAGTGCTCCGGTCAGTGTCGCCTTCATCAGGTGAAAGTTAGGTCGCATGGTCTCCAGTTCCTGAAGTTCCAAACAATCCTACAGACCTGCACACCAACCGGCAAACCTCGGAACACATGCCTGTTACCGGTTTTTGCGCTCCACGCCCGGCAGCACCGCCAGCACCCGGCAGCGATGTTTTCCCGCCGCACTCCAGGCCAGCGCCATCTCACTCTCGATGTAGGCGCAATCGCCTTCCTCCAGCAGTTCGTGCATGCCGCCCGCATCCAGCTGCAGTCGGCCCTCCAGCACATACACAAGACCGCTGGCTTCCTCGAACCCGTCCATTGCACTCGCAACGCCGCCGGGAACAAACTCCACCATCCGCGCCACAAGCCGAGCCGCATCGACCGCAGGATTCAGCGGTGTCACTTTCACGGACTCAGGCCCCCGCCCCTTGCCTTGCAAGTGAGCCTTGCGAGTGATCGAAAGAGTGTGCCGGGCGGGCTCCGCGAAAAAATAGCTCATTCCCACTCCATACACCCGACTGATCGTAGCCAGTGTAGGCAGCGTGGGAATCATCCTGTCCGTCTCAAGCTTCGAAAGTAGCGCCGTCGAAAGCCCGGTCTCCGCCGACAGCCGCGAAAGGGTAAGCCGCTTCTCCGTGCGCAGCATGCGCAGCTTTTGTCCTAGACAGTAAGGCTCCAATGACCACTGAGCGTACGAAACAGCTTTTGACATGACAATATTCCCTCACCAACCGAAGATCGTGTTGGACCAAGTGTGCCAGCCAGTGGGCCCGATTCTTCTGGTGAATTCTTGATGTTTTTCTGAACACCTCCTCTGACTGCGGCCCCCATGCAATCGATCACTCGTCGAGTGAAAATCTCCGCGGCAGCGAGTTCTGGTCTCGGCGGACGGGCTCCTCGTTCGGCTCACTCCCAGATCGTTCATGAAAAAGCGATAATAACCTTATAATAATGAATAAGATATAGCGTAAATCTTTATTTACTCAAGAATCACTAGGTAACCAATTCTGGATTACTACAAGAACAGAAAAGACGTGGAAAACGTCTTCACGAAACCTCACAAACCTGCATAATCGAGGTGTCATCAAACAGCCGGGCTCAATGAGGCTCGGGACATAATTTGAAGCTGCAACATCTTTTCCCCGGATGTCCCTGGCGAGGGTCTATCTGGATTCCGCCTGCGGCTCGGTTTTCTTTGCTTGGTTGACAGAATATCGACGGCCAACAGGCCTTGGACCAGGGGAGCACGTTGGAAGAGATGAAGGAACACACTTTGCGCTTGCAGGGAGCCCGCAATTTCGGGCCCCACGCGTTGGGGACCGGTCGCCAGGATCCTCAGTTGGCCTTTTCGTTTGGTAGCTTCCGGCTTGAAACTGACGGAACCCTTCTGCGCGGAAATGCAGTAGTCCACCTACCTCCGAAGGAACTGGCCGCACTCCGTCTGTTGGCTGCCCACCCCGGTCAGATTGTGACGCCTCAACAACTGCGCCAGGCGTTGTGGGGCGATGTGCACGTGACTTCAGATAGTGTTCCCAAGTGCGTGTCCTCGTTGCGCGCACGGTTGGAGCCTGAAGCGTGCATCCAGACCGTCTATAAGCGAGGATATCGTTTCACGGCTGAGGTTCGGCAAGACGATGGACATGACGCTCACGCGCTCACGCGACTGGCCATTATGCCCTTCGTCTCCGGCTACACCGTTCCCGAGTATCTCGGCCCCACTATCTCTGAAGAACTCATCTCCCGACTCACCTCAGCACGGCCGCGGGTTGTATCCATATTGGCCAGAGACTCCGTTTTCACCCTCGCCGACCGGGGCAATACAGCGCAGCAGGTAGGCGAAACGCTCAAGGCCGACCTGGTTCTGACCGGAACCCTCCGCAATTTACCCTCGCATTTCCGTCTCCGTGCGGAAATGATTCGCGTGGAAGACGGCACCCAGCTATGGGTTGAAGACCTGCTCGTGCCGCAAAACCGAATCGCTGGCTTGGAATCAGAGCTCATCGAGCGGCTGCTGTTTCGATTGAACGCTGAAGACATTTCCATATCAGCCTCCGCAGAACCGGACGATCAGACCGACGACAATCCGCATCGCCGCGAAGCCTACGAAGCCTACCAGCGCGCACGTTACGAGTGGAGTTCGCTGCAACGGCATCAGATGCAGGACGGACAAAACCTCCTTCTCAAAGCCACCGAACTGGATCCTTCGCTGATCGCCGCCAAGGTCGATTTGGCGCGGCTTTGCATCACGCAGGCCGTTTTGGGATTTATGTCTCCGGCAGCGGCAGCCGGTGTGGTGCGCCGCATGGCCAGTTCCATCCCTGATATACATGTTCGCGCCCAGGCCCTTCTGCCCTCACTCGGCACCATCAGCTTCAACGTCGATCACGATTTGCCTTCCGCGCTCTGGGCCTTCTCTGCCTCAGCTCATCTGCCTCATGATCCCTGGGTCACGCGTTTAAGGGTGATGTTTGCTCTGAGCCGCCATCGATTTGCGGAGGCCATCGCGCTCCTGGAATCCGCTCTTCAGCTGGACCCCTTTGCTCCCTTTCTCCACGCCCGACTGGCCTGGGCGCTGCACCTGGCCGGACAGGCCGCCGAGAGCGTAAAGCAAGTCAACCACGGCCTGACGCTTTTTCCCGATCACGTGGGCATCGCTCTTTACGGATCAATCATTCTTTCCTTCAATGGCGGTACAACCCGAGGCGAGCAACTCGCGCAGAATCTGATGGCCTCCCATCCCTACGTTGATCTGGTTTCAGCTCTCCACGCGTATACCCTTGCCTGCGCAGGCCGGGAAGAGGAAGCCCGCGCCATCCTGGAACGCCTGGAATGGTTGAGCCGCGAACGATTCGTCCTTAGCTCCTTCACTCCGGCCGTCTATGTCGCACTTGGTGAGTACGACGCAGCGATCTCTGAGTTGCATACGTCGGCCGACGCCCGCTGTCCCTGGTTCTTCCAGATGCTGGCCGATCCCCGTCTGAAGCCCCTTCATGGCCGCCCAGAGTTCGAAGAAATGAGAGCAACCCTCACCCGCTTGGAAGCAGAATCCAAGTGCGCTTAGCTGCCATTCATCGCGCGCAGGATGCGTGAAAGAAGCTTGGGTGATGTCTTCAATTCAGATCCGTCGGTTATCGCTTGTTTGTAAGCGCCGCCTGCCGGATCACCGCATCGAACGCCGGCTTCGGCTGGCCGTTGCGATCGAAAAGCAAAGGGTAATCCGTGCGCCCCACCACTGGCCAGTCATTGCGCCACGAATCTGCATCCGTCACCCCCCACAACGTCACGCGGCTCATCGCAGCGCGATGCTTCAGGTAGACGCCGAAGAGAGTCGCATACTGCCGTGCCAGTGCTTGCTGCACGTCGTCCGGCAAGCCGCTCGGGTATGGATTCAGTTTGGGATCGGCCTTCACCTTGAGCGAAACGTCCGCGCTTCCCGGCGCAATCGACGGTAGCACATCAACGTCGAGTTCAGTAATCGCGACCCTGACTCCCAGCTTGGCAAAAGCATCGATAGTAGCGTCTTCTACTGCAGCCGACGGCCAATCGAGACGGTCGTGTCCCTGAACGCCGACCACGGCAACCGGTATGCCCTTGGCCTGAAGTTCCTTGATGAGGGTAACGGCACCATCGCGCTTCGCCGGATATTCCAGGTTGTAATCGTTATAGTTCAGTTCGGCCTGCGGATCGGCTTCGTGCGCGTACTCGAATGCCTTCTCGATGTAGTCTTTCCCGATGATCTTCAGCCATTTCGACTGCCGCAGCGTTCCATCCTCATTCAACGCCTCATTCACCACGTCCCAACTCTGAATCCGCCCCTTGTACCGCCCCACCACAGTAAAGATGTGGTCGTGCATCCTTTTCAACAACGCGTCGCGAGTTAACGGTTTGCCCTGGTCGTCCTGAAAGACCCACTCCGGAACCTGTGCATGCCACACCAGGTTATGCCCGACAATGAACATGTGGTTCTGCACGCCGAATTCAACATACTGGTCGGCGAGTTCGAAATTATATGTATCCGGCTTGGGGTGAATGCGTTCCCACTTCAGCACATTTTCAGGCGAGATGGAATCGAACTGTGTTGCGACGATTGCCGTTCCACGCGCGTCGGTCCCCGCGATTTGCGCCTCATTGATGGCTACACCCACATAGAAGGAGCCGCGATACGCGTCCTTCAACGTGGTGGGTGCCTGCGCACTCGCCCCCATACCTGCGGCCAACATTGCGGTAAGAAATACGAATTGCCTGTTCAACATTTTCTAAAAACTCCTGAAGAATCCACCGTCATAACGTTGACCTCTGATTGTTGCACTAAAGCTGTGTGCCCCATCCATCGCGCAGTCTCATCGCGCGATGGATGGCGCACGACGCCGAAAGAATGAGACCAACCTACGAATCCTGAGACGAATACCCCTTGCGCCGCTCCGAGAGATCGTGCGAAATCGTCATATTTAGCTTCATAGTGATGCCGTAGAAGAGCAGGCAAACCGCGGCGGCAAGAAATGCCGCGCCCGAATAAACGGAGGCGATCAATCGAATGCCCGTCAATGCTTGATCGGTCTGTACGGCATTGGACTGATAGCCATAGAAAGAGAGCAGCCATCCCGCGATCGCGCCGCCCAACGCCAATCCAATCCACAGTGCAAACACCACCGCTGCCGTCACCGTGCCCGTGGCGCGCCGTCCCGTCTTCCACTCGCCGAAATCGGCTACATCACCCATCATGGACCACAGCACTGGTCCGGAGCAGCCGTAAACAAACTGGCGCAGAACTTCCAGCGCAATGATTGTCGTGGTAGCAGTCGCCGGGATGAAGAACAGTGCGACACAGCAAACACCTGTCAAAAACATGCTCCAGATGAACAGCGCCCGCTTGCCCATCCGCTTGGTCAAGGCCGTCGAGCAGGCTACACCGATTAGAAGTGCCGTCAATCCAAAGCCGTTGAACCAACTGAAGAGGATCTGGTTCCCCGCACAGTATTTGAAATAGGGCAGCATCACGCTGCCGCGGATCATAAGCCCGATAAAGTAAAAGGTTGTCACCAGGAAGAGCGCAATCCATGGGCCGTTCTCAAACAGGTCGCCAAGGTCCTGTAGAACAGAACTCTTCTGCTTTGGGTCGGGCTGAATCCTTTCCTTGCTCACTGCAAAGGCGATCAGGAACATCACCACGCTGGTCACCAGGAAGATGCCCATCGTCATCTGGTAGCCACGGGCGCTACTGCCACCTCCCAGAAAGACCACCATGGGAATTGCTAGGCTCTGCACAATGAACCCAGCAGCGTTGGCAAAAATCTGACGGTAAGTTGCGATGCTATTGCGCTCGTTGGGGTCTTCGGTCATCACGCCGGTGAGCGACGCGTAAGGCACGTTGTTCATCGTGTAGATGAGGCGCAGCAGCAGGTACGTCACCCAGGCGTACATCAGCTTTGCTCCGGCGCTCAGATCCGGAGTCGTAAAGGTCAGAACACCAATCACGCCAAACGGCAGCGCCGTCCACAACAGCCAGGGGCGAAATCTTCCCCAACGTGTATGGGTGCGGTCGGCAATCACCCCCATCACCGGATTGAACACAGCCGCTCCCAGGCCCACAATCAGAAACATTGTTCCCGCCTGCGCTGCTGTCAATCCAAACGTATCGGTGTAGAAGTTCAGCTGCAGGGCCATCATCGCCTGGAAGACGAAGTTTGCAGCCATATCACCCAGACCGTAGCCAAATTTTTCTGAGAATGCCAGCCCCTTGCTGTTGCCGCTCATCGGTTCCTTCTCTCTTTCCGTCACTGCCGGCGAGAAACACTTCCAGTTTTGTTCAACCCGCCGCAGCTCCACGGCCCCGTCGCGTTGACTCGTCTCGTAGGCGTCCCAAACAAAGTCGCGCCGGCGCTCACTGCCGGACCGATCTTCCACACGCAACGCAGTTGGGTCAGAGATTCGAGTCACATAACTATATCGCTTTACTACTGGATTTGGCGACAACAAAACAGACCCGGCAAGGGTATAATTCGCAGCGAGGAATCACCATGACTAAACGTGCACCACTCTCCTGCAACCTGGGGTTCAATGCCCAGCATTCGCCAATGGGCGCATTCATGAGCTTTACCTGCGGCAACTTCGGCACTCGCGGCGGCATTGGCCTGCAGATCGGGCAGCCCGGTGACCAGGAAGTCTTCATCGGTTTCAAGGATAGTGATCGGCATTCCGACGCAACTTTGAAGTGCCTTCCTTTCTACACGGCCGCGGTCAACCGCGCCTCCGACGCTTTCCTCGTGGAGCAGGCCGGCCCCGCGGAACAGAACGTCAAGCCCGACGCCGTGCCGTTCAAGGACAGCGAGTTTTCACGCTCCTACGGCTGGGCCACGGATGTTTGGGCAGCACAGGGACTGACCTTTTCGGTCTACTCTCCCTTCGGTCCGATCCCCGATCCCGCTGTCTCTAACAAGGAGCAAATGCGCGAGGGCCTGCTGCCCGCCATCATCGCCCGCCTCGAGTTGGACAATACTAAGGGCGCCACAACCAAGACCGTCATGTTCGCCCTCAATCATGCGCGCCCCGGCAGCCGCATCATCACCGACGATCTAGGCAGCGGCCGATTGGCGTTCGCCTTCCGCCGCGAGGCTGGCGGCGCTGCCGAGCTCCGTGATTTCACCACCTCCGAAGAAGGCGTCAAGGTCGCAGACGGGGCCAATGAGACTGAGCCCTTCGTCTTCATGCGCTGGTCCGCCAGTGACGGCGTGCGTGAACGCTACAATCCAGTTCACCTGCTTGGATCCTGTCCTGGATTTGGATTTGAGGTTCCGGCCGGAAAAAAATACGGAATCACCGTCGCTCTCGGTTCGTATCTGGAAGGCTTCCAGACCAACGGACTCGACGCACGCTATCTCTACACGCGTTACTTTGAGAGCCTTGCGGACGTTCTGAAGACGGCACTCGATAACTCCGCCAAAATCATCGCATCAGCAAAGGCGCTCGACAGCAAGCTGGACCAGGCCCCTCTTTCCGCCGATCAGCGCTTCCTCATCGCACACGCCACTCACAGCTACTACGGCAGCACGCAATTACTCGAAATCGAAGACCAGCCTTTCTGGGTTGTTAACGAAGGCGAGTACTGCATGATGAATACGCTCGATCTGTCCGTCGATCACGTCTTCTGGGAACTCGAACATAATCCCTGGCTGGTCCGCAATCTACTCGACAACTTTGTCAGGCTCTACAGCTACAACGACGAAGTGAAGGTCTATCGGTCGGAGTTCGCGCCTGCAACCGAGACAATGCAATTGGATCCATCACAGACTCCACCGCCACCTGACGAGGCCCAGCTCAACCGCCCCTATGACACCAAGCCCGGAGGCATCAGTTTCTGTCATGACATGGGCGCGCACAACAACTTCTCACCCAAGGGCCGCAGCAGCTACGAGCTTGCCAATCTAACCGGCTGCTTCAGCTACATGACGGTAGAGCAGCTCTGCAACTGGGTTCTCACCGCGGGCTGTTACGTTGCCAAGACCCGCGACATCAATTGGCTCAAGACCAACAATGCCGTCGTCGACGCCTGCCTCAGCAGTATGATCAACCGCGGGGGCGGCGTTGGTTTCGCGCAATTCGACTCGACGCGCTGCGCCGGCGGCCAGGAGATCACAACCTATGATTCCCTTGATCACTCGCTGGCGCAAACCCGCAACAACATCTACATTGCGGTAAAGAGCTGGGCAACCTACAAGTCTCTGGCGCTGATGTTTCGCGAACTGAAGGACGCTCCGAGCCAGGCCCGCTGCGAAGAGTTGGCCGCCAAGGTTGCTTCTGTGGTCTGCGATCAGGCTGTCGACGGCGTGCTCCCCGCTATCTTCGAAAAGTCCAACCCCGGCTACTCCTCACGCATTCTGCCCGCAATCGAGGGATGTGTCTATCCACTCTACTTCGTCAATACCGGCTTCGCGGGCTGCACGTTAGAGCAGGTCTACGCAACTCCGTCTGAGAAGCGAATGCTCGAGGTTCTGAAAGAACACACGCGCAATCTGCTGCTTGATCCCGAGCGGCGCAATCTGTTTGCCGATGGCGGCATCAAACTCTCGTCGACCAGCAACAATTCGTGGATGAGCAAGATCTCCATCTTCATGCACGTCACCCGCAAGGTCTTCCATCTCGATGCAGATCCCAAGGTGGCCGAGGTCTTCCGCCAGGCAGATGCCGCTCACGTCAAATGGCAGGTCGAAGGCAGCTCCTATTGGGCCTGCTGCGACCAGATCGTTTCCGGCGAAGGCAAGGCCAGCCGCTACTATCCACGCATCATCACCAGCGCGCTGTGGATGGACTAGTCTACGCATAACGAGAGTTCAGCAGGATAGAATGGGCGCGCAGAAAAACAACCGCGTGCCCTTTTCTCTTGAATACGCAGATAGCCTTACGCCGCGCTTGAGAAACCACCGGCACTGTAGTTGAGGAGAACGGACAATGTCGCATCATCGGGTAACACTTTTGTTTCTCGCTCTGGCAACTGTTGGAGCATGCACCCTTGCAGCCCAGAACGGCAACCAGGAAGCGACGCCCGTGTATCTTGACGCGTCCCGGTCCCCGGCCGAGCGCGCCCACGATCTGGTCAACCGCATGACGCTCGACGAGAAAGCCTCCCAACTTGAAGACTGGGCCACCTCCATCCCCCGCCTCGGCATTCCCGACTACCAGACCTGGAATGAAGCTCTCCACGGCGTCGCGCGCGCCGGCTACTCCACCGTGTTTCCGCAAGCCATCGGCATGGGCGCCACCTGGGACACCTCCATCGTTCACAGCATGGGCGATGTCATCTCCGCCGAAGCTCGCGCCAAATACAACCAGGCCCAGCGCGAAGGAAACCATCGCATCTTCTATGGCCTCACCTTCTGGTCTCCCAACATCAACATCTTTCGGGATCCTCGCTGGGGACGCGGCCAGGAAACCTACGGCGAAGACCCCTTCCTCACCGGCAAGCTTGGCGTAGCCTTCGTCGGCGGCGTCCAGGGCGGCGACTTGAACCACCTCCGCGCCGTCTCCACCAGCAAGCACTTCGCCGTCCACAGCGGTCCTGAATCTCTCCGCCACGGCTTCAATGTCGACCCCTCACCCCGCGACCTCGAAGAGACCTACCTGCCTGCTTTCCGCGCTACTGTCACCGAGGGCCACGTTCAGTCCGTCATGTGCGCCTACAGTTCCATTGACGAGTGGCCCGCGTGCACCAACAAAATGCTTTTGAAGAATCACCTGCGCGACGCCTGGGGCTTCAGGGGCTTCGTCGTCTCCGACTGCGGCGCCATCGTCGACATTAACCAAGGCCACAAGAAGACTCCCGACATCATGCACTCTGCCGCTCTCGCCCTCCAGGCCGGAACTGACCTCTCCTGCAGCATGTGGACCCCCGGCTTCAACACCCTTGCCAACGCCGCCCGCCAGGGCTTGGTCACTGAAGACCTCGTCACCCAAGCCGCCGAGCGCCTCTACACCGCACGCTTCCAACTCGGCCTCTTCGATCCGCAAGGCTCCAATCCGCTGGATCGAATCCCATTCAGCAGAGTAGGCGACCAGCAAAACCGCCAAACCTCACTCAAAGCCGCCGAAGAAAGCATCGTGTTGCTGAAGAACAATGGAGCTCTGCCGCTGAAAGCCGCTCCCGGTCACATCGCCGTCATCGGCCCTACCGCTGACCTGCTTCCTTCCATCCTGGGCAATTACGTCGGCACACCCGTCGACCCAGTCACGCCTCTCGACGGCATGATGCACCAATTCCGTTCGTCGCCCATCCTTTATGCGCAGGGTTCCACGCTGGCCGCCGGGGTTGGCGTGCCCGTCCCGCGCACCGCCTTCGGCCTCAATCAGGGCCTCAAGACTGAGTTCTTCGCCACACCCGACTGGACCGGCCGCCCCGTCGCCACCACCACCGAACCCGCCGTCCAAACAGACTGGGAGAACGCCCAGCCCGTGCCTCAGTTGGCTACCCACGACTACTCCGTCCGCTGGAGCGGCAAGCTGGCCGTCCCCGCCGCCGGCCATTACGTCTTCGCCATTGAGCAAGGCGACAGCTTCCCTTATTCGCCCGCTGAAACCTACCGCTTCATTCTCGACGGCAAAGTCCTTTCGGAAGGCAACATGCGCCAGCAGGGTGACCTATCGTCAATGGGCAACTTCATCACCTTGCCAGGTGCCTCGCCCACCGCACCCCCAGTAATGCAGTTCGCCAAAACACCTGTGATCCCGGTCGATTTCACTGACACCGACCCCCACGACTTCCGACTCGAGTACTCCCACGCGGGTGACCAGGCCGGTGGCGGCCTCACCCTCAAGTGGGTAGCCCCTGCGGACGCGCAACTTGCCGAAGCCGTATCGCAGGCCAAGCAAGCCGATGTAGTCATTGCATTTGTCGGCCTCTCTCCGCAACTCGAAGGCGAAGAGATGCCCATCAAGATCGATGGCTTCAACGGCGGAGACCGCACCAGCCTCGATCTTCCCGCGCCTCAGCAGAAACTTCTAGAAGCACTTTCCGCTCTTGGCAAGCCTCTCGTAGTCGTTCTTCAAAGCGGTAGCGCCGTCGCGCTCAACTGGGCCAATCAGCACGCTGATGCCATACTCGAAGCGTGGTATCCCGGCGTCGAAGGCGGCACAGCCATTGCCCGCACTCTCGCCGGATTAAACAACCCAGCCGGACGACTGCCCGTGACCTTCTACGCCTCACTCGACGGACTTCCAGCCTTCACCGACTACTCGCTGAAAGGCCGCACTTATCGCTATTTCACTGGAAAACCTCTTTGGGGCTTCGGCTACGGCCTCAGCTATTCCACCTTCAAGTACGGCCCTGTCACTCTCTCGTCAGACTCGCTAAAAGCAGGCGACCCCATTACCGCCACCGTCGCTGTCACCAACTCAGGCGCCGTTCCTGGAGACGAGGTCGTGGAGGCATACCTCAAGACCCCGCAGACAGACGGCCCAATCCATTCTCTCGTTGGCTTCGAGCGCATCAGGATTCCCGCCGGCCAAACCCGCCAGGTTGTCGTCCACATCGATCCCCGCTCCTTGTCGAGCGTCGACGACAAGGGCGACCGTAAAGTCTTGCCCGGCAAATACACCCTCACGCTCAGCGGTGCACAGCCCGAGGAAACATCAGCGAAATCGGAAACCGCCTTCACCGTTACCGGATCGCTAGATCTGCCCAAATAAGCCCTGCCGAAATAGCCCCAAAAAGCACTGCGGGCAGACTCAAGTCGAGCCTGCTCGCAGCACAGCATGACGCGGCGCTTTAAGACACAGAATGTCAGCACAATCATGCGCAGGCTCTAGCCAGCGGCCCGTCAGCTCAAAGGAAAGGGAGCGCGAGGCCTACTCCTTCGGAAACAGCCTCCCGTCCCGCGCCATCAGCTTATCTTCTCGCTCCAGCCGCTTCCGCTCCAACCGTTCTTCCCGGTCCAGCCGCTTCTGCTCCAAACGTTCAAGCCGCCCCGGGTTGTCCCGATAAACAGTAGGCTGGAACAGTCCCACAAATGAGCAAATTAGCGCCCAAACCAGAATGAGCAGCCCCAGCGCTGTCAGCGCCAGTCCACCCACCGCGGCCGGTCCCACGGTCGCAAGAGACACTTGCAGGTTCGCTCCTGAAAGCGGGTAGGCGGCATTGAAAGCCGTCGTGCCAACGCCGTAGTAAATAATCACGCTCAACCCTGCTGCAAGAAACACAACGGCCAGAATCAGTGGGCCATCTGACTTCATACGGGTCACCTCGGTCATTTCTTGTAGGCAGCGTCTTCCATGCCGACCACACAAACCCCACGGGGCTTACTCAAAGTCAGATGCAATTCGTCCTTCTCAAGCCGCCCGGCACGTCCCATATCAGTCCCCATCATCCTCCGCCGCCAAGCATCAATCTAGGGACTTCCAAACAAGAGGACAGCCACTTACAATCATTGTGAGTTCCCCCCTCCTGGAAATTGGCTCAAGCAATCCAGCTCTCCCCAGGGAGCAGGCACATGTTGGATGAATTCCCGTTGTGGGTCTGAGGGATTTACGGTCTCTTCTCCCAGCCCGGTGAATCGGCGCCAGCACCAACGCCCTGACGCAAAGGAGTTTTCATGATCCCGCAGCAGTCCCCTTGCCTACTGCAATTCAGGTCGTGGACGACTGCTGGAGTTTTGCTGTGCTTCTCACTGTTCTTGCCCGCGCCGGCCCTCTTCTCGCAAGCCAGCCCCTCTCCCCAGCCAGACAACCCACCGGCGGACGACAACTCCGGCGCCGTCAATAATTCTGCTCCATTGACGCCAGTAGCCAGGGACCCCCGCTCCATCAAGCAACTCACAGCCGCGCTAAAGAGTCCAGATCGAAATGTCCGCGGAACAGCAGTCGAGGCGCTCGGCCAATCCAAAGACCCCCACGCAGTCAAGCCCCTCATCGGTGCTCTCAAAGACAGCGACCCCTATGTCCGCGCTTTCGCCGATACAGCTCTGATTAACATAGGACCGCTGGCCGTCGAGTCTCTCATCAGCACACTGAATGACAGTGACCCCTACGTACCCGCGCTTTCTGCCATGGCGCTCAGCACGATCAAGGACCCGCGCTCGCACCGCGCCCTGATGACCGCTCTGAATGAGCGCAACACGAAAGTGATTCTGGGAATTCATACCTACTACGTCAAACTCGGTGTGCCTGGTTCCGAGCCCGCCCTCATCGAAACCCTCAACAAGTTCCCTTCTCGCCGAATGGCAGAGGAATTTCTCAACTCGGGCAATCCGGTTCTGGCAGGTGCCGCCAACGATTGGGCAACCAAGTACCACCAGAAATTGGATCAAGCTACTTCGGCAACAACAGTGCGTTGGGGTAGCGCACAAGACGCCCCGCCGCAAACCAGCACCAATCCCGCCCCATCCCCCCAGTGACCAACATCACAAGGCCTCCCATCCCCATTCCTGAATAATCGCTGGAGATCGCTGCGAATGCGCCCCTGCGCCAGGTAATCCAACCCGCGCTGCCCCCGATTCCCACGCGATCACGGAGGCATTATTGCTTTTAGGAATTCTTCAGGAAACTGCTCCCGGCGAAACCCGTGTCGCCCTTTTGCCGGAAAGCCTGAAGTCCTTGCTGGCGCAAGGCATCTCGGTCACCGTCGAATCCGGAGCCGGGACATCGGCTGGCGCCAGAGATCAGGCATACGTCGACGCCGGCGCAACCGTTACTGCCGATCGTGCCTCGATCCTCGCCAACGCCGACCTGCTTCCTCTCGTCAACGCCCCGAACTCCTCTGACCAGTCCCGCCTCAAACCCGGCGCCGTGGTTATCGCTTTCCTCAAGCCTCTCGACGCCCCACAGGCGCTCACTGCCGCCATCGAACGGCCAGTCACGCTCTTCAGCATGGAGCTGGTTCCTCGCATCAGCCGTGCCCAGTCCATGGACGCACTTTCCTCCATGGCCACCATCGCGGGCTACAAGGCTATCATCTCCGCTGCTGACCGCCTGCCGCGTCTCTTTCCAATGCTCATGACCGCCGCGGGAACCATTCCGCCCGCCCGCGTCTTCGTCATCGGCGCAGGCGTCGCCGGCCTTCAGGCCATCGCCACTGCGCGTCGTCTCGGTGCCGTCGTCGAGGCTTATGACGTACGCGCAGCTGCAGGCGAACAAGTCCGCTCTCTCGGCGCAAAGTTCCTTGATGTCGACCTCGGCGGTATCAGCGCTGAAGGCGGCGGAGGCTATGCCGCCGAACTCACTGAAGAAGCCCTCGATCGGGGACGCGACCTCATCACCCACACCGCTGCCCACTCTGACGTCATTGTCACCACTGCCCAAGTCCCCGGACGGCCGGCTCCGCGCCTCATTCGCCGCGCCGCCGTCGAAGCCATGCGTCCTGGCTCCGTTCTCGTGGACCTCGCTGCCCCCGCCGGAGGCAATTGCGAGCTAACTCAACCCGGAGTCATGCAGCAGATCGGTGGTGTCACTCTTCTCGCGCCTCTCAATCTGCCCGCGGAAGTTCCCGTACACGCGAGCCAACTCTACGCGCGCAACATTCTCAACTTCCTTGCGCTGATCGTGAAAAAGGGCGAGCTTACTCTCGACCTCGCCGACGAAGTCCTTGCTGGCGCATGCGTCGCTCACGACGGGAATCCAGTAAATCCCCGCGTCGCTAAACTGCTCGCGCCAGTCACGATAACCGGCTAATCCCGCTAACCGGCGCACAGCGCCGCCAACCCCGCTAGCCACGCTATCGAGAAAATATGAACCCCGCTGTACTCATCGCTTCCGTCTACGTCTTCGCGCTGGCCGCCTTCCTCGGCTACCAGGTCATCAGCCGTGTCCCGCCGCTGCTCCACACCCCGCTCATGTCGGCCACCAACGCCATCTCCGGCATATCGCTTATCGGATCGCTTGTATTGGCGGGCTCGGCGCACTACCCTCTCGGCGCGCACATCCTCGGCTTTGTCGCCGTTACCACCGCCACCATCAACGTGGTCGGCGGCTTTGGCATCACCGACCGCATGTTGAAGATGTTCGGCAAGCGAAAGCCTGAAGGTAAGGAGGCCGCAAAGTGACTCTGACCTCCTACTTCATGGAAGCCACCTATCTCATCGCTTCCATCCTTTTTATCCTCTCGCTCAAAATGATGTCCCATCCCGAGACCGCCCGCCGCGGCATGTTCCTGGCCGAGGGCGGCATGTTCGCCGCAATCGTGGGCACTCTCATCGGCGCGCACATCGTCACCTGGGTCTGGATCATCGCCGGCCTCACTGTCGGTTCCATCATCGGCGCCTGGATGGCCGTCAGCGTCCCCATGACCGCCATGCCTCAGCGGACCGCGCTCTCCCACGCATTCGGCGCACTCGCCGCAGCCCTTGTAGGCATCGGCGAGTTCCTTGTCCACGCCAACGAAATGTCTGTAGTCACCCGCGGCGCTCTCGGTTTTGAAGTCATGCTCGGCGCGCTCACCACTACCGGCTCACTCATCGCCGCAGGCAAGCTGCAAGGCGTCATTGCCGGCAAGCCCGTTCAGTTCCGCGGCCAGAACGCCATCAATCTCATCATCGCTCTTACCATGATCGCCAGCTTCGCCTTCTTCTGGATTCATCCCGAAACCACCGCCGCCTTTTACACCATGCTCGGCTTAGCTTTTGTCTTCGGCGTCATGCTCGTGATCCCCATTGGCTCGGCAGACATGCCGGTTGTCATGTCTCTTTTGAATTCGTACGCCGGCCTGGCAGCAGCCGCCACCGGCTTTGTCCTCGGCAACAACGTCCTCATCATCGCCGGAACTCTCGATGGCTTCTCCGGCTTCATCCTCTCCGTTCTCATGTGCAAGGCCATGAACCGGTCCATCACCAATGTCCTGTTCGGTGGATTCGGCGCAATCATTGCGGAAGCCAGCACCGCCAACGCCGGCGGCGTCATGCGCGAAATCTCTCTTGACGACGCCGCCATGCAACTCGCCTTCGCCAATCGCGTCGTCTTCGTTCCCGGTTACGGCCTTGCAACTGCCCAGGCTCAGCATGCCTGCCGCGAACTCGGCGAGTTGCTTGAGGGCCGAGGCGTCACAGTCAAGTACGCCATTCATCCAGTAGCCGGCCGCATGCCCGGACACATGAATGTCCTACTAGCCGAAGCTAACGTCCCCTACTCCGAGCTTTACGAAATGGAACAGATCAATCCGGAGTTCCCATCGACCGACGTAGCTGTCGTCATCGGCGCCAACGACGTCGTCAACCCCGACGCCCGCGATAACCCAAAATCCCTCATCGCCGGCATGCCCATCCTTGAAGTCGATCGGGCGAAGTCCGTAATTGTCCTCAAGCGCGGACAAGGCCGCGGCTTCAGTGGCCTGGAGAATCCGCTCTTCTTCAAACCCTGCACCACCATGCTCTACGGCGACGCCAAATCCAGCCTGAGCCATCTAGCCCAGGCCGTCCAGCACGTGTAGACACTCTCAAGAATCACAAAAAAAATGGGCGACAAAGGTTAGACCTTTGCCGCCGCCCGTCCCTGGGTTGTCTTGAATTTGCTGCAATGTTGCGTCGACTCAAAAACCTGTTCGCATCAAATGCGGTTTACTGCAAAAGCTTGGTCACTTCCTGCTGCACACTGTTGGCCTGGGCCAGCGCCGCAATGCCCGTCTGGCTCAGAATCTCGTACTTCGACATGTTCGATGTCGCCGAAGCATAATCCGTCGCCTGCACCGCGTTCTGCGCTGAAACCACGTTCTCCTGCTGCGTGCTCATCACCTGGCTGATCGAATTCAGCGTATTGATCTGCGCGCCGATATACCCGTCCTGCGCCGCCACATCACTGATGGCTACGTTGAGCATGTTCAGCGCCGCCTCCGCATCCGTCTGGTTGGTCAGGTCGGTTGTGTTCAACGCTTCGCCCGCCCCATCCGTGTAGCTCATCGTAGCCACTCCGCCCGTCCCGCCGGAATTTCCAGCGAGGCCTGCGGGAGCCGCATTCGTCTGTACGGTGTGAGAGTCAGCTACATCCACATTGGATGCTACCGTCGAGTTGGTCACGCCGACCGTGTAATACCCCGCGGATGCCGCGAATGCAGCTGCATCGCCGCCGGTTGTGGTCGTAACACCTGCGCCCGTGACCGTCACCGTTGGGTCATTCGAAGTAAAAGTCAGGCTCGTCCCGTTTTGCTTCGCGGTGATACCGTAGCCGCCATTGTTGATCGCGGTGAGCAGCGTTGCCTGATCGTAGCTTGATCCGCCATTTCCAGTCGCCAGATTAATCACGCTCGTGCTGCCATCCGAGCCCTTGATGGTCAACGTGCCGGAGAGTGCATCTCCGGTAGCGGTTGCTGTCACCGTGCCCACCAGGCCGGGAGTCACGCCACTGCCCACACCTGCTCCAGCTCCTGTGATCTCGATACCCGTGTCTACGCCCGCCGCGGAATCTCCCGCTGCCTTTCCAGTCGTGAAGCTGGCCGTCAAGCCAAGGCCGGAACTGTTAATGGCGTTGATCAATCCCTGTGCAGTGTCATTTGTTGAGGCCTGGCCTGCACCAACGCTGATGGTTGTGGGTGTCACCACGGTGCCGTTCGCCCCTTCCGTCAGGTAGTTCACATCGATCGTGGATGTCAAATTGACAAGAGCATCGTTGGCTGTTGCAAGTGTGGCGACCGTCGAGAGGTCTATAAACACGTTATTCGAACCGTTGCTGTAGGCCATTGCGCCCCCAGTATCCCCCACACTTGATTCCGAGAGCGAACGGATATTCAAATCGTCGATCGAAGAACCCGCCGTCGACGAGTCTCCCGTGTAGATGGCCACGATATTTCCGTCAAACACCTGCTCCTGGTTGTACGTGGTCGTCTGCCCGATGTTATTTACTTCCGACAGTCTCGACTGGTACTCCTGATTAGCCGCGCCTTCCTGCGTGCTGTTGAGCGTGCCGTTCGAAGCTTCGGTCGCGAGCGTGATGGCGCGGTTGAGCAGGCTGGTGACCTGCGACAGAGCACCGTCTGCTACCTGCAGTAAACCCACTCCCTCTGTCGCATTGGTTTCCGATTGCGTCAATGCGGCCGAGTTGGCCGCCAAGCCATTGACAAGTGAGAGGCCCGCGGCGTCATCCGCGCCAGAATTGATCTTCGACCCCGACGACAACTGCTGCAATACCGTCTGCAGGCTGTTGTTCGTGTTATTCAGGTTGTTCTCTGCGTAGATCGCTGAAAGATTGTTCAATACTCCGAGGGCCATGGGACCGCTCCTTCTTGGATGACTTCGTTGGCGCCCTTGCCTGCGGTCTTTCTTCATCCGCCAGGCCCTCCGTTCCATCCGGTTGGGCTTCCTTGCATCCACCCACTTCATCGGACCAGTCGAAAATAACTTTAGTCACAGAATTCTGCCGCGCGCCTGCACACTCTGTCTCACACCGCTTCAAAGCCGTCCAGCTTCACTCCACTGACTGTTTCAATGCGCTGCATTCACTGTCCCAATACTGCTCAGCAACTGTGCAAATACACTGCACCACTCTGTCTCCATTAACTGCCGTTCCACCACTAACCCACGCTCTCGTGCCGCACAAAAAACGGCGGCAAGGGGATAACCCATGCCGCCATCGGTTTCACTGCAACCGCATTTGCTCTCTGCCTGAAACTTCGCTACGGTAAATCTCTCCTACTAACGGATACCGGCTGAAGCCTCGTCATCCGGACCCGGGCCCTGGTCAAGCTGACTTTGCGCTCCCCCAGCTGGTCCGCCAGGAGGAGGTGGCGGTGGACCCTGGCGACGAAACTGTCCACCTTGTCCCGGACCGCCCTTGCCCTGCCCGTCACGTCCCCATCCGCGACCGTCCCGTCCACGGTTGGCGCGCAACGCTTGCATCTGCTTCCACTGATCCGGAGTAAGCTTGCTGCGCAGTGCCAACAGGAAGCGGGCATTCGCCTTTTCCAGCTCGGCTCGCGCCTGCGCCACCTTGTCAATCTGCGCTAGGATTCTGCTCTCATCCGGCTGGTCCTGTCCCATCAGAGGCTCCATCCCCAACTCGGCCTTCTGCAGGCTGGCCCGTAGATCGATCAGCTTTTCGCGATGCTCCATCAGGATGCTATCCATCGCCTTACGTTGATCGTCGGTAAGCTTCAGCGCCTCTACGATCTTCGGATTGTTCCAAAAACGTCCTTTGGCACCTTCAGATCCAAACGCTTGTTCGAACGGTGGCCTGTGCTCCCCAAATCCGGGTTTCGATCCCATCTCTCCACCCGGGCCCTGCGCCAGCGCAACACCCGCCAGCAAAATTCCCGCAATGGCGACGCCCAGCCGCATCCCCCCAAATACGCCTCTTCCAGTAATCGATCTCTTGGAAGTTCCCATTCCGTTCCCCCCTCTACCTTCAAAAGGTCGTGCAAATGTTACTGATCCCCGGTTGCTACTTCGTTTCGTCTTCGGCCATCAATTGAGCCAGCGGCTCCATGGCGCTCGGTACTTCACGCGATACATCGCTGTCCACCTTCGACAGCAAATCCTCTTCTTCCTGCCCAGCCTGCTCTGCAGCTAACAACCGCTTTTGCTCGGCTGCCTTCGCCGTCGCCACAAGCCGCGCCATCTCTTGACGCTGATGGTGTTCATAAACGCCTCCGCTCACACTCCCGACCACCAGCGCGCAGCCCAGCGCCCATCCTGCCGCCAGCTGCCAACTCCGACGCCGCACAACCTTCGCCACCCTCCGCGGCCTGCTCAACGCAGCCTCGCTCCATGCGTGTACGCTCGACTTGAAGTTGTCCAGCACCTCCGCGAGCTCCTGATCCTCGTCCTCTCCGGATACCGGTCTATCCAGTTCTGCTCTGTCGTCCATCTCGTTCGACCCTTTTCTCGATCGATCCATCCAACTCATCGTTTCCCTCCCAGTTCCGCGCGCACTCTTCCAAGTGCCCGCGAAAGGTGAGCCTTCACCGTTCCCTCGCTCAACCCGGTGGCCCGCGCAATCTCGCTTAACTCCTGCTCCTCAACGTATCGCAGCAGGAAAACCGTCCGCTGCCGCTCGCTCAATCCCTTCACCGATTGCCAAACCCGCTTCACCTGCTCCTGCGCCAGCAACTTCTGTTCCGCTGATCGCTCTCCGCTCGGCAGCCACTCGCTCGCCTCATCCAGATCCACTGAATTCGTCCGCGTCTGCCGCCAGAACTGCATCCGCCGGTTCCGCCAGTGGTCTTTCTGCAGGTTGATCGCAATCCGCATCAACCACGTCATGGCACTCGACTCGCCGCGGAAGCTCGCCCAGTTCCGGTGTGCCTTCAGGAAACACTCCTGCGTCAGCGTCTCCGCCAGGTCCACATCCCGCGTGGACGCCAGAAGAAATCGGAATATCTGTGGCCTGTGCCGCTCAACCACACACGCAAACTCGTGCGCGGCAATCTCAGCTGCCGTGGCCATGTTCATCGCTTCCAGTGCTGTACCGGATGCCATCACTCAAGTAGACGCCTCCATTCGGAGCGAGTTTACAACGCCAAGCGCAATTGTGGCTTATTTAGGACCTATCTAGGTCGTCTCGCCGTCTCACTGCGGCTCGGTCGGCCCCATCGGCCCGTCTCCACCGGCCAACGGCTCATCCTTGCCCGTCTCCGGATCGTATTGGTGCTTCACCATCCAATCCTTGAACACCGCCGCCGCTTCCTCTGCAATCGAATCGTTGCGCAGGCAAAAAACCAACCCAGTCCTCATCTCCGTGCGCAATACACATGAAACGTTGTTCCACGGCTTCCCAGCCTCCGGCAACAGAATCTCCAGTGACTTATCCTTCTTCTTCCATCGTGCTGGAAGCGTCGAGTATCCACCTGATTCCCGAAGCGAATCCATGCAGCTGTAGCTGAATTCAAAGCCACGTGGCTCGCCATTTTCAAACAGATCCGCAACGCCCTGCCCATCCACATAGTCCGGACCATCCGACAAGCTCTTGGGTTCGCGGCTGTGCCGCGATTGCGAAACATATTTGAAGATGTGCACACGCAGCGGGTAGTTGGCAGGATCAGGCCCACCCGCCATCGCAGCTGTAGAAAACGCCAGCAGAGTTGCAACCCCACAAAACAGAGCGCGCCGCAGGTCAATCGCCCTCCACAAAATATTGTTCTTGAGAATCCCACTCATCCTAACCACGCCTTTCTCCAGCCTCAACGATATCGGCCAATCATTGACGCCCTGCCCCCGCCACGTCACGCACATCCTTTTCCTGTATGTAGCGAGAGTCGCCTGCTGCTATGGCCGAAACCTGCGCACCGCCTCTGCAAGTCCGCTCTCGTACGCGTCGATCAGCTTGTCCCATGTCTCATTCGCAGCATCGTCGATTTCCCTGCGACGTGCATCCGCATCGAACCACTCAATCGTTCTTTGAATTCCCTGTGCAAATGAGGTTCGCGCGCAATAACCCGGCACAAACCTCTTGATTTTGCTGTTATCGAACACCACGCTCGATGCTTTATCGCCAGTCAGGCTGCCCACTTGATCTGGTTCGCAGGCGCTCAGAAAGTCCGAAGCAATATGCACCACCTTCGCTTCCGCGCCCGCTGCCTCCGCGGTGATGCGATAAATCTGATCCCACGTCATCACCTCATCACTTGTGATGTGAAACGCGTGGCCAATGGATTGTTGATGTCCCAGCAATCCCACCAGGCCCTGTGCAAAATCGCTGTTGTGGGTAACCTCCCACAGCGAGGAACCATCTCCGGGCACGATCACCTTCTTGCCGCGTCGCATCCGATCCACGGCAGTCCAGGACTTCTGCCAGCTATTCACCGCCAGCACAATCTGCGTATCTCCGAACGTCAGAGAGGGACGCACAATCGTGATCGGAAATCCTTCTTCGCGATACGCCTTCATCAACCGTTCCTCGCATGCAATCTTGTCTCGTGAATACTGCCAATACGGATTCGCAAGCGGCGTCGATTCCGTAATTAGATAGTGGCTGACCGGCCTTTGATACGCGCTCGCCGAGCTGATGAAGATGAACTGTCTCGCCCTATCTCTGAACAATCGAATATCCCGTTCCACATGGGCCGTCGTAAACGCAATCCAGTCCACCACCGCATCGAATCGCTCGTTGCTCAGCGCCTCAGCCACCGCCGCCTCGTCCGCAATATCCGCCGCAATCGTACGAACGCCCTTTGCTACCTCAACTTCTCGATGGCCTCGCCTGAGCAGCGTCAATTCAATGCCCCGCTCCGCTGCCAGCCTCGTTGAAGCTATGCTGATGATTCCGGTGCCGCCAATGAAGAGAACTTTCATCTTGCCTCCACTCTCGTCTCCACAGATAAGTCTTCCACAAGCAGCCCTGCCTTTTGTTAGCCCTCGTCAATCTCCACTCAACCACTAGCCGCCGACAAGGGTAAACTGTCTTTGCCATGTTGTTACCTGATCTCCGCGAACAAGTCCTCCACGCCAACAAGGAAATCGCCCGCCGCGGTCTCGCTCCGCACACCTTCGGCAACGCCAGTGGCGTTGACCGGTCGGGCTCTGAGCCCCTCGTCGTCATCAAGCCAAGCGGCGTCGACTACGCAGCGTTAACCCTCACCGACCTGGTCGTTACCAATCTCGAAGGCAAGATCGTCGAAGGCACCCTCCGCCCCTCCAGCGACCTCGACACGCATACCCTGCTCTATCGAGAATTCCCACAGATCGGCGGCATAGTCCACACCCATTCCGAATTCGCCACTTCCTGGGCTCAAGCCTGCCGCCCCATCCCCTGCCTGGGCACCACCCATGCCGATTACTTCCATGGGCCCGTTCCCGTGACCCAACCTCTCACCGCCTCTGAAGTCAGCGAAGCCTACGTCCGCAATACCGGTGTCGTCATTGTCCGCCGTTTTCGCGCCGAAGATCTTGACCCCGTCGCCGTCCCCGGCGTTCTCGTGGCCGGGCACGCTCCCTTTACCTGGGGAAAATCCGCAGCAGAAGCCGTCGAGCACGCCGACGTCCTGGAATACATCGCCCGCCTTGCCTTCCGCAGTGTCCTGCTCCGTCTCGGATGGGATCCTGCCGGGCCGTCCGTTTCTGAGATTCCACTGTATGTTTCCGAACACCACTACCTTCGTAAGCATGGACCCAAGGCCACTTACGGGCAGCGCTGATCACGCGGCAACGTGACATCTCGTGTCGCGATTTCTAAGGAATTTTCGACCGGAGATTGTGCGGCATTGTTTGTCTCGTTAATAAACCGTATCTCTTCAAATAGCTACCGAATTCCATAGCTAAATCCCTTTCCCTGTAACCCCTCTACCAATTCCTGCATAATTTTCGCGAATCGTGCTAAATCGAGTTGACATCGCTCGGGACTTTGCGTCTCTATCTCGCGTATTCTCAGTTGATTGTCTATGCTGGTTACGCCAGTACCTCTGACCCGGCGCATGGCAGCATACGTGCAACAACGGAAGATGAATTGTTTCCGATTCAGAAGACGAACGAGCGCCCCCAATGGAATCGAACCTTTTCAATCGCTTACAGGCGACATTGCTGGCTGTGGTCACAGCCGGCTTATTCCTGTTGGCGGTTTTGAACCTTCGGCAGGAAAGTAATTTCCCGCAGCCGGACGACGGAGTCTGGTGGCGCGAGGTTGCTGGCGGCCTTGAAGCTGAAAAGGTTCTCCCGGATATGCCCGGTCAAAAAGCCGGCATTCAGCCTCACGATCTGCTAATCGGAGCACGGGTACTGCCGGATACGCCAGCCGAACGCGCCGAAAGCTCCGCCCGCGAAGATCAGTCCGACCTGCTCACGCGGGATTTGCTCCCCGGCGCCAACCCGCTCTCTGCCAGCCCTGCTCCCCACCCCGTCATTCCTCACAGAGCTTTGCTTCCCCAGGCCAGCTACGCACCCATCGCAAGCGTTGCCGACCTGGAGCATGTCCTCTACGAAACCGGAATCTACGGCAAGGCAAGCTATGCCATCACCCGTGGCGGCATCGCCCTCGATACGCCCGTGGTGGTAATTCCCGAGCCCAAAGATCGGGATCTGCCACTGGGCCTTCGCATCATCGGGATTATTTACCTCGCCATCGGCATCTACGTTCTCTTCCGCCGCTGGACCGCCCCCCGCGCCACGCATTTCTATCTCTTCTGCCTGGCATCGTTTGCTCTTTACGCACTCAAGTACACCGGCAAGCTTGACCCGCTGGATTGGACCGTCTATTGGTTCAACGTGCTGGCCGAATCGCTGCAGCCCGCGCTCTTCCTGCATTTTGCTCTCAGTTTTCCTGAGGAACGGCTTAAAAACATCCGCCGCCACTGGCTGTTGCCCCTGGTCTACGCGCCCGGCACCGGCCTACTCGGCCTCTGGATCTGGGCCATCGAAACACGCCAAGCCACTGGTCTGCTTCTGCACCGCCTCAACCAGACCTCAACCGGCTACGACGCCGTCTTCTACGTCCTAGCCGCTAGCCTCTTTGTGCGCAGCTACAGCCTGGCCAATACCCCGTTACAACGTCAGCAGTTGAAGTGGCTCACGCGTGGCGCATTGCTGGCCATCCTCCCCTATACGCTCTTTTACGCAATTCCCTTCCTCTTCGATGTAACCATCCCCGGGCTCATCCCCGGCAAGCTCTTCGATGCGGCAGCCCTCTGCCTCGTCTTTCTACCCCTGACTTTCAGTTGGGCCATCGTTCGCTACCGGCTCATGGACACCGACCTGATCTTCAAGCGCGGCGTGGCTTACACCTTGGCCACCGGATTGATCCTCGGTGCTTCCTACGGCGCTATCGCCGTCGTCGCTGTGCTGGCCCACAACGGCATGCCCGCAGCCGTGCGCGAGTGGGGTCTGGGCTTCACCATCGTTCTGTTGGCCGCTGTCTTTGACCCCCTCAAGAGGCGCATTCAAGGTTGGGTCGACCGAGCCTTTGACCGTCATCGCTACGACTACCGCAAGGCCCTGGTGGAATTCGGTCGTGGTCTCAGCTCCGAGACTAATCTCGATGCGCTGCTCGAATCCATTGTCGAGCGGCTCCCGCGCGCTTTGCTGGTAGCACGCGTCGCCGTCTTCCTCGCCGAAAATTCAGACCTTGACTCGCCTTACAGCTCGGGAGAATCCGGGAGCCTGCGTCTCGCGGCCTCTCACGGACTGCCGGCCGAAGCCCGCACCGGACGCCATCGTCTCGCTCTGGGTTTCCTCGACTTCGACCAGGCCTCTGACCACTCACACATCTTCCTTGAAAACGCGCAAGCCGCTCTGCATCTACCTCAAGACCAGCAGCGTACCGCCGCTCTTCTCGACCTGAACTACTACCTTCCTTGCCGCGTTCAGGACGGCTCAACCACGCGCACCATTGCCGTCATCGGCCTCGGCCGCACCATCGGAGGCGACTTCCTCTCCAGCGAAGACGTCGAGTTGCTTGAGTCCCTTGCCAGCTACATTGGCATCGCGCTCCAGAACGCCAGTCTCTACTCTCGTCTTCAGGACAAGATCAGCGAATTCGAGCGGCTCAAGGAGTTCAACGAGAACATCGTGGAATCCATCAACGTCGGCATTCTCGCACTCGACCTCGAAGATCGCGTCGAAAGCTGGAACGCACAGATGGAAGCCATGTACGCCCTCAGCCGCTCTGAGGCCCTCGGCCAGCCGCTTCGTTCCGTATTCCCGTCCGAGTTTGTCGACGCCCTTGACGGCTTCCGCAACGAGCCCGGTGTGCACCACCTTTACAAGTTCCGGCTCACCACCCGCGCCGGAGAGCAGCGCACCGCCAACATCGCCATCGCTCCACTGCTCTCTCGCGATTTCGTCTCCGTCGGCCGCATCATCCTCGTTGACGACATCACTGAGCGCGTCTCCCTTGAAACCCAGCTCGCGCAGGCAGATAAGCTCAGCTCCATCGGTCTGCTCGCCGCTGGAGTAGCCCATGAGATCAACACTCCATTGGCCGTCATCTCTTCCTATGCGCAGATGCTTTCAAAGCAAATGAAGGGCGACGTCCGCCTCGGCCCGGTGCTGGAGAAAATCACGCAGCAGAGCTTCCGTGCGGCGGAGATTGCCAATGGCCTTCTGAACTTCTCTCGCACCTCGACCACCGAATTCCGTGAGACCGATCTGAATCAGGTCATTCGCGATACGCTTTCTCTGCTTGAGCACCAGTTCAAAACCGCGCAAGTCCACGTTGACCTCGCACTAGCAGAACAACTGCCCACCATCCACGGCAACCCCGGCAAGCTCCAGCAGGTATTTCTCAATCTGTTGCTGAATGCCAAAGAGGCCATGCCCGGAGGAGGCCGTCTGCGCGTTGCCACGCTCGCCAACGGCCATGTTGAAGCCGTGGTTACTGACTCCGGCTCCGGCATCGCTCCGGAGCACCTGAAGCGCATTTACGATCCCTTCTTCACCACCAAGACCATGCCCAGGCCGGGCGACCGCCGAGGTACCGGACTAGGCCTTTCTGTTTCTTACGGAATCATCCAGGAACACGCCGGCAAAATCCACGTAGAGAGCGCCGTCGGCGAAGGTACAACCTTTCATCTTGAATTCCCCTTATTAAGGAAATCCGTTCATGCCTGAGGTCGAAATCGCGTTGAATCTGCCCGTCCCAGCGTCTGCCGCGCCCACCACCCCCACCAACGGGAGCACGGCCGCCAGCATTCTTGTCATTGACGATGAATCCGCCATCCGCGAGTCGCTTGAGGTCCTGCTCACGCTTGAGGGCTATCAGGTGCGCATGGCCGTCGACGGCGAAGAGGGCCTGCGGGTTCTGGAGCTCGAGAGCTTTGACCTCGTGCTCCTCGACCTCGCGCTCCCCGGCCAGAGCGGCCTCGAGCTTCTACCCCAGATCAAGGAACGCCAGCCCGAACTCCCGGTCATCATGATCACTGCTTACGGCACCGTGGAGAATGTCGTCGATGCCATCCGCGCCGGCGCCGAAAACTTCGTCCAGAAGCCCTGGGACAACGAGAAGCTGCTGGCCGACATCCGTTCCGCCGTCGCTCGCCACAAAGCAGAAGAAGAAAACCTCCAGCTCAAGCGCACTCTCAAGCAGCGTTACAACTTCACCAACATTGTCGGCAAAAGCGAGATCATGCTGCGCGTCTTCGATCTCGTCGCCCAGGTCGCGCCCAGTCGCTCCACCGTCCTCATCCAGGGTGAAAGCGGCACCGGCAAGGAGCTCGTCGCCAAGGCAATCCACGCCAACTCGCCCCGCCGCGACAAGCCTTTTGTCCCCATCAACACCGGCGCCATGCCCTCAGAGCTGCTTGAGTCCACGCTCTTCGGCCACGTCAAGGGCGCATTCACCTCCGCCATTGCCTCCAAGAAGGGCCTCTTCGAAGTCGCCAATGGCGGCACGCTCTTCCTCGACGAAATCGCCACCATGGGCATGGACACTCAGGCCAAGATCCTGCGCGTCCTCCAGGACCGCCGCTTCATGCACCTCGGCGGTATTCAGGAGATCCAGGTCGACGTGCGCATCATCGCCGCTACCAACATCGACCTCCGCCAGGCCGTCCGGGACGGGCAGTTCCGCGAAGACCTCTTCTACCGTCTCAACGTGATCTCCATCGACCTGCCACCCCTTCGCTCGCGCCGCGAAGACATTCCTCTGCTCGTCAATCACTTCCTTGAGTTCTACGCCAAGGAGAACGACGTGCCCCCGCGCAAGCTCTCCGCCGACGCCCTGCGCGCGCTGGTCGACTACGAGTGGCCCGGCAACGTCCGCGAGTTGGAAAATTCGATAGAACGCGGCGTCGTGCTTTCCAGCGGCCCCGTCATCGGATCCGATCTCCTCCCCGGCCACATCACCGGCCGCAGCTTCCAGGACGCCCTCCTTGAGCACAACCCCAACGCCTCTCTCTTCGACATCCTCGAAGACATCGAGCGCCGCATCATCATCGAAAAGCTCGAGCGCTGCAACGGCAACCAGACTGACGCCGCCGAGCAGTTCCACATCCCCCTCTCCACCCTCAACCAGAAAATCAAGCGCCTAAACATAGAAATCCGCAAAAAAGGCCGCGAGTAAAAACTCCCTGGCGCACGCTAGGGTTTGTAGCTGCGACCTCTCAAAAGGAGCCAGCAACCTTCACTGATGCCAGCCTTCTGGCTGGGCACTGCAGCCGAGGTTTTGTATCAGGGCACGACTTAAGTCGTGCCGCAAAGACCGCAAAATGAATGAGGGCTTTAGCCCCTGAGGGAACGTGTATGACCGGCCAAGAAGTGTAGCCGGCAGATATTCACTTGCGCGTCGTGACCCCATGATTAGAAGATTGCACCACTCATGGAAATCGATCGCAGACGTTTCGTCCTGAATTCCCTTGGCTCCGTCATAGCCGCCCCTCCACTCCTGTCAATGCTCATGAACCCCGAGGAAGCCCGCGCCTCCGCGATCGCCACCCCATCCGACAAATCCTACGGCTCCGGTCACTTCGGCGAATGGATCGAAGACGAATTCGGTCTCCCCGCCTATCGCTACACCTGCGACCAAACCAGCGATCCGAAAGCCGTCACGTCCGTCACTCCAGGAATTCTCGGGCCCACTGAGCACATCCACCAAGTCGGCAACGACCGCATCACCGCCATCGTCTCCAACCAAGGCCATGTCCGCGTCCGTCAGGACGAAGGCGGCCCGAAGTTCATCAATGACTACATACCCGCAGAAGGCCAATTCGGGGGCGGCATCGGCTATCTCACCGATGGCCAGGAATCATTGAGCACGATGTATCCCGGAAGCGGCAGCACCTTCGAGCGAATCTTCGGCGTCGGCTATTTTCGCAAGCGCGTTGCCGGCAACAACTTCGAACTCGACCAGGTAATTTCAGCACCCTTTGGCGACGACCCCGTGCTCCTCTCCCAGGTAACCATCTCCAATCGCCGTAAATCTGCGTCCACGCTGCGCTGGGTCGAATACTGGGGCTGCCGGAATTATCAGTTTTCTTTCCGCTCCTTCATCGAGTCGTTCAGCGGCATCGGCACTCAAGTCGAATTGCGCCGCAAATTCGCCCAACGTTTTCAAAGCCGCTTCCAGCGTACCGATGGCAACCACGGCCTGATGGAGACCAAGGAGTTTCAGGGCCGCGCGCCCGACGAGGAAGCAATATGGCAGCGCATGAAAGCGATGCTGGCAAACAACGAAAACACCTTCATCAGTGCGATTCAAGAAGACACACCCGAGGCCGCATTTGAGGATCTTCATCCGCCCGCGACCTTCTTTGTTTCGCTAGACGGCCCGCCTGACGGCTTCTCTTCCAACGGAAAGGCCTTCTTCGGTTCCGGTGGCGCAACTCACCCTGACGGGCTGAGCAGTAATCTCGATGGCAAACTCGATGCGGATGATTCAAACGGCGCAATGCTGCTCGAACGCACAGTGCATCTCAATCCCGGCGAATCGAAAACATTGCATTTCCTCTACGGCTATTTGCCCTCTGGCTTCGAGTTGGAGCCACTCTTTGCGCGCTACAAAAAGAGCGCTGCGACTGCATTGAAAGATTCAAGCGGCAAGTGGAAATCCACAGGCATGCGCTTTTCGGTTCCCGCCGAACCATGGGTCGCGCGCGAGACCATCTGGAATCATTACTATCTGCGCAGCAGTCTCACCTATGACGATTTCTTCCACGAACATCTCCTGAACCAGAACGGCTTCTATCAATACGGCATGGGGTTTCAGGGTGCGGCGCGCGATCCTCTTCAGCATTGCCTGCCGTTCCTCTTCAGCGATCCCGAAATCGTCAAGAGCGTTCTCCGCTACACACTCAAAGAAGTTCGTCCCGATGGATCAATCCCCTACGGCCTGACCGGCCACGGGCAGATAGCACCCATGGTCGCGGACAACGCCAGTGATCTCCCGCTATGGCTGCTGTGGACTGCGAGTGAATACGTCCTTTCGTCGCGCGACCTTGCGTTCCTCGATGAACAGATTCCTTCGTGGCCTCTCTATGGCCCCACACTCCACACCGAAAGCGTGCGCAATCTCCTCGCCCGGTGTTACCGCCATCAGATCAATCAGGTAGGCGTCGGCGAGCACGGCATCGCCCGCATGCTCAATGACGACTGGAACGACGGACTGCTCGGCACCTTCGCACAGAAAGCGTTCAAGGAATGCGCAAAGCAAGGCGAGAGTGTGCTCAACTCCGCCATGTCCGCGTGGGTCTTCGATTACTACGCGCGACTGCTCACGTATGCAGGAGATAAGCCTGATTTGGTTGCACAGGTACGTCAAAGCGCCGCAGCCCACCGCGAAGCCGCAAACAAGCAATGGACCGGCAAATGGTTCCGTCGCGCCTGGCTTGGCCCAACGCTTGGCTGGGTTGGCGAGAGCACGTTGTGGATCGAGCCCCAGCCCTGGACCATCGTCGGCGGAGTCACCACGCCCGAGCAGAGCCGCGCCCTCATTCAAACCATGGACGAACTGCTGCGCCGCCGCTCGCCCATCGGCGCCATGCAAATGAGCGAAGGTCCGGACATGAAGATGGGCGAAATCTTCGAGCCGGGCACCTGTGTCAATGGCGGCATCTGGCCCTCGCTCAATCAGACCCTCATCTGGGCCCTCGCCACCATCGATCCCGCGATGGCCTGGGATGAGTGGAAGAAGAATTCATTTGCGCGTCATGCCGATGTATACCCTGACATCTGGTATGCAATCTGGAGCGGCACCGATTCCTATAACTCCACGGTCCACAAGCAAGCCGGCGAAACAGTCAATAACCAGTACTTTCACGGCACCGATTTTCCAGTGCTCAATCTCCACTCACATGCCTGCGCGCTCTATTCCACGTCGAAACTCATCAATCTCGAATTCACCGAGCACGGCCTCGCAATCAGCCCTGATCTGCCGATCGACTCTTATCGTTTCGAGTCACCCCTCATCGGCGTAAATAAATCGCCCGAAGGATCATTCGACGGCTGGTACGCGCCCTCGCGATCCGGCGCATGGATAATCAAGATCACTCTGCCTCAGCAGACGTTCTCTCGATTAAGGAAAGCAGAAGTAAATGGAGTCTATGTCGCCCTCAAGAAAACCTCAGACAATACGATGGAACTGACCGGCAAAAGCGAACCGGGAAAGCCCTTGCACTGGCGGATTCAATAGGGTCTTGTAGTGTAGGTAGACCTTAGCCTTCTACCGCCCGTGCCCATCGCTCCAGAAACTCCCTCAACTCCGCCGGAGGTCGCATCCAAATCTGGGCCGTCGTCTCGCGTCGCGCCCGCCTCACCAACGCGCTCAACCCGCGCGGTCCAACAGCGTTCACCGCTCGAAACGCAGCCTCATCCGTCAAGTCGTCACCCAGATATGCAACCGGCCCGTGCGTCTTGGTCTCCGCTAGAATCGCCTCAACCGCCCCTCCCTTATTCCTTCCCACACGCAGTTCCAATCCCGCCTCAAACTCCAGTAGTCGAAGCCCATCCATCTGCGCCAGCGGTTCAAACAGCGCCCGCGTCCGCTTCTCAATCAACTTCGCCTTTTGCGGGGGAACACCGCGCCAGTGCATCACCACCCCATTCGCCTTGTCCTCGAACAGCCCGCCCAGGCTGTCGTGCTTCAACTGTTCGCGAAGCTCATCGAGCTTTTCCATTGTGGGCACCGGGCCTCGCTCCAATTCCCGGCGTCCACCCGGATAGAGCCTCTCGGCCCCATGCAGTCCCCACACCTCCAACCTGGGCTCCAAACCCAGCATCGGCGCAATCTCTGCCCCGGGTCTCCCCGTCACAACAGCCATCCGTGTTTTTGATCCACTCTGTGCCGCCCGCTGAATGCGTGCAAGCAGTTCCCGCACCCCCGCCCATGGCCGCGCTGTAAAGCGGTCTACGCGGAACGGTGCCAGCGTCCCATCAAAATCCAAAAGCAAAATCGGGTTCGCGCCCCCTGCGAACCCCTTGAAGAATTGATCCAGCCGATCCACGACGTCTGGCGTCACGATGTTCTCGCTCTCTACGCCAGTCTACGATGCGTACCATCCACCGGCCGGATGCCGGACGCCTCAACTCGACCTGGGTCCGCGTACTCCGTATTCTTCATCGGCAACTCGCGCAGATCGCCCAGCACACTTGCCGCCCAGCGATAAACATTGTGTTCCCGCACCTGCTTGCGCATCCGTTGCATGCGCGTACGACGCTCTCCACGCGCCATCTCCAGGCCACGATGAATCGCCTCGGCTACGCCTTCAATGTCATACGGGTTCACAATCAGCGCGTCGCCCAGTTCCACCGCTGCGCCAGTGAATTTGCTCAGCACCAGCACGCCATCTTCATCGTCGCGCGCCGCCAGATATTCCTTCGCCACCAGGTTCATTCCGTCGTGCAAGCTGGTCACCAGGCACACATCCGCTGCGCGATACCAGCGATTCACTTCTTCGTGACTGCACTGGCGATCGATCAGGATGACCGGTTTCCACGTGACCGTTTGAAATCGCGTATTGATCCGCTCCACTGTCTCTTCCACTCGCAAACGCAGTTCTACATAACTCGGAATCCTCGTTCGACTCGGCGCCGCAATCTGCATCATCGTCATCCGCTCCCGGTGCCACGGGTGCGCTTCCAGCAGCTGCTCAATCGCCAACAGTCGCTCCACAATCCCCTTTGTGTAGTCCAAGCGGTCCACACCCAACACCAGGCTTTCCGCCCGCACCCCAAACTCGGCAAGCAACTCGTCGCGCGTTGCTCCTGTTACCGCCCGTAGCTGGCTCGTCCCGTCCAGCGCCACACTCACCGGGTAAGGGCGCACCGTGCTCGTATGCCCATTCCGCAGTGCGGTCATGTGTTCGCGATCGGTGCGCGATTCCAGTACCCGGTCCACCGTCGACAGAAAATTATTGCAGTGCAGCGGAATGTGGAACCCGATCAGGTCCGCGCCCAACAACCCGTCCAGCAGCTCTGCCTGCCACGGACAAATCCCAAACGCCTCCGGATTCGGCCATGGAATATGCCAGAAGATCGCCACCCGCGCGTCGGGCCGCACTTTCTTGATCAAACTAGGCAAGAGCGCGAAGTGATAATCCTGCACGAACACCAACGGATCGGAACTGGTCTCCATCTCTTCCAATACTGCCGTCGCAAACTTCTCGTTCACGCGTTGATACTGCTCCCAGTCCGACGCGCGAAAAATCGGCCGTGTATGCGCAATGTGGCAAAGCGGCCAGAGTCCCTCGTTGGCGAATCCGTCGTAATAGCCTTCCTCTTCGTCGCTCGATAGCCAGACCCGTCGCAAGCTGTAGCGGGGATCGTCAGGCGGCACACGCAGCCGGTCGAATTCATCCACGGTGGTCTGATCGGCGCTGCCGCTCCCGTGCGCCACCCACACCCCGTCGCAGGCCCGCAACACCGGCTCCAGGGCCGTCACCAGTCCACTCGGAGGAACCACGCACACCGTGTCCCGTCCTTTGCGCACATGCATGTAAGGCTCGCGGTTCGACACCACAAAAATCCGGCTCGATCCGGCATGATCCCGCATATGCACAGCCAGCCGCTCGGCGGTCCACGAGTGTTCACCCGCGTCGCGCAGCCGCGCTTCTGCAGCTGCGGAAGCGCGCGCCGCAATCAGGCTTTCCGCCATGTTGACCACTTCGCGAGTCAGCGGTGTAAACAGGCTCAGTTCCTTCCCTGCTTCCTCCGCTACTTCATCCACGTGCCCCATGCGCAGCAGTCGCAGTCTCTCGGCAACGCGCGTAATCGGTTCCATCAGGAACCAGCGCACCATCAACAGCGTCACCGCAACAATCAGAACCACAAATGCCACAATCCGCCAAAAGCTCCGCTGCCAAACCGCCGAACCTTCCGCGCGGATATACCCGGCATCTTCCAGAATCACCAGCACTCCGCTCAGGCCGCCTTCATCATGCAGTGGAACCGCCTCCTCCAGCCATTGCCGGTTTCCGTCGTGCCCAAAGCCTGAAGTCTCCAGCTTCCGCTCAATCACCTTTTCCACAATGCCCGGCGAAAGTGCCTTGAAGAGATCGCTCGAACCGGCATAAGCCAGCAG
>JBEKPF010000022.1:0-71535 GCA_049521035.1 Occallatibacter sp. | reverse complement strand
TAAGCACACGAGCAGTGTCTACCGCTGGCCCGACGACAGCATCGCCGAACATCTGTTCACCGAAATCTTCAAAACCCAACTCAAAAAGATAACTCAACAGCGCATGCAACGAGCAAAACAAGTCGAACGCGCTCCTCGCCAAACACGCTTTCAGATGGCGTTAAGTGCTCTGCCGCTGGCCGCACAGTCTAAATCGGAAGCAGATTTCCGGAAAGCGGTGGACGACCCGGCCGTTGCGGACCTGGTGACAATGGCATTGAAGGAACACACAAGGAAAAAGCAAAACCAGGAATGAGTCATTGCAAACGGGCCGGAAAGGGCGGAAAGAGCTCTTATGCATTTCGAAGAAGAACTTACCATCAGAGAGTTAAGGCATCTAATCGATCGCATACAAGAGCTCTCGCTATATGCCAATAATCTGGATCAGCTCCCGAATTCATCCGTCGACGAGCGCAGCGCAGCGCCTGACTTTAAAGCATATCTCACGCATAAGTACCAGATCGTTATTCGAGTGTTGCAGATCAAATTTCGGCAGCGTGGTACGTCGCGGCAGCGCGACGAAATCGGATATTTTTTTGATGGCTTTCCTTCTGAATCTGACGATGAACTCAGAGCCGACATTGAGAGGCGTCGCGCCCAAATTCAAAGTGAGAAGAGGCTATATGAAGACGTAGCGCGTGCGTTTAAGATTGGTCCGGATGATCGACTCTGGCCAAATTATCAACTTCCTCTTAATTCCGAGGAGCCGAACTCCACCTCGACGACAAAAGTGAACCAGCCTGGGCCAACGATATCAAACGGCGTTCAGGAGCCGGGCGAGCCTTTTCCATTGGAACCCGCCGGGCACTCGGAACCAGAAGGAAGGCCATCTATCAGGACAACGGCCGGGATGCCATCCAAGCGGCGGGAAGGAAGGCCAACGCATCCTGCCACTCTGGCTTACATAGAACTCACATCCGGAAAGAAGACTGACCCTACGTTAGCCGAAATATGTAAGGCATTCGATATGAAAAAGGTGCCCCTGGCAAAAATGCTTTCGCCTGCCGGGAGTTGGAAAGAAGCACTTAAGACGCAGACCGCACGAGTTCAGTCATGGAAGAACGAACGAAGAAGGCCGCCTAGATAATGCGGCGGAAAACTTGGCAAGCAGTAGTTTTCCCAAATCACATGTGAGTTTCTCCAACTGGAAAATTGAAGGCGAAGTCCCCGTCGATGCTGACGAACTATGAAATTCGGCTCCGGAAAACTCTGGATAACTTAATCTCCTTCTTGCGCTAGGCAGCAAACGGGCTCATGTTTTGAGCCATGACAGGCTCTTACTCTCACACCGGCATCATCCTCCTATCTCGCAGGTGTCTTGCGATTGTCAACGAATACGGCCGGCGATTGGGCGATCTGCACTCACGTCGTCCCGGTCTTGTCGAGCAGGCTCTAGCTGATTATGCAAGAGCATTCTGGCCGAGCCTGCGGTGTCCGGTTTTCAAAGGCTTCGATACCGCGCGGTCTGCTCATCGATTGCTCAGTCTGCTTTGTGCACTACAGGTGCCGCAGGTCCGAGTGATCTGCTTTGCCGCGCCGGAGTCATGGATCGCAGCACGCTGGGAGAGGTTGCTCGGATGGCCCCGCGCGCGGATGTCGTTTCGGCGCCCGTCGAACAGCGCCTCCCCCGCCTCCCTGAAGTGGATCGCAATCGACGCGCTGTTTCCCGCGTCAGGCAAAAGCGGAGAACTGAGCTACACAGCCGCGACGGGCTTTTCCTTCTTGCTGCGGGTGGCGCAGCTGACTCTGATCGAGCAGAAGCGAGCAGAAAGCGCTCGACACAAAGAGCCGGGTGGCATGGCGCAAGACAGTGACGCTCCCGAAGAGAAACCGCCGCCGGGCTAGGCATCGAACTCAGTCCGCAGTCTCAATACTGAAGTTTGATCGATTCCCAAATCAGTTTCAACTGATTCAACAAGTACGGCACCCGGGTGCCCCGGCAAAGAAAGGAAACCATTCATGACTACGATCACGTTGATCGTCGTGAGACTCTGGACGTCGATCATTTCGATCTTCGGCTACAACGTCAACAAATCAGCAGAGCCCGAAAAAGTCGGCTTTTACCGCGCCATAATCGTCGGGTTCAAAGTCGCTGGCCGCCTAATCCGCTGTGACATCGTACCTCATCGCGACGAGAGTGGCGGATTTCATTGCGCAATTCTTCAACGAGTCGGCAATCCGGCCCTCACACCGCGCATGCTGCAAGATTTAGCCGAGTACATCGCGCGAGACTATTTCCATCGTGTACCTGATTCACTGTCGTGGATTTACATTCCAATTCGATCCGAGTCGGTGATCCCTGAGGACGTTTTGGAGTTTCAGTTCGTGCGCCGCAGCGCCAAAGAAGACATGCGGGTCGCGTGGTCCGTTGCCGCTCCTGAGGTCGCCGACGCATGGATTGGTCGCAGTGCCCTAGCAATGGAGTTTGGCGTGCATATTAGTGTGCGCTAGCTCGGTTGGGTTTTCGAGCGCGAAACCGAAGTTTGTTCATTGCCTCCCGTTTGGTGGTTGAGCACTGAACTTGAAGATCGCGGAATATGGGCCCGACGGTCCGCTAGTCCGCCGACCGTAACTCAGAAAGGAGGACACAGATGACGCAACTCTTGACGATCCCGGAAGCTGCGGTCAGAATGCATATCTCGCAAAAGACCACATGGAAGATGGTCTACGGCCGCAAAGTGGCGGTCGTGCGGATTGGCCGCTCGGTCAGAATCAGGGAAGACTCGATAGACAAACTCATCGACGACGGTACAACGCCGGCCAACGATGATGATGACGATTAATCGAGACAGGCAGTATTCGCAAGCTGCAACTCAGCAATGGCGAGAGATCAATTGAGGGGGCCAGACCAGACACGGTAATTGCGCCCCCAATCTCCTTTACAACTCAGATCAAGTGGCTACAACGACCACGAATCGTCGGAGCACCAGGAGATCTCTGGCAACAGTGCACACAGCTCAAGCCGAAAAGGTTAACCAGATGACAGTCTTTAAACGTGGCAGCAAGTATTGGTATGAGTTTGAATTCCTGGGGCAACGGGTTCGCGAACCTGCTAATACCACTAATAAAGAAGTCGCGATAGCTGTCGAACGTAGCCGGCGCCGGGCCATGGAGGAGTCCGCCGGCGGAGTGAAGAGGATCAAGCCAATTCTGTTCGGCAAAGCTGCCAAGAAGTGGCTGGGACTGAACCCTCAGTGGTCGGCATCGACGCTCGAGATCAACACTCTCAAGCTGAGTCACCTCACTCCCATTTTCGGCAAACTCCTTCTGACGGAAATAACACCAGAGCGTATCGCGCAGTTTCAGACTAAGCGTCTTGGTGAGCGCGCCTCGAACCGCGAAGTCAACATGGAGACCGCCGTGTTGCGGATGATCCTTCGCAAGCATCGCCTTTGGCACCTCATCGCTCCCGATTTTCACCCCTTGCCGGAACCTGAAGACATCGGGCGGGCACTTCCTTTGGAAGAGGCTAATCGCCTGCTCGAGGCGGCCATCAACAGCCGCAGCCGCTCGCTCTTTCCCGCCCTCATGACCTACCTGCATACGGGAGTCCGCGCGGCCGAGGCGCGTATACGTTGGAAGCAGGTTGACTTTGTGAATCGAACCATTCAGGTGGGGCATTCGAAAACAAAGGGCGGCCAAGGGCGAGTCGTTCCGTTGAATGACGAAGCCTTTGACATCCTTGCCGAATGGCGTTCACGGTTCACGGATCCCCAACCAAACCACTTCGTGTTCCCCTCGGAGCGATATGGATTTAATGGGAACGCGGGTCGCCTGCACGGCGCAGTGAAAGTCTACGCGCTCGATCCCACCAAGCCCATGGCCTCGATGAAAACTGCGTGGACCGCCTGCCGCAAGGCTGCGGGTGTGTGGTGTCGGCTGCATGATCTTCGGCACACGTTCATCTCTGCTCTGGGTGAGGCCGGAGTGCCGGAATCGACCATGAAGGCTATTGCGGGCTGGATGTCGGTCAAGATGCTGGAGAGATACTCGCATACGCGTCAGCAGGCCAAGCGGGACGCGGTCAACAAGCTTCCACGCAGACGGCCCGTTTAGTCCCCTTTACCCCTGAAGCACCTTCAGGGTCCCCCCAATTTCCCCCACAGTAGTCCATTTCGCTATACAGAAAAGGGTTGCCGTAACTGGCAACCCTTTTCGAATCAATGGTGGGCGAGGCGGGGCTTGAACCCACAACCCCCGGCTTAGAAGGCCGGTGCTCTATCCAATTGAGCTACTCGCCCACATTTTTATTGTAGCGTCGAGTGACTGCAGAGCGCATTGGCAAAAACGCACAGAGCATCTTGGAGCGCACGAGCTGCATGCTCTTGGGATGCGCCGCAGGCAGTCAAATAGACAGTGATGCCAAAGTCATCAACATCCGGTGTAATGACTGCGCGACGGATGATGAGGTCTACACGACAGCTACGCAAGAACAAAGCGTGAAGGACAGTGCAGATCTGTTTACACGCGGTGCAGGCCATCTCCGGAGAAGGCCATCGCTGGTGGCTTTCGGGCAGGATGTCGATATAGCAGGCCATGGCGTGGGTTGCGAGGTCCGGTGACGCATCGAGTTCGTCCACATCAAACTCGGTTGAGTCAACCACGGGCCAAACATCGCATTTCGAAGTCCAGACCGGCGAGTCCGCCGCATTCAGTTTTGCCAGCGCATTCGCTAACCCAGGATGCTCAGCCGATTCGGGCAGAAGATGCGTTTGCTCCGGGGCTCGTTGTAGATCGACAAATCCTGGCCAATGCGCGTCGATGACCGGCGCTTCTCCGCCAACTTCAAACTCCCAGTCAGCTTCCATTTGGCTACCCAGCCAGAGCAGTCAGGAAGCGAACCACCGTCGCCTCTGCCCAGTGAATATCGTTACCCAAATCGCGCGAAAGATAGGCACAATGGCCGCCGTGACTGGTTTCGACAAAGGTGATATGCGAGTTGGCGCACAGCTTTGCGCGCGTTTCTGGAAAGAGGCGAATGAATGGATCGTCGGCTGCCTGAAGTATAAGGGTTGGAACAGCTATGCAATCGACAACCCTGGCGCTGGCGGCTCGGTAATAGTAGTCATCGGCGTCCTCAAAACCGCAGTAGCGAGCAACAATCTGGTGATCGAACTGACGGAGCGACCGGATGGGACAAATTCCCGCCGCATCGTAGATCGAAGGGAATAGCGCCGCCTTGCGCCGGAAGCGTCTCATCAAGCCGCGCAGAAAATGCCACTCATAAGGACGATTAGCGGGTTCATGAAGAGCATCCGATCCAGCAGCGAGGTCGATGGCTGGGCAGACAGTGGCGACGCCAACAAGCGGAGTTTGATTTCCCCACTCCCCCGCCATTTTCAGCACCAGGTTGCCGCCCATGGAGTATCCCACAAGCGCAATCCGCTGCAGGTCGAAGCGCTTTGCGTAATGCTGCATCACAGCTCTCACGTCACCAGAAAGGCCCGAATGGTAGAGCGTGGGAGTGAGCGAATCTGTGTCACCGCAATTGCGCATATTCATACGAATTACGTTGAATCCGGCAGCCCAAGCGCGTGCTGCGATTCCCCGAATGTATTGGGAATCGGATGAGCCCTCAAGACCGTGGACCAAAATGGTTGTCAGCCGATCCGTCCAGCCCTGACCAGAGTGCCAGTTGCAATGGCACAGGACCCGGCTGCCATCGGACGGGTCCACTTCTATGGTCTCCGATGTGGAAGGGAGTTGGAAGGGCGGCCGGGGAAGATAATTGCCGACTATTGTCTGCAAGTGACCGTTGGAGAGACCGCGGCGTGGCTCAAAACTCCTAAGCCAGTCGGATGGTCCGGCGGACTCGCAGTCGAACGCTATTTTTTTCTTAATTTTCGGGCTCACGGACACTCGGCAAACCGGAGAAGCTGGGACGCTATGGAGCAGGCCCCCCTTGAGGAAGATCAAGGCAATTTAGGACGGCTGGTGAAGATCGAGCACTTCGAGCTCCGTGACCGCCATTGAGTTAAAGAATACACGTTGCTTCTTTCACTTGCGCAAATCACTGCTTCTCGTCACACCGACCTCTGTGACGGCGATAGTGCTACAGCAGCCTCGCTGGTCAGTACACGAAAAGCAAATGTTTCCTGAAGGTACAACCGCACAACAGAGTCCGTATGACTGAGGTAGCCGATCGAAACATCCTGCCCGATGTTGAGTTCGAAGTCGCCGCCTCGCGTGGTGAGAACGAACGCACCCTGGATGGCCGGCGCCCAGACCAGATTGCCGTCAACAATACGCTTAACATGTTCCAGCACAGGATATCCATGATCGCGGGTCTCAGCGAGCGCAGTATACTCATCAGCTCCGAGCAAAACCGAATAGGGCCCGTTTACACCCACAAGGCGCAATTGACTCAGTGCCTGCGCCACCGCATCAGGATAATCACGCACATCTGCAGGAAGTGTGACAATTGGATTGCTCGTGCCTTCTCGAATGCCCTCGATATCGGCTTCGTGGTATCCGTCGAAGATGGCTCGATCCTCGGCAAAGGCAAGTTTTTTTGCCGCGTCTTTCGCTGGCTGCCAATCGGAGTCATCCGACCCACGCTCCACATCATCGATGGCTTGGCGAGTTAGTTCAAAGGGTGCTCGCAGTTCTACGAGCGGCTTGACCTCGCGCTGGCTTGAAATGATGCCCTCTGCGGGAGGAGCGATCGGGCGCAGATGGCCGGTCGCGACTCCGGGCAGAGCAATTCCTCCCGGTGAGGGAACGTCAACGACACGTCGGCCGGCCAGATACCGCTTCAGAGTTCTAGTCGTCTCCTCCTCGATCTGCGACCATGCAGCGTCAGAGATTGGCGCCAATTCCCGATGAAGGTTATTCATCCTTCTCTCCTTTAAGTGATCCTATCTTGAGCGATGTATCATCCGCGGACGATGCCGACGACGAGGTAAATGCCTGCGACGTGACAGCTTCAGTTGAGTTCGCGGTGTCTCCAGTGATGTTGTCCAGAAACGTTGCCGTCGGCACGAAAAACAAGCTGCCCGTGACTGCATGGCTGAAATCGAGGAGCCGGTCATAATTGCCGGGAGGACGGCCGACGAACATATTCTGAAGCATCGTCTCCGTGATGCGTGGAGTGCGGCTATAACCGATGAAGTATGTTCCGAACTCGCCGTGACCTGGGCGCCCAAAAGGCATATTGTCTCTCAGAACCTTGAGTTCTCTTCCATCCTCCTCGATGACGGTGAGCGCATTGTGCGCCGAGGCCGGTTTCTCGGCATCGCTCAATTCGATGTCTGAGAGTTTTCTGCGGCCAATGATGTGCTCCTGTGCCTCAATGGAAAGAGCATTCCATGCTGTCATATTGTGCAGGTATTTTTGCACGATGACATAACTGCCACCGACAAAGGCTGGGTCTTCGTCGCCGATGATTGCAGCCTCACGTGCTAGATCTCCGCGCGGGTTTTCCGTTCCATCGACGAAGCCGATGACGTCGCGATCGTCGAAATACCGGAACCCGTGCACCTCGTCGGCGATTGAAACGGCACCGCCGATGCTGTCCATGATCTGAGTCGCTAACTCAAAACAGAGGTCCATGCGTTTGGCTCGAATATGAAACAGGATGTCGCCGGGGGTGGAAACGGCGTGGCGGCCACCTGACCGAATCTCTCGAAACGGATGAAGCTCGGCGGGCCGAGGCGATCCAAAGAGCTTGTCCCAGGCATCGGAACCAAATCCTACAATGCATGTAAGACTCGCCTCAATGTCGCGAAATTCAACGGCGCGTATGAGCCCGGAAAGGTCGGCACAGAACGAGCGCAAAAGCACATAGGCATCCGGGGCCTGGTGAATGCAGACAACCAGAAAGATGGCCGCGCGCGTGAGCGGAGCGACTACAGTTTGAGGAAGAACGATTTGGTTTAGCTTGTTGGGGGCGTCCATTCGGTCAGCTCATGTTTTCGATGGTCATCGTGCATCGGAAGTATCGCATTTCAGGGGGCGCGCCTTGCAAAATTCTTCTCCACCTGGCGGGATCGCAAATCAGTGACGCGAAATCTAAATCCGTTCCTCGATTGCATCTATCGATGACCGGTACCGTTTGCAAGCTCCATCCATTCCCCAAGCAGTTCCTCGTGGTATTCCATCTCGTCTGATGAGACTGAGCGGAACATTTGGCCAACAAGCGAGGTCTCTACGAGTCTCATTATCGCCAGCAACGGGGATCGATTGCGATGACCGATAGGGTCGGATCCCGGGTCTGCTGATCGTCAATTGTCCCAGCATTCGAGAAGGCAGGTAATTTGTTGCCTGTGTAAGTAATGGTTCTGATTTGGGGCGGCTAGAGGGGATCGAACCCTCGACATCCTGAGCCACAGTCAGGCGTTCTGCCGCTGAACTATAGCCGCCATATACCCTTCAGATTGTAGCATCGAACCAGGGTAGAAAGCTCGACCCACAGCGAGGGAGCGCACATGCGCAGTACCAGCAATAACTCGATTGAAGCTGCAAGGAGCGAGGGTTCAGTTGGCTCTGCCGCGCAACAACGTGGCCCGGATCGCTGGAATCAGGGCGCATGGCTCTTCCGCGACCGCACGCTGCATGGCCTTGAGATTCTGCTGGATGAGGTCTTCGCCATTCCGGGAACCGGCATTCGCTTCGGGATTGACGGCATCATCGGGTTGGTTCCCGGGCTGGGCGACGTTGTGGCCGGGTTTCTCTCGTTGGTGATCCCTCTCGCTGGCTGGATCAGAGGTGTACCTTACATCACGCTGGTGCGCATGGCCGTTAATCTCGGCATCGGCGTGCTGGTGGGCTCCATCCCCATTCTCGGCGACGTCTTCGACATTGCGTGGAAAGCCAATCGCCGTAACTACCGCCTGTTCTGCCTGCACCTAGGCGAACCGCGCAGGAACACCAGCCGGGACTGGGCGTTTCTGCTGTTGTTGGGCGCAGCACTGGCGCTCATCTTCGCTATCCCTCTGGTGTTGGTGCTGTGGCTCATCGTGTGGGTGGGTCACGCGTTGGCTCCGGGAAGCGGTGTGGGTTACTAGAGCCTATTTCGCGATACAATCGAGTTTGGACATCGGGGCGTAGCGCAGCCTGGTAGCGCATCTGCTTTGGGAGCAGAGGGCCGGGGGTTCGAATCCCTCCGCCCCGACCAATAAAATCAATCGCGTAGTGCGGCTGCTACTTCGCGGCACAGCAACCGGTCTTCAGCTTCTGCTGTCTAGATGTATTACCATTCGAAGACGGAACAGGACCCAATTGAATAAGGGATCGCCCAGGCTTTCACTTGGCTGGCGGCTCAGCCGGAGCCAGCTTACATCGCGGCCACAAAATTGGGAAGGATATACGCTGCGTTCTCTTGGAGAAGCTGTGTCATCCTTGCTGCCATTCCCATGTACAACGACGCGGCGCGGAACGCATTCACTCGAACACCTTCACAAGTACTGCAAAAGGCATGCTGCGAAAGCGCCATCAGAACGCAAACGCGTACCTGCATGGCATCGCTTCGCAGCGTCTCCAGGAGCAAGTGGTCAATAGTGTCGCTATTGCGGGCTGCGTAATCCGCCATCTCCAGCATCACGCGGGAATTCTGGTAGATCGCCCAGAGCCCATGGGCGCCTTGAATCCGAGTCCAGGTTTCGTCCGGAGTGGCGTTCAGTCCCTCTTTCCAAAGGAAATGATCGCTCAACTCGCGGCCACTCCAATCCGATCGTAGACGAGCCAGCAGCGATTCCCACGACTCCTCATTTCGGCGGCGCAGGGCTGTTCGCCAGCGGCACAGAAATACCGCGGCCGCCGCGACCGAACCGAATTGGACCAAAGTGAAAATCATCATCCTACCCGGCCGGGAAGATGGCAAGCATTCTGACCTGCAAGTCATTCCGGCTGTTCAAGCCTTGTATCGGCACTTGTTGGTACCAAAATCAATGCTCATAAGTAACTTAGGGTAACCATTCGTCTCGGTCAATGATACTTCCGGGTTAGCCTCTGGTGCTTAGTGAACTCGTTCCAATGTTCCCTGCAAACACCGGCTCTTCAGCGACCGCTGTGGTGAGCGAGACCTCCCCGAAACTTGTCGAATCTACGGTCTAGCCATGGGCACTCCTAGCCATAAGGTTGCCTTGCAGAGGTCGACCGATGTTTCATAGTTTAGAGAAGCTTAAGGGCGCTTTCGGATGTAGTCTTTATCTCACCTCGATGTCTATTCCCTTCCCGTCATCCACGATAAGAAATCCGACGTCCTGAGGCTCGCGGTCAAGTTGAACGGGAACCTCTTTTTTATGGGAGAAGACCCTGCCTTGTTTTGGTGACCAACCGTAAATCTCGGTGTGGATCTCTTTCCACCAGGCTGGATAAGATCCTTCATGCGGGCTCACGGTCACGCGGAGACCTTCCGCTGTCTTTTCGCAGCCAAACTTCGTTCTCAGATAAGCGCCTTGCTGGAAAGCGTAGGTCTTTCCATCGTCCAGATAAAGCTCGCCTGAACAATGATCTCCCACATAGACCTTGAGTGTGAGTGCCCCTTTGGGGGTTTCATTCGTGCTCTGAACCACGGGCGCGATGGGTAGGATAGATCCGGCGCGAACGAAGACTGGGAGCTGATCCAGCGCGGGAGTGAGGTGAATCAGAATCGGCGCCGAAGTGTTTGCACTTGCCGGTGAATCAGGAGCGGCTGGGGACGGCGATTCGGCATGCAGAACCTTTTCGCCGGTCCAGAAGTCATACCAATCCAGCGTCGGAAGCTCGATCAAATAAGCATCCTGTTCGTCGGGATACGGCTGTGGCGCCACCAGCAGTTTTGATCCAACCAGGAACTCGCTCGCGGCTTCCGGATCAATGTCGATCGGATGGCGATCAGGAGTCGCAGCTGGAAACTCCAGGAACAATGGGCGCATCATCGGCACTCCGGTGCGCGAGGCTTCATCGGCCAACGTGTAGAAATAGGGCATAAGCCGATAGCGAGTCTCGATGAACTTGCGACGGATTGCCTCCTGCTCCGCCCCCCCAACCCATGGCTCCTGATCGCTGGTCCCCTTCTCTGTGTGATCGCGATCGATGGGCTGGAACGCAGCCACTTCTAGCCACTTGGTCAATAACTCCGGCGATGGAGTTCCGGCATACCCTCCCACATCAGCACCGCTGAATGCAAATCCACACAGTCCCAGGTTTTCCAGCATCGGCGTCGTTAGGCGAAGATGATTCCAACTGCTACTGTTGTCTCCCGTCCAGGTAGCAGCGTATCGCTGTCCGCCCGCATACGTTGCCCTCGTAAGTACGAAGGGACGCACGTCGGCGTCAAGCGCTTTCAAGCCTTCATAGGTTGCCCGCGAGTTCTCCATGCCATAAACGTCATGGATCTCAGCGTGGGTTGCGGTGCGCGTTGTGAATCCGGGCTCGTCGATCCGATGCACAACGTTTTCAGGCATTGTGAAAGTAGGCGCTTCAAAAACGGACGGCTCATTCATATCGTTCCAGAAGCCCTCGACGCCGTCTCCGCGAAGCCCGTGGTAAAGTGTGCCCCACCATGCGCGTGTTTGTTGGCGCGTAAAGTCAGGAAACACACTAGGACCTGGCCAGACCTTGCCCGTATAAATGCTTCCATCGGGATTCTTGACGAAGTGGTCACCAGCAACGCCGCTGTCGTACGGAAGATAGCCGCTTGCAGGCAGGTTAGCGATATGCAGGTCGGTGATCGCCACAACGTGAAAGTTCTCCGACTTAAGCTTCGCCACCATTCCGGCAAGGTCGGGAAAAGCCGCGCGATCAACGGTAAATGGTCGATTCTTTTCCTGATAATCGATGTCAAGATAGATCGCGTCCGCCGGAATTGAATCTGCTCTGAAGCGATTCGCGACTTCCAGCACGCGAGCCTGCGACATGTAGCTGTAGCGCGATTGTTGGAAGCCAAAAGACCAGAGCGGTGGGAGCGGAGGAGTTCCAGTCAGCCACGCGTAAGTCTCGACTACTTGCTTTGGCGAGGGACCGTAGAACAGGTAGTAATCCAGCGGACCGGCTGCTGCGCCGAAAGTGTAAACGCCGGCCGACTCTTTGCCAAAGTCGAAGCTTGTGCGCCACGTGTTGTCGAGCAAGATCCCTGTCGCGCGTCCAGCGCGGAAAGTCATGAAGTAAGGAATGCTCTTGTAAATTGGATCCGTGGACTCCTGAAATCGATAAGCGTCTGTATTCCAGAGCGTGAAGGCCTGGTTCCGCCGGTCAAGCGGGCCGGTCTTGTCCCCCAAACCGAAATAGTGCTCGTCCATCGGCATCGATTTGTAAATTCGAAATGCATCCCCGTCAAAGCGAACCGGACGGGCATCCTGCTGTAATACATTTCCTTCCAGATTGCGCACCGTGAGTTCGAGAGTCTTCTTGTCCAATTCAACGATTAGCGCATGCGTACGAAAACCAAAGTAATCGCTATTCAAATCGCTCACAACCGGAACTGAGCTGCGACGAGCCGCGGGAAGGACCGCCCACGATGCGTCCTCCGGAAAAGAACTGCCCCGGCCTACCGTGACCCGCAAAACATCCTCGCGCAGCGCAACGATCTTGAAGCGCAGATCACTGGCTTCCACTTCGATTCCATTGACCAGCGATAACATCGTCGCTTGGCGTGCATCTGGGCGCGACTCCCCCCCGTGCGTTCTAGGTTGCGCTCGAATCATGGCAGATGACTGGCCCGACATAAGAACAACGAGGGCGATGAACGGCGCATAAAAAGAGCGGTATAAACGCATGATGGCTCCTGGGCATAAAGTGATTCCTAAGCTGTGTTCGTTGATAAGAGGTAGCAGGCCGGGTCTTACTACGGCTTGGAAGCTGAGTCGGGTGGAGATTCCAGCGAGGAAAGATCGGGGTCTTCAACCGTCTTCACACCGCGGTCACGGCGCAGTTGCTTAATTGTCTTCACCTGATCAAGTGCGGCAGATGCGTTCTTTATATCGCCTATCTGGCGGTAGAGCCGCGCCAGCAGGTAGTGAACAGAACCGTTCTCATCGCTCGTAACGCCCAGCTTCAATTGATCAATTGCTTCCTGAGGCCTGCCTGTCTCCGCATAGACTTTGCCGATCAGGGCATGCACGTGACCAAGCATTTGAGGCTTTGCATTCAAGCTTTTCATCAAGTAAGGCTCCGCCTCTGCGTATTGATATTTGGCCACCAGCGTTTCTGCCATAATCAGGTTCAGCTCCGGATCCTGCGTGTTGCGTTCCAACCCAATACGCGCTGTCTCCATCGCCTTCTCGTTGTTGTTATTGCTGAGATAGGCCGAGGCTAGCCCAACCATCGCCCCCGGATCGCCAGGAGCTATGCTGAGCGCCTTGGTGTATTCGCTCTGCGCGTCATCGAATCTCTCCAACTGGTCATAAATGTCGCCGAGAAGTACGTGGCTTCTGGCAGAGTCCGATTCCAGTTGCTGGAAGTGCGCAAGAGCCTTGAATGCGAGCCGTTCGTTCGCCTGAATCGACCAGTAGAGAGCCTCGGGAGAATGCGGCTGCACCGTTTCCAATGCAGTTGCCGCGGCTATGGCGCGCTCGTCGTCGCCAGTAAAGAACGAGCAGGCGGCCAGCAGCCGAATTATGCCGACGCGCCCTGCAGTAAGGACAGGGTCGATTTGCTTCGCGCACTTTTCGAACTCACCAGCCGCATAGTACTGTTCCGCGGTATGCCAAGCAGAGAGCGGCTCTCTCGCCAAGTCCGCTGCCGGCTCTCTCCGTCTGGATTCATCGCGTTGATCGATCAAATCTACTGCGCTGCCACTCAAGACTAACAACAAAGTGCTTCGCAAATCGGCAGCCATGAACGTGTTTGGCTTAGAGAAATACCGAGTGATATTGGTGGCTGCATCAATAGGCAAACTTTCCAGCAGGATGGAAGCGTTAGAAGCGACGAAACCATGATCGCGTCCCCATAACCCATTGATAAGCTGGACAGCCCGCTCGTTGTCCCCGTTATCGATAGCCATGCGCGCTTGGCCCAGCAATGCCAGTCCGCACTCTGGATGCACTGCTTGCTCAGCGGCAAATTCAGTGCCCGCACCCGCGAGGTCGCGGTGTCTCAACAACGAGAACCCCAATTCAGAGCGGATACATGGAGGTTGAGGCTGGGTAGTAAGCAAGCTCCGATAGAGAGTCGACGCCTCACTGAATCTCGCCTGCTTTTCCAGCGATTCTGCATAGAGCGCCCCGGCGAAAGCGGAATCCTTTGCTTCCACTGACATTCTGCGAGCGTCCACTTCCACCTGGTTCAGCCGGGCAAGCCCCAACGCAAACCAGGCCTCGCCAAGCTTCGGATCCAACGCGGCAGCATGCGCAAATTCCAGGGCCGCTGAAGAGAACTTGCCCGTTGCAAAATAGGCACGCCCCAGTGCAAGCGGCGTTTGTGGGTCGGTCTGATTGATCTTCTCCGCCTTGATCAGAAATGGAATCGCCGCAGCCGCCCTGCCTGTGCGCTGAAAGTCAATGCCAAGAAATAGATCGGGAACATACAAAGACGGTTTGAGTCGGTTGGCTTGTTGGAAACTGAGAATTGCTGCGGGAATATCGCCTGCTTCCTGCTCCATGAGTCCAAGGTTGGCCCATAGTTCCGGCATCGCCGGCTGAATCTTCACCGCTTGCTTGTAAGCGTTCGCGGCGGAGACGTAGTCCTTCACGGCCTGAGCCTGTTGTGCAGTGGCCACGAGTGACTCGAACTTGGCGGCCGGCTGCTGCTGGCCAAGCCCGGAAATGGGCTTGACCAGCAGAACCAGTACCAGTAATTTGCAGCAGCTATTCACAGTTCGATTACCAGTAGAACTTTCCTGCCCACTGGATGCTTCTGGGCATGAAGGCGTTGGTGATTTGTCCCAGTGTGCTACCGCACGTAGAGCTTGCATTGGGATCGCAACCGGAGTAACTGGTCGCTCCCGCCTCGGGCGCGTAGAAGTTCGGATGATTGAATGTGTTGTACGTTTCAAACCGGAACTGGACCCTCATGGTTTCCTTGATGTTCCAGTTTTTGGCAACAATGGTGTCCCAGTCTTGGTAGCGTGGACCACGAAGGTCCGAGAAGAAGCGGGGTGCGGTGCCAAAGGTGCCGTACGGCGCATATTGGAATGCTCCCGTGTTGAACCATTCGTGAATGGTTGGATGAGATACATGAACATTCCCAACCACGTCTGGTCTCGGATTGCCACCGTACGAGCTGTAGTCGTTGCCGAAGATGCCCAGCGGGATCCCATCCTTGAAGGTTGCGATTCCCGACACTTCCCAACCACCCACAACCGCGTCCGCAACACGGCCCATGTTCGAACCGAATTGCTTGCCGCGACCGACGGGTAGTTGATAAATGTAGCTGGCCACCAGTGCCTGCGGAACATCGCTGGCGTCCACGCTCTTGTCCGCCGCGAGGTTATAGTTGTTGGCCGGGGTAACTCCCCAGTTAGTCGGTCCGTTGTAGGACCAGGCGTTGTTACCTTCCACGTTGTCGAGGAACTTCGAATAGGTGTAGGAGACCAGCGCCGTGAGCCCCTTGCTGACGCGATGGTTATAGGTGACCTGCAGCGCGTTGTAGAGGGACTGACCAACAGGGGCGTCCGTCTGGCTTACTGAGCCGTTGCAATATTGCGGATACGGCGACAGCAGTTGCGCTTCAGTTACGGTTGCGTTGTCAAGGTTGCACGAGCTGGTCGCAACCTGTCCTGAAGCAGAGAGTGCGGTTAGAGTTGCGCCCAGCGGATTTGGCTCCTGCGCATTCAGAGCCGTAGCTCCCATGGCAAGGTACTTGGGATCCAACTGGTTATATTGATGGCTTCCGACCATGCGGACGCCGCGGTTGCCAATGTAATCCAAATCGATTTGGTCGTTTGGTGTAAAGGCATATTGCACGCCGAGCATCCATTGCTGAACATAGGGTGATGGGCGGCTTCTGAAGACGCTGCCTACGCCGTTACCGAGTTGCTGATACTCTCCGTTGGCGTTGCCCGTAATTTGCGCGTAGTTCCCGCCCCACGGATTGCTGGTGCTGATGTTCGGGTTAGGATTGACGCCCCCGTTCAAGCTCGTATTGGCATAGGTTGCCGCCGCAAAACCGTCTGAGTCGCCCGGGAAACAGCAGGTAACCGATTGCGGATAGAAGATTCCGTAGCCCCCATGAACAACAGCCCTGGGTATGGCTTGGTAAGAGAAGCCAAGGCGTGGGGCAAGGTTATCGTAGTTCAGGTTGTAAACGTCGCGGTTGCCAGGTCCCAGGAACTGCAGCGCGCCGAGATACGGCCTGCCGGCAGAGTAGCTGATGGGGTTTAATTCATTGGGATTGAAGATCGAGGCCACGTTATGGCGGTACGTGTCCGGAGTCTGAACCTCATAGCGGAAGCCCAGATTCAAGGTCAGGTTGTGGGTTGGCTTCCAGTCGTCCTGCACATACTCACCAAAAAGATGGTTAGAGACCAGAGGGTTGTACACAGTTCCAACATTGGCTTCGTCCAGCACTCCCAACAGCATTTCCGCAACGCCATTACCGCTCGCCACCCCTGATCCGACTAGAGGATTCGGGCCGGAGGTAAAGCCGCCGTTGAACTGCAGTGTCGTCTGATAGTAGTTATGCTGGCTGTCCACCTGCTCCACGCCCATGAACCCGAAGTTCAATGTGTTCTTGCCGTACAGTTTGATTAAATCCACTGCCACCGTGCCGATGGGGCCGTGGTTGGTAACTGCCTGTTGATCGTTCGCGCCGGGCCCCATCGCGGACTCGCTTCCCACATCGACCATTGGGAACAGCGGGCTGTTCGCCGAAACGTAACCCGGAAGTCCAAGAACACCGGTAGGGTCGAAACCGAAGGACTGGTTGTCGGAAGTTTCATGCCACAGCTGAACACCAGAGGTGATGTTCATGGTGAAGGTTGGACTGAAGATCTGCGAGTAACCCGCCCACATGCCCCAGCGGTTGTTGGGCCGTTGATTGCCTGGGCCTGCAGGATCAGCCCCCCAATCATCCGCGGCACCGGTCTTCTCCTCCTGCTTGTAGGAGTAGCGAAAGTAGGCTCTGGCGTTGGTGTTGATGTTGTGATCGACCCGGATATTGTATTCGCTGGAATGTGCGGGTGCGGTTCCGGAAACAACGAGGTTGTTAGAGAGGCCGCTCCCGGTCGCCTTGGGATAGTAACTCAGCAACTTGGCGCCTACAGCGTCTGGAGTGTATCCGGACAGGTTCGCCAGGATGTTACCTGCAATAGGGTCGCGTATGTAGCCCGTCTGGGTAGCCATGAGCCCGGTTTTGGGATCCACTTGGCCTGCAGTAATGGCACGACCGCTACGTGGATCGTAAATCTGGCCAATCAGGATAGGCCGGCCAAGGCCGTCTTTCTGCCCAGTCGCTGCGCCCAGAATTTCCGAGAAATTTCCCGTCAGGAAGTTAGAGTCGGGCACCGTGTATGTTCCGACCGTCGGAGTCGACAAGGTCAAATGCTCGTAGAGACCGAAGATGAAGGTCTTCTCCCTCTGCTTATAGATACCGGGGATATAGAGTGGTCCACCGGCGGATGCACCCGTCTGGTTGCGGCTGAGAGATTCATTCGTCTTTGAGAAATACGGGACAGCATCAAGGCCCGCGGATTTATAAAACTCGTAGGCAGAGCCGTGGAAAGCATTGGTTCCCGATTTCGTGACTACGTTCACCACGTTACCGGTGCTCCATCCGTATTGAGCCGTGAAGGAGTTGTTCTGAACCTTGAACTCCTGAGCGGCATCCACGGAAGGCACGAAAATCACGGCGCCCCATTCAGGATCGGTGTCCCACGATCCATCGAGCATAAAGGCCGACGTTCCAAAGAAACCGCCGGCAAAGTTCAGGAACGAGATGTCCTGGTCCGCATTGTCGGTGCTGTTGCTGCCCCCGCCCAATAGCATCTGTCCTTCCGAGGTGTTGTTTACCGCGGAGTTGAGGGTGGCAAGACCGTAGATGTTGCGCATGTTAAGCGGCAGTTCCACAAGCTGCTTGGAATCGAGATCCGTCGCTACATTGGAGTTGTCGGTGTTCAGCAGTGCCGCATCGGCGGTTACGGTGATCGATTGCGCCTCAGACCCGACCGTCAGCGCTACGTTTTGCGTTGCGGAGAGACCGGCGTTCAGCACAATCCCGTTCTGTTGATACATCTCGAAGCTCTTGGCCTTGATGACCAGCGTGTAAGTCGAGGGCGGCAACTGGCTGAAAGTGTAACGTCCCCCTCCATCGGTGCTGGCTATTCGGTTGACGCCCTCTGCTGTGCTTTCCAGCATCACTGACGCCTTGGGCAGAACTGCTCCCGTAGGGTCTGTCACCACTCCGGAAAGTGTCGCTGTCGTGGTTGCAATCTGCGCGTTGATCCACGGGGCGCCGCTCGCCAATAAGGCAAGCAGGATGGCGAGTCCACCCCAATTCCACAGAGACCGTGGTCTCCAGCTCCTGTTTGTGTCCAATGTGAAGCCTCCGTCAGTTGGTCCCCGTCGGTCCTGGCTCCTGACGCGCTCTAGTCACGCTTGAGGAAATCCTTAGTGATCGGGGTTTTTGAAGCGGCCTCTTTGTAGGCTTCTCTATATAGCGTTGTGAAGGTCCTTACTGAATGGAAGGTCAGGGTCCTAACGGCATTGCGGATAAGGGTCCTTACCGCAAAGGCTGCACTCTTATCAGGTAAATAGACGGCTATCACGATTTATTATCAATCGTTTGCCAGCAATAAGCCGCTAATTCGGCCATTGCCTCCCAATGACTGTATAATCGGTTCCACAAAACGGAGCATTCGATGTCGGTAGCTTCAACAGAGCGCGGCCATAACATTTCAAGAGAGCCGCTTGCAGACGAAGTTCGCGAGCAATTGAGTCGACTTCTCGCCAACTCGTTTTTTAGCCACAGCAAGCGATTCCCTAGCTTCCTTCGCTTTGTCGTTGAAAACACCCTGGCCGGAAACTCGGAGAACATCAAGGAGCGCACTCTCGGTATCGAAATCTTCGGCAGAGATGCGGAGTACGACACAGCTTCTGATCCGATCGTACGCGTAACTGCGGCGGAGATTCGCAAGCGGGTGGCCCAGTACTACCAGGATCCAGCTCATGATCACGAGTTGCGTATCTCCCTTCCTTCAGGCTCTTACATCCCGCAGTTCCACTGGCCCCGCGGTGGCAACGATCCGGTCTTGACGGAGATGAAACTGGCGGTCGCTGAAGATATCCCGACACCCGCTGTGCCCAAAGTTCCTCGCCCGGCAGAGGCTCCTCGTCATTCCCACGTCATGCTTCTCGTCGCGTGCATCATTGTCGCGGTTTTGTCGGTGGGCTCTGTTCTCCTATGGCAGGAAATGCATCGCTCCGCACAGGATTTCTTCTGGCGACCGATCTTGGCCCCGAGTGACCCGATCCTGCTCTGCATCGCGGATCAGCTTCAGTATTCAAGCATCTCGCTTCGCGACGCGGCTCTACCCACGCAGCAGGTAGTGCTGAGTGACAAACTCACGGCGATCGTGGTGGACGACGTCTATGCGACTGTGAAGGTGGCTGGCGTCCTGCAATCCAGCAGGAAGCAATACTCTCTGAAAGGCGAGGGCGCGACTAATCTCGCCGATCTTCGAAATGGGCCGACGGTTTTTATCGGAGCATTCGACAATGCGTGGACGCTGCGGCTAACCAACACATTGCGCTATCACTTCGCGAACAATCCCGAGATGACAAAGATGAGCATCGTCGATAGCCAGGCTCCGTCGCAGACCCATTGGGTACTGGACCGATCGGTTCAAATGGCTACGAACAATTATCGCGACTATGCAATCATCGCTCGGTTCACTGACAGCAATACCGGGAAATTGGCCGTCGTGGTTGCGGGAATCGGCCGAGGCGGCACCATAGCGGCCGGGGAGTTCCTCACCGATGCAGCCGATCTGGCCCAGTTGCAAAGAGCCGCATTGGCTGCCGGAGATAAGAAGAATATGGAAATCGTGCTGAGCACTCAGATTATCGACGGAGAGCCCGGCTCGCCGAAAATGGAAGCTGCATACTTCTGGTAGCCTTCTGACCTGTCTGCGGGCTTCCTAAGTAAGCCCGAAACGCGCTACGTATTAGTCCACCTACAACTCATCCCGCACCATCTTCCGCCTGGGTCCTTTGCGCGTTGTGGGGTGGGGGTGATGGGAGATATATTTGCCTCGCTAGAGCCGGCAGTCTTACCACAGAGTCTATCCATGGAATCGACGCCACGACGAGTGGTTTGTTTACTCAGCCGTCTTCTCAGCAATGGATCCAATCAAATAGATTTTGAATCGCTTTCCGGTTAACGCGATGATCGCGGTCCAGATCCATAAGCCGAACCATATGCCCCACATCACCCGGGCGAGGCCCGATATGAAATAGGCTCCCTGTTTCAACGCTGGTTCCGCCAAAAGGCTCAGAACTACACTGACCACGAACGCCGTAATGTCGAGCAGAATCGATTGCCAAGCGTGGAACCGCACATGGAACTCTTGTTGTAGCGCGGGAGAATCAGGAAGAGGATCGCTGGTACAAAGGTGAGATAGGAGAGTGCCGCGATACTTATTTCAGAAAATCCGGATTGCGTTGAACCTGCCACAATGGCTCCCTTGGGGTTTGCCGCAACTGCTAGGCGGGGCAGTACATGTGCAAGCCGAAAGCCAAACTCTTAAGATCTCCTCAGCCTTCAACGCGCAGGCCAAGTATAAATTTGGAAAACCGCCTCGGACAATAGCTGCCGCGTGATGCTCGGTACCGATTCAATCGCAACCGCAGTCCTTGTCAGGTCTTGCCGGATCACGGGAAAGTCTTGAAGTAAAATGACGCACGTCTGCCAGGGCCAATTAAATTGGTATGCACAGAACCTAACCCCAACGCGGAAAACGTTATGATCAATTCTGCACACTTTTCCCGTCCTATATCTTTCCTTCTCACTCACCCGCGTCATCCCTCGGCAGGTCGCCGTTCTGTCGAGGCTAAACTGGAGAATAGGTCAGTCACTGCGGGCCAATCAATCGAGAATCGGGAGAATCCGCCATCGATAACCCATTTTGGTGATTCGAGAGCTACATCTTTCTTCTCATTGAGAAGTTCGGCGACAACCCGGATACTGTAACCCTGAGTGCAAATCACGATCTTGAGGAAGTCCTTCCCGTAGGTGCAGGGGACTGCCCGGACCCTCAATTCGGTGCCACCGGAGGGCGTCATCAAAGAGCGAATGCGGTTAGGCGATCTGCTGATCGAGGCGAAGCTTGTCACTCCGCGGGACGTGACAAAAGCACTCGAGGTTCAGGCTGAAGCGGGTGGCCGGCTTGGCCATGGCCTAGTGGCAATCGGCGCCATCTCCCAGAGGGTGCTTGATGCTTTTATCCATCGAATGCCGACGGAACCGTCCGATATTAAGGCTACTAAAATAGACTCGATTGACCTTCTCAGTCTATTGATGCGGATGATCTACATGGACCATCTGGAGTCCGTCCGCCAGTTCATTGATGCGATTAAGCTTCCGTATAACATCGTGCATGACCTGATCCAAATGGCAATCGATCGCAAACTTCTCCAGACGCTGGGAACCCGCGAGTCCGAGAACCTGCTCGACATGAAGTACACATTCACTGAAGCAGGGCAACGTTGGGCGCTCGATGCACTCAAGCAGCTTCGCTACACGGGGCCAGCGCCTGTCACCATCGAAGAGTTCTCTGAACAGGTGAACCTTCAAAAGATCACAAACGAAACCATCACATTCAGTCGCATTCGCGACGGCCTCGGCGATTTAACAGTTGAAGACAGCCTCGTCGAACATGTAGGACCAGCCTTGAACTCAGGCCGCGCCATACTTCTCTACGGCCCTCCCGGCAACGGCAAAACCTCAGTCGCACTCAGCTTCGCCAGTGTATTTACCGATGTGATCTACATTCCTTACGCGGTCATCGTAGAAGGACAGATCATGCGTATCTTCGACCCCAGCATTCACATGGTGCTGAAGCCAGCCCCATCGAACGGCGATGAAGTCCTGTCCTTCATCCGGCACGAGGAATTTGATGCACGCTGGGTACCATGCCGCCGGCCGTTTATTGTCACGGGTGGTGAACTGACGCTGGAAATGCTTGATCTGCGTTACGATGCGACGGCGAATTACTACGAAGCTCCCTTGCACGTGAAGGCGCTCGGTGGCTGCTTTGTCATCGACGATTTCGGCCGTCAATTGGTTTCTCCCAAAAACCTTCTCAACCGTTGGATCATTCCACTGGAGAGCCGCTTCGACTACTTGAAACTGCATACCGGAAAGAGTTTCACGATACCCTTCGAAGAGTTGGTCATCTTCTCTACTAACCTGGAACCCGAAGATCTGATGGATCCCGCATTCCTCCGCCGCCTTCCTTACAAAATCGAGGTAGGAGGGCCGAAACTGGAAATGTACAAGCGTATCTTCGAGAAGGAATGCGAGAAGCAGGGGTTGACACTTTCGGATGAGGTGTTCGATTTCATCGTGCAGAAAGTTGTTGAGGAAAAGGGACTCGAACTAGCTAACTTCCAACCCAGGTTCATTATCGACCAGGTCGTAGCGACCTGCCGCTTCATGGGGCAGGCCGTACATTTCGAACCACGCTTTATCGAGTATGCGATAGACAATCTGCGGGTGAGGCGTCACGTGCCGCCCCCGCCACCGCCGGCGCCCACTCCTGAAGCTATCTAGTTCCAGCCTCCTCAAAAGCCGGCGGTAAGCTAGGCGCTGTTGCAGGAAGTTTCATCAGCGCGACATAAACAATGCCCGCAACGAAGAATCCGACAAACCAAGCGTAATCATACAAAAAATGAAGCCGGTTCACTGCCAGGCCGATAAGAGCGACAGCTATGCCGAGAGCAAGCGCAACCACAGCGCGAGGATTGATGCCTTTGCTGTAGTGATACATTCCTTCGCGATGATAGAGCGAGTTCACATCCAGCTCGGTGTTGCGGATCAGGAAGTAATCGCAAACCATGATTCCGGCAATCGGTCCCATTAAGCCAGAATAACCCACAAGCCAACCGAATATATAACTATCCGGCGTCGCCAAAAGCTTCCATGGACACATAGCCAGGCCCAGAAATCCGGTGACCATTCCGCCGGTGCGAAAACTGATTAGGCGTGGGCAAAGATTTGAGAAGTCATTCGATGGTGCGACAACATTGGCTCCAATGTTGACGCTGAGTGTAGCCACGAGGATGGCGATGAGTGCGATGAAGGCCACCACTGGCTGATGGAACGCTCCGAGGAGTTCTATGGGATCCCAGATCGGCCTGCCGAAAAGAACAGCCGAAGCTGAAGTGACAGCGATCCCGACGAATGTATAAAGCGTCATGGCCACGGGTAATCCAAATGCCTGTCCCCACGCCTGCGCCGATTGAGATTTGGAGAAGCGCGTGAAGTCGGGAATGTTGAGCGCGAGCGTGGCCCAGTAGCCCACCATAGCGGTCAGAGACGGAAAAAACACATCGAGAAACTGACCGGTGGAGTGAAACTGACTTGGGGTAGACAGCATGGAACCGAAGCTGCCTGCCCGCATCCGCACCCAGATAATCAGCGCCGCAGCCATGACAAACATGAACGGCGCACCGAAGGCCTGCAGATGCCGGATGGATTCAACGCCGCGCCACACGATCACCATGTTCAACGCCCAGAAGCCCAGAAAGCAGACCCACAGTACTCCATCGATTCCCGCAGTGGAGGGCCAGATCACGACCAGCATGGAATGGATAGCGCTGCCGCCGATCCACGATTGAATGCCAAACCACCCGCAGGCCACAATGGCCCGCAAAATTGCGGGCAGGTTGGCGCCTCGCACACCAAAAGGTGCGCGAATAAAGACCGGAAACGGAATGCCGTATTTCGTCCCCGCGTGCGCATTGAGCAACATTGGAATGAGAACGATAAGATTGCCGAGTAGCACCGTTGCGAGCGCCTGCTTCCAATCCATACCCTTGGCGATAAGCGAAGAGGCAAGCTTGTACGTCGTGATCTCCATCGACATGGAAAACCACAAAGCTATGTAGTTGTAAGTCGTCCAAGTGCGTTGCGCAGCCGTAGTCGGAGCCAGGTCACGGTTCGAGAGTGACGGGTCGATGGTGCTCAAAGATCCTCCTCTTCGATTTTTCTTCTTTAATGCGGTATCGATCTATTTCCAAGCGCCGCCACGGGCCTCGCGGCGCAAATAATTTCCTCGCCCCGGTGTGCCAATAAAATTACCCTTTGAGACAATCAACTCCCCGCGCGAATAAACATCGCGAGCGTTTCCACGCACGTGAAACCCTTCAAACATCGAGTAGTCGACGCGCATGTGGTGCGTGGCGGCGCTTATCGTATACGGTGCAACAGGGTCCCAGAGCACAATATCCGCATCGCTGCCGGCAGCCAGAACACCCTTCTTCGGATACATACCGAAAATGCGTGCGGGCGCGGTTGAAACCAATTCTACAAATCGATTGAGGTTCAGATTCCCCAGCCCGACGCCATGATGGTGCAGTAATTGCAGACGATTCTCAATTCCTGGACCACCGTTCGGAATCTTCGTAAAATCATCCTTGCCCAGAGCCTTCTGGTCTTCAAAACAGAATGGGCAATGGTCGGTCGAGACGACCTGCAAGTTATCTTTGCGCAGGCCTTCCCATAACTTCGGCTGATTCTTCTTCTCGCGCAATGGTGGCGTGAAGACATACTTCGCACCTTCCCAACCAGCATCGGCCACGTCTTCAAGCGAGAGCAGAAGATATTGCGGACAGGTTTCCGCAAACGCAGGTAAACCGCGGTCACGCGCTTCCCTTACCTGGTTGAGCGCATCCTCGCTGGAAAGATGCACAATGTACACCGGCACTCCCGCAATCTCCGCCATCGCAATGGCGCGATGCACGGCTTCTGCTTCAGCGCGTGTGGGCCGCGTCAGCGCATGATAGATAGGCGCAGTCTTACCCTCGGCCAGGGCCTGCTGCACAATCACGTCGATAACCGACCCATTCTCAGCGTGCATGCAAATGAGAGCGCCATTCTTCGCGGTCTGCCGCAATGCCTTGAAGATGGTTGTATCGTCCACCATTAACACATTGGGGTAGGCCATAAAGAGCTTGAAGCTGGCCACGCCCTCGTGCACCAAATCGTCCATGTCTTCAAGGCCCGCGTCCGGCAAGTCGGTAACAATCATGTGCAGGCCGTAGTCGATGCAGGCTTTCCCTTCAGCCTTCTTCCACCAAGTATCGAGTGCAGTGCGCATCTTGGTGCCACGCGCCTGGATCGCGAAGTCGACGATCGTCGTAGTGCCGCCGATGGCCGCGGCGCGTGTGCCCGTTTCAAAATCGTCAGCCGATTTGCTACCGCCAAACGGCATGTCAAGATGGGTGTGCGCGTCAATTCCGCCCGGTAATAACAGCAGCCCGGTCGCATCGACCACTGTTTCAGCCGCGCCAGTCGGAATGCCCGCGCGAATCTCCTTGATGACCTCACCGTCGATCAGCAAATCCGCCTTCACGGTCGAATCCGCGTTGATGATCGTTCCGTTTTGTAATAGCAAGCTCATGGTGTGTACTCTCGAAAGCCCCAATTACTGAGTCTGTGCTTGTAACTCGGATCGCCGAACCGGCTCCCAGAGGCTGTCGTTTTCGCCGTATCCCTCGACCAGTCTGTAGACGATTCCAGTTCGAAGATCCTTATACCAAGTCTCCGTGAGTTCACCTGGTAACGCCCGGATCGCAGGAGTGACGGCCTCAACTGCGCCGAATCCAATCATCATGTGAAGCCGGACCAAGAGCGAAAGGGCGTCGCGGCGGCTCATTCTTCCAACAGGAATGTCGCGTAAGTCGAGCTCACGGACGTTGCGACTCGGCCGTTCAGGCACAGGCCCCGGCTCCGGTGCAAACGGATCGACCCTCTCCCATATATTGGTCGGCCTATCCTCGGGAATTCGGTAGATAAATATGGCGCCCGTTTTGTCCTCGACGTACCATTCTTCTAAGGCGTATGGCTTTCCCTTCAAAGCAGGAATTTTTCTAAGGCAGCCAGTCGCAACCAGCTTTTCGACCCTCTCAGCGAAGGCTTCCCAGCCCCGGTGACTGCCAAGGTCCAATCCATCTAGGATGACGTCCACTCCGCCTGCGCTCATATCGTTTGTCATAGTTCGTACCTTGCAGGAATTCAGATGCCCTCTGGCCCCACCAAATTGGCCGCGCCACGCGTCCGCTCATCCCATGATTCAGACGTCAATCCGTTATCCACACGCACCATGGTGATGCACTCATCCACCGGGCAAACGAGGGAGCATAAATTGCATCCGACGCACTCGGTTTCATCCACGCGGGGAATGCGCGCCAACGGAGTTGGATAAGGTCCATGTGCCTCCGCAATCGCTTCGCGTTCCTTGCGAGTAATCGGAGTATTCGCAATGGACGCACGGCTGCGAGCCTCATGGAAGGCAGGAGTCGGATGCAACTCCACGTGCCCATCAATCTGCCCAGAGACGCGGTCCAGATGAATGCACTGATGCGCTCCATCCCAACATGCGATGTGGCATAAGTCGCAACCAATGCATTTCTGCTCGTCGATCCGCGCAACTATTTTGAAGTTGAGGTTCAGATGTTTCCATTCCGTGACTTTCGGCAATGACAATCCGCGAAAATCCCCGATGGTATTGAATCCCTTGGAAAGCATCCAGTTATCCAGGCCCTCCGCCATGTCCTCAACAATGCGGTATCCATAGTGCATTACCGCAGTGCATACCTGCACCGTCCCGCAGCCGAGCAGAATGAACTCCGCCGCGTCACTCCAAGTTCCGATTCCGCCAATGCCGGAAAGTGGCAATACTGCCTCGGGGTCCGCCATCACCTGTTGCACCATGTTTAGCGCGATGGGTTTGACTGCAGGGCCGCAGTAACCTCCGTGGGAGCTCTTCCCGTCCACATTGGGCCGCGGCACAAGCGTATCGAGATCGATCCCTGTAATTGAGTTGATTGTGTTGATCGCCGACAGGCCATCTGCTCCTCCGCGCTTAGCCGCTCGCGCAACGGTGCGAATGTCGGAGATGTTCGGCGTGAGCTTCACCAGCACCGGCGTGCGCGCCTTCTCCTTCACCCATGCGGTAATCATCTCCGTATACTCCGGCACCTGACCCACAGCCGAACCCATGCCGCGCTCGCTCATCCCATGCGGACACCCGAAGTTCAATTCCAGTCCATCAGCACCCGCGTCTTCAGCGCGCGCAACAATCTCGTGCCACGCCTCGCGTGTTGAAGCCACCATCAACGACGCGATCACTGCGTGATGCGGAAAACGTTTCTTCACTTCGGCCATCTCGCTCAGATTAATCTCCACACTGCGATCGCTGATGAGCTCGATGTTATTGAAGCCCATGATCCGTTGGCCGTTCCAGTCGGTTGCCGAGTAACGCGAACTGACATTGGTCACTGGCTCGCCGATGGTCTTCCAGACTGCGCCCCCCCAGCCCGCATCGAAGGCGCGCATGATCTGCTCACCGCAGTTGGTCGGCGGCGCGGAAGCAAGCCAGAATGGATTGGGCGAATTGATGCTGCCGGCAAAGCCGCGGACACGAATGTCAGGCATCTGTGGCCTCCGCGGTCTTCAGAATCGCGAGAGCGGCTCGTTTCCCGTCGGCTACCGCGTCCACAACTTCGCGCCCACCGTTCACGCAATCGCCACCGGCGAAGTATCGTGCATTGCCGGTTTGCCCCGTTGCGCGATCGGCGACGATTCGCCCATTTTGCACTTCAATGTGACGCAGTTCCTCCATAAGTTGAGAGAGCGGAGATTGCCCGATCGCAGGAACCACCATGTCGCATTCGATGGAGTATTGCGAATTGAGAATGGGCAAAAGCGTTCTATCCACTTGCTGCACCAGCACCGTATCCAGCAGCAAGCGGCCCTGTTTCCCCGCGTGAATGGCGAGTGGCTGGCGACGCCACAGAAACTGCACGCCCTCCTGCTTGGCGTGTTCGTATTCAAAATCGAACGCGGGAATATCCTGCTCCCCGCGGCGATACAGCATATAAACCGTGTCAGCGCCGAGGCGTCGCGCGGCATTTGCAGCATCGATTGCGGTGTTCCCCCCACCCACCACGACAACCGTTCCAGTGATTTCCCGGATGTGGCCAGTCTTGTAAGCGGAGATGAGTTCCAGTGCATTCATGACCCCCGCAGAGTCCTCACCTGGAATGCCTAGCTGCTGCATGGCCCCCAATCCAACTCCCAGAAAAACAAAATCGAACTCCGACTCAATTGCTTCAAGATCGGCCGCGGATCCAACTGTGGTCCCAAAGCGAAACTCAACACCCATGCGGCGAATCATCTCCACTTCGCGCAAGCTATCCGTGGCGCGCAGTTTATATTCAGCCACCCCATATGTATTGAGCCCCCCGGGCAGTGCGCGACGTTCGATGATAGTCGCTGACGCCCCCTGGCGTCGTAGTTCCGCGGCGCAGGCGAGAGACGCGGGACCTCCGCCGATGCAGGCTACTCGCAATTTGCGAGGCTCGGGTGTAAACGCGAGCAAAGCTTCACCCGAGTCGTGAAAGGAATCCATAGCATGGCGTTGAAGAAGCCCAATCTGGATCGGCTTGCGATGATAGCGATGCATCACGCAGGCGCCCTCGCAAAGAACTTCGACTGGGCAGACTCGCGAACAGCTACCCCCCAGCACGTTCGCTTCGAGAATGCGTCTGGCCGAACCGCGCAGATTTCCTGAAGCAATGCGCTTGATGAAACCGGGAACATCGATGTGCGTGGGGCAAGCCGCGGTGCAGGGCGCGTCGAAGCAATTGAGACAGCGGTTCGCTTCGATGACGGCCGCCTGCGGCTCGGACGGCGGCTTCAGCTCGCTGAATCGACGTCGCAATTGAGGATCATCTGGTAGAGTCGCGGTGCTCATTCATGCCTCGGAAGTAATGCCATGTTGACAGCACATTTCGAAACGGCCCACGCACAGTCATCGCATTGACTACCTTATGAAGCGACCAACGGCCCATACAGATCCGGCCGGCGGTCGCGATAGAACTGCCAGGTACGCCGCACTTCGGCAATCTCATCCAAGTTCAGGTCCGCAGTCAGCACTTCGTCCTTGTCGCGCGCGGCTTGGGCAAAGATTTGTCCACGCGGATCGGCGAAATAGCTGGACCCGTAAAACTCACCAATATTCCACGGCGGCTCAGTTCCTACCCGGTTGATGGCGGCAATAAAGTAACCGTTGGCGGCTGCATGCGCAGGCTGCTCTAACTTCCAGAGATATTCGCTCAATCCAGCCACGGTTGCCGAAGGGTTGAAAACTATCTCCGCGCCGTTTAATCCGAGACAACGGGCACCCTCGGGAAAATGCCGGTCATAGCAGATGTAGACGCCGATCTTCACGAAGCCCAGGTCGAAGACAGGGTACCCAAGGTTGCCGGGACGGAAGTAAAACTTCTCCCAGAATCCGGGAGCAACATGGGGAATATGTGTCTTTCGATACTTGCCCAGATAGCTTCCGTCGTTTCGGATCACGGCAGCGGTGTTATAAAAGATACCTTCCTGCTCCACTTCATAAACCGGCACAATCATGGCAATGCCCAGCTCTTTGGCAACCGATTGCATCAGGCTGACGGTAGGGCCGCCGGGGACGGGCTCGGTGCTCTCATACCACTTGACCGACTGCTCGGCGCAAAAGTACGGCCCGTTGAAGATCTCTTGCAGGCAGACGATCTGTGCGCCATCGGTGGCTGCCTTGCGAATGAGGCCGAGGTGCTTTTCGATCATTGCCTGTTTCTGGACAGCCAGGGGCTCAGTGGCTGGCACCGCGTTGGAAGCCTGAATGATGGAACATCGAACGACACGGGGCATCGCGCCAACTCCAAACGAAAGTGTTTGAGTCTTTGAAGTTAATCGAAATGCGCCAGTTGGGCAATGGGTTTGTTACGAGCCGTCGGCTCTTCAGGTGGAAGAAACGGGTTAGAGCGAGTTCTCATTCATCACGAGGGCGACCGCGCTTCGCAAACGGGCGGTGTCGCCCTCGTACGCGGGCCGGAGGAGGGGAACCCGCGCCAGAGGGTTGCGGCGCATCTCGGCTTCAATTAGGGGCCCGGCCAGTTCCCACGTGCCCGTAATACCTCCCACTACCACTATCTCGCTGGGCGCTAGTGCGGACGCGATCATATGCATCCCTCTACCCAGCGCGATGCACATTCTATCTAAGGCCTGCAGGCCTGCGGAATCCCCCTCCACGGCCAGTTTCAACAGGTCCTCAAATGGAGGCGAGGGCTCCTTAACGATCTCACTGTAATAACGCATCCCGGCGCGATTCGAGGCGACCGTCTCCCAGCATCCTCTGCTTCCACATCCGCAAGGCAATCCATTCGGGTCCATCTGCACATGGCCAAATTCACCGGCATAGCCGCTCTCTCCACGCAGAATCCGGCCGTTGGCAAAGATGCCAGTGCCCAATCCTTCGGAGACGTTTACCACTACCAGGTCGCGCACGCCATCGCTGTAGCCGAACCAGACCTCCGACAGCGCGCATGCATTCGCCACGTTATCCACGACAACGGGCAGGCCTGTGGCCTGTTCGACGCGGGACTTGATGCTTCCGATTGGCCACGTGACGTTGGGCGCGAAGATGGATTTACGGGAGTCGGACTTTCTTGAGTCCGATTTCGAAGAGCCGGGCTTGGCGAAACGGGTCTTGTCCGGTCCAAGGTGGAAGCGGCCCGGAACGCTGATGCCAATTCCATCGAAAGAGCGATCTTTGTGCGCTGCAATCATCTTCCTGATTGCCCCCACAATCACGCCAATCACCTTGTGAGGATCCGCGGGAAGAGCAATCACGTTTTGCACAATGATTTTTCCTCCAAGGTCGGTCACCGCCAGGGTGGTTTGCGCAGGATGTATATCCAGCGCGAGCACTCCACGCTGGCTGTTGAGATTCAGAAACGTCGGCCTACGCCCTCGCGGAAGATGCCCCATCGATCCTTCGACGATCCATCGCTCCGCAAGCAATTCCTCCACAATGAGCGAGACCGTGCTCCTCTGCAAACCAGAAACCCGCGCCAGGTCCGCACGAGAAATTGGTTGCCGAGTGCGGATCTGATTAAAGATGAGGTTTCGATTGATCTGCCGCGGCATCTTGTTCGACGCGCTCTGCTTGTTCGTGAAGGCGTAGCGTGTCGTCGTCATGCTGGTCTTTCCCATCCTCGATCGAGCCTATAATCCGGGTCAGCGCAGTCTAATCAAGTGACTCTCTTTGGCGCCTATCTCAGGCAACCGCTAAGTGTAACAGAATGTTTCTATTTCTAGCCGTCTTGAACTAGCTTGCGGTTGCCGGGACTTATAAGGCGCTCATCGTTTCCGTATGCCGAGCCAGAAAATCCCGCATACCCTTGGCCTCGCTTACTGGTTAACGCCACTCGCGAGAAATCCTCCATCGACAACCAGGGTCTGTCCAGTGACAAACGAGGCGGCATCGGAAGCCAAGTAGATTGCGGCCCCAACCAGTTCTTCGGTTTTGCCAAAACGACCCATAGGCGTGCGCATAAGCAGTTCTCGCCCGCGTGGCGTGCCGTCAAGAAAGTCTGCATTCAAATCCGTGCGGAAGACGCCGGGAGCAATCGCGTTCACCGTAACGCCCTTCTTCGACCACTCCACGGCCAGGGAGCGCGTGAGCGAGGCGACGCCCGCCTTGCTGGCAGCATAAGCTGCAACTTCGCTGAGTGCCACAAAACTGTTCAAGGATGCGATATTGACAATGCGTCCGTAACCGCGCTCCAGCATGTGCTTGCCAAACACCTGGCATGCGCGCAGCGTGCCGGTAAGATTGGTGTCCAGAATGCCGGTCCATTCTTCCTCCGGCTGGGTCAGTGTGGGCGTGCGTTTGATTCTCCCCGCACAGTTGATCAGAATATCGACTTTGCCAAATCCTTCGAGCGCCGCCACCAGAAGCTTTTCCAAGGAACCACGGTCGCACACATCGGAAGCCATGCGCAACGTTTTGCGCCCGTGCGCCTCAATCTCGTCGGCAGTCTCTTCCACCTGCTGCTGGCGGCGGGCCGTAGCAATCACATCGGCACCGGCATCGGCTAGGCCTAGACTCAGTGCGCGCCCGATCCCCGAAGTGCCTCCGGTAACGATTGCGGTTTTCCCGGCAAGATCAAGAATATGAGTGCTCATGCTTTCTCCATTTCGAGCTGTCTGCCGGCAATAGTTCCGGCTGCAAAAAACTTTTTGCTACAAACGGTAAGCCTTTTTCACCAGCCCATAAGTGAGGTCATGCGCTAGTTCAAACGCTTCATCCTCGTCAATCCGATGTTCTGAGACTAGCCTTGCTAGAAACGCACAATCGATGCGCCGCGCCACATCATGACGCGCAGGAATGGATAAGAACGCGCGTGTGTCGTCGTTGAAGCCCACCGTATTGTAGAAGCCCGCTGTCTCTGTAGCCTGCTCGCGGAAACGCATCATTCCTTCGGGGCTGTCGTGGAACCACCACGAAGGCCCGAGCCGCAGGCACGGATAATGACCGGCCAGCGGAGCCAGTTCACGGCTATATGTGGATTCATCCAGGGTAAAGAGAATGATCGTGAGCGCGGTCTCATTGCCGAGCCGATTGAGCAGCGGTCGCAAGGCATCAACATAATTCGTCGCCTTGGGAATGTCCGCGCCCGTGTCTCGTCCATAGCGCTCATAGATCTTTCGGTTGTGGTTGCGCACGCTTCCTGGGTGAATCTGCATCACCAGACCGTCTTCCAGGCTCATCTGCGCCATTTCAGTTAACATCTGCGCTCGGAAAAGCTCCTGTTGTTGGGTATTGGCATTCCCGCCCAACACGCGCCCAAACAGCTCCGCCGCCTCGGCCTTGGGGAGGTCTGCGGTTTGCGCGGTCGGGTGCCCATGATCTGTTGCCTTGCATCCGAGTCCGCGGAAACGGGCGCGGGCCTTGCGTAGCCCTTGCAGGTAACCCTGCCATTTTGTTGTGTCTTCCCCGGTCTGTTCTCCAAGCTTTGCGATATTTTCGGCAAAACCATGAAACTCCGGATCGACAACCGAATCCGGCCTGAATGTTGGCAGAATCCTCGCATTCCAGCCAGATTCGCGGATAGCCCGATGATCGTTCAGCGATTCAAGCGGCGAATCAGTGGTCGCCAGCACTTCAAGGTTGAAGCGCTTGTAAAGTGCTCGGGGCAGAAACTCTGGCGTCTTCAATTTTTCAGAAATGGTATCGAAGTAGAGGTCAGCGGTCTTCTCACTTAGCCTCTCTTCCATTCCGAACAGCTCCTGGAAGGCGAAGTCCAGCCACATGCGCGTCGGTGTTCCACGAAACAGGAAGTAATGGCTGGCAAACGTCCGCCAGACCTTACGCGGGTCCTTCAGCTCCGGTTCTCCAATCTCCAGTTCTTCCATCGGGACACCCTGGCTGTAGAGCATCCGGTAAACATAGTGATCCGGCTGTACAAAAAGTTTTGCCGGATCGGGAAAAGGCTCGTTGTTCGCAAACCAGCCAGCCTGCGTATGCCCGTGAGGGCTGACGATCGGCAAGCCTCGAACATGCGCATAGAGGGCTTTGGCTATGATGCGAGCACTAGATTCTGAGGGAAACAGGCGGTCTTCGTGGATCAGCATGACTGCAACCTTGTTCTTTCGTAGTATGGCCCAATCAAGAGGTCAGACCACAGTATAAACGCCCTGCAAGTCGATTCCCAGCTTCCCTGCTGAAAATCCCCTACTCCTTCAGCCGTTGGTAACGAACCCCATGCCCGCCAGAACCCCGCGCATATACGCAAAAGACTCCACTACGCCGGGCATCGGATCGTCGCCGTGAATCTCGTATTCCAGATCAACAAAGCCCTTGTATTTGGTCGCGATGAGTGCCTCGAAAATCTCCCGCACCGGCATGATGCCCTCACCTACGGCAACCTGGCTCTCCTTGCTCTGGAAACTGGTCAGGTCCTTCATATGCATGTTGAAGAGCCGCGGTCCCACTTCGTGAATTGCCTGGACGACATCAGTGCCCGCACGCACGCAATGCCCCACATCGATGCAGCATCCCATACGCGGGTCCATGGTCTTTACCAACTTCAGCACATCGAGCGGGGAAGGCCAGACCTTATCCTCGGGACCGTGGTTATGGATGGCGAACCGGATGTCGTATTCCTTCACGAACTTCTCAATACGGGGAAGAATTGCCGGCGTCGGATCGCCCGCGACGATCACCGAAATTCCCGCTCGCTTGCAGTATTCGAACTTGCTGCGGATATCAGCGTCCTCGTCTTTCGGAAAGTAGATAGTTCCCGCCGCGTGGAGTTCAATTCCGGCAGCAGCATAGTCCGCCAGCGCCTTCGCCTCTTCCGCAGGATCCATGGGCAGATGATCTTTCGTGTCCTTGCAATTTAACGCGGTCAGGTTAAGTTGCTTCATAAAGCCGATCAACTGCGCGCGATTGAAGTTGCGAAATGTATAGCTCGCCATTCCCAAATGAACTGGAGATGGCTTTCCAGAAGCTGGCGAGGGTTGCGCGAAGGAAGGGATCGCGCTCGAAGTGGCGCATGCCGCCGCAATCAGTGCGCCCGATTGCATGAAGGTTCTGCGAGAGAGACTTTCTTTCATACGAGTGAAGCTCCTTGGCTTTTTCCGATCGTGATTACGTAATCAGCACACGGCCGCATGGGGCAGAGGTATCAGAGATGGGGTGCCCAGCCGCTCTCATAATCGCGCCCCCACAGCTTCATTGCTTCCGCATCGTTCCGAATCTTCCCGTCCGCCGGATCAAGATGCAATTCGCGGTTCACTTCCCAGGCAACGTTCGAGAGCTGAAGCATGGTCACCGCAACATTGCCGATGGAAACAGGAGCGTGCAGCTTCTCTCCAGTACGGATTCCCGCGATGAAGTTGGCAAAGTGCAAGTCCGTCATTGAGTCCCGGCCGGTCAGATCGGAAGATGAAGTTTCCTTACCGGTCTTGAACTCGCTCGTCTTATTCCCCTTGAGGTCGTAAACCTCGTAGCCGTCGCGATCAATGAGCACCGAACCGGTGGTCCCAATAATGGTCGACCCGCGGTCGCGGTTGTAAAGCTTCATCCCCTCGCAGCATTTACCCTCCCACGAAATCAGCTTGTCGTCGTATTCATAGCTCGTGACCAGGGTGTCGTAAAATTGCCAATCGTCCTTGAAGTGGTATCTTCCGCCCGATGCCGTGATGCGGTTCGGGAAATCGACTCCCAGCGCCCAGCGGCAAACATCCACTTCGTGCGTGCCATTGTTCAACGTCTCTCCCGTGCCCCAGATCTTGAACCAGTGCCAGTTATACGGTTGCACATTGTCCGTGTAAGCCCTGCGCGGGGCCGGCCCCTGCCAAAGGTCCCAGTCGAGTTGTGGCGGAACGGGTGACTCTTTCCCCACTCCAATCGACTTGCGCACATTGCTGTACCAGGCCTTGGCATAGTAGGCCCTGCCAATCAGTCCATTGTGAATCTTGTCCACAATCTCGATGGTATGGGGAGATGAACGCTGCTGTGTGCCCATCTGCACTTGTTTGCCGTACTTCTTCTGCGCGGCAACCAGCAGCGCTCCCTCCGCGGGGTTGTGACTGCACGGCTTCTCGACATAAACATGCTTGCCCGCCTGCAAGGCAGTGATGGCCATGGGCGCGTGCCAGTGGTCGGGTGCTGCAATGGTGATGGCGTCTACTTCCTTCCGTTGCAGAATGTTGCGGAAGTCCTTCTCGGTTGCCGGCGCTTCGCCCATTTCGCGCTCCGTATCGGCGGCGAACTTCTTCATCGTGTTGCTATCCACATCACAGACCCACGAGATTCGGGCTGCACTCTTGTTAGCCTTCAGCGAGGAAAGATGTGCGTAAGCGCGGCTGCGCACGCCAATGACAGCAAAGCTGAGGCGATCGTTGGAGCCGAGAATCTGACCATAGCTCTTTGCGGTCGAGGCGATTGCCAGTCCTGCGGTTCCCACGGCAACGGTGTCGAGAAATTCACGTCGAGTTACCAATTTTGCATCTCCATCAAACCAACTGAGGTCTGTGTTGTTCGAACGCGTGTATGCCTGTCAACGCATCCTTCCGCATGGCTAAAGGGTGCCTGAATCTTTCAACGCTTGCTTCATGCCCGCCCAACTGATGCGGGTCGATTCCTCTGGTGTACCACCGCCACGCCAGTGAGTCTCAAGGCTGACAGCCTCGCTATAGCCGACCTGCTTGAGCGCACGGAATTGTGCGCCCCATTCGATGAATCCCTTATCGACCGGCGACCACTCGATCTTGCCTTCCGCGTTCTTGACCGCATTCTTCACGTGGCAATGGTGAATGCGGTCCTTGGGCAGCAGATCCCAGGCAGTTGGGAAAGCATCGAGTTCGCCGCGCATCACGGCGTTCGCAGGATCCCAGTTCAGCGCCAGATGCGGCGACTGGATCGCACTTAGCGTACGCGCAGCCTCGCGGCCAGTCGCCGTGTTGCATTCAAACTCGTTCTCGAGTAGGAGAAGAACGCCCTCTTTACCGGCGGTCTCTGCCATAGAGCGCAGCTTGTCGTCGATCGCCATGCGGTACGGAGCCACATCGTCCAGACGCCAGAAGTCAAAGCCGCGTACTCGATTGGTGTTGAACTCCTTGGCCAACGCGATCGCCTTCTCCAGAATCTCATCCTGCTGCTTGAACGTGACCTCGGCGGCGTTGTGCATGTCCCCCTTGGACCCATATTGAGACTTCGGAGCACCCGGCCAGTCGGTCTTGCCGAGAGGGCTCGCAATGTCGGTCACTTGTAAGTTGTATTTGGCGAGAATTCTCTTCGATTCGCCGATCTCCGCATCGCTGAGAGCCATAACGTTCTTGCCCCACATCGAGCGAAGTTCAATCCAACTCATGCCAAAGTCATGCGAGGCGACAAAACATGCATGATCGAAATCCGGTGAAATTTCGTCGTTGATGACCGAGACCCTGAAAGGCGAATCTTTTGCCCATGCACGCATCGGCAATGAAACCGACGCAACCACCCCAGCTACACTTGCAACAAACTTCCGCCTGGAAAGCTTCTCCATTGATGAGACCCCGGTTTCTTCGTTGCAAGTGTAGTTCGAAGTACGAACTTGATCCAGAATGATTCTATATCTGACGTTTGGGACGGATCTCAAGCTGCCCGGGACGCACCACTCGTTGCAGGATGCCCGATCTTAAGATTGCCTTAAGGCGAATCCCACCGCACAAAGACTCGCCTGGCATTTACTTCTGCACTTGCTCAGCTCAGAAGGTTATCTTCACCGCCGCCTGCAGCACACGAGGACCGCCGACGCCATTGACGTTACCCACGCCGCTTCCAAGGGTGCCCGTGATCTTGCCCAAATTCGATCCGAGCGTCGAGGTAGGCAGACCGAATGCAGGGGTATTGGACATGTTGAAAGCATCGAAACGAGCTTCAAGAGCGGTTTCGTGAGGCATGGGAAAGCTCTTGAAGAGCGAAAGGTTGTCGCTGAAGTAGGCGGGACCACGGAATTGGTTGCGCTGCGTGTTCCCGACCGCGCACGAAACTGGATTGGCTGCTGTGTATGCGACGCATTTAGCCGGCGCCGCAAAGGAAGCGGGATTGAACCATGGAGTATTATGCGCTGCCACTCCGCTTACATGGTGGGTGACCTGATACGAGCCTGTCTGATTGACCGTCTGGGTTGTTCCCGTTGTTACGCTGCTCGTCGTAATGGTAAAGGGCAAGCCCGAGACTGCTCCAATGGTCGCCGAAGTCTTCCAGCCGCCCAGAACATAAGAGCCGACACCCGAGTTGAAGAAACGCTTGCCGCGCCCAGCCGGCAACTCGTAGGTGACCGTCTGCTCGAAGTTCAGCTTGCGATCGAAGTCCAGCAGGTTGTAATTGCGGCGCAAGTTGCCGCTAAAGTACAGGTACCCTCCATCCTGAGCGCTGGTCACGTAACCCTGCGCCTTGCCCCAGGTGATCGCCGAATTGAATGCCAGGCCGCTTGAGAAACGGCGGGTAAGTTGAGCTTGCAGCGACTCATAATTGGTGGAGGCGCCTACAAAGTATTGTGTTACCGTGGCAGTCTTCCCAAAAGCGGTATCGAAGGGTTCGTAGGAATTTCCTTGACCATAGATGCTGGGTGCGTTGATGTTTTGCGCGAGGTCAATCCGCGTTCCGTGATTGGCAACATAGGCGATCTGAAACGACATATTATGTGCCAGAGCCTGCTCCACTGCCGCATTCCACGAGGACACGTAAGCATTCTTGAAGTTGAGAGGAATCAGGAGGTTTGAGAGTCCGATGGTCCCATTGGCCGCACTTTCTACCAGAACTCCGTTCGATGGAAAAGTCACCGTCGGGGTTGCAGGCACTCCGGTCACAAGATTGATCACGCCACCAACGGGGTTAAGGGTTGGTCCATAGGTTGCCGTGTTCAAATAGCCGGTGCTTGTCTTGATCGGATAGTTATAGGCGTAGCTATTGTCGACGAAAGGAACGTAGCTGATGCCAAACCCAGCACGGACAACGGTCGCTTCCGTGGCGCGATAGGACGCTCCCAGCCGCGGAGCAAAGTTCTTGTAGTTGGTTTGCATCCCCAGATTGGATGGGTTTCCGTCCTCACCGGCGAGCACAAGTGAATCGTTGGATGGGTTGTAGTTGACGAATCCGCCGGCCTTGCGTGGCGTAGCCGGCGGGTACAGTTCATAGCGAAGACCAAGGTCAACCGTCAGCTTATGATTGACCTGCCATTTGTCCGAAGCAAAGAAAAACAGCCAGGTCTGCCGGTAGCATGGGAAGGTACTGTTCGTGTCCTGGCCAACTCTATAGGGTTGATCGAAAAGTACGCTGGCAATGTCGTTGGCCTGACCCGTTCCAGTGGCGCCGGGTGCGGAGGTTTGGTTTTCTGCGTAGTAGAAACTCCCGGCGGCTGCGTTGTTGTTGCCCTGAAGAAGATCGTCGCGGACGCGACGAATGTCCGCACCGCCTTTGATCGTGTGATTGCCGATGATCTTTGTCCAGTTGTTGGCAAAGTCGATATTGGATTCCGCGCGGAGCCAGGGCAACGACACCGAATAGCCGATAAGCGGATTACCTGAACCCTCTCCATTCCCTACGAAATTGTTTACCTGGAAAGCAACTTGTCCGCTGCTTGTAGCGGTGTTATCCGTTCCATTGGGCCCGTTTCCGGGAATGCCGAGTTTTGCTGCGTCGTTCTGTCCGAAATCCGTCTGCGTTGCTGAGTTGCGCAGATGGGCCAGGCCAACACGCGCTTCGGTGAGCAGAGTGGGAGAGAAGACGTGGTCGTAGTTGAAGCCGGTGCTGTAAGCGGCTGCTACTCCTGTCGCTTCAAATCCACCGCCTGCTGGGCCTCCCAGGAACGCCCCGAAGAGCGGCGCCTGGTAGGTGGTCGTGCTTTGATGGCTGAATCGGCCGCTCAGGTGGTCCTTCTGGGTCATCGTGTAGTCCGACTTGATGTCGTAGCTGATGGCGTCTTTACTGAACGGCAGATTCTGCGAGAAATTGTTGGTAATTGTGCCGGCTTCGTACGTCGCCGAGGAAAGATTCGCTTTCGGATTTCGCGCCAGGGCGTCAATATCCTGTAGGACAGCGAGACCCACCTTGCTGAGTCCAGCGTTTGTCAAAGGAATCTGGTTGCCAGCAAACGGTGTGCGCCCCGTGCCGCAGAGTGCGGGGTTCGAGCCTCCCACGCAGTCCGCTGTATCCCCAGTGTTGGGATCGTACACCTGGCCGGAGTAACCGCTCAGGTTGATGTTGCCGTTGGTCACGTTATAGTACGGAACGTTTTCGATCACCGTCGAGGATTCGTGATCGGACGTGCGGAGAAAGTCGCCGAAGAAGAACAGCCTGTTCTTGATGATCGGTCCCCCGACCGAGCCGCCCGTGTAGTTGTACACCAGGCGTCCATTCGGTCCGGTGGCAAAGTAATTTCGAGCATTCACGCCGTTGTTTTCCATGTTCTGGAAAGCCGATCCGTGGAAATCGTTTGACCCTGACTTGAGCGTGACGTTGACAACCGTTCCCACCGCACGGCCAAACTCCGCTTCGAAGTTGTTCGTGGTGATGTCCACGTTCTGGATCGCGGCAGCTGGAGGGACAAGGATGATATGGATGCCGGTGCGCTGATCGTCGTCGATACCCTCAATCTGGTAAAGATTGACGTAGGAAGACTGACCGTTCGAGTTTGTGGACAGATCGTTGTTGGCGTTATAGAACTGCGAGTTATTGAAGACCACGGGCGCCATTCCCGGTACCGTATTCAACAGAGACTGGAAGCTGTTGCCACTGCTGAGGGGAAGATTGCCAATCTGGTTCTGCTCAAGCGTGCTAGAAATGTCGGCGCGATCCGTCTGCAACTCCGGCGGAGCCGTCGTCACTTCGACGGTTTCGGTCGCGCTGCCCGTAACCAGGCTTATGTCTACGCGCGTAGTTGTGTTCGTCAACAGAGCGATATTGTCGCGGGTTTCTTTCTTGAAACCGGCTGCGACCACTGTAATGCTATAGGTGCCGGGTGGAAGATCGGGTTCGGTAAAGTTCCCGCTCTCGTTGGTGACCGATGAATGTTCCAGACTCTGGCCTACGAGGACGATACTAACCTTGGCGCCAGTGACTACCGCGCCCGAGGGGTCGGTTACTGTTCCAAGTAAGGTGCCGTTGACTGCCTGCGCTGGCAGCATGTGCGAAATACCAAACACGAACAGAGCAAAGACGGACCCTATCAAGGGCCTTAGGATTCGACGTGATGCCATTTCTTGCCTCCGGGAGTGAATCAAATTCAAGGTTTGAACAATATATTGTTCAAACACCGAACGAACGTATTCCCGGCCGAGAGAGGTTGTCAAGAACAAAATTCGAAGTTCATAATAAATCGATTTTAGGAGCAGAGTCTCGTCTTTGCTTGGGATCTGAGTCGCTGTAGACGAACAGCCCTCGCTATCACGATTCCATCCCTGGCATTGCTTGCCGCACCCGCTCTTCCGCCTCGGCGTTCCAGTACCCGCAATCCAATTCGAAGAAGACTGATGTGTACGGGATCGTCATTCCTGTCTTGATCACAAGGATTTTGAAGAGCCGGGCGCACTGGTCGAGCTCGTGAATGATCCGCTCGTGTGGAATGTGGCTCACTGTAGCGCCGTAAAGCACGGTATCAAGCTGCTGCCTGTATTCAGTAATGCCCGGCGCGTCGCTTTCCGCCACAACTTCAAGCTCCCGGTCCACATACACATTCGCCCGAAGGTGGATGGAAGCGCGGATTCCGTTGAGAACTTGCCGGATCACATGGACGTGATCTTCCCCTGCAACAATTGTGTCGATTCCAGGATTTGCCTGTGCAGGGTAGGCGGAATCGGCGACCACAATCCAGTTACGATGGCCAAAAGCCGGCAAAGAATTGGCTAGCTGCCGTTCCCATTCGGCCTCGCCAGAGGCAACCGATTCGCTCATCGACTCATCTCCTTCGTGCTATGCAATGCGCGCCTAACTTAGACGTAGTGACTTACTGATCCTCATCATAGCTACTCAACAAGCGCCTCATCGGCACAGACAGCGACCTTGCCGCATTTGCCTGATGCCATAAGTGCATAGGCGTCGCCGGCACGCTCCAGCAGAAACCTGTCGGTGACGATGTCCGCCGGATGAAGATTCCATCGGACTAGACGCTCCACCAACTCCTCCATCAGCCACGTAGACGTGACCCACGACCCATACACCGTTTTCTGATCGTGAATCATGTCGGGAGACGGATTGATCTCAACCATTCCGCCTTCGCCGATGAAGACAATCCTGCCCCACTTGCGCGTGGCGCGAATCGCTGTCGCGCGTGCAGCGGAGTGCGCTGAACAGTCAACCGCACGCTCCACGCCAAAGCCTCCGGTCAGTCCCCTCACCTGCGCAACGTTGTCTGGTCCAGAAGCCAGCACCGCATCGCAAAGACCCAGATCCATCGCGATCTTCATGCGCTCCGGAACCACATCAATGCCAATGACTTTTTCTGCGCCCAGTTTGCGGCAAAGCGCGCCCGTCGCCAGACCCACCGGTCCCAGTCCCGTTATCAGCACAGCATGGTTGCCATTGATTCCGATTTTTTCCAGGCCCTCATACACAGTGCCGAATCCGCAGGCAACCTGCGCGCCATCGGCAAATGTGAGCTCATCCGGCAGCGCAATCAGATCCTTCTCTTCCGCCACCATGTACTCAGCCATTCCGCCATCGCGCTGCCATCCGTAGGCGCGGCGATATTCTTCGCTGGTGCACGAAATCATGTAACCACGGCGACAATCGTTGCACACCCCACAGCCTGAAATGTGATAGACGATGACGCGATCGCCCGACTTGAATCGGCGGCAGCCCGGACCGGTTGCAACAATCTGGCCGCATGGCTCGTGGCCCGCGATCACCCCTTGGTAGCCTTCTGGGCCCTTGCCAAGATGCTCATGATAGATACAGCGAATGTCTGAACCGCAAATAGTCGAAACCTTCACGCGCAGCAATACTTCACCGTGGCCGGGAGCAGGCACAGGCACCGTGCGCAGTTCGACAGTGGAGTTGCCGGGCAGGTATGCCGCAGTCATGGTTGCATTCATCTTTCAACTCCCGTGTTAATCGCCCACCGATCCAGCAAGCCAGGCAGTAGTAAGTCCAGGCCAAACTACGGCGGCGTGATCTCCCCATTCATGTCCCACAGATCAACCCAGCTCTGACCATCTTTCCACAAGAAAACCTGTCCTTTGATGAGCCTGCAGTTACGGTCGATGAGGGCGATCTCGTGCATCTCCGTATCGGTCAGCGGATCGCTCGCAATTCCTGCGAGATTGGCTCTGTAGTTATTGATCGAAAACGGAATCGGTGTTTGCCCGCGCTGCACAGCCCACTTGATGGAAACCACTGCTGGATGAATTCCGTGGCGCGCGGCGATCTTCAAAATCACCGGATCTTCCGTCGGCGCAGTGTCCTCCCGCGTACGGTCACGTTCCGGCCGTCCCGGTGAACCAATCGGACAATAGCCGACTGGTTGAATGCCATTTTCCAGCACAAATTGGAATAGTTCCGGCTGCTGAAAGTGTGGGTGTAACTCCATCTCATTCACCGCTGGCTTGATGCGTGCATCGCGCAATACAAGTCGCAGCTTGGGTATGGTCATGTTCGACGCGCCAATGTGCCGCACCAATCCCAGATCCACAAGCTCTTCCATCTTGTGCCAGGTTTTCATGTAGCTCTCGTGGATGTAGGGTTTGGCGTCCGCGCAGCGCGAACTTACATCGCATCCAGGCGGGTGAAAATTGGGAAAGGGCCAATGAACTAGATAGAGATCGAGATACTCAAGGCGCAGGTCGCGAAGAGATTTGCGGCAGGCCGCGATTACATCATCCTCACCGTGCTTGTCGTTCCACAGCTTCGAAGTTATCCAGAGTTCGTCGCGCCTAACTCCGCTTTGCTGAATTGCTTCAAGAGAAACTCCAATCTCACGCTCATTACCGTAGACCGATGCGCAATCGAAGTGCCGGTATCCCGCATCGGCCGCGCCCCTCACCGCCTCAGCAACTTGGGTGGGTGTAACGTGGTCGGACCCGAATGTGCCCAGACCGATTGCCGGCATCAAGGCCCCGGTGTAGAGTCGCCTCTGCGGAATCGTTGCCGGATCCACCACGACCTGACCGCTCCCGCCTGCTTTGCCCATTTGGGCTCCTTGCCACGAGCATCGTTAACGCTAACTTCAGCTTCCGAAGAATAAGTCGGGGTGCGCAGGGTGTCAATTGGACCGCTTAGGGATCCGCGCGCACCAGCAAGCAGGTGATGTTGTCGTGGCCACCAGCCTTTTTGGCGGCATGCACGAGGCGCGCACACAGGTCATCAAGCGGCAATTCGAGCGAGAGTAGAGTCTCAATAAGCGAGTCGGAGAGTTCCCTGGTCAGGCCGTCGGAGCAGAGGAGGAAAAGATCGTTTGGTTCAACTTCGTGCTCGAAGATGTCTGGCGTAATGCGGCTCTGGGTGCCTAGCGCGCGCGTAATTACGTTCTTCAGCGGAGAACGCAGCGCCTCGGCCCGCGTCATGCGGCCCATCCTCACCTGTTCTTCAACCAGCGAGTGATCCAGAGTAAGCTGTTCCAATCGGTGGTTCCGCAACCGGTAACATCGGCTGTCGCCCACGTTGACGACCCAGACACGACGCTCTTCCACCACCAGTCCCACCAACGTCGTTCCCATCCCGCTGAGGCGCACGTTTCGTTGGGAACGGGAAAAGATGGCATGGTTGGCTGTGCAGATAGCCTCCTCAGCGCGCTCGGGCGCCGGGACGACATGGTCCGAGGATTGGGAGTCCGAATGATTCCTGCCCGTGAGCGAGCGTAATACTTCGTCGACAGCCAGGGAACTTGCAATCTCCCCCGCCGCTGCGCCGCCCATGCCGTCGCAAACTACAAAGACGCCATCTTCGACGGAAAAACCAAATGCATCCTCGTTCGATGGACGCTTGCGGCCGCGGTCCGAGACCGCCGCAGCCGTATAGTGAACGACAGCCGTGGACAAGAAAAATCTCCCGTCGACCAGTCTACACGGGTTCGGAAACGCAGGTCTCGGTAATAAGCCGGACTCAACGCCCTTTCTGGCTGGCGTCCACTTCCGGCATCGGCGCCGGCGGCGGCAATTCGAACACCTCGATGTTACCGGCATTCAACACAGCCACGCGGCGCCCAGAGGGCGAGATGGCCACGTTGCCGCCACCATCCAGCGCGGGAACGGCCGGGGCCGCAAGCGTCACCTTGCCCGTCGCCGCATCGAAAACCCTTACCAGTTGGCCTTTCACATCCTCTGTCTCGATCGGGGAAAACGAGTCGACGGAGTGCTTCACGGCAAGCGTCTCGCGTACCAGACGCAATCCATCCGGCGAACTAATCAGCAGAGGCCAGACTCCCTGTCCCATGGACAGGACATCCCAAAGATGCCGGCCCTCCGTATCCATCGCCATCAACCTGTGCGCGCCTGACGATTCGCAGGCCGTAACCAGAATCTCCCGCTCGGAGACAAAGTCATAAGCAGGCATGCACGAGGAGTCAACATGGCCAAGCAACCTGCTACCGCCGCTGAAGTAATCCAGGTTCAGCATCCACCGCTCACCGTTGCCGCGCAGGCCTTCAAGATACCCATCCGAGTTGAGAGGTAAATGCACAGCGTTGGCAACCCGGGAGACAAGCATCACTTGGCCCGAGTCCCGCCGCAGAATCCGCAACACCATATCGGACCGGCCCGCTGGAGCCTGTGCTTCTTCAAACCCGTTCATCGAGGAGGTTGTCGAGGTCCCCTGCAAGGCGTCTTTATCGCTGGGGTGATCAGCTGCACCGGCTACGTCTCCGGCCTTCGGCGCAGCTTGGGCGGGCTCCCGCGAGTTGGTCACCAGGTATTGCTGCTTGGGATCGAGTTCCAGCGAAAGCACCGGCCCCGGAAAATGGAGAAAGGGCTTCATGTGCAACGAAGCATCACCCATTTGAAGCCCGTCCTGGTCGCGCAAGAGGAAGTGTCCGTCTTTGAGCATCCACAAATAGCGTGCCCGGTCGTGCACCTGCCACACCGCCTCAGCCTCGACTGTTCCTTGGGGTAGCGCCAGAACCAGGGCGCGGATTTGGCGCACGTCACCCCGCTCCCCGTTCCCCCTGCGAATCAGTCCCGGCACGCGAAAAGTAAAAAGCAGCCGATCCTCATCGAGAAAATCCAGTGAAACAAAGCTCCAGCGTTCACCCAGATAGATGGAGCCCGGCGGCGAAAATCCCAGCGGTTCCGCGGAAACAGTAAACGCCGGCGGAATGGAAGGCTTGTCGGGAAACCGATCGGAGAGCTGGAGTTCTTTTTCTTCGCGGGCTTGATTCGATCGCTCCTGAGCGTCGTGCGCCCAAACCTGCCCATATCCGGTGCCTGACTGCGCGCAAGCAGTGTTTAAGCCGTACCACGGCAAACCCGCGAGCGCCAGACTCAAGCCAGCGCAACACCAGACATTCGTCCCAAAAGGCCGATTCGCCATCGAACAGTATTCTCGCCGATTTCCCTACATTTGGGCAGTGGTACGGAGCCGCCATGCGTATGCGACATTAAAAGAGGGATGGTAATGCAATCAAATGTGAGCGGGCGCACCACGTTTTTGGGCTACGGCGCCTGCGCAATGGCCGGATGCCTGTGGGGCACAGGCTTCTACTTTGGCAGGCTGGCACTGAACGAGATGAGTGTGGAGCACATGGTGCTCTACCGCTTCCTGTTTGCCTCGCTGGGCATGTTGCCCGTGGTTCTGGTGAATCTCGGTCGGTTTCGATTGACCGCCGGCGAAATGCGCATACTGCTCATCTCCGCGGCCTTCGGCATTCCTATCCAATTCCTCCTCCAGTTTCATGGATTGGCCCTCACCACGGTCAGCCACGCTTCGCTCATGGTAGGTTCGATGCCGGTGCTGCTGGCTGCGGCCGCCGCGCTGTTTGCAGGCGAGCGGCTTGACTGGATCGGCTGGCTCGCTTTGTGCGGGTCGACGGTGGGCGCGGCATTGATTGTGCTGGGAGGCAACCGAGGCCCAGCCGCGCACGGTCAACCTTCGTTGACGGGCGACCTGCTCGTGGTCGCGTCGCTGGTAACTGCCCTGGCCTGGATCTTGCTCAGCATGAAGCTCATGCAAACCCACAGACCGCAAGTGGTAACCGCGTACACCATTCTCTCGGGAACCCTCATGCTGGCTGTCGTGGTCCTTGGCCCATGGCTCTTGAGTGCCCTGACCCACCAAAAGGCGGATCCGCCGCCGTTCGCTCATGTGAGCCCCACCGCTTGGTTTGCCTTGGCCTGCGGCGGTCTGCTATGCACAGCCACCACCACCCTGCTCTGGAACTGGGGCATTCACCACGTCCCGGCCTCGCGCGCCGGAGTCTTCCTGAACATTGAACCGGCGCTTGGTTCCTGGCTGGGCGTAAAGCTGTTAGGCGAGCATCTAGGACCGTATGCATGGGCGGGTGGCGCGTTGATTCTCGCTGCAGCCATCACCCTCACCACACGCGACCACCAACCAAGTTCCGTCGCAGAACCGGTCGTCATCCTGGAATAGCGGACGGCAATTCCTCTAACATCATTTCAATGCCAGGCCAGGGACCAACTGAATCGGGACGGAATCAATCCGCTGCCGCACGCAGCAGGCAACGCACTCTGCTTGAACTTGTCATTCCGTACACGCTCATTCTCACCGTCTGCTGGACGCCGCGCCCGTGGCAACGATTGCTCTGGTTGACTGCAGCCGCCTCTATCGTGGTCGTCACCTGCCTCTCGTTCGACGGGCTCAAGGCAATGGGTCTTCGCGGAGCCGGCTTTTTACATTCGCTCTGGATCGTGGGCTTGGCGCTTGCAGTGGCCGCCTCGGCCATAGCATTAGCCGCCAGTCTACATACCCTGCACGTGCCCCAAACCCTGCTTTTATTCATTCAGACCTATTGGGCCTACGCACTCTGGGCTGGCCTCCAACAGTTCCTGCTCCAGTGTTTCTTTCTGTCGCGCCTGCTGCGTTTGATCCCGAACGCAAAACTGGCAGCGTTAGCGGCCGCCCTCATCTTTGCCATTGCGCATCTGCCCAGTACCATCCTCACGCCCGTCACTTTAATCTGGGGTTTTGCCGCCTGCCTGCTCTTCCTCCGCTACCGCAATCTCTATCCGCTCGCCATGGCACATGCCATCTTCGGCATCACTATTGCTATTACCGTGCCCGGACCGATCGACCATAATATGCGCGTCGGCCTGGGTTATCTGAACTACCATCACCGCACGCATACTCCGCCACATTTACCGCAGCCAAATTGACCAGATCGCATCCACCGATGCATGTGTAATGGCCGATGCACCCACTCGGCGATCCTGACGCCATGCCCGGCCATAGAAGAAGCCCGCAACCGTGGCCAGCAAGACATAGCGCCAGTTGAAGAACGCAGTTCGTTTGTTGGAGTGCGAAATCCCAAAGAGAATCGCCGTCAGCGCAAGTGCCGGGATACGCCCCATGCGCCGCTCCAGCAGATTCTGCAGCCATCCTCTGAAGAAGAGTTCCTCCGGAACGGCGATAAACAAGAAAGTAAACAGCCATGCCTCGACAATCGGAGCAGGCCCCGGCCACACTCCATGCACATGCAGAAAACCCAGGCTCAAGCCCAGTACCAGCGCGATCGGCGTATACCAGGCAAGCTCCCGGAAACCAATGGTAGCGTCTCGCCAGCGCAGACGCAGGTCAAAGCCAGTCCCATCCAACCGCCGAATCAAGAGGAACCCGTAGATTCCCGCATCCAGCAACAGCATCTTGCTGAAGATCGCCAAGTGCGCCGGCCATCCCCCCTCAAACCAACGCAGATCTACCGCTAGACCCAGCACAGCAAGGATAAGAAAATCCCTCCAGTTGCCATGTTGCTCAGTATCCTTGGTGCCTGCCTGCCACAATAGACCTGCAATCCCCACGGGAAGCAACGCATACAACGCAAACCAGCCCCAATGAAAATCATCCGCAGCGCAGTTCACCAGCACGTACGGCACGCTCAAGACTGCAGGACTTACCAGCCGCGACCATACCGGAAGCTTCTCGACCCACGCAACCAGGCGCTCCTGAAAAAACGCAGCGGCTAACAACGGAATCAGCGTCAGCAACGCAGCAATCGAATTCGCAGGAGTGATCATCGAACCCAGTCCTATTCTGCTCCATCTCGCACCAGACTCCGCGCGGAATTCCGGTCCGGCAAAGCTGAGAAACAATCCAGCCGCGACCCCTTTGCATCATTTTCGATGACTGACACTTTCGTAAGTCGAAAATTACAACTTTAAGAGGATTCTCTACTGATCGTCCGATAAATACTCTAGCTATTCATGGAGTCCCAAGTGACACTTTTGACCTGGAGCCACGCTTGCACCGTCGGTGTGCGAGCCCTGGACGATCAACACGGCATTCTCATGGATACCATGAACGAACTCCGCCTTGCGGTGGAGCGCGGACGTGGCCGAGAAGAGTTGAGCGAACTCGTTGACCGGCTGATCGAGTTCACGCGCATGCACTTCTGGAGCGAAGAGCAACTGATGGAGCAGTGCAGTTTTCCCGGCTTGCTGGAACACCGCGCAGAACACCACAGCATGCTGGCGCATATGCTTCAGTCAGCCCATCGCATCCAATACGGCGACGGCGTGCAGATGGGGCCGTTGCTCTGTTCCATGCGCGACGCGTACCTCAAGCACATCGAAGGCCCAGACCAGGAATATGGCCCTTGGCTCAACGCGTGCGACATCCGTTAAGAACTTCCAACATAGTTTCCCCACCTGCAACGCACTGCGGAGTCCGCAGCGAAGCTGAGCCGCTCTATCAATCAGGATCAACTTCCCCGCCTTCCCGTCCGGCAAGCTGATTGCATGTTCTCGTCAGCGGGAGAATACGCATCCCCCACTCGCCTGATGCAGGAGTACGCAGCCCGATATGAGCGCGGCGAGATCAACCTCAGTCATCATTTTCTGAGCTTCCTTAACGATTGACTCACCAGCCAAATTCGATAGACAGACTGCAAGTATGTCTCTTGGCTGAAAGAGCACTGGGCTTGGCGAATTACACCTCAAACGAAAGCTGCGTCGACGCGAAGAGCGCCGATTCGGGCTCCGGCCCGGACGCCAGTTCGTAAACCAGCCGCTCCAGCACCAGCCGCTTGTCCGGTGGAGAAGAACGCAGTTCCATGTCGGCGCGGGCAATCAACCGCAAGGCGCGGGTCAGCTCTCGCCGGCTTTTGTACCGCCTAGCCTGCTTGATCAAATCGTCAGCGGCAAACGGCGGCATCCGGAACCCCTGCCACAATGCCTGCCAGATGGCGCGCGAGTCCCGCACATTCTTTTCCAGGATCACCAGCATCTGGCGAAACGTTCGAGCCAGCATGTACAGGTGACCAATCGCAGCGTCCTCACCTGCGTCGGAGCTGTTCAACAGCCCGTGCAACAATGCCAGTGCCCGTACCCGGTCCCGAGCGCTGATCGCGTCGGTCAGCTCATACAGCGAACGTTGTTTAGCTCCCAGCACCATCGTCTCCACGTCGCCCAGCGTGATGCGCCCGCGGCCCAGTGTGTAGAGCAGCAGCTTTTCCAGTTCAGACGAGATCAGCATCATGTCCGCGCCCAGCGCGTCCGCCAGCTCGCGGGCCGCGTCGGGATCCATCCGCGCTCCGGCTTCCATCGCGGTCGCTGCAATCCAGCGCATGGCGTCTTCTTCGTTCACATGCGCCAGTTCCACCATGCCGCAATGTTCGCCCAGCGTCTCGGTCAATCGATCGAAACGGTTCTTGTCGTCCATCTCCATGCGCCGCGCGTCGGAAGGAATGCGCACAAAGTCGGCTACAAAAAGGAGAACGGCCTGCGGGTTCGGCGAGCGGAAATACCTGTCCAGCGCTGCAAATTCTTCCTTCTTGGCGCCGCGCGTATAAAGCTGGCGCACGTTGCGAACAAAAATCACCTGAAATGGAGCCATCAGAGACGGCGTCTGAGCCCGATCCAGCACCTCGAAAATCGAGGTAGCGCCGAGGTCAAATTCTGAAAGACAAAAGTCCTTCAGGTCCGGCGGCACAAATCCCTTCAGCACCGCGGCACGGCAGCGATCAAGCAGAAAGGCCTCGTCGCCGACCAGTACGTACCCGGCGCGCAACGCACCTTTGCCAGCCGCGGCGGCCTCAATCTCAGCCGCAAAGCGGCCTGCGGCTGCAAATCCGGCACCCCAGCGAGCCGTGCTCACAGGTTCTGTCTCCTTGCGGCAAGGCCTTTGGTCGCGTGTATCATGCGGCTCCAGAATATCTTCCCCGGCACAGCCATGCCAGTCCATGTTGCTGAAAAGACGTGCAAAAACCGGCCGGAACTATCGCGCGTCCAACCCGTTTCATCCGAGCACGCAAGCTTCGCGTCGCATCCTGAGCGCCTCACCGGAGGACTGCTAGTCACTTTGTTTCTTTCTTCCCAGTGATCGGTAACCCGGATGCACGCCGGGCGTCAGCCCCTGTTCGTCGGCAATGCGTCGGCACAAGTCGCTCAACTGGGCTCTTTCTTCCTTGCTCAGTGCTGCGCAAAACGCCTCTTCATGCTCCGTGGCGATCCGGCCCACGTCCCCAAGTACCTGTCGTCCCTTGCCCGTGAGGTGTAGCTCATAATTGCGGCGATCTTCCGCGCTCCGTCTGCGTTCGACAATGCCTTTGCCCTCAAGCTCGTCCACCAGAGCAACCATCCGGCTGGGCATCACAGCCAGATGTTCCGCCAATGCCTGCTGGCTGATTCCGGGGTCCAACGCAATCTTCCGCAGCAGCCCCGCGTCCGCCGGTGTCAATCCAATCTCGGCAATTCGTTCGGCAAAACGACGCGCCCCCTGCGCGCCCACCTGCGCCAGCAGGAAGGCAGCGCCCGATGTGCGCCGTTCTGAGGGTGGCTTCATCTCCGAGGTCATTTGCGCAATAATACCACTTGACAATGATTCCAATAATGAATCATTCTATACATGAATCATACGAACAGGAGGAACTATGCACCCGCCCAACGAGACAAAGCCCGCAATCAGCACGTTGCGTCATCGAGGACCGCATCCCGGCGCATTGGCCATCGTCTACATGGTGCTTTTCATCGCCGGCCTCTATCCGGTTGTCTCTTTTACCGGAGGCCCGCACTATCCCGGCCCCTGGGAATCGGCCGAGACAATCGCGGCCTACTTCCAGGGGAACCCCACGCCGGTGCTCATCTGCAACTTCCTTCAGTTTGGTGCAACCGTTCCCTTGGGTATCTGCATTGCAACCATTGTGAGTCGCCTGCAGTTCCTCGGCGTCCGGGCCGCCGGTGTCTACATCGCTCTCTTCGGCGGTTTCGCCACAGTCTTTGACATGATGGCCGGCGCGCACATTGGCTGGACCATGATCCGTCCCGGCATCGCGCAGGACCCCACATTGCTGCGAGCGCTCTATTTCATCGGGTATGGTCTCGGCGGCCCCGGCTTTTCGGTGCCCATGGGCCTTTTTATAGCCGGAGTTTCCGTCACAGCCTGGTTCACCAAACTACTGCCAAAATGGCTTCTGGTTTTCGGCTTGGTGCTTGCCGTCTGTGGCGAGCTGAGCTGGATCAGCATGGTTGTTCCCAATGCGCTGCTCTTCATTCCGCTCACGCGCTTCCCTGGGTTCATCTGGCTCATCGCCGTCGGATTCCTGCTGCCAAGCACGGTAACCCGCCGCATCGGGACGACTGAATTGCAGCAATGACGGTTTTGAAATCCAGAACCGTTGAGCCAGTCAGCTTGCGTTGCTAGAACCCTTCCAGCACATCCGCCACCAATTGCCGCGCAAACTGGCGTGACAGTCTCTCCATGGCCGCCGGATTCTCCTGAATAAAGGTCGGCAGGTCCGTGGTTGATTGGAATTGCTCGCGATAGACGTAATTCTTGTTCTCGTAGAGAACCTTGCCGTCCCGGCCGGTCAGGGTGACCGAAGCCACAATGGTAATCAGGAAGCTCGATGACTCCTGCGTAGCTGCGTTGTACGTCAGCGGCGCTATCGCCTCCTTGAGAATGGTCCCCTGCAGGACAGCGTCTGCGTCCGGGTTCGAGTCCGGCGTCACGCGGAACCGCGTACGGGCAGCAAATTCGCGGATCACCGCATCCGTCATCACCGTCTCCGTGTGGTACGAGTCTGTGCGCGAGATAAAGAGCGGCACGGAGAGGGTATGCACATCAGGCGACAGATGGGTTGCCGCGCCCAGCGTGTGGTAGCCGCACCCCGACAATCCCATCAGGGCAATCGCAATCGTCAACAGCACGGGCAGGCGCATATCTAATCTTAGCGCGCAATCGCAAGCTGGCCCCGAATGGTAGCGGTGCAGTTTCCGGTTTGCTAGTGATTCGAGCTGACTCCAAGCACATTGTCATGTTGAGCGGTGAATAATGAGCTGTCATCAGGAGCGAAGCGTAGCGGAGTCGAAAGATCTGCGGTTGCTCTTAGGAATCCATGCGATCGGTCACACACTTCAGGTCCCCGGGTTCAGCGTCGTACTTGTATTGTTCAAGCTCGCCCACCAGGAATTCTCAATTTTGAGAGCACTCCGCAGCAGTTGTCGACGAATTGGTTATTTTCGGTTTGCAGGTGATTCGGGCATAACTCGACGGTGTGAGAGAATTGCCCCCGACAGAGGATACGGAGATTCCTGCATCAGGATGGGCTTTCGTCTTGTGTTTCTTGGTCGCAATCACCCTCGTGATCGCTGCCAATATATGGCTTTATTGGATGTTGGAAGAGGTCAATCGGCGGTTACCTAAAGAAGCTAAGATCGAATTCGTGGGTCGCTGGAAGATGTATAAAGTTCTCAGTCTGCATTCAGAGATGTTTCCAAAAATCCCGAAACGCTGGCAGATGTGGACCCTTGCCTTAATCGGATTCGCTTTCCTATTTGGTGGCTTCTTCGCTTCTGCGATCCTGAATTCTCACTGATCGCGGTGCAGCTGTCTAAGGAACGCGGCAAGCTCGCCGTTTCAAAATCTCGCATTCCGGAAGGATGGTCGCCAAAGGGTCAGTTATGAGTTCGTCCATACCGGAATGGCAAATGCCGGTTGCTCATAATCGCAATACGTTAGGATCTCTCGCGCGCCCTCAGCCGAACAACACAACTCAACGGAAAACTTCAATACTGTACCATCGGGTTCATCCAGAACAACGCCTCCGCCTTCCCATATCCGCCTCACCAGAATTAATATGCCACCGCATTGACATACCTCCGATTCAGTTGATATCAACATACGAGTCGACTGGACCCCGATACCGCGGTCCACCCAAAAAGGAGAACTCCCGCCATGTTTTCACCCAAAGGAAAGTTCAGCTGGTACGAACTGATGACCAGCGACACCAAAGCCGCAGGCAAGTTCTACTCCGATGTTGTGGGCTGGACCACTCAGGAAATGCCCGGTGAAGGCGGCCCACCGTATACCATCTTCAACCTCGGTAACGTCGGAATCGCCGGCATGTTGACTATCCCAGGACATGTCGCATGGGTCGGCTACATCTCGGTCGATGATGTCGATGCGCACATCGAAAAAATCGTCGAAGCCGGCGGCAAACTACTGAGACCCGCCACCGATGTTCCCGGAATGCTGCGTTTCGCCGTCATGTCTGACCCACAGGGCGCAGCCATTGTCGTCTTCACGGCCAACCCCGCCATGCCTTCGCCGGTCCGCCCCGAACCACCCACTCCCGGCACTGTCGGCTGGCACGAGCTTTACACAAGCGACCTCGAGGCCGGATTCAGCTTCTACAGCAAGCTCTTTGGCTGGGCCAAGGTCAGCGATATGGACATGGGACCTATGGGAATCTATCGCATCTTCGACGAAGGTGACCACAAGCAGATGGGCGACGGCGGAATGATGGGCAAAGCACCGCATATACCCGTCTCGAGCTGGACCTTCTACTTCCACGTCGATTCCATCAAGGCCGCCATCCAGCGCGTTCAATCCGGCGGCGGCAAGGTCATGAATGGCCCCATGCAAGTGCCCGGCGGCGCCTGGATCATCAACGGCCAGGACCCGCAGGGAGCCATGTTCTCGCTCGTAAGCGACAAGGAATGAGCAGCAAGAACTGCACGCTCGCTCCGTCCACCTGATAGCCATGCCTGCAAGCTCGCTCCTCTCTCGTCGAGCTTGCAGCCCCACTCACACCCAAGCCGTAGTCAGCATAGCCAGCCTCACGGCTGAAAGCTTCAGCCCGTCCGCACGATCCTTAAAGTAAAGCTCGTTCAGCCGTTCGTAATCCAACTGCTCAATACGCTGAAACCCAGCCCGCCGCAACTCCAGTTCCATCGTCTCCGGCGTAAAGAACAATTGAAACGGTTCGCCCGCAGCCGCAACTCGTTCAGCCAGCCGATCAAATGCCACACGCCCCAGCGGCCCCAGCGTCTCCGGCGAAATCGCGTAATCGAAGCTCACCGCCGTCCCCGCCGGCAATTGCCCAATCGCAGCCAAGGTCGCGCGAAAAGCTTCCGGCGTCAGATAAGGCACCACCCCCAGCCATCCGAAAAATGCAGCCTTCCGCGCGTCAAACCCCGCATCAGCCAGCCCTTCCGCCAGCGTGTGGTGCTCAAAATCAAGCGGCACAAAAGTCAGGCTCTCCGGCACCGAAATCCCAGCCTCCGCCAGCCGGTCTCGCTTCCCTGCTTGCGTAGCGGGAAAGTCCACCTCGAACACCCGCAGCGCATCGAACGGATTGCGATACGCAAATGTATCCAACCCCGCGCCCAGCACCACGTATTGCGTAACACCCAGCGCAACGGCGACTGCCAGTTGATCTTCTGTATAACGACTGCGCACCGCCATGAAGGCGCGAAAGTCCCGACCCACGGGGTGCATCGCGCGTTCCATCAGCCGCGGATGTCCCTCTCCAACCAGCCGCACCGCAATCGGATCCACCAGCACCGGCGGCCGATCCACCAGCTGATGCGCGGCTCGCCGAATGGCCACACCGAGAGCAGTTTTGCTGGCGCGGCCAGTCTCCATGCGGTCGAGTCTAAATCATCGCCATCCCACCGCATCCGCGTACCATATTCCCCATGAGCTGGATTGGATGGGCGCTTCTCTCCGCACTCTTTGCCGCCGCCACCGCCCTCCTCGCCAAGGTGGGCGTAGCGCATGTCGATTCGAACCTGGCCACAGCCGTCCGCACAACCGTCGTCGTAGTCTTTGCCTGGGGCATCGCGCTGGCGCTGGGTAAACATAACGAGTTGCGATCCCTCGACCGTCGCACCTTGCTCTTCCTCACTCTCTCCGGCCTCGCCACCGGCTTATCCTGGCTATGCTATTTCCGCGCCCTTCAGTTAGGACCAGCCTCACGCGTCGCGCCGCTCGACAAGCTCAGCGTCCCCTTGGTCATGCTCTTCGCTTGGCTGCTGCTGGGCGAGAAGCTCACCCTCCCCGCGGTGGCAGGCGGTCTGCTCATCACCGCCGGCGCCATCGTCATGGTGCTCGCCTGACTGACCCCTTGCTCAGGCTTCTTATACTAAGTAGAACGGTCTCAAGCGTGCCCCGTACTCGCCGCGTTCTGGTCCTTGCGGCCAAGGTGGGAAATCAAACCTCTGCTGAAAAAGAATGACCTCTCAAATCCACTCCACGTCTGCCCCGCCCCGCCGCATCGTCCTCACCGGCTTCATGGGCTCCGGCAAAAGCACGGTCGGCCCGCTGCTTGCCGCACGTCTCGGCTGGAAATTCATTGATGTGGATGACGTAATTGAAGCCGAAGCCGGCGTGACCATCACTGAGCTTTTTACCCTCCACGGGGAGCCGGCATTCCGCCTCCGCGAACATGAAACCGTCATCCGTCTGGCTGCCGGCGACGCGCTGGTCCTCGCCCTCGGCGGTGGAGCAATCGAGCATGCAGCCACCCGTTCCTTTCTCATCGCCGCGCCTGCAACGCTCCTGGTTCATCTTGAAGTCGAATTGGCAACTACCCTTGCCCGCTGCGCCGGCACCGAGCATGCCCGTCCCGTCCTCGCCGACCAGGCTAACCTTGCCAACCGTTACCAACGTCGCCTCCCGCTCTACCGCACAGCCCACGTCTCCATTCCCGTAGATGCGCTTACCCCCGAGCAGGCAGTCGACGCCATCCTTCTAGCAGCGCGACTCAGCTGACCTTCCTTCCAGTATTCCTGCCCTCGGCAGCGACCTCCGCTCACCGTGAGTCTTCTAAAAGAATCTTGTGTCGCAGGCAATCGAACCTCCTTTATAATCCGCTGCGTGAGGCGACCCCTCTCTCATTGAGAGCGCCCATCAGTAAATGAGGAGGATCGCGATGTCAGCCAACGTCTCAATGACGATTCAACTTCAGACACAGGGAAAACTCAACGGTTCCAGCCACACCGGCAGTATAGAGGTTTTCAGTTTCAGCCAGGGTGCTTCAAACCCGGTGAAAATCGGATCCGCGGCTGGTGGCGGGGGTGGCGGCAAGGCAACTCTCCCTGGCCCTAGTTTCAACAACGGATCCGGCATTCCCTCAAGCAGCGCTCAGCAAAAACCCATCAGGATTGTAAAAGCGGTAGATAGTGCTTCGCCTCTGCTCTATCATGCCCTGGTTACAAGCGAGATCATTAAATCCGTCACATTCCAGTTCTCGCAACCGAGCACTGGCGGTAAAGAGACTGTGGCTCAAAGAGTCACCCTAACCAACGCCGTTATCTCCAAAATCGAATACGCACCTCCGATCAAGGGGAAACGGTGCGAGGCCGTGACCCTCATCTATCAGGCACTGGCCCTCAACGGAGCAACGGGCGTGCACATCCCCCTTTCCCTGCTGGGCTAATCGAGATTACAGGTTGAACGGGAATTAGCTCCTCGCGGTTCCCTCGCCGCTTCGGCTCGATCCGCATTGGATTTACCCAGCGCGAAGCGGAGTCACGCTCACGATGATCGAGGCTGCGCAGATGAAATGCCGCTGCGGCTGCCCTTCTCGTCGTCCCTGTTCGACTATCAACCGAACCAGCGCGACCTGAGAACGCGGCGTCCACCTCATTCAGCGCCCGAGCCTATCTACCGCTTTGGGAATAATTTGTGCGTCACTCAGTTTATTGGTTTGAAGGTGTGTGGCAGCATGCTAATCACGACAGCACAGTAGCAAGAGCAAAGGGTTCATTCCAAGCTCATCTGGCGCCGCGAGAGGGAATGAAATGAATTCATTCCCCTTACTATCTCGTGGGCACGGTGAGTGAAGTTCGATCTTGACGATAACAAGGTCTTGGACAGATCGCGGAATTGCATGGAATCGCCAGCTTTTGACGGTTTCCGTCGAGATGCTTGCCCTCACACAAGGCTAGCCTCTGATGTATCAGGATAGCGAATGGCAGAACGGCCGCGAGTAAGTGTCTTTGTTCGCATTGGCTCATTCACTATAGATTTTGAGAGGAAGGACCTCAAGGCTCTCTATGGCCCGTCAGAATACGGCCGTCTCACTTGGTCCCCTTACTTGGATCGACTCCATCCCGATGCTTCCGCTTGCAGCGGCGGCGTATACCTTCGTATGGAACTTGGCACATCGTCTTCCTGTGGGATTGCGCGCGGAAGGGTCCGACAACTTTTGGTTCGAAGCCGATGCGATGCGCGTGTTCTATAACATCTCGGCGCGCAAAAGCTTACAGACCCGATCGCAAGTTCATCCCATTTTTGCGCTCTTTGGATATAGCTGCGATGCAGCCGCCCGAAAGGCAGCGCATCTTGATCTGAACGAGGGGGCGGATGTCTTTCTGGCGCTCACCGCCGCTGTATGGATGATCCTCATGTATTTGGTTATTCGTAAACTCGGCTTTGATCGCGTCTTGGCATCAGGCGCAGCAATGCTAGGTCTATTCAGCTCCGCTGGACTATTGTTCTTCGCTGTTCCGGAAACCTATGGTCTGGCCTCCGTCAGTATCCTTGCCACCATTGCCTTGATCCTCTATTCGCAAGGCGGACGATGGGAATCTGCCGGAAGAGTATTAGCTAGCGCAACATCGCTTAGCATCGTTGTTACTAACTGGGCTCTCGGCCTCCTGCTCACCTTCCGCAAGACTTCGTGGCCGCAATGGCTGCAAGTTTCCGTGAACGGCTTTTTCCTGGTCACCGTTCTTTGGTCCGTGGAAAAGCTGCTGATGCCGTCGGCAGAGTTTTTCACTGACTTTAGCAGAGAGAGGCATTATCTAAACCGCCTGAGTTTGGTTGGCTTCCTCAAGACAGCGAACGTTTTTGTCATTGGCAGCATTGTCGCTCCGGCAGAGAAGATGACCCCGGATTTCGGCATTCACGATCCGGTAGGGCCCGCCTGGAAGCTAGGGCTAACGTTTCAAAACTCCTGGCCTGGTTCCGCATCGATATGGGGTGCAGCAGCCGTCGTCTGCTGGCTTGTGCTCCTGGCATTAGGCGTCCGCTCTCTTCTCAGCAAAAAACGAAACCATCTTTCGTTAAGTCTTCTGACTTTTCTTGCTCTGCAATTGACATTACACATCCTCTATGGAGCCGAGACATTCATGTATGCCCTCGATTGGGTGCCGATTCTCATCATCATTGCAGTCTTCGGGTTACAGAAACTGGGCAAAGCGCGATGGCCGGCGATGATCGTTTTTATCCTCTTGATTGCGGTGAATAATTTAATCGAATTCCAGAGGATCGCAAACATAGCTCAGACTTACCAGAAAACTTATCCCATTCATCCGCCCTCGGCAGAGGAGGACATGGCTGCCCACTTCTATTGGGGCATCTCACCCACACATTAAGAGTGGAGCTGATGATTTCGACGAAGCGTTTCTGCCGCCGGCTATCAGGAGAATAGAAACGGTATCCTCCTTGCACAGACTGAACCGTCGCGCGAGTCTGATCTCCCGCGCAAGCATCTACTTACTACATGGTGCCACCCCAGGAGTACCCGCTTGCTATCATCAATAAAGGTTCCCGTCGCCAGCCCAACCCGGGACCGCCGCTGAGGTTTGCAACCGCCCACATGACTCCCGTTTCCCATGCCGCCGGTCCGGCAGAGCTTGTCCAGCCAGCCGCTCCGAGCGTTGCTCACAGCCCGGGGCACATTCACGCCCCCAGTCCCGGCGCCACGGCCACCCTCATCCATGACCTGCGCGAACTGTTCAAGGTCAAGGTGGTCACCATGGTGCTGGTCACCGGGTGGGGCGGGTTTTATCTGGGATCGATGCAGTCGGGGATTTCCAGCCTGCAGCGGGGCCTTCTCGATACGCTTCTCGGCATCGGCTTGGTTTCCGCTGGAGCGGGCGCGCTCAATGAAGCCCTGGAGCGCAAAACCGATGCCCGCATGGTCCGCACCGCCAACCGCCCGCTCGCCTCTGGCCGCTTCTCGCTGGCTCAGGGCATCGTGGCTGGCCTCGGCGCATTGGCCATCGGGGCTTGCTGGTTGTCGATGCACACTAACCTGCTCACCGTGGCCCTGGCTCTACTCACGGCCTTCACCTATGTGGCCATTTATACGCCGCTCAAGCGCGTCACTGCTATAGCCACCTTCATCGGCGCATTTCCCGGCGCCATGGGTCCACTCCTCGGCTGGACCGCCGCCCGCGGCCGCATCGAGTGGCCCGGTGTCGCCCTCTTCGCCATTCTCTTCGTCTGGCAGTTCCCCCACTTCATGGCCATCTCCTGGCTCTATCGCGACGACTACGCCCGCGCTGGCATTCGCATGTTGCCCGTAGTTCAGCCCGACGGATGGTCGACGGTCGCTGAAGCGCTCTTCTTCGCCGTCATCATGATTCCCGTCAGCCTGACCCCCTGGCTCCTCGGCACCGTGGGAATCTCCTACGCCGTATTGGCCACCGCGCTCGGCCTGCTCTACCTCGCTTACACCATCCGTTTCGCCGGCATCCTGCGCACCAAAGACCAAATCGAGAGCCGCATGTTGGCACGCGATCTGCTCAAGGTCAGCGTCCTCTACCTGCCCCTGCTCTTCACCACGCTCATGCTTTGCGCCGCAGCGCGATACTAGGGATTCATGACCACTTCAGCCCCATCCTCCGGCACGCAAAAAGCAGGCACCGGCCCCGCCATCGCCGCCATTCTCGCCATCAGCGCCGCAGCCACACTCTTTCTCTTCTGGCTTATCTACATCCACCCAGCCCCGGATGCAGCCAGCATGCGGCTCACCTTCCTGCCCGCCCTCAATGCGCTGCTCAATGGCCTCAGCGCCACCGCCTTGCTCATCGGCTACACCTTCATCCGTTCGCATCGCATCAAGGCCCACCGCACGTCCATGCTCACGGCTTTCGGCTTCTCCACTGTATTTCTAGTCAGCTACATCGTGAACTACGCACTGCATGGCGAGAGTCATTATCCCGGCCACAGCCTGCTGCGGACCATCTATCTGGGCATCCTCGCCAGCCACGTACTGCTCTCAGTAGCAGCGTTGCCGCTGGTACTGATTACTTTCTTCTTCTCGCTCACCGGTCGCATCCCCACCCATCGCAAGGTAGCTCGCTGGACTTTCCCTATCTGGCTCTACGTGTCGGTCACCGGGGTCATCGTCTACGCCATGCTGGCCGCAGCCAGAGCCTAGCCGTGGCAATGCAAGACATGCCCGCACCCATCCAACCCGACGACGGAACCCGACAACTTCTGCAATGGGGAGCATCCATGGTGGGCGCCGGCCTGTTGGCAGCCCTGCTCCTTGAAACCCTGCTGGGCGGCTTTTCGCCCACAGGCGCCAGCACCAACGCAGGCTGGTTCGCCCTCATCGTAGCCTTGATGTGCATCCCCTTCGGCTGCTTGCTCCTGGCGCTGGGCGTAGCCAAATGGCTGCGCAACCGCCGCATCGCCCGTTTGCGGTAAGCCGTTCGCTGAGTCAGATTGCGGCTTTTCTCAGTTCTCCAGCCCTGGAGTCCGCTCCTTCACCGTGTACCCCTCGGGAACCTGGAACAGCACCGGGTCAGGCTCGGAACGCTCAATATCCGTCAATTCCATCGTGGAAGTACCTGACCGAGGATCATCGCTGCTGCTCATCACCACAATTCTCAGCTCTGGAGAAACCCAGCTCTCATGGATAACGGTAAGCGGCTGGTCGTTGCCTTCCCTGCCCACCGGAATCACCCTGGTAGTGCGCGTCCCCTTGGCCTCCACGCCGTTGATCGTCTTCATGCCCAGCTCTTCAAATTGCGGTTTAATCGCTTCTGGCCTCATCATTGGCATCGGCGCCGCATTCTCCGCCGCAGGCTGCGTCTCGATTCGCTTGATCTGCCCAGGCTCGGGCATGTGAATCACGTTCGCCACCTTTGAACCGGAATTCCAGCTGATGTTGATCCGATTCACCGGATCGTGCACATTGACAAAGACAAAGCTGGAAGCCTCTCCCTCGGCGCCTTGCGCTATCTCCGGCCGGCTCTCGTGATAGGTCCTCCCGCTTGAGTCGCGAGCCTCCTTCACAGTATTCACATGGGTGATGGTCGTCCCATTCGCCAGCTTCTGCACACGCGTGGTCTTGCGGGTCGCGCTATAGGGCGCCCCTGTAATTCCCATTGGACCGGCGAATGCACCGGCAGATGTTATGCCAACCACGCCACTGGGAAGTGTCACGCTTCCACCACTAACCGTCGCGCCGGTTTGCGCGAGCAATCCCTGGCTCACCCCAAGCATCAAGGCAAAACTCCCAAAACTGGAGATAACTTGGCCAATGCGCATACTTCCCTCCCAAAACCCGATGGATGCCATTTTGACGCCATTTCCACGGCAACGCAATCGGATTTACCGCTCCCATGTGTGAATACCAAGTAAAATCGCCCAATTTCCCCAAACCCGGTCTGCGATGCTGTCCGCTCACTGGCGCCGACTGCTGGATTCGTGCCTCGGCGATCTCCCACCCGTCCAGAGCCGGCGCCTCGGCATCACACATTCGCCGAAGCACGCAACCTTCGATCTGTGCCATCGTGACCTGGCGGCTCTTGCTCAGATAACGAAGAGCATCGCGAGTGAAAGTTGGCCGTCAAGCCTCGATGCCAATTGACCATATTCTGGGATTCACTGCTATCTACATGGAGAAGTTCGATGTGCATCGCGAGCTTTTCGCCTTTGACGCCGGAGACGGATGGCTGCCTCCTACGCAAGGGCTTTCAATTTGGATAAAACCGTGCGGAGAAATCCCGCAACCACTTTTAGCTGGCTCTCCCTTGCTCGCCAATCGCGCCGCCATGACGATCATGTTGCCCTCTTCAGCTAACAGGGGACGAGCTGCTGCCCGCCGTCGATGTCGTAGGTAGCGCCAGTGAGGGCTGTGTTGGTCATGATGTGTACTGCGAGCGCGGCAACGTCGGCCGGTGTGACGACGCGCCGGATGGGAAGAGTGGCGCGAAGCTGATTGCGGCGGTTGTCGAGCTCATCGCCGAGGAGCGATGCCGACAACGGTGTGTCGACGAAGCCAGCGGCGATGAGGTTGACTCGGACAGGCGCGAGTTCGAGTGCGAGGCTGGCGGTCAGCGCTGGAAGCGCAGCGGTAATTGTTGACATGATCCCGAGCCCGATGCCTGTACGGCGGCCTCCCACGCCGCCCATAAACAGCAGCGTGCCTCCCGGCCTTACCTTGTGTTCGGTGTTGCGGGCGACCTGAAGCATCAGCATGAGGTGCGTGTCGAGGGCGCGGCGCGCCTCCTCGAAGTCCATGTCCAGAAGACGCCCGTAGTGCGGCTGGCCGGCTGTCACCATTACGTGATCGATCGTGGCCGGCAGGTCACCGAAGAATCGCTCGAGTTGAGCAGGATCGTCGGCGTCGAAGGCCGCTATGCTCAGCGCTTCGAGTTCGTCGGCGGCGAGTTGAAGGCGTTCGGGATTCCGGCCGGCGAGGATCAGTCTCGCCCCCTCTACGCGCGCTCGTCGGGCCGTTTCGAGCCCGATACCAGCACTGCCGCCGATGACAACGACAGTTTGCCCGAGGAGTTCCGGTTCGCGCCGAACGCGGATGGTGGTTGTTGCAGTGCTCATGACTCCTCCAGAAACTCGCGATCGAGAGCCTCTACATTCCGCCGGAAGTCACGTCGCTCTAAGCGGACCTCGTCTGTTGAGGCAGCTCTTTGCCGGACTGCTCCGCCACCATGTAGGCGGCGTACCATTCCGGCCAGTTTGCGTCGCGCTGTCCGATGCGCTTCTCGTGTTCGCTGTGAGCAGACTCCGCTCGCCGAAACGCATCCGCCAGATCGCTCGCCGATGCGAAGGTTGTCGCCGTCGAGTCGATGCGACCGGGGAGCCGCGTCGTGATCTCCTGAAACAGCCAGCCGTTCCCATCCGGATCGCTGAACGAGGCGAATGATCGATAGCTGCCATGCGCTGGATCCGGACCACTGACCCGGATTCGCCCAAACAGGTAAGGCTCGTCCGGGCCGGCGTATACGTCGCCGGCTCCGTGGAACACCTCGCTGATCTGAACGCCGCGACGAAGCAACTCTTTGCGAGCCGCCTCAATGTCAGAAACGACCAAATATAGGCCCTGCGCGGAACCGGGTGCCGCCGCGGTGACGTTCTTGCCGAAGATGACCGAGCACCCCGACCCAGCTGGCGTGAACTGAATGACGCGAAAGTCCTTGCCGTTGTCGTAATCGGCGTCGAGTCGCCACCCGAGTCTCCCGTAGAACTCCTTGGCGCGGTCGACATCCGAGACGGGGATAACGACGATCTCGAACTTCATGTCCACTCTCGTGACGCTCGCCTCGCTGGCGGCGTTAGTTTCAACCTCATACGTCACATGAGCCATATTCTCTCCTCCTTTGCGTTCATCTGAATCGCCTGGGTGTAACAAAGTCTGGCGTGGAAATGAATCTTAGGGGATCCGATTCGACATTCTCTTTGCTTTTGGGGACATTGCAGTTCGTAAGTGACAGCGCGCGACGCGCACGGCGGAGCCGAACACAGATTCATGCAGCATTATCGTGCAGCCAAATCTATCGAGTTGCAATTATACGAAGGTATTGGTCGGCAGCTGAATCCAATTCCACGTCCGGTGACCATCCGCGTTTTAAGCAGCCATCGCGATAGTTCTTAGGCTTTCCCAAAAAGGGAAGCTTTCAGGTTCAGGATGGAATGATGCTGGCAGGCTACCGTCATCTACGGCGGTACTTAAGTGCAAATTTTCAGGAGTATCTTCTAGAAGTTCTACTTCAACTTGGTATTGCTTTGATTCAGTAACCACCACGTAGACGTCCCGAGTTCAGAGTTCAGCGAGCACATCATCGCGAGACATAGGAGACCAACGGCCCATTTCTCCTTGGAGCACGTTCGCCATCCATCCCGTCTACTCATCCAATATCCCGATCGCATGACCCGCGATAATTACGTCAGCATGATTCTAAGCGCAATCGTCCCTCTCATCCGAGTTCCGATTCCGATTGCAACAGGTCTACGCGCGAATCAAAGCGTCCATTGTTCTCACCGTAGGCAACCTGGTTCGCCGCACCGGCATCTATCGAGGGCTGTGGCTGTTGAGAAAGAGAACCTTAAAGGGGGAAGCGGTCTGAGATCGTTGAGGAAGAATGTTTCTCCGCTGCTGTTCATTCACAACTGTTTTGGCAATCGCACTGTTCAGTACCAGCTGCGAAGTTCATGCGCGTGTTTACGATCCCTATTATCACGACTACCATGTGTGGGCCCCTGAGGCCGGAGATTACAGCCAATGGGAACGCGACAACCATCGAGAGCGCATGGTTTTTCAACAAGCGCAGCGATGCCGACAAAAAGGCCTACTGGGATGGGCCTCACAATACTGATCACCATTGAGCATGCGCTTAGGCCTCTTTCCTGAAGATTCAGAAGTTGAGCGAAGGAGATCCTGATCGGTTCAGCTCAGTCGTTGAATTTGCCGCACGTTTTCAATGTATGCTGACGCATCCTCAAATTATCTTGACAACGCAATCAAAGCTGAGATAGCGTTTTCTCGGAATTCGCACAATCATGAATTGCGCGAATTTGGCAGGTTAAAGGCACACAGAGAGTTTTATTCGTAGCTTACAAGCAAGCGTTTTCTGGCATGAGACAGGCGACCAGGGCGAATTCATTTGCAGTACTATTGGAGACCAAAATGATCAGAAATGCGGGAATCCCGTTCCGCTGGTTTTTGCTGCCCCTGTTAGGAGGAATCGCCGCTGCCAATCTGACAGCCCAAACCTCGAGTGGCGCAATTACCGGAAGCATTCAGGACACCAGCGGAGCAGTCGTTCCGAGCACCACCGTCACCGCAACCAATGACGCCACCCACACCGTCAGCGTGACCAAGTCCACCTCGACTGGCGACTACCGTTTTCCCAATCTCCCACTGGGCACCTACACCGTCACTGCTGTTGCGCCCGGCTTTTCTACGGCAACAGAGACCGGCGTGATTGTGCAGATCAATAGCACCACTGCATTGGACATCAAACTCGCCCCTGGCTCAGTGAGCCAGACCATCACCGTAGATGCGAGCGGTCTGCGCATCGAGACGGAGACCTCCGAGATCGCGGGTACCATTTCCAACAAGCAGATTGAAGACCTCCCGCTTTCGCTCGCCGCCGGCATCGGCGGGCTGCGCTCGCCGGAAACCTTCGCCTTCCTTCTTCCCGGCACTACCGGCCCCGGCAGCGGTACCTCCGGCAATACCGGCAACGGCGTATTCTTCTCGCGCCTCTCCGGCGGTCAGGCCTACGGAGCTGAGGTCCTGCTCGACGGTGCCAGCATTCAGCGCAGCGAGAATGGCTCCTCCTTCGACGAAACCTCACCTTCGATCGAGGCCCTGCAGGAGTTCAAAGTCACCACTTCCAGCCCCTCGGCCGAATTCGGACGCACCACCTCGGGCATTGAAAGCTTCGCCACCAAGAACGGCACCAACGATTTCCACGGCACCGCCTTCACGATCATCAAGAACCGCATCTTCGACGCGAATAACTGGTTCAACAACGGCTACACTGTTCTCGATTGCCAGACACTCACCGAAATCGAATGCCCGTACTCGAGACCGCAGGATAGCAAGTTCGACTACGGTGGTGTTTTCAGTGGCCCGGTCTGGATTCCACATGTCTGGAACGGCCACAACAAAACCTTCTTCCTTTTTGCGTGGGAGAAATACCAGTTCACTCCCGGCTCTGTGATCGTCTCTACTGTGCCCACCGCGGCGGAGCGCACCGGCGATTTCAGCGATATCCTTGGCGGCTATGTTCCGGGCGGAACACCCTACAACGGGCAAAATGTGTTTTTGGATCCCTGTACCGGCCTACCCGTACAGTTCAACCAGATCTACGATCCCAGAACGACGACTGAGTTCAGCCCGGGTGTCTTTTGCCGTACGCCCTTTGCCAATAACCAGCTCCCGCCCGCCTTATTCAGTCCCACGGCAGCGGCTCTGTCCAAAGGGCTGCCTCTGCCGAACCAGGCGCCCCAGAGCACGGACGTCTTTGGTTACATCGGCAACTATGCGTACACAGGCGTGGCCCCGAACAACAACACGACCTACACGGTTCGCATCGATCAGAACCTCGGGGATCGAAACAAAATATTCGGCACCTACAATACGCGCCAGAACACCAAGCTGACCGGAGCGCCGGATTTCCCCGAGCCGTTCAATAACAACGGGTACGCTCAGGCATTCACCACCCATTACATTCGCGGTGGCTGGGATTTCACCATCTCACCCAACTGGCTGAACCATCTGAATGTCGGCTACAACCGCACCAACAGCGTGAATCTGTCGTCGGAGTTTGGTACGTCGGACACCGCGGCAGCCAATGGGCTTGCGAACGACCATTCCAAATTCTACCCGGCGATTTCATTTCCCAGTCCGGATGCACCTTCGAACTGGGGCCAGCAACAGAATGGCGTCAATATCGACAACGGCATTCGCGCGAACGATATTGTGAGCTGGCAGAAAGGTAGAAACAGCATACGGTTCGGAGTGGACTGGCGACACCAGGTCTACTCCACCAACCTTTATAACGTTGATAACTTTAACTTCTACCGCGACCAGACGGCGGCTGTGAGTAACTCCTGTTGCTCCTCGGGCAACCCGTTCGCCAGCTTCTTAATTGGCGAAGTGGGTTTTGGCGGCCAGACGGTGTATAACGTGAATCCACGTTGGAAATCCTGGTACATGGCAGGCTTCATTCAAGATGACATCAAGCTCACCAACAACCTGACCGTCAATGTTGGCTTGCGTTATGACGTCGATCTTCCACGGCATGAAGCGCAAAACCGGACCTCGGATTTCAGCTTCACCGCCCCTGACGCCGCTGCCAGCAATCTGCCGGGCGCGCTGGTCTTCGGCACCAACTGCAACTGCAACACCGCCTGGGCGAACGCCTGGTACAAGGATATCGCTCCGCGGCTGGGATTCGCCTACGTACTTCCAAACACAAACGGCAAGATGGCGCTGCGCGGCGGCGGATCCATCATTTATGGCCCTCTGCAATACAACGACTTTGGCGGCAGCATGCTGCAGGGCTACAACATCAGTAAGGGAGTCGCGCTAGGCGGCACGGCTACCCAGGGCGGCGCTTTCACGCCCGCGTTCCGGCTCGACTCCACTGCACCTGCCGACCCGCAGAACTCCAACATTGGGTTCCCGAACTACAGCTACGCTCCCAATACCGATCCGACACAGTTGACAGCCGTGAACGGCCTCGGGAGCTTCAGCGCAGTCGCGGGTGACCTGATCCTGGCGAGGGACGGCCGTCCTTCCATGACCAGCAACTGGAGCCTTCAACTTCAGGACCAGTTTGCCCAGGATCTCATCTTCTCTTTGGGTTATATCGGTCAGGTGGCACAGGATCTTCGTTCCGGCTTCCTCACCAACTTCAATAATATCTCTCCGTCCGATTTCGCCCTCGGAGATCTGTTGAGTAACCCCCAGTACAACATTCCCTTGGGCGGTTCCAGCCAGGGATACACCGCCCCCTACTCAAACTTCACAGGTCCTATCGGCCAGTCGATACGCCCATTCCCGCAGTATGACTACATCGCGGACGATTGCTGCCTGGAGAACCTCGGCCACTCCTCCTACAACGCCATGGTGGTTTCGCTGGAGCGCCGTTTCCGCGATGGTGTTAACGTGCAAGCCTCCTACACGTGGGGAAAGATCCTCACGGATGCCGATTCGCTGATCCCCTTCAGCTACACGAACAACAACCAACGCGAACAGGCACAATACTCGTCAGATCTGAAAGGTGACAAAGCAGTCAGCGTTCAGGACCTGAAGAATCAAGTCTCACTCAGCTACCTCTACCAGCTACCTTTTGGTAACAAACGCAAGTGGCTCAACCAAGGCCGTGCTATGGATTACCTCGTCGGCGGATGGGAGATTGGCGCCATACAGCGTTACTCGAGCGGGCAGCCAATCGATTTCGGTTGCGCTACTGGTATTCCGTACTACCAGAACTGCATGACGTTTACCGCGGGGCCAGCCTCTCTCAACGCAACGAGTTTCGCGAGCACGGCGTACAGAGGGAATAAGAACGGTCCCAGTGTTTTTAACGGAGAGTCCTGGTTCAAGCCCGCGTACCGCGTGGCCGGCACAAACGGTGGAGGAGATCCTGGCGTCCCTATGTCAAATGCCGCCTTTGTCGACCAGAACCGGGAAGGCGTTGGCTGGCCGCGTCCGTTCACGCCGGGTTGCGGAACCCCGTCCGCACCCTGCTCCTTCACCCCGTTTGCGTTCGGCAATATCCCTAGGGTCACGGAGGCCATCACCGGTCCGGCCTACCTGGCTGAGGATGTGAGTGTCTTGAAGGATTTTCGCATCACGGAAAAAGTCGCATTCCAGTTGAAAGGCGAGGCCTTTGACCTCTTGAACCGGCACCGGATGGGTCTTCCGGACCTTTCGCCAGCCGATTCCTCACAGAGCACCGGGTTCGGTATTCCGACAGGTGTAGATTATGGCCCGCGAAATTTGCAGATTACCGGCCGTATCACCTTCTGACGGACTACCTACGGCGGAGGCAGTAGATGCTGCCTCCGCTTTGTCCCGCTGTTGCAGTTTGTTCTCTTGCTATCATTTACTGAACCAGTCCGAAAGGGATTCTATCGCTGGCTCTTAGTTGCCAGTTACCGGCAAGCAGGCAAGCCTACTCGACCGGTGACTCAATCCCGCGCTGTAACTTAATCCCATGCAGGGTCCACGCATTTTCCGTTTTCTACTGACGCTGGCCTTCGCCGGACTGGAGGCTGCCGCTCAGGCCCAAATCAATCCCACCCCGGATCCCATCGTTAACCGCGCCGAGCATCTCCGCCTGCGGCACAATCCCGCCGAAGCCGCTTCCCTTCTCCGCCCATATACCGAGCAGCACCCCAACGACGCCTCTGCTCTGATACTTCTTGGCAACACTCTGCTCGATCTTCACCAGACTGAGAAAGCCGGTCAGGCCTTCGCTCGTGCTCTCGCCGCAGAGCCCAATTCCGTTCCTGCAAACCTTGCCGCCGGCGATCTCCTGCTCTTGCAGCACCGCGATCCCGAAGCCATGGACCGCTTCGAAACCATCCTCGCCGAAGATTCGCATCATATTGCTGCTCGCAAAGGAGAAGTCGCCGCGGCTACTGAACTCGCAGTCTCCAGCCGTCGTGACAATCACCCGGACCTCGCGCTCGCTGCCCTGCGCCACGCCTGCGAAAAACTCCCCGACTCATCCAACCTACAGCTTGATCGCGGCCTCCAGGCATTCGAAATGGGTCAACTCCCCGAAGCCGACGAAGCTCTGCACGCCGCACAAAAGCTGGCTCCAGCCAATCCAACCATCCTCTATGCACTCGCGCGCCTCGAAACCGAACAGCAGCAAATGTCGGCGGCTGAACGCGATTACAAAGTCTATCTCGCCGCGCGCCCCAACGATGCGAGCGCACACTATGGCCTCGGATATGTCTACGCCGCGCTCCTCCGCACCGAGGACGCCCGCCGCGAGTTCGAAACCTCTATCCGCCTTCAGCCCCGGCAGACTGAGGCCTACTTTCAGCTTGGCCAACTTGCTCTCGACGCCCATCACGATGATGAAGCCAAGCCTCTCTTCGAACACGTCCTGGCCCGCGACCCCAACCATGCCGGTGCGCTCACTGGCCTCGGCGAACTTGCATTTCGCGACAAGGAGTACTCCACAGCCGAGCAGCTTCTTGCCCACGCTGAAAAATCCGATCCTACCTATACTCGTCCGCACTACTATCGCGGTCTCTCCCTGGCCCGCCTGGGCCGCAATGAAGAAGCGCAGCAGGAGCTACAACAAAGCGATGGTCGTCCGCACGCTACCCCGCCATCACCATCCAACACCGCGCAGCCTCCGCCTTAAACAGCCTTCGCTGATTCCTTTCGATCGATGCCTTCTTCACATCGCTCCCAGTGTTCAAAGGAAGGTGCTCAGCTATGTCTACTTACACTCTGATGAATCGCTTTTCGCAAGCCGCTCTCGCAGCTTCGATGCTGCATAACTCAGGTATCTTTCTTTGCGCGCAGCCGCCCGTTCCGCCTGCAACCTCTGCCGCCGAAATGTTCACCAATCCCCTGCTTCCCTCGGGTCCCGATCCCTGGGTCATGTCTTACAGGGGCACTTATTACTTCATGGCTACAACCGGCATCAACCTCACGCTCCGAGCCACGCCGGATATCACCGATCTTGCCCATGCTCAGAAGCGCGTTGTCTGGACCCCGCCTGCCACCGGCTCCTACAGCCATGAGATCTGGGCGCCCGAGATCCATCGCTTTGACAACAAGTGGTACATCTACTTTGCAGCCGACGCCGGCACCAATGAGACTCACCGCATTTACGCTATTGAAAACCCTTCCGAAGATCCCATGCAGGGAGAATGGACATTCAAAGGCCAAGTCGCCGATCGCACCGACAAGTGGGCTATCGACGCCTCCGCATTCGAACTCAACGGCCAGAAGTACATGATCTGGTCAGGCTGGCAGGATGACCACGATGGTGAGCAGGACATCTACATTGCGCACATGAAAAACCCCTGGACCATCGACTCGGAACGCACGCTGCTCTCGCGCCCGCAGTATCCGTGGGAAGAGGTGGGGGACTTGCTCAACCGCCCATCAATGCCTCATCTCAATGTGAACGAAGGTCCTGAAATCCTCATCCACAACCAGGACATCTTCCTTGTCTATT
>JBEKPF010000021.1:0-153709 GCA_049521035.1 Occallatibacter sp. | reverse complement strand
TGATCGGCTCTGGCCATATGGCCCAGCCGAATCCTGGGGCCCCATTCGACGACCGCAATGTCCTTGACGCGCACTGGAGCCCCATTCGAAGTCGTCAGAACGGTGTTCTCAATATCTTGCACATTGCGGTAGAGTCCGAGGGCGCGGACGTTTAATTGCTGCAAGCCCTCTTCGACGAAGCTGCCGCCGGCGTTCACATTGTTGATGGCTAACTGGTTTTCCACCTGGCTGATGCTCAAGCCGTAAGAGATGAGCTTATTTGGGTCGACGCGCACCTGGTATTCGCGCGCGGTACCGCCGAAGTCGCTCACGTCAACGACGTTTGGAACCTTCCTGAATTCCTTGTACAGAGTCCAGTCTTCGATGCTTCTCAAATTCATCAGGTCATAGGCCGGATTGGTGCTCCGGATCGTGTACCAATAAATCTGGCCGGTCATGCTCCAGTCCGTGCCGATTTGAGGCTGCACCCCCGCCGGCACACTCACCTGAGTGAGCCTTTCCAGCACCTTTGCGCGGTTCCAGTCATCGACGGATTGGTCGTCGAAGATCAACGTAATCAGGGATAGGCCGAAAATAGATTCCGACCGCACCGTCGTGAGATGCGGAATTCCAAACACCTGAATCTCGACAGGAACCGATACTTGCTGTTCCATTTCTTCGGCGGAATGCCCGGGCCACTGGCTGATGATGTTTACGTAATTATCGGCGATGTCCGGATAGACCTCGACGGGCATGTTGTGAAACGACACTGCTCCCCAGCCGAGCAATAGCAACCCAATCGCCAGCACCACGTACCGGTTATTGAGAGAAAAATCTACAAGATTGCGAATCATGAATTCTTCCTCAGGCCTCGAAGTTGAGCGTTATTCATTGTCGATTACATTTTGCAGATTGATCGCGTTTGTCACGACCTGCTGGCCGGGTTGCAACCCGGATAGAATCTCCTGCATATTGTTCGGCAACTGCTCACCGCTGACGACCTGAACCCGCTTAAACTTCTCCTGCAAAGGGATGAAGACCCAATCGCGGTCATGCAGATGCACGATCGCTGACGCTGGAACGGCCGTATAGGTCCGCTTTTCCTTGCCGAACAAAGTGGCCGTGCCGTACATGCCCGGCCGCATCATGCCGCTTGGATTGGCCAATTCGATACGGACCTTCGCTGTGCGGATATTTGGATCGAGAATTGAGCCGATGTTGCTGATCGTGCCTTTGAGAATGTGGTCCGGATAGGCGTTCAGCTTGATGTCAGCAGGTTGCCCGACGCGCACGTTGGCCATGTCGCTCTCGTAGACGTCACAGACGATCCACACAGACGTCAGGTCCGAAATAGTGAATGGGTTTGGCGTAGAGTATGCCTGTACCGCCGCGCCATTCGTCACCTGCTGATCGGTGATCACACCGGAGACCGGAGCGAAAATATCGACGATTCCCTTCGGATCACTGGGATCGCTGCCGAGCAGGTGAAGATGCTCAGTGGCCGTATCGAGGGTGGTCTTGGCGTCGTCCTCGGTGTCTTGCGCGACCTCCAAGTCACCCAGCGCTATGGCCCCGTGATCGTACAGCACCTTCGCTCGATCCAATTGCTTGCGCGCTAGGAGCTCATCGGAGATGGCCTTGCGGTAGGCGTCGAAGCCTCCCGAAATATCGTCGCTGCGAACACGCAGCAAGAGCTGGCCTTTCTTGACTGTGTCGCCCAGGCGAGCGCGGATGTCTACAATGCGGCCGGAGGCAAGCGAAATCACCGGAACATTGCGCGCGATGTCCGGAATAATAGTGCCGGTCACAAACAATTGCGACGGGGCTTGGTATTCACTCGCTGTTACGATCGGATACCGTTCCGGATGTTCGACAGCGAAAAAGGAGACGTCTACTCCTGAAATCACCTTGGCCTGTGGTGGCGCCTCTTCGTCCGCTCTGACCTTGTCGCTCTTGCAGCCGCTCGTGGTCAGTGAAGCGGCCATTGCCATCAGCATGAGTCCAAATCCAAAACATTTGCTCTTCATCGGATTTCTCGCACCCTTTTAGCGCCTCTCATCTCTTCGAAAACTTTCAAAGACACACTGTTGCCACGAGGACCTGACTACCAAAAGAGCAGGTCGCGTTGGGTCTCAATGTCGCTTTCGTAATTCTTATGCGAAGCACCGTAAAGGAGCTGTAAGGAAACTGCGCGAAATCTCGTAAGTACGGGAGAATTGCTTTAATTTAGTCCTCGCGCGAGTACCGTGAGTCATGATCGTGAGGATAACTTCATATCTTCTTTATGCGAGTCGGGGAGACTCTGCATGACGCCGCGGCAAGAAGCAATGAGAGATGCGATCGCCGATAAGAGCGAATCCAAGTCTCGAAGCAGCATCGGAGTTGCGAACAACGCCGATGCTACTTCGATCAACCAACGATTGTTTCTAGATTCGTTTGCCACTCACAGTTTCATCTTCACTGTGGTTAGAACCGGACCTTGATCGCCAGCGTCGTATTGGTCTGGTTAGTGCGCAGGTCAGGCCACCATAGAGCTGTGGCAGGATTGGCGCCGACTCCTGCGCATGCCTGAGCCGCAGCCACTGTGTTGCCATATCCAAAGCCGGAGTCGCCTCCTCCGGCGCATTGGTAATGTGCGGCATTACCATTGATGCCGCCAGGAGGCGTAATGCCTCTGCGGCCCGTCCAGTAAGGCACGTCGGAGTAACGATAGCCTTCTTCCAGCGTGAAGGTGATGAACTGGGCTGGCATGTAGTCGAAGGTGATGGTTCCGTCGTGCATCTGCGAACGATCGCCGGCGTTCTCAGTGAAGTACGGGGAACCACTGATCGCCGTGGCGCCGTTGATGGGTGGCAGCAGAGTAAGGTAACGACCGGGGTTGTTCATCTGGCCGCCGCCCAGGGTCACAGCATAGAGGTCCTTCTTAAACCAGAAACGTGTATAGGCCATCCAACCAATGAACGCCTGCTTTGGTTTGCCGTTATGGCTGTTATGGCAGTTGACCCCGCCGGCGTACGAATCGGCAGTGCCCATTTCCGGTGAAAGTCCATGCGGATCGTAATAGCCGACCGCGGGGCCGCCGCCGTATTCGCAACCCGCATCTCCTGTGATGGTGAAGGCAGCCTTGTCGAAGAGCGCCTTCGGATTGTCGTAGTACTTGACCTGTGCGCTGTAGTCGGCGTGGATACGCGAACGGCCTGGGAATCCTGCATCGTCCTCACCCAGACCGTAGTTGTTCCAGACAAAGTCGAGGTTAGGCTTTGGCCGCCAGAGTATCTGTCCGCCCAGACCAGGTTTGCCGTTATAACGAGCGTAGGACTGCCAGCCGTTGATAATCCACGGCTCGATCTTCAGCTTCGCGGTTGGGAAATACTGAATGCGCAGTCCGTTGAAGAACCACGGTGTGTTGGACGAAACAAACGATGGCTGATAGGTCCAGTTATCAAAGTTGTAATAGCTGAACAGACCGATGTAAGAAACGAAAATTCCTGCGTCCACGTTCAAGCCGTGGGCCACATCCCAGTGATATCCGCCCCATCCCTCTGAGATGTATTTGTAGGCGCCGGCCAGATCCCATGCCCCACGATTGGGGCTTGCGTCGTTGCGCGGCGTGGTCGTAGCAAACAAACCGTCCATCGTGAGGATGCGCCCGCGAACATTCTGAATGCGAATGTCGCCACCAACGCTGACCTGCTCCAACTGCCACTCATCCGAGCGGAAGCTTTCGGTCGCGCCGCCCATGGTGTCATCTTCGGGATGGTTGTAGTCGAGAATGTAGTTGGCGTCAGCGCGGAATTCCGGCGTGAAGTATTTTGTACTCATCGGGCTATCGACCGCATGCCCGTTGCTGTTCAGCCACGTCCAGTCGCCGGGGAAGGGTTCACCTTTGGTGGTGATTTGTGCCGCAATCTCCGGGGGTGCCGGGGCCGTCGCTGCTGCTGGTGCAACCGTCTGGCCATAGGTCATTGAGCCGTCTGTGCCGCTCGACTCTGCCGTACGCAACGAGTTGGCATCCTTCTCCGCAGAAAGTGAATCGCCGGTTGCGGGGTCCGTATTCAACTCCGATTCGAGTTTCTCCATCCGCGCCTTCATCTCGGCTTCCATTTGCGCGAACTGCTTCTTCACTTCGAGTAACTCTTTGACGACCGCTTCATTCTTCATCGGCACCGCCCCGGAGGGCGTCCCGGTCGTGGTGGAACTTGAAGTGGTTGCAGCGGCCGCCGTGGCAGGAGTCGCGGCGGCAGACGGAGCTGGATCGTCCTTGGCAGGCGCACTCGGTCCGGGCGCAGGCGCTTCCAGTGCCGCAACGTCGACAGAAGCAGTGTGAACGGCGGCTTGCGCAGTCACGGCTCTCGGGGTAAGTTTATTGTTCGGGTTTGAGACGCCGCTCTGGGCCAGACACTTCTGCTGGACTACGAACCCGCATATCACACTACCTAATACGATGGCTGACCTCAAGTTACCTTTCATGCGTATCTATTCTCCTCGACGCCTGGCGTCGCTGCGTTAAGAAACGTTGGCTCATACTGGGGACTAAGTGACTGGTTTCACCATCCTCATTCCAAAGTCTTATGCGATGCGCCATAAAGCTGTCATAAAGAATTTAGGGAAAGTTAGTAGCTCAATTTAACGAAGATAATTATCGGGCACACTATCCCCGTCACCATCTCTTTAGTTACAAAAAGAAGGACTTGGAAATTCATTTACTCCATATTTGCAAATTATGAACTGGAATTTGTAAGAAATGCATGAGTGAACCATCAAAAGAATATAGAGATAAGTTTTCAGGGCAATACGGCTTCGAACTGTCCGGAGCGGTGCATTAGAGCCCTGCAACCAGACACCACTCCGGGCCGCGGAGCTTCGCTCGACTTGATCGTTTATCGGAGCTCGTTCAATAGCCATACCGTCTGTCTTTGAAGACAGATTGGCATTCTCGGAAAGCTAGCGCTGCGGCGAATCTCATGTGCAAGCGGAGGGCGGACTGGCTTTATCTTCTTTACACCCAAATTGGAGTTTGATCTTTCTGGTTGCACAGTGAGGATCCTTGGGACATCAGCGATCTCGATCATTGGTTGATTATGAGGCGCCTGTAACGAGTCAAACCTGGGAACGCGCGAAGGAAACAGCCAGGGAAAACGGATTTACCTCCAGGGGGTATGATGACCTATACTGCTCATCTGGCGACAGATGCGGGTATGCAACCTGCAGCGAGCCTTGCTCGTCTATGCAAGAGAAGTCTATTTGGCGCCAGTCTTTAGGGCCTGTTTTTGCGTGAAGCGGGTCGGAACTTGCAATAGGGCCGTAGTCCTGCGATTCTGCGGGATGCACATCCTCACACGTGTTCAGACACGGAGTCGTAAATGTCAGTAAATGAAGGCAAATGGGATGGTCAGCAAAATTCTGCTGATCGCCAGATGACTGCTCCGCCCCCCACAAAGAGCCGCTCATGGATTGTTTGGCTAAGCATCTTTTTATTGTTAGTCGTGATTGTGGGGATCATGGCGGTCATCCATGAAAACGACATGAAGGCGGCGGCTGCCAAGAAGGCGCAGGCGGCGATTAAGCCACCTGTGACAGCCACAGTGGCAGCGGCCAAGACGGGCAACCAAGGCGTATATCTGGAAGCGATTGGCACTGTCACCCCTGTCTACACTGCGTCAATTACGGCACAGGCCAGCGGAGTCCTGACCGCAGTTCACTACACCGAAGGACAATTTGTTCAGAAGGGTGATGACCTGATTGACATCGATCCCCGTCCTTACGAGGCCCAGTTGCTGGAAGCCGAGGGTACGTTGGAAAAGGACACCAACATTCTTGCGCAAGCCCAGATGGACTTGGAGCGCTATCGCACAGCCTGGGCGCACAACGGCATCAACAAGCAACTGCTGGACGACCAGGAAAAGATTGTCCTGCAGGATCAGGGGCAAGTGAAGAACGACCAGGGCACCGTGAATTATGACACGGTGCAGCTCAGCTACTGCCACATTACGGCGCCGATTTCCGGCCGGGTTGGCCTTCGACTTGTAGACCCTGGCAACGTGGTTCAGGCAGGCGGGACCAACGTGCTTGTTGTCGTTGCACAGGAGCAACCCATCACCGTGGTATTCACGCTGGCTGAAGACAGCCTGTCATCGGTGCTGGCTCGAATGAAACAGATGCACACCTTGCCAGTCGAAGCCTGGGATCGCGCCCAGGATATCAAGTTGGCATCGGGTAAATTGCAGAGCATCGACAACCAGATTGACACGGCCACAGGAACGGTGAAACTCCGCGCCCAGTTCGATAACAGGAATGGAGCACTTTTCCCCAACCAGTTTGTCAATACCAGGCTGCTTTTGAACACCGTTGAGAACGCAACATTGATTCCCAGCGGTGCCGTTCAGCATAACGGAACCTCGACCTTCAGCTATGTGGTCGCAAATGGAGTCGCGAGCGTCCGCACTATTGAGGCTGGGGTTACTGACAGCGGCATGACCGCAGTGACGGGGCTCAACCCTGGCGAATTAGTGGCGACCAGCAGCTTCGATAAGTTGCAGGCCGGTAGCAAGGTCATACTGTCGAAGCAGGCTATACCATCCAACCCCTCGGGGGGCAATACTCCGTGAATCCTTCCGGGCCTTTCATCCAGCGCCCTGTTGCTACATCGCTGCTGATGGCCGCTATTCTGTTAGTGGGTATCGTAGCGTATACCCAGCTGCCGGTCTCTGCCTTGCCAGAGGTCGATTACCCGACCATCCAGGTGCTGACGTTCTATCCGGGCGCCAACCCTGACGTGATGGCCACCACGGTGACCGCTCCGCTGGAACGCCAGTTCGGGCAGTTGCAGGGCTTGAGCCAGATGACATCGACCAGCTCAGGTGGGTCGTCGGTCATCGTGTTGCAGTTTGCACTCACACTAAATATAGATATTGCGGAAGAGGAGGTTCAGTCGGCGATCAACGCTGCGCAGAGCTTTCTACCTTCGAATCTTCCCGCTCCACCGGTCTATAGCAAGACGAATCCCGCGGATGCTCCAGTACTGACGCTGGCCATTACCTCGAACACGATACCACTGTCCCAAGTAGAAGACCTGGTCGATACGCGGCTTGCGCCCAAGCTATCGCAGTTGAGCGGTGTCGGCCTGGTGAGCATCAGCGGAGGGCAAAAGCCCGCGGTGCGCATCCAGGCCAACCCCACTGCACTGTCTTCTTATGGCTTGAACCTGGAGGATTTGCGCACGGCACTGACGCAAACCAGCGTAAACCAGGCACTGGGCAACTTCGACGGACCTCATCAGGATTACCAGATCAACTCCAACGATCAGCTGGTGACCAGCAAGGACTATCAAAAAGTTGTGGTTGCTTACCGGAATGGCGCTCCGGTGATGTTGACGGACGTTGCCAAGATTGTGGATGGCATCGAGAACAATAAGCAGGCTGCGTGGATGAACCACACGCCGGCGGTCATCCTGAATATTCAACGGCAGCCGGGCGCCAATACCATCAAGGTCGTCAAGGCCATCAAGGCGGTTCTGCCGCAACTTGAAGTGAATCTCCCGGCTTCGATTCAGGTGACACCGCTTACCGATCTCACCACTGCGATCGATGCCTCCGTGGCTGACGTTGAGTTTGAGTTGATGCTCACCATTGCGCTGGTGGTGATGATCATCTTTGTCTTTCTCCGCAACGTTTACGCCACCATCATTCCCAGTATTGCAGTGCCGGTTTCGTTGGTGGGAACATTCGGCGCCATGTATGCGCTTGGCTACAGTCTGGACAATCTGTCGTTGATGGCGCTTACTATCTCCACCGGGTTTGTCGTCGATGACGCGATTGTGATGATCGAGAATATCTCGCGCTACATTGAAGCTGGTGAATCTCCGATGAAGGCGGCGATGAAGGGCGCTGAACAGATTGGCTTCACCATCATTTCACTCACCGTGTCGCTCATCGCAGTGCTTATCCCCCTGCTGTTCATGGGTGACGTGGTGGGAAGGCTGTTTCGCGAATTTGCAGTTACTCTGGCGGTCACCATTGTGCTGTCGGCCGTCGTATCGCTGACGCTGACGCCGATGATGTGCTCGCGCATTCTGAGGCACAATCCCGAGGCAGAGCAGGGACGCTTTTACAAGGCCTCGGAGCGCGTCTTCGAGAGCATGATCGCCTTTTACGGCCGCACGCTCAACTTCGTCCTGGGATACCAGACCATCACGTTGCTGGTTGCGGTTGCCACGCTAATTCTTACTGTTGTCCTCTACATCACCATCCCCAAGGGGTTTTTCCCGGTGCAGGATACGGGAGTGATTCAGGGCATCTCACAGGCATCGGAGACTATTTCCTTTGCGGCCATGACGCAAAAGCAGCAGGAGTTGGCAAACATTGTCCTTCAGGACCCGGCTGTTGAGAGTCTTTCCTCCTTTATCGGCGCGGATGGGACCAATACGACACTGAACAGTGGACGGATGTCAATCAACCTGAAGCCCCTGGATCAGCGTGACCTCAGCGCGTCAGACGTGATTCGCAGGTTGCAGAAGAGCCTGAATAAGGTCAACGACGTTCAGTTGTTCATGGAGCCGGTACAGAACATCACCGTGGACGACCGCGTAAGTCGTACTCAATACCAGTACACGCTGGAGGATCCGGACCCGAATGAGCTGAACCAGTGGACGGGACAGCTCGTGGAGAAGATGAAGGAATTGCCGCAGCTTGCCGACGTTGCGACCGATCAGCAGACCGGAGGGCTGGCGGTGTCGCTGGTAGTTGATCGCGTGACGGCGTCGCGTCTGGGGATCGCTCCATCTACCATCGACAACACACTCTATGACGCTTACGGCCAGCGCCAGATTAACACGATGTACACGCAATTGAACCAGTACCACGTGATCCTGGAGACGGATCCAGATTTCCAAAAGGACCCACGCAAACTGCAGGAATTGTATATTCAGACCGGAGCATCCTCAGGTGCTTCGGGGCCGGGTGCTTCCTCGTCTTTTGCTTCTTCTGGGTCATCGTCTGCCGGCTCGAACGCACTTACCACTTCGGTTGCATACACGCCGTCCTCGGCGGTTCTTACGCCGCCGGCGAATGCCATTGCGACCGGAGTGGGCGCGGGCAGCACGACTGCTACCACGAGCAATACAAGTACCACTTCGACTCCGGCCAACGCCGTTCCCCTCGGCGCATTCACCAGCGTGCAGAAAACGGCTGAGCCGCTCTCAATTAATCATCAGGGCCAGTTCCCGGCTGTTACCATTTCCTTCAATCTTGCCCCCGACGCATCGCTTGGAGAAGCGATCACTGCGATTAACAAGGTGCAGAAGGACCTGAACATGCCGGCCAGCGTCCAGTTCGGATTTCAGGGCACGGCTGCGTCGTTTGAGGGGTCGCTTTCCAATGAAGGTCTGTTGATTATCGCAGCGCTGGTCGCGGTTTATATCGTGCTCGGTGTGCTGTACGAGAGCTTCATTCATCCCATCACCATTCTCTCCACACTGCCCTCGGCCGGCGTCGGAGCATTGCTGGCCCTCAGCCTTTTCAAGCAGGACCTGAGCGTGGTTGCCATTATTGGCATCATTCTGCTCATCGGTATTGTGAAGAAGAACGGCATCATGATGGTCGACTTCGCGCTGGAAGGCGAACGGGAACGCGGAATGAACTCCCGGGACGCGATCTACGAGGCCTGCCTGCTGCGCTTCCGTCCAATCATGATGACCACCATGGCGGCGTTGCTGGCGGGCATTCCGCTTGCTGTGGGATCCGGCATGGGTTCAGAGTTGAGGCGTCCGCTTGGCATTGCCATGGTGGGCGGACTCCTGCTGAGCCAAATACTCACGCTCTACACCACGCCGGTCATCTATATATTCTTCGATCGCGTTGGTCATCGGTTCACGCGCGGGCCGCGGAGTGCGCATCCTCCTGCTGAGCAGCTCCCGGCGGAGGGAACATGAACATCTCCTCTCCCTTCATCCGGAGGCCGGTAGCCACCACACTGCTGACAACGGGCGTCTTGCTTACGGGAGCCATCGCCTTCAATGTGCTGCCTGTATCGCCCTTGCCGCAGGTCGATTTCCCTACGATCGCGGTCGGTGCCAGCCTGCCGGGTGGAAGCCCTGAGATCATGGCATCTTCCATAGCGACCCCGCTGGAGCGCGAATTCGGCCACATTGCAGGCGTCACCGAAATGACCTCGTCGAGTTCGCTGGGCTCGACCTCGGTTACTCTCCAATTTGATTTGAGCCGCAATATAGACGGCGCGGCACGCGATGTTGAAGCCGCCATCAACGCAGCGCGTACTTATCTGCCGGCAAACCTGCCCGCCAATCCGACTTATCGCAAGGTGAATCCCGCCGATTCGCCGATCATGATTGTCGGTCTGACTTCGGATAAATATGACAAGCCCACTCTCTACGACGAAGCTTCGTCGGTCATTGCGCAAAAGCTTTCGCAGATTCAGGGCGTGGGTCAGGTTTCGGTCGGCGGCGGCGCGGGTCCTTCGGTACGCGTGGAACTGAATCCAACGTTGTTGAACAGCTATGGGCTCACCGTTCAGAACGTTCAAAGCGTGCTGAGTACGCAGAATGTTCACGAGCCGGCTGGCCAACTCACATTCGGGTCGAACGCGGCGGATATCATCGTGAACGATCAGATGCACCAGGCGGATCAATACAAGCCGCTCATCATCGGATACAGCAAAGGAGCTGCGGTCAGGCTCTCCGATGTAGCCGATGTATCGAACGGCGCACAGAACATTCGCACCGCGGGTTATCTGGACGGCGTTCCCTCGATCACGGTGATCATCTTTCGCCAGCCCGGCGCCAACATCATCGAAACTGTCGATCGCATTCGAAATGAGATGCCATCGATCGAGGCATCGATTCCGCAGGGGATCAAAACCACGATTGTCCTGGACCGCACCACCACGATTCGAGCGTCGGTCAACGACGTCGAGAAGACCCTGATGGGCTCCGTTGTCCTGGTGATCTTGGTCGTTTTCATCTTCCTGCGAAATGGGCGCGCGACACTGATTCCCGCAGTGGCTGTTCCCGTTTCGCTGGTGGGTACGTTTGCCGTGATGTACCTGCTAGGCTTCAGCATTGACAATCTCTCGCTGATGGCGCTGACCATTGCCACCGGTTTCGTGGTCGACGATGCCATCGTGGTGATGGAAAACATATCCCGCCATCGCGCGGGTGGGATGAAGCCATTGCAGGCTGCGTTCCTTGGCGCCAAGGAAATCGGCTTTACCGTTTTCTCCATCAGCATGTCGCTGATCGCCGTCTTTATTCCGATTCTGCTCATGGCAGGGATCGTCGGCAGATTATTCCGCGAGTTTGCGGTTACCCTCGCGACAGCCATCGTCGTATCCATGGTCATCTCCCTGACCACCACGCCGATGATGTGCGCCTATCTGCTCAAGGATGAGGGCGAGATCAAACATGGGCGACTGTTTCGAGCCAGCGAAAAAGGATTTCAATGGCTGCTTTCGGGGTACAGCCGCTCTCTCACCTGGGTACTGAAAAATCCAGGGCTGATGCTGACCGTCCTTCTGCTAACTATCGGACTGAACTTTTATCTCATCGATATTATTCCCAAGGGCTTCTTTCCGCAGCAGGATACCGGAGCTTTACTGGGAATGGTGCAGGGACCGCAGGACGCTTCGTTTCCGGTGATGGACAATTCGGTGCAGCAATTGGTAAAGGTGATCAAAGCTGATCCCGCCGTAGCCCATGTGAATTGCTATACAGGTGGGCAGGGCTCATCGAATGGGGGCTTCATATTCATTGCTCTCAAGCCTCTTGCGGAACGCAAGGTCACTGCGCCGGACATCATCAATCGCCTTCGTCCCAAGATGAACCGGCTTCCGGTTGCGCAGGCGTTCCTCCAGGCAGCTCAGGACCTGCGCATTGGAGGACGAGGGTCTGCCGCGCTTTATCAGTACACAATCCAGTCCGATAACGTGCAGGATCTCTCAACCTGGGGTCCCAAGCTGCTTACGGGGATGAAGAGCCTTTCCGGGTTTCAAGACGTGAATACCGATGCGCAGAATGCTGGCCTGCAGGAAATGATCACTTATGATCGGGCCACCGCATCTCGTCTGGGTATCACCCCAACCTCGTTGAACAGCGCAATTTACAGTGCATTCGGACAGTCCGAAGTTTCCATCATTTATACCCAGCTGAATCAGTATTATGTGGTGCTGGAGGTGGCTCCGCCATATTGGCAAAGCCCTGAGGGCCTGAACAAGATCTATCTCCACACCGCTGGGAAAGGAGTTGTACCTCTTTCCACGGTATCGACTGCGCAGGCCACCACGACCCCCCTTGTGATCAACCACACCAGTTCGTTTCCATCTGTCACTGTCTCGTTCAATCTCGCCAACGGTATGTCGCTCAGTGATGCCACTCGCGAGGTGGGTGAGATGCAGCAAAAAATGGGGATGCCGCCAACGGTCCGCGGATTTTTTGCCGGAACCGCGGCGGCGTATCAGACCTCGCTGGCAAGCGAACCCGTTCTTGTGATTACCGCTTTGCTTGCTGTTTATATTGTGCTGGGAATTCTGTATGAGAACCTGGTGCATCCGCTGACAATCATCTCCACCGTCTTTTCGGCTAGTGCCGGTGCGATGCTGGCGCTGATGCTATTCAAGATCGATCTCAACGTGATTTCTATTATCGGTATCATTTTGCTCATCGGCATCGTAAAGAAGAATGCGATCATGATGATCGACTTTGCGCTGGTTGCTGAACGCGAGCACGGCAAGTCGACCGCGGACTCGATCTTCGAGGCTTGCATGCTGCGCTTCCGTCCCATATTGATGACCACGATGGCCGCATTGTTCGGCGCGCTACCACTGGCTTTCGGCACAGGGACCGGATCGGAACTCAGGCGCCCGCTGGGCATTACCATTGTCGGCGGCCTTATCGTCAGCCAGATGCTGACGCTGTACACCACCCCGGTCGTCTACCTGTTCTTCGATCGCATGCGTCTCCGCTTTCAGGGCAAACGTCACGCAACTCTTCAGCCTGGAACCGCCGAGGCTTCTTAGCAAGGTACGCTTATGGAGTGTTTGTTATGAAGAATTCGATCGTGCAATTCCGGCAGGCAGCTAAACTCTTGCCGTGCGCGCTCTTTACCGTTGTGTCCTTCGCCATGCTGGCTGGATGCAACGTAGGACCAAAATATGTTCCTCCGGCGATGACTGCGCCACCGGCCTTCAAGGAGTCTCCGGAGCAATTTAAGGAGACTGAAGGTTGGACTGTGGCGCAACCACAAGATGCGACGTTGCGCGGGAAATGGTGGGAGATTTACAACGATCCGGAACTGAATGCACTTGAAGAGCAGCTCAACGTCGACAACCAGAACATCCGGGTAGCTTTCGAAAACTTTATGGAGGCGCGAGCCCTTGTGCGCCAGGCACGCTCGCAGTTTTTCCCGACGATAGGCATTGGGCCGTCGTACACGCGAACTCAGACGTCTTCTACAATCACCTCCTCAGGTAGTGCATCTTCCAGTAAGGGAAGTCCGGGGAGTAATAGCACAGCGAGTTCGACAGGCATACAGTCGCAGATCTTTGCTCTGCCGGCCGAGGCATCGTGGGAACCGGACCTTTGGGACAAGGTCCGCAATACCGTTCGTGTGAATCAATACCAGGCGCAACTGACGGCGGCGGATCTGGAGAATGAGCGCTTGACGGAACAAGCCAGCCTTGCTGAGTTCTTCTTTGAGATTCGCGGCCAGGATGCATTGCAAAAGATCCTGGACGACTTGGTGGAAACCGACAAGAAGGACGTTGAGGCCGAACAGTCACGCTATGACACTGGCGTCGACGATCAGATCGCCCTTGTTCAGGCGCAGACAAATCTGGCAAGCGCGCAATCTGCAGCAATCAATCTGGGCATTGCGCGTGCCCAATTCGAGCATGCGATTGCGATGCTGATCGGCAAGCCGGCTTCGTCGTTTTCAATTCCGGTGAAGCCCAGCCTCACAGAGCCCCCGCCGATACCGGTCGGATTGCCGTCGCAATTGCTTGAGCGGCGTCCGGACGTCGCCGGAGCGGAGCGAAGTATGGCAGCAGCGAATGCGCAGATCGGCGTAGCCTACGCCGCCTATTACCCATCGCTGACGCTCTCTGGGAGTGGTGGCGTGGAGAGCTCGGCAATCAAGAACCTTCTGGACTCGGCGAGCCGGTTCTGGTCAGTTGGCCCATCCCTGTCGGAGACAATTTATGACGGAGGTCTGCGCCGCGCGACCGTGAATCAGTTCATCGCCACTTACAACGCGGATCTTGCGACTTATCGTCAGTCGGTGCTGGTGGCGCTTCAGCAAGTGGAGGACGACCTGGCTGCGGTGCGTATTCTTTCGCAGCAGATAAAGCGCCAGCAGGAGGCAGTCGATTCTTCTGAGAAGTACGTGAGCCTGGAGCAGACTCGCTACGATACGGGCGTCGACCCCTATATCGATCTGGCCGCTGCACAGGTCACCTTGTCCTCAAACCAGCAGGCTCTCGCAAGTCTGAAAATCCAGGAGATGACCTCCTCAGTTGAACTGATTCAGGCTCTTGGGGGCGGTTGGGATAAGACGCAATTGCCAACACCTGAGCAGATTACGCAGAAGCCAACGCACGCAGAGACTACGATTCAGCATTAAGTTTTGAGAGCGATGCTTTCGTTTCCGGCTTGCATGGGGTAGGAGTGTGTCGTATACGATCGGCATTAAGGTTGCGGCGACGAAGAATCAAGTCGCAACAGTGGAGGTGAATGTTGACGAGGTCCCAATCAGACGCGCTGGTGCTTTTCGGAGTCACGGGCGACCTGGCCCACAAAATGATCTTCCCCGCACTCTATGCAATGGTGAAGCGAGGCTTTCTTACGGTCCCAGTGATCGGCGTTGCCTTTCCCAAGTGGAGTATGGAGCGATTGCACAGACGCGTTATCGACAGCATTGAACGGGCAGGCGGAATTGATGATAAGCGCGCGCTGAAACAACTGCTATCCCTGATCCAGTATGTGAGCGGGGACTACAAAGCGCCGGAGACATTTGCCGCAATCAAGTCTGCATTGGGCGGTGCGCGTCGACCAGCGCACTACCTCGCTATTCCACCCTCGCTGTTTGAAACCGTGATCGAGGGACTTGGCGCGACCGGGCTGGCCAAGAATGCGCGAGTCATTGTTGAGAAGCCATTTGGGCGAGATCTTGCAACCGCCAAGGAACTTAACAAGGTCGCGCATGGGGTATTTCCGGAAGACTCGATCTTCCGCATCGATCACTTCCTGGGCAAGGAAGCGATCATGAACATCCTCTATTTTCGATTTGCCAACTCCTTTCTGGAGCCAATTTGGAACCGCAATTATGTGTCCAACGTACAGATCACGCTATCGGAGGACTTCGGGGTAGGGAAGCGTGGGTCGTTCTATGAAAGTGCAGGGTGCCTGCGAGACGTGATCCAGAATCATCTCTTCCAGATTGTCGCGCTGCTGGCCATGGAGGCACCGGCCACCAGAGATTTTGGCGCCGTGCACAGCGAGAAGGCCAAAGTTTTTGAGGCAATGCGCCCTCTGCGGCCCGCCGACATTGTGCGCGGGCAGTACACCGGTTATCGCGATGAGCCTGGCGTGGCGAAAAACTCCGATGTAGAGACCTACTGTGCGTTGCAGTTATTTATCGATTCGTGGCGTTGGCAGGGTGTGCCGTGGTATTTGCGCTCAGGCAAATATCTGCCCAATACCGCGACCGAGGTTGTAGTGGAGTTGAAGCCTCCACCGCAGAGGCTTTTCGCGGATTCTGCGCCGATCGACGGCCATGATAATTATTTTCGCTTTCGACTTTCTCCAAGCTCTGCGATAGCTGTTGCGGCCCGTGTGAAACGTGCAGGCCACGACTTCATCGGAGATCAGAAGGAACTCTTCTTGACGGAAGAGGAAGCGGGAGAAGCGTTACCGTATGAGCGGCTCTTGAGCGACGCCATGGTTGGAAACGGCGCGTTGTTTACGCGCGAGGACTCAGTTGAGGCAGCATGGAAGGCCGTCGATCCGGTACTTAAGTCGCACCCCAAAGCTCGCTCATACAAGCGCGGCACTTGGGGACCGAAGGCCGCTGATGCGCTCACTGCCGCGTGCGGCGGTTGGCACAACCCAGACCCTACGGCTTCCCCCTGCTGAGGAAAGCAAATCACCTGCATCGTTGTGCAATGCGATCAGAAGCAATTCGCTGCAGCGCCGACGATTGCAATTGAGCTATTTTCGCTTCGAGTTCAGTTCGTCGAGCACACGCTTCAAATCGTCAAGTTTCTGTCCGGCCTCAGCCAGTTTTCCTTGCGACGTGAGGGTCTGATAATCGGAGAAATCCCTGCCGGCCTCCGTAATGAGCGAGTTCAAATCATCCGCGGGTTTCGCTGCACCTGCGGTTTCAGATGCGGCTCGCGGCGCCTCGGTGGCACTCAGCGTCGAGGTCTCCGAGCCATACAGGGAAGCGAGTGCTGCTTCGAAAGTTGGCGCGTAGGCCAGCCGATCCTGCAGCGCAAGGACGACGAGGCGTAACTCCGGCATCGGGCTTCGCTGGGCCTGAAGATAGATTGGCTCCGCGTATAACAATGCGCGCCCGCAGGGAATGACCAGCAAGCTTCCGCGCCGCACATGCGAGCCTTGTTGATTCCAGAGAGTGAGTTGACCTGAAAGCTGAGCGTTCTGGTCGATGCGCGACTCAATCTGCTGCGGTCCGTCAACCAGACGAGTTTTGGGAAAGTCGTAAACTACCGCGGCACCGTAGTGCGCGCCATCGCTCCGTCCGGCAATCCAGCCGATGAGGTTATTGCGATTCGCTGGGGTAAACGGAAGGATCTCGACGAACTCGAGGCCGGTCTCATCCGGCAGTTTCATCAAAATGAAGTTAGGAGCCATTGACATCGAGGTCTGATCTCCCGCATCGCCCGACCCGGTTTCAGTGGCCACTGTCCACAGATCTTCGCGATTGTAGAAGACCTCCGGATTCGTCATGTGATAGAGCCCGTAAACTTCAGCCTGCAGGCGAAGCAACATTTCCGGATAGCGCACATGCTTGTGCAGCCAGTCGGGCATGGCAGATGCGTCCTTGAAGAGACTAGGAAAGATGCCGCGATAAGCCGCAAGCATGGGATCCTCGTTGTCAAAGACATAAAATGTCACGGTTCCATCGTATGCATCCACCACAGCCTTTACGCTGTTTCGCATGTAGTTGATGGACTCGCCGTTGAGGCCGTAGTGACTGGAGTACGGATAAGTGTTCGATGAGGTGAACGCATCCATGACCCACGAAAGCCGGCCATTGTCTCCAACGACAATGTATGGATCCTGATCGAACGTAAGGAAGGGCGCAAGAACGGCTACGCGATCACGCACATTGCGCCGCATCAGTAACCGGCTCTGCGCATTCACGTCGTCGCTGAACGGCAGCTTGGCGATGTCGCCGCGGTCATACGCAAGCAGAAGACGGCGAAAGAAGCCACCCACAACTATACCGCCGGTGCCGTCGTACGAGGTCAGGTTATTTGTCTGCCCTTCTGGGTAGTTGAATTCCTGTTGCCGCGTCTTTACATAGACATCCGTGTTGGTCATTTCGCCAAAGTAGATCTCAGGCCGCGTGACATTGAGGTCGTGCACCGTGCTCTGAACCGGCATGTTGCTCAACATCAAAGTGGGTAGGCCTTCAGGAGTGAATCCGTTTACTGGATTCATCGTAATGCCGTACCCATGAGTGTAGATAAGCTTGTCGTTGATCCAGTTGCGGCTGCTTTCCGGAAGCTTGTCCACATTCAATTCGCGGGTGGCCAGCATCACCTCGCGCAGGGTCCCGTCAATCTCATATCGATCAATGTCAATGTCGGGAAAATCGTAATAAGTCCGAATCTCCTGAATCTGACGCAACGTGTCTTTCAGAGCTGTCACGTCCCAGAGGCGGATGTTTTGCAAGGTAGGCTGATTGGCTGCCGGGTCGGTTGCCCCTACAGTGGTCTCAGCTGGGAACTCGCGCTGTGAGAAGCGGTCCAGACCCCATGCTTGCCGCGTCATCTCAATGTTGTGCGCGATGTAAGGTTGTTCGCGAACCAGCTCATTGGGCTTGACCACGAAGCTGGTGACATACCATCCCACCAGGCCTGCCGCGATGTAACAAAGGGCTGCTGGAACAAAGGCTGCAACCAGCCAGCGCCCTCTTGGTTTGACGATTGCGCCAGCGAGGGCAATCAACGCCCCGAGCAGCAGGGCAAGAGAAACTGCGAGCATCCCGATGAGGGTCACATGGGCGTCAGTGTATGTAATTCCGTCAAAGATGGTGTGGCGCTCGAATAAGAGTTCAAACCGGCCCAGATACTCGCGCAGAGCAAGGCCGAGCAGGAGGAACCCAAGGGCGAAGGAGAGCCCGCGCCAGGGTAATTGGATGCTCGAACTGAATCGCCCGCCGATCGCACGAGAGCTGCCCGAGATGACCAGAAAGACGACGGACAAAATGCAGGTAAACACAGCAAGCGTCACCAGCCAGCCCGCGATCAGCTGCCAGGTCGGCAGGGCGAATAGATAGAAGTTCAGTGGCATGCCAAAGATGGGGTCCGAGACGCCGCCAGTGGCGTGCGGTGCATACCAGAACAGCGCCAGCGTGGGCCATTGCGCTTCCATCGCGGCGCCAGTGGCAAGCGAGACAAGGATCGACAAGCCGATCGCGATCAGGCGGAGAGTGGAAGCAACGGGCAGGATGACAGCATTTCCAGCAATGAAAATTGTGTGATCTTTGGGCAGGTCTGCCGCATGCGATCGCTTGAGCGCAGAAAACGCTCCGAACAGAATGAGGAACGTGATTCCGGTGAAAGCGAAAAAGATGGTCCACTCGAGGATCCGCGTCTTCCAGAAGATAGCTTCATAACCGAGGGATTGGAACCAAAGCAGGTCAACCCAATAAGACACTGCGGTGTGGCTTCCCAGGATGATGACAGCAACCAGGGCCACAAAAATAAGGAGTGTACGGCGGCGCGGTCGCGCCGGAAGTGATTTCTGTGGCCAATCGATGGACTCGTGCAATTTTCTACCCCACTTTGAGACTTGCTTTGAAACGAGAAATTCTGGAATTCTACATGGCTAAATCGCACGAGCGCTACAGCTTCGCGTGACCCAGCGGCGAACAATCTCACCCATTCCACTCTAGTCCTCCCGATTGACCTTTGTTGCCGGAGCGCGTGGTCTGAGGGGCTTGATCTTGAAGTTAAGATTTTTCGCAACTAAATCATTAGTTGTGCGTCCAACGAAATGGAAAGACGAGAAAGCGGCTTCCTGGAGATTCATAACTCTAATGCCTCCAAAGAGATCCATCACGCTCACCCAGGCTGAACTGCGGCTCATGAAGATTCTTTGGGACCGGGGAGAATCGACCGTATCCGAAATGGTTGATGCGATTCCTTCTGAAGAGGTGCTGGCCTACAACTCGGTGCTGACGACGATCCGAATCCTCGAAACTAAGGGCTACGTAACCCACCGGCAAGAGGGCCGAGCATTTCTCTATAGCGCCTGCATCGGAGAGATGGAAGCCAGCCGTTCAGAGGTTCGCCATGTCATGCAGCGGTTCTTTGGTAATTCCAGAGAGCGGCTTTTGCTTTCGCTGCTTGGGGATGAGGAAACCAGCCCAGAGGAATTGCGGAGGCTTAAAGAAGCAATCGCGAATGCGCCGGATGAAGCATTGGAGGAGTCATAGATGGAACCGATCCTTCACACCACCTCACTATTTTCTTCTACCGCTGTGAGCGGGCTTTTCTCCGCCATCTGGGAGGGGTCCATTCTGGCCTTGTGTACGGCTGTCTGCTTGCGGCTGATGCCACGGCTCAGTGCTGCGGCGCGATCTCTAGTCTGGTTGAACGTCTTTCTGCTGCTCGTGCTGCTGCACATTGTCCCTTCGCTTAGGGAGCGGATTGGTGCCGGGATGCCGGAGCACGCTTCGCCAGTCTATCTGGCTCCGGGTTGGAGTCTTGCAATTGCTGCGCTCTGGGCTACGTTGTCACTGTGGCGAGCGACCGGGCTGGCACTGAGCGCAGTTCGATTGCACCGCATGGCCAGAAGGGCAACACCTGTGCATGTGGACGAGACGATTCAATCAGTGATCAGAGGCGAAGAATCCGGGCGTGCGGCAGAACTCTGTGTTTCTGACGAAGTTGAGCGTCCGAGTGTTTTTGGTTTCTTTCGTCCGCGGATACTGCTTCCATCGGGGCTGATCGAGAGGCTTTCCGCTTCGGAGCTGCAGCAGGTGGTGGTGCACGAGATGGAGCATCTGCGGCGTAGGGATGACTGGACCAATTTGCTTCAGAAGATTGGGTTGATGCTGTTCCCGCTGAATCCAGTTCTGTTCTGGGCGGAGCGGCGGCTTTGCATCGAGCGCGAGTTGGCGTGTGACGACCGGGTCCTGCGTTCCAGTTGCGCTCGCAAAGCTTACGCACTTTGCCTGACTCGATTGGCAGAAGATTCGATGCTTCGGCGCAGCCTCTCGCTTGCACTGGGAGCGTGGGAGCGTCGGCCTGAGTTAGTGCTTCGGGTGCAGCGGCTTTTGCGGCGACCGAGCGAAGCAATGGGTAGCAGACAGGCGAAGCTCGTGACCGCCGGTTTGATTCTTGGTGTGCTGGGCAGTGCGGCGGTTTTGGCTCGAAGCCCTCAGCTGGTCAGCTTTGCTCCCTTATCTCCGGCGACCATGCTGGTGCGCACTCCTTCTATCGCCTATCTACCCGAGGCCGGGTCTCGCGAACCGAACTTGCAGGATCAAGGAGGTTCGGTGCAACTTGTAAAGGCAGTGATGCCGCAGCCTGCTCAACCCGCACCGAAAGCAAGAACAACGCAAATTAAGGCTGTGAAGCATATCGTGAAGCAGCGTGCTGTACAGGCCAGGCAAGCGTGGGTTGTGCTGACGGAATGGAGTGACACCGAGCCTCCTCCACATATAGTGTTCGCCGTCGACCCGGTGAATCGAAATTCGTATGCAGCTGTACCGGTTGCGAACGGCTGGGTGATTTTTCAAATCTAAGCGCAGCACAGACGTGCTTGCGCCCAACAACCACAACGTACTGTCAACAAGGAGAGAACTTCCCATGCTTCAATCAACTAATCAATTAGTAGCAGCGGCAAAGAAACTTGTCGCTCCGGCAGCCATCGTTGGTGCTTTTGCACTCGGTGCAGCAATGTTCGTAGGGCATGGCAGCGTTCGTGCCGCGTCAGCTATTGACGATAACAGTGTCGAAGCACTCACCGCGCTCGATCGTGCTATGGAGGTAGTTACAGCGCGAGTTACTCCTGCGGTGGTGTACGTAGCGGTCACTTCAAAGACTTCCGGTGAGGCTACTTCGTCGGACGGGCAGATGCAGGGGCTTCCGCCGCAGTTTAAACAGTTCTTTGGGCCGATGTTTCAAATGCCCTCTCAGCCGCCGCAGATTGAGCACGGGGTAGGCAGCGGCATCATCATCTCGCCGGATGGATATATTGTGACCAACGATCACGTGGTGGATGGCGCCACCCAGATCAAGGTGACACTGAAGGACCGCCGCATTCTGAATGCGAAGGTAATTGGGGTCGATAAGTTGAACGACCTGGCCGTGATTAAGGTGGACGCCTCGAACCTGCCGTCTATCGCATGGGGAGACTCAACGAAGCTCGAACCAGGTCAGACTGTTTTGGCTTTTGGCAGCCCGTTTGGCTACTTTCCGTTCTCCGTCACGCGTGGCATTGTGAGCGCGCTTAATCGTCCCAATCCTTACTCGGATAATCCACGCAAACCTGGCAACTTCATTCAAACCGATGCTGCGATCAATCCCGGCAACTCAGGCGGGGCACTGGTAAATGTGCACGGTGAACTAGTTGGCATTAACACGTTCATCATCACCAATAGCGGCTCGTTTGCGGGCGCGGGGTTTGCGATACCTTCGCAGATTGTGCGTGCCAGTGCGGAACAACTGATCAAGAATGGCAAGATCGAACACGGATATCTCGGCATCGGCATGAACGATGTCACCCCGGATAATGCCCACTTCTTTAACTTGCAGGATGCGGCCGGAGCAATTGTTTCGCAGGTAACTCCGGACTCACCAGCGAGTCGCGGCGGATTGCAGACCGGCGATGTCATAACGGAAATCAATGGCGACAAGATCATTAACGGAAGCGCCCTGCAAGTCGCGGTCAGTGAGATGAGTCCGGGCACAAAGATCTCGCTGGGAGTACTTCGGGATGGCAAGCCGGTTAAGCTGAGCCTGACCGTGGGTGAATTCCATGGCAACTCGGAAGTGGCTAGCAACGACAACGAGGATAGTTCGGACGGCACGAAGACCGGCAAGCTGGGTCTGGCTGTGAGCGATCTGACCGCCGACACGCGCCAGCAGGCCAGCGTGCCGGAGCGGGTTCACGGCGTTGTGGTCCAGAACGTACGGCCCGGCAGTCCGGCGGACGACGCGGGGATTCAACCTGGTGATGTGATTGTTGAAGTCAATCGCAAGCCGGCGCAGTCTGCCAGCCAATTTGCCAGTGAGGTGCACCAGAACGGCGGAGGGAAAGATCTTCTGCTTCTGGTGTGGTCAAAAGGGAACGCGAGTTATCGGACGATTCATCCAGATCAAGATGAATCGAAAGGCTAGAACCGATCCAACTTCGATAAGCTCTCGTAGAGAGTTAGCCAGGTGGTCCTTTCCTTTAAGAGGTGCCACCTGGCGCTTTCTCTGTAGCTTATTCAGGAGCAAACAAACTAGGGGTTGCTCTGGGCAGCTAGTAACTGTTCGAATGCCGGAACATTGTGAAGGCCGGCAAATTCGCTGTCGGCAACAATCTTCTTGGGGCTGGTGAACTTATCGTTAAGCGCCATCCGAAGATAATCGATAGCCTGGTCGGTCATGCCCGCTCGCACACAGGTGATCGCCATATAGTAGTTCATGGCGCCTCGATCGGCGGATGAGGTAGGATCGGCAACCCGTGGGCTGGTACTACTGTTGAAGATGTCCGGATCGACGGCGAGAGCGGCGGCATAGAACTCTCCGCCTTGCTTGAACTTATGGCGGGCCAGTAACTCGCTGCCACGATTCTTGAGAATCACGGCGGACTTTGGATCAAGCTTGAGTGCCTTGCGATAGTAGCGGTCAGCGCTATGGTAGTCCTTGAGGGTGACGTAGATAGTTGCAAGGTTGTTCATGACAGAGCCGTTCCGGGGGTCGAGCCTCAACGAGGTGAGGTAGCAACGCATTGCCTCATTGGAATCGAACAAGAGTTGATAAGAAATCCCCATTTTGTTCCAGACAGCGGCGGAATCACGGGGAGCTTTCTTATAGGCCTCGATTGCAGCTTGGTACTGCTTGTGCGCAGAGAGCGTGTCGCCGAGCTGCTCGGGTGTGATTTGGATCTGCGCAGCGGAGATTTGCGCTTGTGACACCAAGGAAGCCGGTGTACCCACTGATTGCAGGGATTGCGTGGTTGGGACCGACGAGGCGCCAGCCACTTGCACGAAAGCTAGCTGGAACGCCGCGAAAATGGCTGCGACGACAGAAGCCGGCAGCAAACGGCGATCATTGATCGTACGCATGTTACCTCCCTTTGAGAGCTTCTGGCGTTGTGGCTGCCTCGGCACTCAGCCTGTTTGCCGGCATTCAGCACCACATTCAGCACCGGGGAATGGATTTGAATGCTGCAAAAATGGCACGGAGTAAATATGCGCCTGCTGCGCGACGTTGGCAATAGCCATTCGGCTTGAAATCTTCATAACAGCTTTGCCGGGATTGGAAACATCCGCTTGATGCGGCGAACGGTCTGAATCATTTTGCCGCGTCGAGGATCGTTCGAAATTTGCGAACCGCACGGCCCATCTGGCCAGCCGGCGTGCTTCCGAATCCAAGGATGAATCCTTGACGGTTTCTTTCGCTCGAGTAACAGGTCGACAGAGGAAGCAACCAGATCCGCTCTTTCGCGGCCTGCACTCTGATCTCGTTATCGCTGACGATATCTGGCAGAGTAATGACGAAGTGCATCCCAGCTTCGGCTCCGTGTATCTCCACCGCATCCCCAAATTCATCCCTGAGGCTCTTCACCAGCGCGGTTCGTCGCTCTCTGTAAAGCTGACGCATTCTGCGGATGTGCCGGCCAAAGTGCCCCGCGCGCATGAAGTCCGCGAGCACTTCCTGGTAGAGGTAGGGCGGGAAAATATCCATGGCGAAGCGAACGGCCACGAACCTGTCGACAAGGTCAGGCGGCACGACGATATAGCCGATCCGTAAAGAAGGAAACAGTACTTTGCTGAACGTGCCGATGTAAATCACGCGGGCGTTTGCATCCAGACCCTGCAATGATGCAATCGGCTGGCTCTCGTAACGGTACTCGCTGTCATAGTCGTCTTCAATGATCCAGGCTCCAGAGCTCTGCGCCCAATTGAGAAGTTGAAGACGGCGCGACGCACTCATGGTCGATCCAAGCGGGTATTGATGCGAGGGCGTGACAAAGGCCGCCCGAGCTTTGCGGTAGTGCTTGATGCCGGCTGAGACATCAAGCCCTTCACTATCGACGGGGACGGGACAAAGGTGGCATCCGGCTGCTGCAAGAATGATCCGTTCGAGTTGATATCCTGGTTCCTCCACCCATACCCGACTTCCGGGATCGAATAGGACCCGAGCCGTTATGTCCAACGCCTGTTGCGACCCGGAGACCACCATGATTTGTTCCGTTTCACACTTCACGCCGCGAGCAGTTCGCAGATAAGCGCATATCTCTTCGCGGAAGGCTTCAGAGCCCCGGGGATCGATATGGTGAATTGCGTTTGCCTGAGGGCTCTGACTGTGGCGCGTAACCAGGCGAGACCAAATCTGAAAAGGGAACTCGTCAAACGCCGGCTGATGCACACCAAAAGGGCCCCAGCCGCGCAGCGCGTGCGAACGATCGAAGTGGGGATAGTACAGAGAACGCTGAGACACTGGGCGCGGCCCGGAAGGAGACTGAGCTGAAGAGGCGGCAGGCCGCTCCACCGACATGAGTTGTTCTGGTAAGGAGGTAGACACAAATGTTCCTGCGCCCACACGGCTCTCAAAATAGCCCTCAGCCAGCAGTTGCGCATAGGCATTGAGCACCGGGAAGCGTGACACTTGCAACTCGGTTGTGAGAATCCGGCTGGATGGTATCTGCTGGCCCGGGTGCAGATCGCCCCGCAGAATCGCGTCGCGATATCCATCGTAGATCTGTTTATGCAAGGGGATGCCGGAACTTCGATCGATGACGATCAGTGGGGAGATTCCGACGGAAGCGCTACGCATTGTCGAATTATAGTGGTTCGTTCCTGCGTACCGAAACAGGAAGATAAACTAACCACTTACGACAGATATCGAATGTGTCCGCTATTGCTTGCCGGGAGAGTTGACCTCCTGAAGCGCTGCTCCGAGGACCTTCCCAAAGCCCTGCTCCTGCGCGAAGACAACGATCCTGAGGTTCCCCGGGTCCATTCCCGGTTTGAGTTTTGCCTGCAGGTCGGTTGAAAAGGTCTTTCCACGCTCCAATTTTCCGATCTTTATGAGTTGCTCCGTCACCGCGACATGGCTCAAGCGCCTGCCGCCATTCTCGCCATGCAACACCTGAGATTCTGCGTGATCGAGAGCGACCGCCGCGTAAATATCGGCATTGTGTTTTTCCGCCGATCCGTCCGCATCGATGTGGGCCCGCAGAATTGCGGGAGAATCTCCTTCAATTTTGACCGCGCTGATCCGCATAGTTACTGGGGAAGGTTGCGTAGCACTACGCAGAGCCTGGCCGATATGCTGCTGATCGCTCAATTGCAGGTCACTCGTTCCATCGACAATCACCTGAGGCGTATATGGACTTTGAATTCCCAATGCATGGGCATAGGAGCTCTGCCGGTCAGTGAAAACCGACGAGGAATAGGGGTCCTTCCAGCCATCATGATCCCAATAGTCCACGTGCTCGCTGAGGACTATGAGCTGCGCACCAGGAATGGGTTGAGACTTATCGATCTGCTTCAACCAGGCATCTGCGGGAGGGCAACTAGAACAGCCTTCCGAGGTGAACAATTCGACGAGGATCGGCGTGGCGGGACTTTTTGCATCGACAGCCTGCATTGTTTCCGCGCCGGCCATGCACGCCAGCATCATCAGAAGTGGAACCGTCCTCATGGATCTTTCTCCTTCGAATAAAAGTGGTGCGCTGATTACCATTACAAGCCTGACATCGTGCAAACGCTTAGAAATTGGATACATCAACAACGGCTTCGGTTACAACGCGCAGCCCCGTAGGCTCCCAATTTTTATCGCTGCAAAGTGAGAATGTTGCAATAGCCAGAGTGCCAAAGCCTGCCTGACCACTAATTGCGAAGGGAGATTTCCAAAGCGTCGATAGCTCTCGAAGTCTCTTGCCGTATGTTTACGGGCTTGGATCCGTATTTCGAACTGTTTCGTTGTAAGCTCGCGTCTTGGGTCGAGCAACATCTGTGCGAAGGCGTAGAATTCTGTGAAATGAATTGGAACTGTATCGGGCAAATTGCCAAAGCGTATCTATATTCGATCGGCATTTGGTCGGCATTGTCTATGTTGACCGGATGGAATTACCTTATCTTCGACCAGAATGCGAATCTTCACTCGACCCTGTCGCAGATGATGTTGTTAGCGGAGGGGAGGGGATTGTCGTATGCGCTGCTGACCCCTCCTATTTTTTACGTCGTTCAACGCTATACCTCGGGACGGGGAATTCGCATTCGCCACCTGGTCTGGTACATTCTCGGGTCATTCCCATACGTGGTTTTCGATGCCTGCATACGCTGGGTGATTTGCCCGCCGTGGAATCCCGTCATGGGAAGTTTTGTAAGCCGTTCCAGTAGTAGCCCGTTTGACTTTATTCGAAGTGGATTTGCGGATCTGATTTCCATGTATATTGCAACCTTGCTGGCAGCTCATGCTTACAGCTACCTTGAGCGGGTCCGGAAACAGGAGTTGGAAAAATCGGAATATCAGCAGGCACTGGCAACCAGCGAATTGCACGCGCTGAAGATGCAGATCCATCCACATTTTCTGTTCAACACGCTGCATGGAATTTCGACACTGATTGACAGCGATGGGAAGAGCGCTCAGCGGATGATCTTGAAGCTCTCAAACCTGTTACGAACCTCGCTGGATTACAGCGGATCTGATCTGATCCCGCTCGAGGAGGAACTGAAATTCATCCGCGAATACCTGGATATTGAACAGATGAGATTTGGCGCGAGGCTCTCTGTTACCTGGACCATTGCTCCTGAAACGCTACGTAGCCTGGTACCCCAACTAATATTGCAGCCCTTGGTGGAGAATGCGATTCGGCATGGCATCGCATGCTCCCGAGGAAACGGGTGGGTTGAAATTGCGGCGGAGATCAACAAGCGAGGGTTGGAACTCAGGGTATGCAACAGCACGGGAGGAGTCAGGCCTAAGGGCGCCGGCGTGGGCGTTAGCAATACAAAAGCGCGTTTGAAATATCTCTATTCCAATGAAGCCAGCTTCTCCTTCATAGTGAACACAGAGCAAACTGCCACCGCCATATTGATGCTTCCATCACTTGGATCGTCGAGTCAAACTCTCAGAGAGGTTGAGAGGCCGGATACTGCCGGCAGCAAAGGCGGCATCTATGCGAGTACTGATTACCGATGACGAGCCCCTGGCGCAAGTTGCGCTGGAGAAGGTTCTCGCGAAGCGGACAGACGTTGAACGGTTCGATGTCGCCAAGGATGCGATTGAAGCCCTCGATAAGCTGTCGAAAGAGAACTACGACCTTGTACTTCTGGATATCAGCATGCCTGAGGTGTCGGGTATGGAGCTTGTTGACCAGCTCGCGAAGCACAACAGGCAGGCGCCCTCCATCATTTTTGTGACGGCCTATGAGCAACATGCAATCACAGCGTTCAAGAAACACGCAGTGGATTATGTCCTTAAGCCGTTCTCAAGCGAGCGGATCAACGAGGCCCTCGACGTGGCTTTTCGAAGAACCGCGGCGGAGAGAGCGGTGCGATTGGTCGAAGATCTGCCGAGACTTCAGCTTCTTTTACAGCGGAGTTCCTCAAGAATTGCGATCAGGGCGAATGGCAGGATCCTTTTCCTCGACCCGAGCGAAGTCATCGCGGTGCACGCAGAAGGGAATTACGTCCTGTTGCAACGCGAAAGCGGATCTTGTCTGCTCAGAGAGTCGATCTCGGCGATGGCTGAGAAGCTGAAGTCCTACGGCTTCATCCGGATTCATCGCTCTGTACTGATCAACTCCTCACTCGTTGAAGAGATAAAGCCGTGGCCCACTGGTGAATATGGACTTCGCATCAAGGGCGGCAAGGAATACACAGTGACGCGGAGTTACAAGAAGAACCTTAGGGAAATTGCGACATCCTGGATCGGAATCGACAGTTTCATTGAGAAGTAACCAAGCGAATCTATCGCAACCTACAGAATTTGGTAACTTACGTGGCGAGAGTACGATTGGGATGAACCTACAATTTATTGAGGCGGATTACAGTATCCTGCGTGCGAAATAGCAGCTTCCTGGTTTTTCCATCCCAAACGTCATCCCGAAAAACATACACGCGATTGTCCTGCTTTTTCCGTAAAGTATGTGCAATTAAATAGATACGGTTTGGCATAGCAAGTGCCTTCCTCTCAACAACGCCAGGGATCCGCTGGCTAATTACCTGCTTACAATATTCCGCCGATGGAGGGTCAAACAATGAGCACTTGCCAGTGGCTGTTTCGTAGACTTATCAGTGTCATACTCGTCCTTTTCGTGTTCTCTTTTGTGACGCCGGGAGCGTTCGCGCAGGGAATCATAACCGGGTCAATCAATGGAACGGTGATGGACCCAACTGGCGCGGTCATTCCTGAGGCAACAGTCACTGCGGTGAGCACGAGTACCGGGACCACCCTCCAGGGAAAATCCAACGCCCAGGGGTTCTTCCAGATCTCGGATGTACCGCTTGGTTCCTACACGATCACCATTACGGCAACTGGCTTCGGTTCCGGCAAGGTCGACCATGTTCAGGTTGTGGCGGGCAACGCTACTTCTCTCGGCAAGGAGACGCTGAGACTTGGATCGTCCATGCAGACCGTCGAAGTGGATGCCAGTGCATCGGACCTCATCAACACCGAAACTGCCCAGGTGGAGACCACGATAGACTCCGAACAGGTGGCTTCAGCGCCTGTCACGGGAGCTTTGGACAACCTTGCCCTGATGGTGCCGGGCGTGGTCAACGTCCACATGGACGGCAACTCGAATACCAATGGCATTAACTTCTCCGTGAACGGTCAACGCGGGCGGTCCAATAACTCCGAGATCGACGGGCAGACCAACAACGACACCTCGATCGGCGGTCCCAGCTTCTTCTTCGACAACCAGGACGCGGTGCAGGAGATCCAGGTTCTCACCACCGATATGGGTGCGCAGTATGGCCGCAACATGGGCGCTATTGTCAACTACATCACCAAGAACGGAACCAACTCGTTCCACGGCAGCGGATTCGAGATCTATACCGGTTCGTGGCTCTCTTCATTGCTGCAGACTCAGATGCCCTGGTTTACGGGTTGCACAACACCCGGGGTTAACGGTTGCGGCTTACCTCCGCGCTTTGTTCAGAACAACTGGGGCGGTACTCTAGGCGGCCCAATTCTGAAAGACAAGTTGTGGTTTTTCGGCAGCACGCTGTGGAGCCACACCTATGAAAGCGGTGTAGTTCTTACTTCCTCGGGAGGTCTATTCCCTGACGCGACCGGCCTGCAAACTCTTCAGGCATCCTTTGCAAACAATCCCGCTGTTGCGGCGCTGGCTGCGAATGGTCCTTACGCCTCCAAGGCTTTCCCAGCGTCACCGGTCCCAGGAACCACCAGCAACGTGACGGTGACTGATGGCACTACGGTCGCGAACGTCGAGGTTGCGCAGTTTGAGCGCTCCTTCCCCACCGCTATCTTCGACCAGGAGCACCTGGGCCGGATCGACTACCAGTTGAGTGGGAAAGACCGCTTCTATCTTCGCTACAACTACCAGAACAACCCGTATAATCCCGGTTTTTACCTGGTGAGCAATGCCACGGCCGCAGCAGGCGGATATCCGAACGTCTACGGCATCAGTCACGAAGTGGGCGGCGAATGGACGCACACCTTCACGCCATCTATGGTGAACCAACTGCGCTACGCCTTCCAACAATCGAGCATCGGCTTCTACGGCGGCGCAATACCCACCTGTACCATCAGCGATCAGTCAACATGCACCTCGACGGTCGGAATGGGCGGGTCTTTTGCGAGTTATGGGTACGGAGCTAATTTGCCTCAGGGCCGGTTCGTCAAGGTCAACCAGGTACAGGACAACGCAACCTGGACGAAAGGACGCCAAACCATCCTGTTCGGCGGTGAGTTCGATTATCAAAATTCGCCTTGGGGCTTTCTGCCGAACGACGAGGGCACATTCAATTTCACTCCGCTTGCAGCATCGAACGCCGCCAATCCCAACGGGATTCCGTTCAACTATCCCGCGAGCGGATGCGGCAGCGGTGGTGCCAATTGCAACAACGGCCTCACCGGTTTTCTGGAGGGAATCGGCGTACTCAACCTTTCGGAAGGCAGCCCGACGATTCCGTTTGAGGAAAAAGACGTAGATTTCTATTTCCAGGACAACGTCAAGGTGTCCAAAAGCCTGACGCTGAATCTGGGTCTGCGGTACGAGTTTTTCGGACAGGCCATCAACTTCCTGCACAACGAGACCGTGGCTCGGCAAACCGGATCGAATCCCTTCTGGAGCACAGCCCTGCCGCTTTCAGCCACCACCATTCCATCCATTCCCTCGTTCTACAGGAACGTCGAACCGCGCATCGGTTTCGCATATGCGCCGTCGAATCTGCCCAAGCTGGCCATCCACGGGGGATACTCGATCAACGCCGATCCTGAGTTCTATGTGATCTTCGTGAACATGGCCACTGCGGCTCCAGCCGTTAACGCCGGAGCGATCAACTGCGACGGCGTAACTGTGAAGTGCGTAGCCAGCGGAGGCCTTACCGATGCTACGGTGCAGGCCGCGGACGACCAATACATTCCCACGGGTGGCGATCCGCGTACACTGCCCACCCTGACTGTTCCATCAAACTTCCACAACCCCCAGGGTGAAACCTACAGCCTGGGCTTCCAGTACCAGGTGGCTCCGGCTGCCGTGGCCAGCGTTAGCTACGTTGGCAATCACACCTACGGCCAGTTCCAGGCCCTGAATACCAACCCCGATATTGCCGCGGTTCAGGCATCCTTTCCTAACTACGGTTCTGGACAAACGGTATGCACGACAACCGGTGCTCCCGGAATCGGCAGGCCGAACTGCAACTACGGCCCGGTGGAGACCTACTCCAACACCGCATTCTCTATCTACAATGCCTTGCAGACCTCGCTCACGATACGGAATTTCCATGGCTTCACGGGGACGGCCGGTTACACCTGGAGCCGTGCGATAACCAACACCTCCGACTTTGCTGTTGGCGGCGGTGGTGGACAGGCCTCGCCCTTCGCTCAGAATCCACTCGACTCCAACATTGGCGAGCGTGGCGTAGACGGCAATTCATACCCGAATGTCTGGGGCATTCAGTTGACCTACAACGAACCCTGGTATAAGAACCAGCATGGGATCGTGGGACGTCTGCTTGGTGGCTACCTGCTCAACGCCTTCTATCAATACAACGGCGGGCAGGCATACAATCCAATCCAAAATAGCTACACGGTGACGTCGGCAAATGTGCTGGCCGATATCTCTGGAGCGGCGGGCAACCCTGCGAGCATCTCTGCGGCGACGGCAGCGAATATCAACGCCACTCAGGCAGGGTCAGGCTTCTGCGACGTTGGTTACACTCAGGCATTTGGAAACAATCCCTGCCGTCCTATCCTGTCGAACCCGAGTGCACCGCTTGGCTCGGTCGGGATCAACCTGGGACCGGGAGGCTATGTCGATTACGTAACCGGTGCACCTACCACTCCGTCGGCAGAGCACTGGCTGTGGAACAACCAGTACCAGGCCATCGCGCAGAACAACCCCTTCCCCGGCGTTGGGCGCAACATTCTCCGGGGCGACAGTTTCAACGACCTGGATCTCTCGGCTGCCAAATCCATACACCTTACCGAGCGGGTCAGTATGCAGTTGATGGTAAGCGCCTTCAACGTGCTGAACCGTGCTTACTATGGAACGCCGGACATCAATGTGGAGCATAGCTTGGTTGGCGGCTTTGAGAGCACCCAATTTGGATTCGGCACGGGCCCGGAAAGTGGAGCCGGCGGTGGCTCTTATCCGCAGGGCCTGGGTAACCGCAACGTGCAACTTACCGGCAAGATCACCTTCTAACCTTCGGCTTCAGGGTCGAGGAGGAACAAAGGGCGCCCGCTGACGGCGCCCTTTTTCATGGGACTCATTTTGTTGCACCGGAGATGGGATAGCCTTGCCAGAGATACTCCAGCGCTTCGGGCAGAGTTTGCTGCCTCACGGCGCGGTCAACATGTCCGGCGTTGATGGCAAAGACAAATTGGTAGTGATAGCCTTTGGCGGCAAGCACTTTAGCCATCAGCTCGTTAGCCAGGACCCAATCGTGCATGTTGTCTTTCAAGATGTTCGGCGTTAAAAGGTCTCGGTCGCCGACTTCCATCCACAGACGAATGGGTTTGACCGGGCTGTTTGGGATGAGGTGCTCATGAAACTCCCACGCGCCGTGAGGAGTTTCCGAGTTATGGGGCCACTGCTGATTTACATAGGTTCCGGAGTAAGTGAGAACGCGGTGGTATAACTCCGGGTGATACCATGCCATGATGAATGCGCATGATCCGCCGGAGCTGCCACCCATGGTTGCCCGGCCGTCGGGATCCTTTGTCAATTTCACATGGGCTAACGCTTCCACGAGGGGCAGCACTTCTTTCTCGACCCACTCGGCGTAAAGGCCGGACATGGTGTCGTACTCCAGGCCGCGTTCGCTGCCCTGCGCGTCGCCGCTCCCGTTCCCAATGGAGATGGCAACCATAGCGGGAACTTTTCGCTCCGCAATTAGGTTATCGAGTACCGTGAACAACAGCTTGTCTGGTCCATCTGCGCCAACAATGAACGGCGCGGCCGTTCCCGCTACATACTGTTTGGGAACGTAGACCGCGACATGGCGTGTGTAGGGGGCTGGATGACTTGTGGTCACGACGAGTTTCGCTGGATCAGCGGGTTCTGGGGTCCCGAACGTGCCAGGTTCTCGTGCGATGCCAGGATAGATCTTGCTGTCGGCCGAATTCATCGTAAACTCAATAACTGTCCCTTGCGGCACGCCTTCCTGCGGAGTCGACTCGGGCGCCGGGTTGTGCGTCGGGCCGATGATGTAATTTCCGTCAGCATCCGCCGGGGTATTGGTCCCATCAGGCAATTCCTGGGCCGTGACGTAGCCAGGCGTGTGGGGATCGCGGGTGGGTGGCGTGGGGCGTGGCGGCATGAACGCGACCTTCGGTGCTGAAGACTCCTTCGGGGCAGGTGCCGTTGGAGCTACTTGGGCGACGGCGACTATCGCAACTGTGGATAAGACGACCAAGCTAGCGATATTGAGACAACGATTCATTCCGCATTCCTCTTCTTCATGATGTTCAGTTCGGCCGCCGACTAGATGCGGTTTTCCTGTTCTACTCTGTTGGGTACGCGCGTGAGGCGTACAGGCTAGTCCGGGAAATATAACAAAGACGCCGCCTGCAGCAAAAGGCCCGGGTAATATGATTTCGAGAGACCGAACAATTTCCCAGCCCGTCATTGCCAAGGAGAACAATGCCCAGTTCACGTAGAGATTTTCTAACCTATTCCTCGGTCGGAATGCTGGCTGCCGCTATGCACTCCGCCGCTCAAGGTCAGGCGGCTCAGAACCAGGAACTGCCTCCCGGCGCCCCCCCGGCATTCGGCACATCTGCCCCCGTTGGGCCTGAGGTTTCGTCTGCGACATTTGAGCAAGCGGAGAAACTGGTCCAGTTGGAGATGACATCCGCCGATCGGGAAGTTGCCGCAAGCAATTGGCGCATGCAGATGGCTCCGCTGTTGGAGCGCCGCACCGGGCCTCGCAAAATTGAACTCGAAGCAACCCTCGCTCCGGCTACGCAATGGAATCCAAGCCTCCCCGGCATCGTGAAATCCAACTCCAGCGGCAATCTCTTCGTTCGCGACAATGCAACGGTTCCGCCGCTGCCCGCGAGCGACGATGCGATTGCATTCGCGCCGGTCTGGCAGCTTTCGCGATGGATCGAGAACCGCCTGCTCACCTCAACCCGGCTCACCGAGATTTATCTGCGGCGTCTGGAACGCTACAATCCGCAGCTACGTTGCGTCATTACCCTGACGCGAGAACACGCACTGACCCAGGCCCGGCGGGCGGACGAGGAGATTGCAGTTGGCAAGTATCGCGGCCCGTTGCATGGCATTCCCTGGGGCGCCAAAGATCTTCTCGATACGGCGGGCATCGCGACAACCTATGGAGCGGAGCCTTATCGCGATCGCGTGCCCGCGGCGGACGCGACCGTGGTGGAGCGGCTGAATGCTGCTGGCGCGGTCCTCGTTGCCAAGCTCAGCCTTGGTGCGCTCGCCCTGAATGACATCTGGTTTGGCGGCCAGACCATGAACCCCTGGCTGCTGGAGGAAGGCTCATCGGGTTCGAGCGCCGGGCCTGGCGCGGCGGTAGCTGCAGGGCTTGTAGGATTCGCCATCGGAAGTGAAACCGGCGGCAGCATTGTGAGTCCGTCGATGAGGTGCGGCGTCACCGGACTGCGCCCGACCTTTGGCCGTGTGCCGCGTACCGGCGCCATGACGCTGTGCTGGTCTCTGGACAAACTGGGACCCATGGCGCGCAGCGTTGAGGACACCGTCATGGTGTTGAATGCGATCAGCGGGCCGGATGGGCACGATCTGGCAAGCGTACCCAGTGATCTTGCCTTTGACGCAAGTGCAAATGTGAAGGGGCTGCGCGTTGGCTATATCCCCGGTTGGATGAAGGAGGCACCGGCGACGGATGTAGACCGTGCTGCGCTGCAGGCAGTTAGAAAGCTGGGCATGATACCTGTCGAGGTGTCGATTCCTGATTGGCCGTACGACTCGCTGAACCTGATTTTGTTTGCCGAGGCGGGAGCAGCTTTTGAAGAGTTGACGCTCAGCCACAAGATCGACGAGTTGAAGGCTCAGGTTCCGGATGCCTGGCCGAACTGCTTCCGGCAATCGCGATTCTTGTCGGCAGTCGACTTCGTGCAGGCGGACCGCTTCCGGCGCAAGGTGGCGGAAGAGATGGCGCGGGTGTTTTCTGAAGTGGATGTTATGCTGGTGCCTTCGCTTCGGGATGAGATTCTCGTAATTACCAACTGCACTGGGCATCCATCGCTGACGCTCCGCGCCGGATTTGTGGAAGTGGCAGAAGCGCGCAGCGACTGGGCGCCGGATCCGAAGCACCCGTTGCCGAAATTCTCTCCACCACGCCGTGTACCGCACGGAGTTACGCTGATTGGAAGACTCTTTGATGAGGGAAGGCTGGCAGAGGCCGGGCTGGCGATGGAAAAGGAATTCAGGGTCGCGAGCGAGAATCCGCCTGGCTTCTGAGGCGGTGTTGTCCAATAGGCTGGCCGAGGACTCATGGGCTGCGTAAACAAGGGGACCGAGGGTCGCACATAGAGTTTGAAATGAGTTGACGCATGGCAGTCAAAGAAGCAATAACTCGCATCCAATCTGGTGTTCAATATTCTAGCTACTGCCCGCTTCGGTTCCCATCCGTTCTAAAGTCTTTCCAACTCGCAAATTCCCCGGCATTCTTCTTTCGATTTGCCAATTGCTCTAAAGCTCATATCCGAAATGTGGGACCCATCGCAGATCAAGCGGACTTTGAAACTGTTCCGAAGGCTACCTTAGCTTTGCCGCTCGGCAAAACCACGGGCCGATGCCGCACGTTGGGCCAGGCCAGATTTCGGGCTTGAAGATGCGCCTTCACGTTGCGCAAAACCACTTGCCGAAAGATCTGTAAAGCGAGTGATTCGTTCGACTGTATAGAAGCAAGTCCCAACTGCAGCTCCGGCAACTCCTCTTGAAATGGGAGTGCGACGACATTTGGGAAAGTGCAGGCAGCCATTGATGCGGTCGTAATTGCAATTCCTTCGCCAGCCGCCGCGTAAGCAAACTGCACAGCACAGGAGTAGGGTGCTTCAACGATGCGTGGCGTAATGCCGAATGGCGCTAGCAGGTGATGCAGAAACGGCTGATGGAAACGACAGTCTTTCAACTTTGCGGCGATAATGCTGTGCTCCCGCATTGCTTCGACTGAGACGGAGTCATGGCGAGCCAGGGGGGAATGGCGCGACACCATGGCCACCAGCGATTCCTTGCACAGAGGGTCGAAGCGCATGCCAGGAATGGGAAGTGCAGAGACCATCAACAGTGCGTCGACCTTGCCTTCAGGCAGCTGCGAGAGCTGCTGCTCGGTGGTCAACTCTGTTACTTCCAGTTCAAATTCCGGGTATTCAGAAGAGAGAGTTCGAATGACTGCCGGCAGCAAAATGAATTGACCCACCGGTCCGCAGGAGACGCGCAAGCGCATCCTCGCATGCAGATCACTCAGACATTCTCTCGCCGCGTCCACCGTGTCCAATATTGCTTTCGCGTATTCTCGAAAGGCAACGCCAGCTTCGGTAAGGTGAACATGCTGACGATTACGATCAAAGAGTCGCACGCCAAAAACCTCCTCCAGTCCCTTGATTTGAAATGTCAGCGTGGGCTGGCTGATATAAAGCGCGCGAGCCGTCATTCCATAGTTCAGGTAGTCGGAGAGCATCAGGAAACACTGCAACTGTCTGATCCGGAAATCCAAAGAAGATTCCTCCAGCTCTGTGGTGTTTCAGATTGGCGCGCTGCTTTCGCAGCAGAGTTGTTTCACTTAACTAGGATCTTACGGCGGTCTTTCATCGCTGCATTGAGAAAGCGATCTTGTACTGAAGCTCGGCACACAGCTCACCTGAGCCGTAGAAATGCTCCACAACCCTAGGCATACACGTATACGCTGCAACAGGCTCGCGAAGGATGAATAGGCTTTGCCGCGTCCGCGTTGCTGATTTGGGATGGCGCGGTTTTGCTATGTTGACGCACTTTTCATCGAATGTCAATACTCGATGGATGGCGGCTTTCTCTATCACAGCCGCTAATCTTTCGATTAGACAAACCATTTGCCGTCTTTTAACCTACGACCACTCAGTCAATCGCCGTCCCCCCTCGATACGGCTATCATGCGCAAGAATTGCAGCCCTACAGTTTGCAGCGTACCTATAGCGCTCTAAGTTGCACGCCGGCTCTCCAGTAGGAACTCCTGGAATGGCGGTCGTCTCGTCCGCCGCGTTGTTGCAGCCCATCGACTATCAGTTGGCAAGCCCATCACCTGGGACGGTTGTCGCATCTGTTTCTTCATTCTTTCCTGAGGTCATAAAAACTGATGAAGACTCTGTGCAGTATTCTCTTCCTTGTCGTCACGGCAGCCGCCGCAAATGCTCAACAGACCGGTATCACGGGGAAAGTGACGGACCCCACGGGTGCCGTGATTGCTGGGGCCTCGGTAGACGTGAAGCAAGCTGCTGGTGCCGAATTCAAGGCGACAACGAATGGAGCCGGAATCTACATCGTTCCCTCGCTGCTTGCGTCCGATTACACGGTCACCGTTGCCGCAAAAGGATTCGCAACCGTGGAGCAGAAGCTTACCATTCTGGTGGGGCAGATGGTCGAAGCCGACATCAAACTACCGCTTGCAACTACAACCACTTCCGTTGTTGTCGAATCCAGCGCCATTGAGGTGGACACGACCTCATCCCAGGTGGCCGGAAACATTACTCCGGAAGAGGTGCGGGACCTTCCCGTGAACGGGCGTAGCTATGTTGAGCTCTCGTCGCTCGTGGCCGGTATCAAAGGAAATGCTTTCGGCAACGCCCCTGTTTCCGGGCCTGGAGGCGCTTCAGAAGGGGACGAAGAAACCGGTAAGTTTCAGGTCACACTGGACGGCATGCAACTCTCACAGGATTCAGTGGGGTCGAGCTTCGGACAACCGAAGCTCTCGCAGGATGCAATTTCGCAGTTCCAAATCATCACCAACCGTTTCGATGCGACGGCGGGTCGCTCAGCCGGTGTCTATGTGAACGTCCAGACCAAGACCGGTACCAACGCGATCCATGGCAGCGGCTTTGGATATTTCCGCAACTCCTTTTTCAATGCATCCGACCCGATCACTGGAACGGTTCTGCCATTTGCCGACGAGCAGTACGGCGGCACGGCAGGTGGTCCTATCAAGCGGGATAAGCTCTGGTACTTTGGCTCGTACGAAGGTGAGCACCAGCCAAGCACCATTGCTGAGGAACCTTACGTTACCACAACAGCTGGCAGCGTCTACTCTCATCCTTCGATTTATAAAGTGAACGAATATCTGGGCCGCGCCGATTATCAGCGAAACGATAAAAATCACTTCTTCCTGCGCGGCGACGGCTTCACGCAGAGCACCAGCTTTGTTGGGCAATCAAATGAACCGAGCCAATCCTACTATTCAACCGTAAGCGCGTCGGGATATGTCTTCGATTGGGACCGCAATATTCGCGACAACCTGATCAATGATGTCCACGCTGGATTTCACTATTTTCAGTTCGGCAACTTCCCGTTTTTCCCAGATAGTTCGATTGTGCTTACCTTACCGGCAGTAACAGTCGGCGAGCCCTACAACGAACCCGAGATATTCGATCAGTACACGCAACAGTACCGCGATGATCTTTTCTGGCTTAAAGGAAAGCATAGTGTCAGGGTGGGTGGCGAGTATCTGCATACGCTCCACGGAGGCCAATTCCCGCAGTATCTGCGCGGCGGGTTGACGTCTTGTACGCCCGGTACGGGAGTCACATCATCGCAGGCGCTCTACAACACGTTCTTCCCCGGTGGAACGCTTGATCCTTCCACGTGGAACTATACGGCAATCAATAACTACTGTAGCTCGTCGGAGTCTTTCACTCAGGCCTTCGGAAATTACAACATCAGCATTGCGCGAAACATTATTGGACTGTGGGCTGAAGATGACTGGAAGATTCTGCCCCGGCTCACATTCAATCTCGGTCTCCGCTACGACAACGACATAGGCGCATACAACACATCGTATGTTCCGACACCAGGCCTGCTGACCCCTGATACCAATCCGAATTTGAACTTTGGTCCACGTCTCGGGTTTTCCTACGATCCATTTGGAGATGGCAAGACATCGATTCGCGGCGGCGGAGGCATTTACTATGCCGATCAGGTCGCAAACGCAATCATCGATGAAGAACTCTACAGCAGTACATCTCGCGCCCTGCAGGCAACGCTCAGCGGCACAAACCTTGCACTTCCCACTCCATATCAAGGACAGAATCCTAGTGCGGACCCACAGAACTACGTGAGCTCACCACAGCCCGTGCAGCGGGGTGCGAAGACACCCTATGCTCTGCAGGCGTCCTTCGGTGTGGAGCGAGAGCTTCCGATGAAAACCACATTGTCGATCGACATGTTCCACATGCGCGTCTACGACGACTGGATCGCCCTGAGTGGAAACCTGCTTGAGAATCCCGCCAGCCCTGAGCAGAACCTTAGCCCCAGCGTGGCCATGAATACGACCGTTTACGGGGAACGGGTATGCGGGAACGGAGGCATTACGCTGGATACTCTGAATACCAGCACGCTCTCCACCGATGCGCCCGGCGGGGGGCCGGCAAAGCAGGTTTGCAACCAGTTGTTCGGCGCAGCAGTTCGCAACTTTACAGTTTATCCGGGAGCCGGAGATATCTCCGACAACCTTGCGGTATCCATTAGGCATGCCATGACACATGGTTTTACCGGCGCTATTGCGTACACGTGGGGCCGCACAAAGGACTCCACAGTTGGCGCATTCGGATATCCGAACAAACCCTTCAAGCCGGGCATTCAGCAGGAGTGGGCCAACGGGACCGACGACCAGCGGCACACATTAACGACAACGGGACAGTATGCGTGGAAATATGGACTGTCCCTTTCCGCGTTGTATCACTTCGGATCGGGACTGGCATACGCCCCCTCCTCCGGTACGACAGTCAATGGTTATGCCTCCAGCACACGTACCTTTGCCAAACAGCCGATTGCACCGGGTGGAACTTGCCCCGTGACGACGGGCTGCACCACGATCTACGCTCCTTTGTCGAAGATCTACTACGACGCGGGATACGGATACTGGATCCTGCAACGCGATGGCTTCCGCGGCACGCCCTACAACCGCGTAGACGCGCGCCTGCAAGAGTCCATCAGGATCAAGGAGCGCTACAACGCAATCATTGGATTCGAAGCCTTCAATCTGTTCAACCACAGCAACTATGGCAACTTCGCCCTCAGTTCAACCACGGGAACGGGTGCAAATGCCTACGGTCACCAGACCTCTGTCAGCACCGAGGGTGCGTCGCTTGAATACTTCGGACGCAACTTGCAGTTTTTCGGCAGGTTCACATTCTAGTGATGGCCCCTGTTGTCGAAAATTGCAACTAGGTGATCTCCTAAACTACCCCGCGCAGTGCATGCCCATGCACTGCGTGTATATTCTTTCGATATTCAGGCTCAGACAATGCGCGGCCAAAGCCACCATCCAACCTCGGAGAATACCCAATGATTTCTAACAATCTTCGTGCGCGTAGTTCGCACGATGTTCGTTTAAGCGTTAAAGCAACGCTGGTTCTGGTGGCTCTGTTGACGATCGGTGTCGCATTGATAGCACAAACGGCCGAAGAGTCCCCGAGCTCGAAAACCATAGCCGTGAATGAAGGTACCGACTTGGCAATCACAGTATCGCCTGATGACAGGACCATCGTGATGGATCTGCAAGGGATGCTCTATTCATTGCCGATTGAGGGCGGCAATGCGAAGCGATTGACTGCACCTATGCAGGAGGCGTCCCATCCTGATTGGTCGCGAAGGGGTGACTTTATCGCCCTTCAATCCTATATGGGGGGCACCTTTCACATCTGGACAATGCGGCCCGATGGTACAGGTCTGAAGCAGATTACTTTCGGCCATGGTGATGATCGCGAACCGCGCATCTCGCCCGATGGCACCACCATCGCCTTCACTTCCGACCGCGCCTTTAACGGCTCCTACGATATCTGGACCGTCGATATTACTACTGGAAGACTGAAGCAGATTACGTCATCGCCCGCTGACGAGTTCGGTCCCACATGGTCGCCCGATGGCAATAGTCTCGCATTTATCAGCGGCACGGGCATTACTGGGAAGTCAATCGAAACCATCGATCTCAGATCCGGAAGCCAGCATACGCTGGTGGCTGTCAAGCCGGAAGCGGGCCGCTTGGAGTCGCCAAGTTTTTCGCCCGACGGTGAGAAGCTTGCCTACATCCAATTCGGCGGCGTTGGCATCTTCATGAATGATGCACATCTTGAGGTTGCAGGCGCGGATGGGGGCGAACCCACATACTCCGGCAAGGCGATTGATACATTTCCTTTCCCTGCAGTCTGGCTTTCGAACAACGAGTTGCTTTACACCGGCGACGGAAAGATTCTGCACACAGATCTGAGCACAGTCAGCGAGAAATCTATCCCGTTCACGGCCAGCATTCCTTCGTATCGCCCGCAATATGCTCACAAGCACTACGACTTCGATTCAACAGCGCCACATGCCGTAAAGGGAATCTATGCGCCCGCGCTCTCGCCGGATGGCAAGCGGGTGGCCTTTGTCGCGCTCAATCAGCTTTATGTGATGCCCATCGGCGGCAAGCCGGTCGCGGTGACTCATGACACCTTCTACAAGCAGGGGCCGGCGTGGTCACCTGGCGGCAAGACCCTTGCGTACGTTTCTGACCGCGACGGTATCGAGAATATCTATCTCCACGACATGACGACGGCGGACGACTCGGCCGACCGCCGTCCCGCGCCCAGCCTGTCGGCACAAATTATGCCGGCATGGTCACCCGACGGAAAGCTGATTGCCTTCCAGGATCAGACGATGGCGACGCTGCTGATTGACGTTGCAACGGGCACGATCAAACCGCTTACTGCTACCACCTTTTTCCCCGGCAGAGCCGCCTTCGCTCCAAATGGAAAGACGGTAGCGATTGCGACCATCAAACCGTATACAAAGCGGTATCGCGAGGGCACCAGCTCCATCGTTACAGTCGACCTAGCGACCGGCAAGCAGGATGTCTTTTCACCTGCGCCCTACGAATCCGTGACCACGCGAACTGAGGACGGACCGATCTACGCGCCCAATGGCAAGGAGATCGCCTACGTGATGGATGACCTTCTGTACACGATGCCGGTCGACGGAGAGGGCCACCCTACCGGTTTGGCTACTGCTCTGAACGAAGAGACCACGGACGCTGTGACCTATAGCGGCGACTCACAGCATATCCTCTATCTCTCGAATGGAAAGTTGCACCTGATCGATCGCGCGACTGGGCAGATCACCCCGATTCCTGTCGACCTGACCTACGCGTCTGCAAAGCCGCAGCAGAAATTGCTGCTGCATGCAGCGCGGTTCTGGAAGGGAGAAGGCCCGGACGAACAGAAGGACGTCGATATTCTGATTACGGACAACCGCATTACCAGCGTGACACCGCACTCAACCACTCCGCCGCCAGGAGTTACACGAGTCATTGAAGCTTCCGATTCCACCGTCCTTCCGGGCCTCTGGGAGAATCACGCACATCCGGACTCGGATAACGGAATTTACTACGGCGGCCGCATGGGGCGCCTTTGGCTTGCGTACGGCGTCACGGAACTGAAAGGCCTGGCCGACAATGCGTATCGAGCGGTCGAGCATAAGGAGTCATATAACTCGGGATCGGCGGTCGGGCCGAGGCTTTTCGATACGGGCGAGGCCGTCGATGGGGAGCGCGTGTATTACCCAATGATGATCCCCACGACCTCTGAGGCGCAGTTGCACCGGGAGTTCGAACGCCTGAAAGCGCTGGACTTCGACTTCATCAAGCTCTATGTTCGGCTCCCCTACAACTGGGCGGCGGAAGGAGCAAAGTTTGGCCACGAAGAGATGGGTGTCCAATCGGCCAGCCACTATCTGCTGCCCGCCGTCGACCTGGGCGAAGACGGCATGACTCACATCTCCGCAACCGCGCGCACGGGCTGGGCCTACTCGCGATCGCTGACGGGACGCAGTTATGAAGATGTGCACAAGCTGCTGGTCGACTCAGGCATGTGGACTATCACGACGACGTTCTCACAGGCTCCGTATGCCGATGATCCGGGCATGGCTTTCGATCCACGTCAAGGCATCGCGCCGCCGTGGGAAAACAAGCGCCTGCAAACAGCCGTCTCTACCGCACAACACACGGACCTCGGCATTGCTTATCAGCACCTAAAGGATGAGGAAGTCACCGTGGCCGACGATTTCCGCAAAGGAGGGCTTATTCTTGCCGGGACAGATTCGCCTCTCGACATTCCCGCGACGAGCCTGCATCTCAACCTCCGAGCTCAGGTCAAGTTTGGCATGGCCCCGTGGCAGTCGCTGGAAACCGTGACCGTTCTGCCCGCGCGTGCCTACGGCCTGACGAAGGAACTGGGCACACTTGAGAAAGGAAAGCTCGCCGATCTGATTATCGTCTCGGGAGACCCGCTTACTAACATCGATGACGTCAGCAAAGTGCAATGCGTGATGAAGAATGGAATCCTGATGTCAGTAAGCGAAGTTGCAAAACCGTACGCGCAAATATCTACGGGTGCAGACATCTGTCCCGCGAATTGAACAAGAAAGTCTCGTCCATCAGGACAAAAGGCACGGCCATGGCCGTGCCTTTTGTGTCATTAGAATGGCTTGGTATCTCTGCCGGAGACCGCGCGACCAGCTATCCGAGATGAGAGAACGGCGTGATCTCCCGATGTTCCGGAAGTGAAAGCATCGCGGCCACTGGCGAGTCCATCACTTCTTTGAAAGCTACCTTGAACTTCGCCATGTCGTCCTTACTTCCGACGGTGACGCGAACATAAGTGGGCCACACCGGCCAGACACGCCCTATGTATACGTTCTTCTTTACCATGGCTGCGTAAAATCCCTTCCCGTCGCGTTGGGTGTCGATCATAAAGCAATTCGACTGCGATGGAATGAATGAGTAGTTGTTCGCGGTCAGCCACTCGAATGTGTCGTTGCGAATGTCGGCGATGATCTTCTTGCGCGTCGGAACCAGCGTTTCATCCTTCAAGCTTGCGGTTGCCGCTGCGGCACCGGTAATGGGCATCGGATTCTGTCCGTACGCCTGTAACTTCTCCAGCAGATCTGGCCGCCCAATTGCAAAACCGCAGCGGATTCCCGCCATGCCGTAGATTTTTGAGAACGTGCGAAGGATGACGAGGTCCTTGTCGGCCTTGACCATGTCGATGCAGCTATCCGCATCGGAGAGATGGATGTAAGCCTCGTCCACCAAGAGGATGGACCCCTTCGGTTTGTTCTCCAGCGCCCACACGATATCTTCTTTCGGGGTGATGGTGCCGGTTGGATTGTTGGGATTGCAGATGTAGAGCACGCCGGCATTCGGGTCTGCTGCTACCATGGCCTTCACATTGTGCGCGTGGTCGGCCTTGAGTGGCACCTTTGATAATTTCGCCTTCGAAATACTTGCGGCGCGCATGCCTGCTTCATATCCGGGATCAGCGGTAACAAAGCCCCTTTCAGGCGAAGTAAAAGCTAGCACAGTGTAGTGAAGCGGCTCGCTGGATCCGGCGTATACAGCAACGTATCCCGGCTTCAGTCCCTGCCGCTCACTGAATACCTTGGCCACTTCAAGCGTGAGTGCATAGTCGTAACGGCCGCCCATCGGTCCCGCTTTGGCAATGGCTTCACAGGCCGCTTGGCAAGGACCCAGAGGGTTCTCATTCGCATTGATCAGAACTGCGCCGGGTGCAATATTCATGGGCATTCTGAGCGCTGACTGCCCCCATGCAAAGTGAGCTTCGGTGAGGATGGGACCTGCTGCTGCAACGGCTCCGGCGAGGCGCATGAAGGAACGGCGAGATACACAACATCCTGATTCCATAGAGCTCTCCTGTACGAAGACTTCTGCCTGAATTGTTAAGCCTGACTTGACCCAAATCGCAGCGCCAGGAAGGCACCATATGGTCTGCGTATGAGTTCACTATAGCCGCAATGATGGTTGGGAACAATATGATTTGCGCGCACGTAAATCACATTTTTCAATCAGGTGATAGAAGAATACGCGAAGAGCGGGCATCTTGGTGTCGCACAAAACGTCTTCTATGCGCGGCGGAAACCCGACTTGCACCTGAGCCTCCAGGCGAATTCGCGGTCCTCTCTACCGGCAGATCACGCTATCCTGCTTGTTGAGCGATCCAGCTGCGCAGACCGACAACGCTGCTGAGGCTTCAGCCGGTAGAGATCAACTGCTGAGGCGTCAGGATGAAACCAAATCATGTTCAATGTGACACAAAGAGCGAGGAGCTGTGGCTACGCGTCGAGGTAATGCTGATACCCGTCTTGGCCAAGTCGCGTCCAAGATGTTTGCTGCCAATGATCGCATCAATCAGTTGCTGATCGAGAACCTTGACCCTACCCTGTGGACTGCGAAACTGCCGGCCAAGGCGGGCACCCAGATCCGCACCATTTCGGCAATGTTCACGCACATGCACAATGTGCGCACTAAGTGGATCCGGCTTTCGGCACCGCACTTGAAAGCTCCAGCGCAACTCAACCGCGCGCACTGCACACCCCCGCAAGCCAGGGCGGGGCTGGCCGAGAGCGCTGCCACCTGCGCAGAGATGCTGGCCGAAGCTCTGGGCCGCGGAGGGCGAGTCTCCGAATTCCTTCGTGACGGGTGGGCTCAGCCCTGGCCGGTTGGTCCGGAAATGCTGTGCTACATGATCGCCCACGAAGCTCACCATCGCGGGCAGGTGTGCATGCTCGCACATCAACTCGGATTCCCGCTACCGCAAAAAGTGACCGCCGATATGTGGAATTGGGAGAAGCTGTGGAAACAATGACGGCCCCCCTGATCATTCCACGGATTGCAGGCTTCCACTAGCCGTTTATACAAGTTGCACTCCTGTGAATCCGACCTGTGCCCTCTATCAATCCCCGCAGAGCGCTCAGCGAACGATTCCACCCCATCGAATGCCAGTCGCCCTCTTCTGGCCCGCAGAGGCCCATGTGCCTTAAATTCAGGCTGCACTTGGGAAGGTGGCTCCAAAGGCGCATCTCCACAATTGATTTGAAGGCGCTTCCGTTTGGGTCTCGGTCCCAGAGATAGGTGACTTTGTTCGGCTTCGACAAGAGACATGATGCATGGATGCTTCTGCAGCGAATTTCTGAAGAAAATAGATCGATCCGAAACTTATCAAACGACCTGCGATCGGCGTGGCATTCGATTCTCTCCGCGCCAGGCAGTTGCAACCAAGCTTCGATGTATTCCGGGGTAGCAAGCGCATAGAGAACGCGGCGAACATCGGCCGCGATCTCAACCGAAGCCGAGATATTCAGGCATGTAGGGATGGGAGCCGCTTCCGTGCTCTCGGTATAAGTAGGGGATTCGAGCTCAATAAGAGGCATGGCACTCTCCTGTTCTCAATAAGAAGCAGTCATGGTTCCAAATATTCAGCTAAGGGAGCTATAAGTGACGAGGAGTTAGGATTTAGAGATGAGATACATCGTGGAGGTGTCGTTAACATGCGATTCAACTGACAAGAGACTGTGGGGTTCTCTTCCGAGATCAATAGATATGCAAATTGAAATAGTGCTTTGGTCATTGTTTGCATTTTTTGTACTAATGGGTCAAGTTGCAAAAAAGTGTGGGGAAGCACAGTAACTCGGCGATGAGCTGAGCCCTTCGAAGGTAGCGCCCCGGCCGTCAAAAGATAGCAAATGTTAGATCCCGTAGAGTCATTCAACTTCGGACGAGCCACTCGCTCACGCGAGATCGATAGCTGCGACTCATCGGGACCTTTTGACCATCGACCAACGCGACCGTAAAATCACCGTTAGTCTCGCTCCGAACTTCTTTTACAAATTGAAGATTGACGATGGAGGCTCTGTGGACGCGAAGGAACATTTCCGGATTAAGCCTCTGCTCTAGGCGAGCCATTGTCTCCCGAAGCAAGTGTGTTTCTGTCTCGGTGCGAATCCGCACATAATTCTCCTCTGCCCCGATCCACCGAATATCTGAAACCGGGAGAAAGAGGATTCGACCCCGGGACTTGAAGACGATACGGGTCGAATAAGGATCACCATTGCGGCTTGACTCATTACGTTGTGGTCCTCGCGCCTCTGGAGCCTTGGTTCGCTCAAGTGCCCTGTGGACCGCCGAACGCAGCCTCTCACAGGTAAATGGCTTAAGCAAATAGTCGACAGCGTTGATCTCAAAGGCGCGGACCGCGTATTGATCGTGCGCAGTGGTAAAGATGATGCTTGGCATATAGATGTCTTTGGAGGCTGCGAGCGTGCTCACAACATCGAATCCATCCATGCCCGGCATCCGGACGTCAAGGAATAGCAGTTCTGGCCGAGCCGAGCGGACTAACTCAATAGTCTCAGTAGCTGTTGCGCATTCACCCACAATGTCAATCTCCGGTTCGTCCCGGAGAAACTGACGCAGTTTCTGTCTCGCCAACACTTCATCGTCCGCTAATGCTGTATGAATCATCATGCACCAAACCTTGTAAGTTGTTCCGTGTGAGAATGAGATACCTGAAGCGGAAGAGTTATAGCGACCTGAACCTCATCTCGGCCAACTTCACAGATAAAAAACGTGTAGTCGGTTCCATAGTGCAATTGCAGACGGCTCTTGATGTTGGCCAATCCGACACCACCACCGCCGGACCGTTGCTCGAGGCCGGTTCGCAAGCCCTTCCCGGAATTGCGCACGGAGAGTCTCAAGTGGCTGCCTTCTCTACGAGCATCTATTGCAAGAGCACCCTCGTTCTCCAATTTGGAAAGTCCATGGGTATAGGCGTTCTCGACAATAGGTTGAAGAATCATGGCTGGAACCATGGCATCGTGCAATTCCGGATCGACGCTTAACGATTGACGTATGCGGCCTACAAATCGTTTGTCCTGCATTGCCAGATACATCTCGATGAACTCGACCTCGTCGCGCAGAGAAATGAGCTGTGCGTCACCGCGCTCGAGCGTGATACGCAAGAGGCTTCCAAGTTGTTCCAACATGGTATCGGCCGCGTCGATGTCACTCCGCATCAAACTGGAAATGCTATTCATGGTGTTGAAGAAAAAGTGTGGATTCAATTGCATCCGCAAAGCCGACAACTGCGCATGTGCGAGTTGCACCTCCAACTGAGCCGCCGCATCCGCCTTTTCGCGATATTGCTGGTAGTAGCCAACCGCGCGAAACAGCAGGAATGCGCACCAGAAAATGAATACGCTGTCGAAGAGTTCCGAACCCAGGTAGAGCGACAGCCTGTGCCAGTAGTCCATCCGAGGGTGGTCGATGGGAAGATTTGGAAAGCAAAGAACCCAAATCATATTCTGTACCACGCTTGTGAGAATGCTGAGCGGCAGCACTCTGGTGAGCATGTACGAAAAAGTTGCGTTCTGAATGTACGGACCCAACCACCACCAGGAGATCCAGCAAAGGATGCTTCCGAGGAAGAACGCCATGCTCCACGATTCAAGCAAAAGGGTAACCCCGATGTGATATCCGCAGATGTGCAGGCTTACCCATTCCTGCAACGCGAACAGCACCCCGAGCAAGACCGACAGGCTCACAAAGATCGCCGGATGCATTAAGGTCGGCTGATTTCGTTCATTCTTTCCCAGCAGGAACATCAATGGCTTAGCCTCAAATGTCTGTCGACCAACGGATATGCGTTAGCCCCGGCAAGCCTGGCCATACTGCGTGCAGGGCGGCTGAGGAAGGACCAACTGGCGAACGTGCGATTCCTGTTCAGCAGTGGCGTGGACCGAAGTTAAGAAACCGGCTCCAATTGTGTCCATCCTTGATAGATGAGCCTCAGTCCCCGACGGTGCTTCTGAAACCGTGTATTTGGACCGGAAGCGACTGCCTCTTTCATGGCAGGCAACTAGAGGTGCAAGGCAGAAGGTGGCTGTCAAAGAGATAGCGGTAGCCATGTGGCTAGGGCAGCGATATCGCGAGTTATGAACCATGGCGACCTTCGAGAATCGATTGGGCCAATACTTAGAAGAGGTGGACTTACTAAAAAGCAATTCAACGCTTGTGCTGTCGACCTTTGAAATTCGCGACAAGTAATCAGTTACGATCCCCAGTTTGAGCTCCGATCATTTGCATAACAAGCCTTGCGATCCTATCTGCGCTTTGTCGGGCATTAGAATCGTGCATTTCGTCAAAAATCAGTAGATGCTGCTGTGTTCATGCGCCGTTGGAAGCGGAATGTCGGTTTCGAAGCGATGAGCCCACTAACGCGCTAGCAATACCAGGGCCGAAAGACTAGGGCAACGCAACCTACTGAACACAAATGCGTTAAGACCTGGAGGCTGCACAACCGTGGCTGGAATACTGACCGATTTTGCAAATCGATGTTCAGTTCCGGACACTCTGCTAGTGACTCGCGGAGTTATCTTCCGGATACCATGGGGCGTGAGGTAGAAATCCAACAATTCATATTTACTTTTGGTCCTCCAAATGTCCCTAAACTAACAAACACCACATAGGACAGCACTTCGCACTTGGAGATCAACCACTCGTCACTCAATATAAGTCGCTATAGGGCGCCTTGCTTATTTGTTCAGGTTTTTGAAGTAGCTGGTTGTCACTTTCAGTTGTCGCCACTGCTAACTCCTTTTTCTCGTGCATATGACATCATTCATCACTATCTACATGCTCTTCGTCACAAATGACAGTTCTAGCTGGCATTTGGTTCGATGCTTGCAGAGTGGTTTTGCTGAAATTGTCTATTCGGCGTAAAGCAGCTACTCATCTTTAACCGGATGGCCAGGCTCGAACTCCGTGTCATTCTGTGATACGCCGTAAATCTCAACCGGAGTCAGATGATTGCAAAAGGCGCAACGGGAGAAACCGGTCCAGGAGAGAGCGCCGCTCTGCCGATTTCAAGGACCTTCATCGCCAAACTCAATGGCACAGTCTCCTCATTCACAGTCTTCGACCATGCTAGCAAAGGTACTCAACAGTCAGTTGTTTCCGTTGGAAAATACACAAGAGCACAGCACGAGGGTCGTGAGCCGATACGTGTGCGCTCTCTTCCCCCCACAGGTTTTCGGAGGAGTCTAATGCGATTTACCGGACTGCGTAACACAACATTCGTTTTCATTGTGACCATTGCAGGGCTGATGATGGGCCTTGTTCCGCGCGCAGAAGCGCAGCTTTACGCGGCGATACACGGAACGGTGGCCGACACATCCGGCGCTGTGGTTCCGAACGCCACAGTTACCGTGTTGAATAACAGCACCGGGATCAAGACCGTGGTGGAGTCAGATAAAACCGGCTATTTCATACTTCCGCAACTGCAGGTTGGTGGTCCTTATACGGTTACAGTTTCCTGCGCCGGGTTCAAGACTTTCCAGTCCACGGGATTGACGTTGAACGTCAACGACAACAGAGAAGTCGACGCCAAACTGGGGGTGGGCGGTGAGTCGCAGACGGTGGAGGTTTCGGCGACGGCCGTCCAGGTAGAAACTTCGAACACGCAGCTCCAGCAGATTGCAACGGCAGAGCAGCTTGAGGGGATTCCTCTCGAGGGGCGAGATCCGGCCGGATTACAAAAACTGGAACCGGGCGTGGTTGAGTCTTCAGATAGGTTTGGCACCTTTTCCAGTAATGGCAATGAGACCCCCCAGAACTCCTACATGTTGGACGGTGTAGATATCAACGATCCCTCCCTGCAAAGCGAAGGCATTCAGATCAATCCGGACGCTCTCCAAGAGGAGAATATTGTCACCAGCACTATGAATCCCGAGTTTGCGCGCAACTCCGGAGCAGTGATTAACCAGGTGCTCAAGAGTGGAACCAACAAGCTGCACGGCAGTGGCTTTGAGTTCTACCGCGACACCTTTCTAAACAATGGCAACTATTTCTCAAATAGCCGCCCCGTCTTCCATCAGAACCTCTATGGAGGGACCTTGGGAGGACCAATCATCCGAAACAAGCTCTTCTTCTTTGCCGCGTACCAGGGGCAGCGTCAGCGGAGCGCATTCAGTGATATCCAGCCGACTTTGGACTCCGATCAGTTTGCCGGCAATTTCTCCAACAACCCCAATTATGCAAATGGCGGCGTCCCCGATGGTGCGCCATCCGTGCAGAATGGAGTCGCCTACACCGATAGCTTGTCGACCAATCCCATGCCCTTCGCCTACAACGGGTGCGCGGCAGGCACTCCCTGGGCCGCGTGCTTCAGCAACGGCGCCTCCCCCTCCACTCCTTCGACCATCAGCATACCCACCAGCACGTGGAACACAGTTGCGTCCAATCTGATTACGAAGTACGTGCTGCCGGCGAACTTTGGAGCTCCGGATCTAAATGGCCAACAGTCTAACGTCGATTTCAATCCGCTCAATTTGTACGCAGCGGATCAGGGAATTCTCCGCTTCGATTACACCGTTAGTTCGAAGGACAGCCTCTGGGCTTCGAGCGTATTTCAGTCCAACCCCGCAGTTGACGCGCTTGCCTTTGGCGGAAGCGGCAGTTTACCGGGAGGTTTCCCTGGGTTTGGCGAAACGTCATCGAGCCACTTCAAGCTTTTCAGCGCATCGTGGACCCATACCTTCAGCACAAACAAGCTGAACGAGCTACGCGCCTCCTACTATCGCAACCCCTTCGGTGCGTTGAGCCCCACGCAGGTTGTCGCGCCCAGTTCTGTGGGCTTTGCCATCAATCCACAAAACCCTGAGTCAGGTATTCCCGCTATTACCATCGGGAGTTTGTTCAACCTTGGCTTCAGTTTTGAAGGGCCCCAGCCGCGGTTGGACACGAACTTGACGTATGCGGACAACTTTACCTGGGTGCTTGGCAATCACTCCATCAAGTTCGGAGGGTCGTTTGAACAGTTCCGCGTACACAATCCATTCGACGTGGACAACAACGGCAATTATTCCTTTAACGGTGCGGGCGGTTACAGTTCCGGCGATCCGCTGCTCGACTTCAGCCTCGGCATTCCGGACTCCTACGAACAAACCAACAATGGCTTCATCAATGCCGTTGCCGAAGAAATCTACGGATACGTTCAGGACAACTGGAAGGTGAACTCCGATTTCACGTTCAACTACGGGCTCGCATGGGATGTGGAGAAGCCCAACCAGAACCATCAGGACGGCGGCCTGGGTATCGTCTGCTGGGCAAACAGCACCGCTGAGTCCACGGTCTTCCCAGGTGCGTCTCCGGGGCTTAGCTTCCCTGGAGATCCCGGCTGTAACAACGCCGGTTCCCCGGTTGCGCATTACAACCGCTTCGCTCCCAGAATCGGTTTTGCTTGGTCGCCATCCTCCGGCCCGTCCAGGCTCATCGGTACTCCGGGCTCACATGACCTCTCTGTTCGAGCAGGCTTTGGCGTTTTCTACAACCGTGATCAGGAAGAGCAATCGCTCCAGAACCTTGAAGATCCGCCGTTCCTGCAATTCACGTTGGGAGCGGCTGATTTTGGCGGAAATCCTTCATTGACCAACCCGTTTGTTGATGTTGCTGGAAACGGTTCCGAGCCCAACCCGGCCCCATTCACTCCAGTGACGCCGACCTCCAAGATCAACTGGAATAACTACCTCGAAGAAGAACTCGCGGTGTTCAATTCGGCGTACAGTGTCCCCTACACCTACAACTTCAATTTGAACGTTCAACGTGCGCTGGGAAGCAACCTGGTAGCGCAAGTCGGCTTTGTGGGTTCGAACAGCCATCGGCTTGCCACATGGTATGAGGGAGATCCCATTACCGCTGCCGGACACGCGGCATGCCTTGCGGATACCTCTCCTGGGGGATGCGCGTCGAGCCCGTTTTTCGACCGCCACTATCCGCAATATATGACGCAGACCGCCAACGTGGATGGCATCCCCTATTACCTGACGATCGGCGATCAGAATAGCGAAGGACACTCGAACTACAACTCTTTCCAGGCCAGCCTGATCAAGGCTCCTTCCCACGGACTTCAATTCACCGTCGCCTATACCTACAGTCACTCGCTGGATGACGGATCGGGATACGAAGGTTCAACGGGTGCCAACAACCGCGTGAGGAACTACACGCCAGGCTTTACCTACCTTAACTATGGCGACTCGGACTTTGATGCGCGTCACCGTATCGTTGGCTCCTACGTGTACACCGTACCCGTTTTCGCAGTATTCAGGAGCAACGCAATCTTGCGCGAGACTCTCAGCGGATGGGGAATTGGTGGCGTAACTGCGCTCCAAAGCGGTTTCCCCATTGGAATTGAGATGGGCACCCAGCGCTCCTTCTGGTGCAGCGCAGATAGCTATTTCGGTTGCGCTGACAATCCGGAATACACTGGCGCGCCGATCAAGAAACTGAACATAAGGAGCTCTACCAACCAGTATTTCGACACCACGCCCTTCTCAGCTGAGACGATTGGCACCTTCGGCAATACGAGCCGCAACTTTTTCCACGGGCCCGGGTTCGATTACACAAACCTGCAGCTTTCAAAGAACATTCACTTCTCGCCAGACGCCGTCCGATATGTACAGCTTCGAGTGGAAGCTTTCAATGCTTTCAACCACGCAAACTTTGCAAATCCGGTGGGCAATTTCAGTAGCCCTCAGTTCGGAATTGTCACCAGCGTCATCCAGTCCGCGGAGCCGAATGCCGATCCGCAGCCTGGCCGCGCGGTGCAGCTCGTCGGCAAACTCTACTTCTAGACGGGTCGCAATGATGAAGGCTGAAGAGACTCCATCTATAACGGGGAAGTAATGCGAGGAATCACTCCAGGGTGATCCCTCGCATTTGTAGCAATCTCAGGCCGCGTTCTAGCCAACTGCACCTCACCTCAAAGCGTGAAGCAACGCCACAACCATTCGATTCACAGGCGTGTTGATCCCGTGCTTCTCGCCCCTGCGCACAATGACTCCGTTCCGCGCATCAATCTCCATCGGCCGTCCCGCCATTCGATCTGCGAGCATTGAGTTGATAGAATCTGCAGGCTGCGCTTGATAGCCATCAACAACCTGCTGGCCAACGTTGTCGTCTAGCAGTGCGCCCTCAGCGCGCCCCACCACAGCACATTCCGCAACAATATCCAAGGCGACTCTGGCAATCGTTTTATCGCGCAGCACGCCAGCCGGTTTCATGGTGAGCGCGGAAAGGGCGCCGGCTGAGTTCGTGCACAGCTTTCGCCAGGCCGCCGAAGTGAAGTCGTCGGTCAGTTCGATGCTTGCACGGCTGCCCGCAAGAATCTGCGCGAATTCTTCTCCGGGTGTTCCAGATTCCACTTGCATCTTGATAGCGCCGCGCTGTACAACCGTGCCGTCGTCCTGGCGTTCAACGGGACAGTCGATAATCACTGGAACAACCAGCTCCGGATTCACATCGTTAGCAAAGCGTTCGCGATGTTCCACACCGTTCTGCACCACGGCAACCGGGGCATCCTCTTTGCAAAGTGAGCGGAGCCAGACCGCCGCACTCCTGGCGTCGTAAGTCTTTGTTGCCACAAACACCCAATCCACGGGTTCAGCCAGTGCCGGATCGGTGAGATTCGTGGCCTTAACAACAACAACTCCGTCCGGCGTCTTTACTGTGAGGCCATTCATAGGTCGCCGGGTGCAAAGTGTAATCTCATGACGTTCGCTCACCTGAAGAAGCGCAGCTAGCACCCCTCCAATTGCCCCAACACCGACAACCGCAACCCGCGCCATTCCTGCCCTCCGCATAAATTCATATCCAATGAAAGTATTCATCGCCCACGATTGCCAACTCTCAAAACGCCCTCATCCCTTGGTGGATTCCCATTGACCTGAAGTGGCGGAGTGAAAGATGGCTTCAATTACGGCCATGTTCTCAATGGCGTCTTCAATGGATACGGGAACTTCAGTGTTGTTCAGAACCGCCCTGGAGAAGTCGTCCCCCTGCAGCGTGTATTGGTCGCAGGTTGGAAACGTTTCGGTTGTAATACCGCTTCCGGCAAGGTCGCCCGTTGAGTCAACGAAGAGACGGGTCGGTCGGTCGGGCGGAGCGTTGAAGGGGATCTCAAGCTCGATTCTGCTGCGCGTGCCGAGAAAGTGGATGCGCTGGTAAGGTGTTAACTGCGTGCTGCAGGTGAAGACCGCCTGTCCGCGGGCAAACTCGAGAATCGCCGAAGTAAGCCGATCGGTTTGCATTTTAGGGTCGCGATCGACACAGGCCACCACGCGGGTTGGCTCCTCGCCAAAGGCGTAGCGCGATGCGTGTACTAGGTAGCAGCCGATGTCCATCAGAGCCCCGCCGCCGCATTCCACCCGGTTGCGAATGTTGGACGGGTCGACATTGAAGTAACTGAAAAAGCCAACGATGGAGCGGAGTTCCCCAATGCGCTTCTCGTTGAGCAATTCACGCAGGCGGAGCCATTGCGGAAAGCTCCGGATCATAAACGCTTCGCCGATTTTGACTCGGGTACGCGCGCGGACAGCAAGCAGCGTCTCAGCTTCGGCAACAGTTAGGCTGAGAGGTTTCTCGCACAGCACATGCTTGCCCGCTTCCGCGGCTTTGATGGTCCAGGGTACATGCAATTGATTGGGAAGCGGGTTATAGACTGCGTCAATCGCCGGATCGGCTAGCAGCTCTTCATACGAGCCGTAAGCTGTGGGTATACCAAGTGCGCTCGCCGCCTCCCGAGCTTTCTTCAGATTCCGCGATGCGATGGCAGTGACAGAAGTCAGTTGCCCTCGCTGCATCGCGGGAATCACCTTCTTCAGACCGATGTTAGCGGTGCTTAGAACGCCCCAGCGAAGTTTGGTAGAAATATTGTTCGTCATAATGTGGAGTAGGTATCCTCAGGAGCACGCCGAATACTCAATCGGGTGCTCTCGTGTAATTATCATCCCGCCGGCTTCTGGTTGAAAAACGCATCGCAGCCAGGGATAGACTCAGGCAGCGTTCCGGTCTGCTCACTCGAGACTGGCTTAGGCCGGCTACGCAAAGGCCCCGCCAAGAACTGCGGGATAGGTTAAGATTCTGCGAAGAGGGATGTTCTTGACGCTGTGGAACTCATTTTTTATCGCCTTCACGGTGCTGCTGCCGCTGATCAACCCGCTGGGGTCAGCGCTGGTGTTTCTCCCCCTGGTTGGCGATGCACCGCCAAAGGTCTTTCACTCGCTTGCGCGCAGAATCGCGATCAATAACATCATCTTTCTTACGGTCATCGAACTGCTAGGCGCTGCCATCCTGAACTTCTTCGGGATTTCTCTTCCGATTGTTCAGCTCTCCGGCGGCATTGTGATTGCAGCCATGGGCTGGTCGGTACTGAACGAACGAAACGCCGCCGCCCAGTCAAGTCATAAACAGGAAGAAACCGACGCACGCGATGAATCCCGAGCAGTCTATCTGGAGCAGCAGGTCTTCTATCCTTTTACTTTCCCGATCACATCTGGGCCCGGAACGCTGGTAGCCTTGTTGACGCTCACCGCGCGCGTTTCCACCAAGGTTATCTCCAAGGATGTTCTTTCCCATCTCGGGGTATTTCTGGCAATCGTGGCTCTCAGCGTACTGGTGTATTTTTGTTATGCCTATGCGCCCAAGATCACCAAGGCCATTCCTCCGTCGACGGCGCATGGGATTCTGCGTGTGGTTGCCTTCATCCTGTTGTGCATTGGCGTGCAGATTGCGTGGAATGGGCTCGCCGTGCTTCTGGCGGGCGTAATCCGGCCATAGCGCGCCAGCCTGTCCGCCTACCACGTTTGGACCATGCGTATAGCACCCACTGATCGGCGGATGAAGTTGAAGTGGTATTCCCATTGCACGTGAACCGGGCCCATCATTCCCGTGTGTAAAGGCTCCTGCGAGCCGTACTCGGAGAGTTCCGATGGGTGCCACAGCCACAATCCGTACGGAAATTTATGCCGGTCCCGTCGCCGCACCCTCCGCGTCCGAGTCCGCCTTCTTCGCGGAGGAACCGGAGTGCGTTTTCGCATCCCGCGCCAAGCCGCAGCGCTGGGCGACCGGACTCGTCATCGCAGCTTGCCTTGGAACTGCGGTGGCAATTAGCCTCTATTGCCTGTGGCAGGTCTGCAACATCCTCTGGCTCGCAAGCTGAAAGCCGCCTTATGGTCCTTTCAGAAACGCACACTGAACTCCGAATACCACGATCGCAAAACGTTCAGTTAGCCTTCTTGAAATCGAAGGCAGCCAGATTCATTTGACCTTCAGTGAGGATGTGAACCGTGAGCACGTTCTTGCCGGCAGGGAGATGGAGCTTGGTCAAGGCAGGCGCCATATTCCAGTGATGCCACTGGCGCCAGGCAAGTAGATCCGCGGCGTCGTAGGTTGACATGATGGTGAGCGGACCCGTTGCGGGCTCCCCATTAACGTCCAGCGAGATGGCGCCACCGCGGTTGGAAGTGTAGAGCAGGTCGGCGACATAATCGCCGGCCTCGGCCACTTGGACGGTCATATTGAACCACTCGCCGGGCACGGTCCAGCCTACATAGAGAAGATTCACAGGCGGAACAACCTTGTCATAGGGATTGTCATCGATTTTGGGATCGAGATTGAACTTTGTGTACGAGGTATCGACGCCCTCGTTCATCCGGAACTCATTCAGATAGGTTCCGTTGGCGGGGTTCAGAGCGCCGCTACCGTTGTTTTTGGCGTCGGAGTCGTGATAGGCGACGCCTTCACCTCCCAGGTCGTAGTATGCGGGGAAGACTTTGCCCGGAATGGCTTGAGGGCCACCCCGATGTTGCGCGTCGTGATAGGGAGTGCCCCTGTAGTGGGCGAGGAAATCGGATTGAGAAGCAGCGAGGACGGAGGCGGCGAAGATTACAGTGAGGATCGGAAGCAAGCGTTTCATAGGGAGACAGCTTACAGCTTGCACCCTGCGGCCGTCTGGGGCGATAAACTGATTATTTGGAGAAAGACTACATGGCAGGGAAGTTGGAGTTGATGTTAGGGCCGATGAGGAGCAACAAGACGGCGGAGTTGCTGCGCCGCGCGGACATGCGGCGCCAGTATGCTGGGCAGTATGTGATGGTGCTGAAGCCCAGCGACGATACTAAGGGTGGCCCGGGCGTGGTCGAGAGCCGGAATCCGCGGGGACACGTGAAGATGGATGCCCTGGACTTCAAGTCGAACGACCCATGGGAAGTTCTTCCTGCGATCAAGGCCAGAGAAAAGGAAATCGGAAAGCGTGTGGAGTGCATTGCGATTGATGAGGGCCAGTTTGTAGACGGGCTCTTCGCTTTCACCCACTGGCTGCTGGATGCCAACCACGATGTGCTGGTGGCCGGGCTCGACCTGGATTTTCGCGCAATTCCTTTTGGGGAGATGCTGAATCTTTCGTGGTTCGTAACCGCCTACGGTGGCAGCGTCACGGAATGCATTGCCTATTGCGCCTGCGGAAGCCGGGCTTTCTATTCGCAGCGGCTGATCGAAGGGCAACCCGCGCCTTATGACAGCCCGATCAAGATGCCGGGGGACTCGTACGAGCCACGCTGCGCCGAGCACTTTGTCTTGCCGGGAAAGCCGCACTGAAGAGGTTCGCGACGGACCAGTGCCGGTGAACCATAGATAGAAATATCCCGGGGCCAGAAGTGGATCCCGGGGCACCTGCCAATGTACTACTGTTGAACTAGGCCATTCTGTTTTGAGTAGTCCTCACAATTCGAATGCGGCGAGCAACGCGAAATTGCTGACGGAGTTGTTGCGCTCGGCCTTTGGTTTTTCCAGTTTTCGCGCGAATCAACTGGCAGTGTGCGAAGCGGCCTTCGCCGGGCGCGATCTGCTGCTTGTGATGCCCACGGGGGCAGGGAAGTCGCTCTGCTACCAGTTGCCGGCAATTGCGCGGGGCGGAACGGCCCTGGTCATCTCTCCATTGATTGCCCTGATGGAAGACCAGGCTGCGAAGCTCTCATCGCTGGGACTGCGCGTGGCGCGGATTCACTCCGGACTTGAGCGCGGCGTGGCGCGGCAGGCTTGCGTGGACTATCTGAATGGCAGCCTGCAGTTCCTGTTCGTTGCGCCGGAGCGGCTGCGCGTGCCGGGGTTCCCGGAGATGCTGGCCAAGAAAAGGATCGCGCTGATTGCGATCGATGAGGCGCATTGCATTTCGCAGTGGGGGCACGACTTCCGGCCGGATTACAGGATGCTAGGTCAGTGGCTGCCGGGGCTGCGCGCAGGCACAACAGATCAGGATGCAGCACCGGTGCTGGCGCTGACGGCGACGGCTACGCCCGCCGTGCAGGCGGACATCATCGCGCAACTGGGCATGTTGGACCCGAAGCTTTTCATTCATGGATTCCGGCGAGAGAATCTGGCAATTGAGGTGGTGGAGCTTTCAGTGCCGGAGCGAGCGGAGGCAATTTGTGGACTGCTTGCTGATCCCGCCCGCCGACCGGCGATTGTCTACGCGACTTCCAGAAAAAATGCGGAGAAGCTCGCCGAAGAGCTGTCGCAAGTTAAATCGGGGCGTCGTGTCCGAGCAGAGGCTTACCATGCAGGGCTGGATGCGGAAACGCGCGAGCGTGTGCAGACGGCCTTTCAAGCGGGCGAGCTCGAGGTTGTGGTTGCGACCATCGCGTTCGGCATGGGGATCGACAAGGCGGATATTCGGACCGTGATCCATGCCGGCTTGCCAGCGACGCTGGAGGGTTTCTACCAGGAGATCGGCAGGGCGGGGCGCGACGGGGCGAAGAGCCGTACTTATCTCATGCATAGCTATGCAGACCAGAGGACGCACGACTTCTTTTTGAATCGCGACTATCCGCCGGTGGGCCATCTGGAGCAGGTGTTTCGCGCGTTGAGCGATGAGGGGCGGGCAGTGGAAGATTTGCGGGCCGCATCGCGACTGAGCGAAGAGGAGTTCGACAAGGCGTTGGAGAAGCTGGAGATTCATGGCGGAGCGCGCATGGATTTTGGTGGCAACGTCACGGTGGGCGGAACGGCCTGGAAAAAGACGTATGCCGTGCAGGCGCAGTTCAGAGCAGAGCAGTTTGAGAAGGTGCTGAAATTCACCGCGCAGAACGAGTGCCGGATGTCCGCACTGGTAAGGCACTTTGGCGATGTGGAAGATGCGAGCCAGGCCTGTCGCGTGTGTGATGTGTGCGATCCCGCGGGAGCAGTACTGCGGCAGTTCAGAAGAGCAACTGCTTCGGAGCGCGCGCTGGCGTTGGCAATTGTGGATGAGCTGCGCGGAGTGGAATACAAAGCGGCAGGAACGCTGCAGCGGGGCGTCGATCCCGCGGCGCGGCTGAGCCGTGGCGAATGGAACGGGCTTCTGGGTGCTCTGTCGCAAGCAGGACTGGTTGCGATGGAAGAGGCCGAGTACGAAAAAGATGGTGAGGTGCGACGGTACCGCAAAGTGAAGCTCACAGATGCAGCGCGCGAATTGCGATCGGGCTGGGCCAACGAGCTTTTGTTCAGTGATGGAGTAGTGGAGGAATTTGGCGCGCGCGGTGAGGGGACAGCGCGCGGTGCAAAAGGGAAGTCTGCCTACGTGAAGGCTGTCTCAGCGAAGAATGGACATGTGAAGGTTGCAGATGCTCCAGTGTGGCTTACCGCGGAGGGAGAGGCGGTAGGCGCGCGGCTGCGGGCATGGCGGGCCGCAGAGGCGAAAAGACTGGGAGTTCCAGCGTATGTGTTGCTCCATGACAGGTCGCTCACTGCTTTGGCCGGAACGCGGCCTGCGAACATGAGGGAGCTGTTGGCGATTGACGGAATTGGCCCGGCAAAGGCAGAGAAATTCGGTGCCGCAATTTTGGAAATCTGCGCGAGCGCAACGGGCGAACCGAAGCGATGAATCAAGCTAGCCTGCACAAAGCTGTTTTGGTTCGTCGAAGATAAACGCATAAATGTCAGCTTGAATAGACGTGATTGCTGTGAAAAAGCAGTACATATAGTGACAAATGAATTACATCCTCACCCTGAATCTTCAAACTCCTTTAACAGTTTCCTAAGCGTGGAAAGGTCACACTAGACCCGGCGCAGCGTCGGTCGTGCTGCGCCCTGCCTGCAAGTCGAAACAACGAACGATACAACAAAAACTCTGAGGAGAATATGAATCAACCTTTCTGGAGGAATATCGCTCGGTGCGGTGTGTCCGCGCTTGGCATTCTACTGTGGTTCAACTTACTAGGAGCAGCCCAGCAGACATTGGGTGGCATTGTCGGCACAGTAACGGATAGCAGCGGCGCTGTGGTGCCGGCTGCGAATGCGGAACTTGTAAGCACTACAACCGGCTTGAAGCGTACGCTGGTGGTCAAGTCCAACGGCGAATTCGCGTTCAGCGATCTTCCCGCTGGGAACTATACAGTCACGTTCAAGCACGATGGTTTTGATACGGCCACGTATGACCATGTTCTGGTGCAGGCCGACCGCAAGGTCACGTTGAATGTACAGATGAAAGTCGGTTCGGTTGCCACCTCGATTGAGGTCACCGTCGGTAATTCACTGGATACCGTGGATACGACAAACGGCAATGTAATGGAATCCGCCCAAATCGAAAACACGCCTCTCGGAACCGGTAGCTTTACACAGTTAGCCACGCTCGCGCCCGGTGTGAGCGCCGACCTGCTGTCCGGCACAGGCACCAATGAGGGACTGGGCAACCAGAATATCTGGGCCAACGGCCAGCGCTCATCGAGCAATACGTTCACGTTCAATAGCGTGATGTCGAACAATCTATTCAATGGCAACTCATCCAGCAACGTCGCCGCCAGCCGCGCGGTGCTCAATACAGGCGAGTCGTTCCAGAGCAATGGCAGCATCGGTACCAACACATCGATTTATGACGCGATCGGTCAGGCTCTGCCAACTCCGCCACAGCAGACTATTGCAGAAATGCGCGTGGACACATCAATGTTCGATGCGTCCGAAGGCGCAACCGCCGGGGCGCACCTCGACGTGACCACAAAATCTGGAACGAATGAGTACCACGGTTCCATCTATGGCTTGCTTGAATCCGGCAGGACCGACGCTGATCCATTCTTCAACCGGCAGATTGGATTGCCAACGCCCGATCTGCATCGCTATTGGGCGGGCGCAGAGTTGGGTGGACCGGTTCTTAAGAAACAGAAGCTGTTCTTCTACACGTCCTATCAGTACACCCGGGTGCGCGACCAGTTTAAGTCGATGACCAGCTACTACGTGCCCACGGGACTTACCGATGACCGCAGTCTCTCCGGCCTGGAAGCTTTTGCTTCACTGCCGGCAAAGACTGATCAAGGAGGTGGGCTTGCTCCGGGTACTCAGCTCGACCCGGTGGCCGTGGCTCTTCTGCAGGCCAAGGTCTCGCCGACCCAATACCTGATCTCATCCCCCTTGAACCCAAAATCAGGCGGAGCCAACGTCAATTTCTTTGGGCCTGCGTCCAAGTTCAATGCTGCCCAGGCAAACGGCAATTTGGATTATCACCTTTCGGACAGTGATGTAATCTCCACGAAGTACTACTACCAGCACGACCCGACCGAAAGCCCTTTTTCCAGCGGACCTCTGCTTGGTTTCCCGCAGGCATTTCAGTCTGGTAGCCAGGTATTCTCCCTGGAAAACAATCACATCTTCTCCCCAAAAATAACCTGGGATCAGAAATTCGGTTTTCTGCGCGAAACGGCTGCGTCTCTAACCTCGCAACCGTTTGGTCCCTCCAATATTGACGGCTCCGGTGCATCCATCAACCTCTTTGGCAGCACGCTGCTACCAGGTATTACAGTAGGAGGTTTCGGTGCCAAGACTCTGGACATCGGGCCAACATCGAACTTCTCCAACACCGGCTTCGCACAAAACACATTTGAAGGAACCACCAACCTCAACTGGGTGCTGGGCAATCACACACTCTCCTTCGGCGCCAACTACGACTTTACGCAATTGAACATTCTGAATCGCGCCAACCAGGTGGCGTCACTCGCTTTCACAAGCCTTGGAAATTTCATCAAGCAGGGCGGTGGTGTGCGGACGGGCGGCCATACGGTCTACTATCAGGGCGCCAGCAACCGCTACTACCGCGCTCCCCAGGTTGGTGGCTATGCGCAGGACCATTGGCGCGTTACCAGCAAACTGAACGTGACTGCCGGTGTCCGCTATGACGACGACGGCGGTCTCTATGAGAAGTATGGCAATCTCGTCAACTTCGATCCAACTCAATACTCCTATAACGCCAGCACGGACACGATTGCTAACGCGGGCCTGATTGTGGCAGGGAATAACAAGCTTTACCACACGCCGGGTGCAAGTAACTCCACTCTGAAGAATGGCCAGTGGGGCGTTGCTCCTCGCCTTGGAGTGGCATACAGCCTCCGGCCCGACCTGGTCCTTCGTCTCGGGGTCGGTCTCTACTATGATCGCGGGGAGTTCTTTACGGAGTTTTCTCCCAGCGCTGGCGGTGGCTTCAACGGACCGTTCGGCGTTACGCTGCAACCGCCGTTTGTTCAACCAGTGAATGCCGTTTCTTCCGGCACACTGGATAACCCCTTCGGCACAACCGCTCCAGTGATCGACACTAACCCAGCCGACTTCATTAGCAATCTCCCCAATATGACCGCGCTCATCAATGGCGGTCAGCCCTACTTGTTTGGCGCCTATGGCCTGAATAACAAGCTTCCATTTACTGAGAATTGGAGCTTCGACGTGCAGTGGAAGGCGCGTCCGGATATTACCGCCACAGTCGGCTATTCGGGTAACCATTCTGAGCGACAGACCATCCCGGTTCCCTTCAACCAGCCACAGATCGCCACGCCCCAGGCACCGCTTTACGCCAACGGCATGTATCCCCAGACTGCATCCTACGGATACCAGATTGGTAACGACGAACCGTATAACACGTATACGGGAGGCAATACTGATTTGCGCACGCCGTACATCGGCTACAATCCCAACTCGGTTTCGTGGAATACCGTCGGAATTGCAAACTACGATGCCCTGCTCGCCTCGGTTCACAAGACAGTCAGCCATGGTCTGGATATGTATGTTGCTTATACCTACTCCCATTCACTGGACGACAGTAGCGATTTCGGCATCTTTTACAACGGCAACGATCCACGAAATTTGCGTCAGGGATATGCTTCTTCGGACTTCGATCAGACTCACACCATTGCCATCAGCTTCAGCTACGCGCTCCCCAAATTCAACACCGGCTATAAGGCTATGAACGTGCTCGCGAACGGTTGGGGTATGAATGGATACTCCGTTCTTCAAAGCGGGCAGCCATATAACGTTTACGACTTCAGCGGCACGGTTGGAAGTATCTTCTTCTCGTCGAGCGATTACCTCACCAACCCGGTTTTACCGCTGGCGCCTGGAGTGACGCCGAAGCAAGCCCTGACCGGCCATAGCGGGGCTTTCGGCGCTTCCGATGCGGCATTCAACCCGACCTCCTTTGCGTATCCGACATTGGCTCCAGGCACGGACGGAGTACCCGCCGATGACCCGTACGAGTCGGGTTTCGCTAGCGGAGGTCGCAATATCTTCCGCAGTGCATTCCAGAAGAGCGCTAACATCGCCTTTGTCAAACAGACGAAGATATACGAAAGAACCAATCTCCGTCTTTCTGCGGAATTCCTCAATATCACCAACACACCGAGCTTTGACACTCCGGGAAATAACTTTGACGGCGCGCCAAATTTCGGTCCTCCTTATATACCGATCGGGCCGGGGGCTGATCCATCCACCTTCTCCAGTCAGGGTGTCGGTGTCATAACCAATCCAATCGGTGGAGCGCGTCAACTTCAGTTCACCGGCATTCTCAGCTTTTAACCGGCTCTGGAAGCCTTCGCGTGGTAACCGCGGACTTCCAATTTCTTACTGAAACCGCTCGTCAAGAGGAAAAAAGTAATCAGGGGCCCTTTCGAGGGCACCTGATTACTTTTCTCAGAAAGAAAAATTTACGGCAGGGGTGGCCTAATCCGAGCTAATCATAATCATCTCAGGCAGGTACAGGAAAGTGCCGATGACGGTGGAATCTAGGCAGGCGAGTTTAAATAATTTCCATAGCATCAAAACAAACATTTGGAGTTTGAAGAATTTAGTTACCGAAGTGCGTTACCTCACTGCATTCTACTGATACATTATTTTCAATTGTCATTACCAACTACTTGCCTTTAATGGCCGTACCTGTTTCGCCTGATTTGCTTGGTTCACGAGGTGTGTCTCATGGCTTGCCCGAAGTGCCAATCTGGTTCCACTACCACTGTCCCTGCGGAGATTCGCCTTTATCGCGATCGCCCGCGCGTGCTCAGCCATCCGCCCATGACGCCTTCTCCGGATATAGTGATATGCCTGGATTGCGGTTGGTCGGAATTCTCCGTTCCTCGCTCATGGCTCTCCGCCGGGTGGTTGCGTCCTTTGCGGCCCCAGGCAGTTCCTAATAATGGCCCGACAATCGTGCGTGCGGACCAGACCGCAATGGCAGGTTAGCGCGTCATTCCATATGGCTTGCGGGCACCATGATTTCCCAGGCCACGCATACTGATCGGCAGTCGAACAGCCACGATCTGTAAAGCAATTCTCTGTGCGCAAAAAGCCCCCAAGCCGAAGCTGGGGGCTTTTTGTTGTTGCCCTCGTTCTTGCGCCGTGGGCACATCTGCCGCCCGGCAGGCCGCTATGCGGGATCGCATGATGGCGCCCGCGAACGAGGAAAAAACACCGTACAAATAGAATGGGGTGCAAGAAAAGGCCTCCAGATCAAACTGGAGGCCTTTTCTGTTGCTTTTGTCCTTGCGCCGAAAGCGCGCCTGCCTGGATGGCAAATCCTAGTACATGCCGTCCATGCCGCCGCCGTGGCCGCCGCCTGCCGGAGCAGCCTTGGGCTCGGGAATTTCGACCACCAGAGCTTCCGTGGTCAGCAGAAGTCCGGCGATGGAAGCCGCGTTTTGGAGCGCTGTGCGGGTTACCTTGGTGGGATCGATGACGCCGGCCTTGACCAGGTCCTCGTACTTGCCTGTGGCAGCGTTGTAGCCGAAGTGCGGTTCCTTCGATTCCAGAACCTTGGCAACAACCACAGCACCTTCTTCGCCGGCATTGTCGACGATCTGGCGGAGTGGCTCTTCGAGCGAGCGCCGAACAATCTGTGCGCCAATCTTCTCGTCGCCTTCCAGGCCCTTGATAAGGGCGTCAACCGCGGGGATAGCGCGCACAAGAGCCACGCCGCCTCCGGGTACGATGCCTTCCTCGACGGCCGCACGAGTTGCGTGCAACGCATCTTCAACGCGAGCCTTCTTCTCCTTCAGCTCGGTCTCGGTCGCAGCACCCACCTTGATAATGGCAACCCCGCCCACCAGCTTCGCGAGACGCTCCTGGAGTTTCTCCTTGTCATAGTCGGAGGTGGTCTTCTCGATCTGCGAACGGATTTCCTTCACGCGGCCCTCAATGTCAGAGGACTTGCCGGAGCCGTCCACGATGGTGGTGTTGTCCTTGTCGATCGTGATGCGCTTTGCCTTGCCGAGATCTTCGAGCTTCACGCCTTCAAGTTTAATCCCCAGATCCTCGGTAATGGCCTTGCCGCCGGTGAGGACGGCAATGTCGCCCAGGATGGACTTGCGGCGATCGCCGAAGCCGGGAGCCTTGACGGCAGCCACATTCAAGGTGCCGCGTAGCTTGTTGACGACGAGGGTGGCCAATGCTTCGCCCTCCACGTCCTCAGCAATGATCAGGAGGGGCTTGCCGCCGCGGGCAACCTGCTCCAGCAGAGGCAGCAGATCTTTCATCGCGCTGATCTTCTTCTCGTAGATCAGGATGTAGGGCTCTTCGAGAACAACTTCCAGGCGCTCTGCATCGGTAACGAAGTAGGGGCTGAGGTAGCCGCGATCAAACTGCATGCCGTCCACAGTCTCAAGACCGGTGTGCATGGTCTTCGACTCTTCGATGGTGATCACGCCATCCTTGCCGACAACCTTGACGGCATGGGCAATGATGTCACCGATCTCCTGGTCACCGTTGGCCGAGATGGCGCCCACCTGGGCAACCGAACCCTCGTCAACCGGCTTGGAGAGCTTGCCGAGAGCGCCGCCCTCGGTCCACTTGCCGTCCTTGTCGCGAGTGCCGATGATGGTCGTGACGGCCTTGTCGATGCCGCGCTTGAGAGCAGTGGGGTTTGCACCGGCAGCAACAGTCTTCACACCTTCGCGGAAGATGGATTGCGCAAGTACGGTTGCGGTCGTGGTGCCGTCGCCGGCCACGTCGCTGGTCTTGGAAGCGACTTCACGGACGAGTTGCGCACCAACGTTTTCCATCGGGTCCTTGAGGTCAATTTCCTTGGCGACAGTAACGCCGTCCTTGGTGATGGTGGGGGAGCCGAACTTCTTCTCGATAACCACATTGCGACCCTTGGGGCCGAGCGTTGCCTTGACGGCGTCCGCCAGCGTGTTCACGCCGCGCAGAATCGCCTGACGGGAATCTTCACCGTGTAGAATTTGCTTTGCCATTTGTGTTTCTCTCCTTGGAACAGTTGTCAGTTATCAGATATCAGTTGGTCGGTCGTCAGTCATCATTATTGAGTTGCCAGCCCGCCTTACACATCAAACGGTCCTTACTGACAACTGAAACTGATCACTGACAACTCATGAACTACTTCTTCACGATGCCGAGTACTTCTTCTTCGCGCATGATCAGAAACTCTTCACCGTCGAGCTTGATCTCGGTGCCGGAGTACTTGCCGAAAAGAACGTTGTCGCCAGCCTTCACGTCGAGCGGGAAGGTCTTGCCTTCGTCGTTGGACTTGCCCTTGCCGACTGCGATGACTTGGCCTTCTTGTGGCTTTTCCTTGGCGCTGTCGGGAATGATGATGCCGCCGCGGATGGTTTCGCCCTCTTCCAAACGGCGGACGAGGATGCGGTCATGAAGCGGAGTGAACGTGGTTTTTACCTGAGTTGCTGCCATTGCGTTGCTTCTCCTTCACACGCGGCGGGGTTGAGCCCCGGCTGCGGGTTTTGAGTGGGGTTTTGGAAAGAAAGCCTCAGAAGCGATGGGGCGCTGCTCCAGAAGTTCAAGCGATGGATCGGTTTAAGCAATTCCATCAGCAGTGTGCTAGCACTCTCGCCTTCCAATTGCTAACGATAGGCAAGCGAACATATAGATGTCAAGCCCCATTTCGCAAAAATATGAGCGATTCACACTCATGTAATGATATTGGACGGTTGGCAGGCCGCGAACCCTCCAGCCAGACTAACGAACCAAAGCCCTCGCCAACAAATCCACGGCCCCGTGCGAACGTTTTCCCAATTCCAGGCTCTTTACCAGTAGTAAAGCCAAATTCGATCTTGGTCCCGATGCCGGGAAACCCTGTGCCAGATAGACCGGGCGGAGCCGCAATTGGGAATGGCGCGTTTGCAATGTTCGTCGGCATTGGGATCATTCGGTTTGGATGACTTCATCTCAAGCGCTTCACAACTGGCCCTTGGCCAAGTCAGGAAGGAACGATCATGCGCCGTACCGCTTTCCATTTTCTAACCGGGTTAGCAGTGTGTCTGTTGTTTTCCGCAGTCGCTCAGGCAAGGACTTACAAAGCCGCGGACTTTCCACTGCGCGTACACATCTTTCAGCACAGCTCACATTCGCATTACGAGAACCATTCCCTGGAGGGAGTGGACGGCGAGGGGCGGGCCAATCTCTATGAGAATGGAGAGCCGCGGGGTTTCGACTATAGCTACCACTGCGCAAACCGTGTGATGAACTCCGTAGGGTACGAGACCTATATGGCGCGCTGGAAGAAGCCGGGCAGACTTGAGCTTCTGCTGCCGGCCATGGGAGACACCTGCGAACTCAAGGTGGATCTGAAGGAAGATGCCTACTACAAACACGACAAGGTGGTGAGGGAACAGCCGGCGGCGAAGTTCAAAGCGTGGATGATAGAGCACCAGTACGATCCAGAACACGGCAAGAATGAGCCTGTAGGTGTGCAGCAGGAGCCAGTTGATCCGGGAGATACGCAGTAGGCGGGACACCCAGATCTCCTTTGCAACGCGGGATCTGGGACTCTCTTCTAAAACGCCCGTGAATCCCCATGTCCTGGATTTTCCGGGCGAGGCCACTCCGAATGGTGGGTCTGTCAATCAGTGCAGTGGTCCGAGGGTTTCTCAACTTTACGCCTTCGGAATCCATTCAGGAACACTTTCCCTCCGACCAGAAACCACGCAATAGAAAACACACCGACCATGACGGAATGTCTCTCAAATGCTGCATCCAACCAAGCAGTGCCGCCCAAAATGAAGAAGACCCCGAACACCCAGGCGGCAATACGCTGGACAGAAGAAGCATCGGGAGAGCCTTTCCATAAGAACGCATCCACGCTTCGGCTATTCCTGATCGTGTCTGGCCACACAGTGCTCCTCTGTTTGGCTCTGACTTCTTCAATGGCCTGATCCTGCTTAGTACTCATTCGCGCTCCGCATGATTCTCTATGCCACGAGTCTTCTGCAATGCAACCTATTCTCAATGTTGGCAGGAAGGACGCGCGGACGGAGTTCCGGTCGTATCGTCGCGTAACCGGAACTTATCTTCAAGTAACAATGCCGCCGCAGAGGATACGTCTTTGCCTGATGGGAGCCTGACAGGAGATCGGAAACGCTTTGGGGCGCATTGGGCGAGAAAGCGTTATGGCTACTTTTTGGGTAATGCCCCATCGGGGTTAGTTTTGGTAGGTGCGGAGAATGACAGGGGCGAAGGCACAACGTCTAAGCAGTTGGCTGGCCTGAAGGACAACGCGGTAGAATGATCTCCATGGTTTCTCGCTCCATCCTTCGTTTAGTAGTCGTCGTGGCCGGGTTCGGCTTGGTCGTCAGCTCACTCACAGCCGGCGGGCAGGACGCCCCTTCAAAGCGTGGCCGCAAATACAAGGCGCCACCGGCCACCGCACGCGTTGAGGTCACGATTCTGAAAGACGTGAATGGAAAGCCGATTGAGAATGCCGCGGTTGTCTTTCACCCCATGGAGGGCGATAAGGACACAGGCAACATGGAGCTGAAGACCAACGAAGACGGCAAGATGATGATCGACGTGTTGCCCATTGGCAGCACGGTGCGGCTACAGGTGATCGCTCCCGGTTTTCAAACATACGGTGAGGACTACAAGATCGAGAAGGCCGATATGGCCGTTGAAGTCCGGATGAAGCGTCCGGGCGAGCAGTATTCGATCTATAAACTGCACCCCGCTAAGGAAGTTGTGGGCGGCAAGGACGCAACTCCCACACCTGACAAGGATGCGGCTCCGGCCACCACGCCCGCACCGGCGAAGCCCTCCCCGCAACCCAACACTCAAGCCAGCCAACCACAGCCGAATTGAATTGTCACTCCGGTTCTCAGGGTCAATCAGCGCCTAGAGTTAGTGCTCGAATGGGCGGAGGTGGTGGATTGAAGGCTGATCCTAGAGACCGTCCGAATCGCCTTGGTACTATTTGGCTCTCTACAACTCTTGGCTGAATATCGATGAGTTGTCGTTGTGCGTTTTTGGTTTTGCTGCGAACGCTTGCATTCTCTACATCCTTGGCGCGCTGATTGGGAAGTTCCAGCGTCGGCGCTTGTGGTGATGAATGGGACGTTGCAGCATTCCGCTGTTTACATACTCAGGCCATGGGACGGCCACGTTCAAAGCAGGGCGATGCCAGATCAAATCCTCAGCGGCAAAGCAGCACTGGTAACCGGGGGCGCGCGGCGCATTGGTCGCGCGATCGCTTTGGCTTTGGCGCGCGCAGGCGCAGATGTCGCCATTACTTACCGGAAATCCCCCATCGACTCATCGCAGACGCTTGAGGGGATTAAGTCTCTAGGCTGTCGGGCCCTGGCGGTGGAGTGTGACGTGCGCTCTGAAGACTCCGTTCGTTCGGCCATTCATGCAGTCACATCGATATTCGGCCGGCTCGATGTGCTGGTGAACAACGCGGCCGTCTTCGAGACGGCTCCGCTTGAGAGTATCAGCTTGGAGCAATGGGACGCAGTCTTCGAGACCAACGCGCGCGGGCCGTTTCTGGTAACCCGGGAAGCGTTGCCATTTCTCCGCAAAGCTCAGGGAAGGGTTGTGAACATTGGCAGCTTGGGTGGAATCCATCCGTGGGCCGGGCATTCGCACTACTGCAGTTCAAAGGCTGCGGTGCACATGCTGACGCAGGCCATGGCCAAGGCCTTCGCTCCCGAGGTGAGCGTGAACTGCGTAGCCCCGGGCTGGATTGAAATGCCCGATTTGGCCGACCCGAAAGATGGCGCGGCAGAGATCGCGGAAAGATTTGCAGCACGCACGCCGGTGCGGCGCAATGGAACCGCGGAGGACGTGGCCGAGGCAGTGTTGTTCTTTGCCGCCGGCTCCAGCTTTGTCACCGGCCAGATCCTGACTGTGGATGGCGGACTGGGGCTCTAAAACAGGTTGCACAAATAGATTTGTAACAGCGCGCGACCGGAAACCCGCACTTTCTGAGCCGGATCGCGGGCCAATAAAGCCAATGAAATCAGCCGAATGTTAGCCCCTCGAGGCATTTCTCATTGACTGGACCGTATTTCTGCAACCGGCGCCATTCAAACGGCGATTTGGTATACCCGTGAGTTGAGCGTTGGCTACCACCAGGCGGCCTTCGGGGCTCTTACATGCGCATAAATGCACAATCGACGTGCGTTTCGTGTGCGCTTTACGCTCAATTAAGCGCAATTAGGCGTCAATAACGAGCAAATATGGCTTGTTTTGCGTTTCTCATCTCACTTTTTCATGCACATCTATGCACGCTCTCCATTGGCTGCAACCACACTCCCGCAGGGCTGTGTTTATCAGTCTCGGAGATCGCTCATTCCGGACCGCCGCCATCGCTGTGATGCAGCCCGTCACAAGAATCCGGCTCGACGGGGCAGCCACGGTTATACTGGCTCGTAAACGGAATCCCGAAACAAAGCTACCGAACAAAACCAATGTGATTAAGCGTCCGTAGCAGGAGCCTCGCCTTCTTGGCGCAAACGGCGACTCAAAGCCACACATTGTCGAATCGACAAAGAGATTCGCTGAAGAGTTGAAGCGGAGGGAAGTCATGCCGGTCCAGCACGCCCTGAGATGTTTCTTGGTTGGTGCAGCCGTTGCCTGCGCAGTGTCAGTACCCGTTGCGGCGCAATCCAATCCACCTGGATACAACCAACCGCCGAAATACATTCTGGATGTCATGCACGCGCCTTCGCCGCCGGTCCCCGCGGTCAGCCCGACCGAGGACACGATCCTCCTTGTATCCTGGCAGGACTATCCGCCCATTTCCCGCGTGGCAACACCTTTCCTGCGCCTTGCCGGCGTGCGCGTGGAGCCGAAGAATCACAGCAAGCACGACACTCCAGGCGGCTACGGCATCACGCCCTGCGCCACAAACTTCGAGTTGGTGCGCGTCGCCGATAGCGCACGAATTCCTGTCACGTTTCCTCAGGGCGGGTGCCCCGGCCAGCCTGTCTGGGCCGCTGATGGCAAGCGATTCGCGTTTGTGAATATCGCACCCGAGGCCGTGGAACTCTGGATCGGCGACGCAAAAACCGGCGAAGCTCATCAGATACCGGGAGTGCGTCTCAACCCGATGTTCCGCGACGAGATGCAATGGATGCCGGATCAGAAAACCCTCCTGGTCAAGTTAGTGCCTGCCGAAATGGGACCGCCGCCGCCCGAACCGATCATTCCCATCGGTCCCAGCATTCAGGAGACCGGCGGCGAAAAAGGCCAGAGCAGTACCTATGAGAATCGCGACACGCTCGGCAACAAGCACGACGAAGATCTCTTCGATTACTTCGCAATCTCGCAGCTCGCTATTGTGGATGCGACTACCGAGGCGATTACTCCTATAGGAAAGCTCGGCAATTTCGACTCGGTGGATCCCGCGCCGGATGGCCGCCACATCCTCGTCGCAGCAATCCACAAGCCCTACTCGTACGTCACCACATACGACCACTTTCCCCGCGAAGTCGAGGTCTGGGATTTATCCGATGGTTCGCACATTCAATCTCGTACCATCGCCTCACTGCCTCTGGCAGACCGTGTACCCATTGATGGAGTACCGACGGGACCGCGCGAATTCTCCTGGCGCGCCACTGATCCGGCGACCCTCGTTTGGGCTGAAGCGCTCGATGGCGGCGACTGGAATGTGACCGTTCCGAATCGCGACAAAATCATGTCGTTAAAGGCGCCGTTCGACTCGACAGCCGCGGAGATCGCGAGAACTGAACAGCGATATTTAGGATTCGTATGGGGCAACACGCCGAGAATTGCTCTGATGTACGAGTGGAATCACAACCGGCATTGGAGGCGGAGCTTCATCGTCAATGTCGATAATCCTCAACAGAAGCCGCGCCTACTCTGGGATCTCTCCACGGACGAGAAGTATATGAACCCCGGCAATCCGGTGACGCGTGAGCTCGCGAACGGGGCGTGGGTTCTTCGCGAGGACGGCGATTCGATCTATCTTGCGGGAGTCGGCTCTTCGCCTGACGGAGACCGGCCGTTCCTTGATCGGCTCGATCTGAAAACTCTGAAATCCGATCGTTTGTTTCGCAGCGATAAGACTTCTTACGAGCAATTCCTTTCCTTCACTGGGCCCGATCCAAAGAAATTTCTCACCTGGCGCCAGTCGCCTAATGACCCACCAAACGCTTTTGCGCGATCACTGGAAAAATCTCTCGATGCGCCTACCGGAGAAGCGACTTTTGCTTCAACCAGCGTAGCCGTGACTCACATTCCAGATCCGACGCCGGCGGTGCGGGCAATCAAGAAGAGGTTGGTTAAGTACAAGCGCGCTGACGGGCTTGACTTGTCGTTCACTTTGTACACGCCGCCTGACTATCAGGAGGGCACGCGCGTTCCAACCATTCTTTATGCGTATCCTCTGGACTACGCCGACGCCTCGAAAGCGGGCCAGGTTACCGGCTCCCAGGAAACCTTCACGCGGCTGCGGCAATATCGGCTATTGCTCCTGGCGGGCTACGCTGTCATCGACAATGCATCGTTTCCCATCGTTGGCGATCCCAAGAGAGCCTACGACACTTATCTGGAACAGCTTATTGCCGACGCAAAGGCCGCGGTCGATGAGGCAGTGCTGCTTGGCGTGGCGGACCCCAATCGCATCGGCGTTACCGGCCACAGTCATGGCGCGCTGATGACGGTCAACCTGGTGGCCCATTCCGATCTGTTCCAGGCGGGCGTTGCTACCAGCGGCTCCTATAACAAGACGCTCACGCCTTTCGGTTTCCAGAATGAGACGCGCTCGGTATGGGAGGCGCCGGATGTGTATCAGAAGGTCTCGCCGTTTTTCTCCGCAGACAAGTTGAAGACACCTCTTCTGATTGTGCACGGCGGAGAAGATGCGAATCCGGGCACTACGCCATTGCAATCGATCAAGCTCTTCGAAGCAATTCGCGGCAATGGCGGCACCACGCGCCTGGTGATTCTTCCGCACGAGCCACATTGGTATTCAGCCATGGAATCGAACGAACAGCTCATTTACGAGATGCTTCGCTGGTTCGACAAATACGTGAAGAACGCGCCCCCGAAATGAGTGCGTTTAGAGGTTCGCGGACGACTGTTAGAATCGCAACAGGGAAGTGGAAGCGCTGCCCCCGTGATGCCAGGTACAGATGAGCGAACAGGATTCACCAAACCTACCCCAGCCGCAGGCGATTTCGCCCGCGTGGATCAGAATTGGATCAGAATCGAGCGGGCCCGCCATCCCCAGCGGCCTTATCCCATGGACTTCATCGAGCGGATCTTCACTGATTTCAGCGAGATTCACGGGGATCGCGCCTACGGCGACGACGAAGCCGTAGCGTGCGGAATGGCGCGTCTCGACGGCCAGGAAGTGCTTGTGATTGCGAACCGCAAGGGCGGCAGCACCAAGGAACGCGTTCGGCGTAACTTCGGCATGCCTCACCCTGAGGGATATCGCAAGGCCCTGCGCTGCATGAAACTTGCCGAGAAATTCGCGCACCCTGTCATCAGCTTCATTGATTTGCCAGGCGCCTATCCGGGCCTGGGCGCCGAGGAGCGCGGTCAGGCCGAAGCCATTGCGCGAAATCTCCTTGAGATGTCGCGGCTCCGTGTTCCTACGATCTCCGTGATCACGGGCGAAGGTGGATCGGGCGGAGCACTGGCCCTGGCAGTCAGCGACCGTGTGCTGTTGCTCGAAAACGCCGTTTACTTCGTGATTACGCCCGAGGGTTGCGCCGCCATTCGTTGGAACGATCCAACCAAGAAGCAAATGGCCGCAGACGCCATGCGGATCTCAGCCACTGAGGTTGCCGCTCTGGGATGCATTGATGACGTTGTTCAGGAGCCACCGGGTGGCACGCATACCGATCATGAGGCGGGCGCGGGGTTTCTGGGCACCAAACTGAAGACGCACCTGGCCGAACTTCAGGCGATACCGATCGATCAACTGGTGATCGCGAGGCAGGATAAATTCCGCAACATCGCTCAGTTCTACACGGAAGTCTAGCTGCCTCGTCACCTCGACTGAAGAAAAGGTCTGGTACGTTGATCCTCTGCATGAAAAACCGCCAACCATCTGTGCTATCCTTCGCCGGAATGGCTCGACATGGAGAGTCCGCATGAGTTCAGTGCGACCCACGGGCGGGCGATTTCGTGCCTACATTCAGTTTGTTGCCGCAGTGCTCTACTATTTTGTGGCCCGGTCTTTGGCCCGCCATGGCGCACAAGGGCTCGCGAGTGAGCAATGGGCTCCGCTGGTCGAGCAATCGATGTTGGTCTTTCTCCTCCTCTTCGGTTACTCAGGCATGGGATTCTGGCTTGATCGGCAGACGAAGCCAGTCGGCGCGCAAGGATTGCCGCGGCGCAAGGGATGGCCAAACGAAGCCGGGGTGGGCTTGGCTACCGGTTGGGCGCTCGCGGTGGTTTGCGTTCTTCCTCTGACCGTGATCGGCGGCATCGCTGTAGCGCTCGATCTCCACTCAACCGCCTGGGCCTGGCTTCTGGCAGATGCGGCATTCTTCGCTCTGGCCGCACTGGCTGAGGAGATTGCCTTTCGCGGCTACGGTTTTCAGCGTTTTTCTGATGCCGTTGGGCCCGTTGGGGCAGTTGCTGCGTTTGCCGCGATATATTCAATCGTCCAGTCAATTCCTCGCGGGACTCCTCACGCCACCATCGCCGTCTCCGTGGCTTTCACCTGCCTACTGTCTGCCGCCTACCTGCGTACCAAAGCTCTCTGGCTCAGCTGGGGCCTCAACTTCGGCTGGAAGGCCAGTCGGGCCCTGCTGTTCGGACTGACAGTGAGCGGCATCAGCAGTCATTCCTCCGTGGTTCAGGGCGACCCCATGGGGCCATTCTGGCTTACTGGCGGCGGTTATGGACTGGATGGTAGCTGGTTTGCATTTGTCATCCTGTTTCTGGCGCTACCACTCGTCTTCCGGCTCACGCGCGATATGGACTTTATTCACAATGCGCCCGTGATTATTCCAGGCGGCATTCCGGTGGATTTAGACGCGGCTGCCCGCCATCAGCATGAGGCCGCCATGGGACCGACTGAACCGGCCATTTCTGCGCTGATCCAGATTCTTCCCGTTGCTGCACCTCAGCCCCTCCGCCGATCTGAGAACGACCCCACCCAAGCTCCTCAGATTCAGACGAACGCGCCTGAATAGCATGCCGACGCCTGTCGATTCATTTACAAAGATGGACTGCTTCTAGGATTTGCTATTTCTGCGTGATCCGGGCTATCTTTTCCTCAACGTGGTAAGCACGCATGGGAGGCTCCCCATGAACTGGTTTTCCCTTTCACTGGGCACGCGGTTACCCCCCGCACCCGTCGCAGACGTTTGGCGCAAAAACGGATTCAGGCTGGTAGCGGTATGTTGCGCTCTCGCTGCCGCGCTGCTTGGCGTCTCTGCCTTGGGCCAGGTTGTGACCGTCGACACGCGCACCGGCCGGGTTACCAACGGGACACCCAGCACTGCCGCTACCGTAGATCGCCGCTATCAGCAGATCACCGCCACAAAAGTTCCTCTGACCAAGTCCGAACTTGACGCCAAGAGCCGGCTGGAACTGATCCGCGTTCTGCAATCGGAGCAGGGGTTCGCCATGCGGCCATTTCCGCGCGGGCACAAGGGCCTGACGCTGGTTGCCAATGGCAAACTTGAACCTGCAGGCGAAGGGTATCTGAACATGGTGACCAGTGAAGGAATGTCGGCCAAGCCTGGAGACCGTGTGGTGCTCACAGATGTCAAGATTGAGCACTCGAAAATCATTTTCGACATAAACGGCGGGCCCGACCCGAGACACCGCTTTCTTCGCCATGTCGAGATTGGTGCGGGGCCAGACATGAATCCGGTTGTGCAGCCTGGCGAGGGCCAGGAGCCAACGGGTGCGCGGTTATCGTTGGCATTTGAAGGCCATGTTCCGGAATTGACGGGTGCCGAAGTGAAGTCGCTGCTGGCCCCGTTGATCTCATTCGATGTCAAGACCCCCATCCAAGCATTTACTGACACGCTGCCTACCAAGCTCAAAGACGCCATTCTTGATCATCACGTGCTGGTGGGGATGAGCACGGATATGGTGTTGTTTGCCAAGGGTGCGCCGGACAACAAATCGCGCGAGATGGATGGCCAGATGCCCTTTGAGGAATGGATCTACGGCAAACCACCTAAGGAAGTTGACTTTGTCCGCATCAACGGCAATCGTGTGATTCGAGTCGAGATCGCCAAGATGGGGGAGACGCCGCTGATCTTCACCAAGGACGAGGTGGAGGGGCTGATGCGCACAGACGGCACGCCGCTTGAGGCCAGTGTGCCCAACACGCGCACCATTAAGCTTGGGGATGCGGAGCGCGACCCGAACAAAGAAGCTCCTGCGCCACCGCCGAGCATTCGCAATCCAGGTGAGACGCTGCCAGACAATTCGAATAGTGGCGGAGTGATGAGGCCGGTGCAGTTTCCGAAGGCGAAGCCGGACGAACAGACGCCGGCGCAACCGGAAACGCCGCCAGCGGAACCGGCTGGCACGCAAACTCCGGCGGGCGACGCGTCGCAAGCAATCCCGCCGAAGCCGCAGACACCTACGCCTGATGCTAGCCAGCCCAACCAGCTACGCGTGTTGCCTTGATGTAAACTGTAAGAAGCGAGTCAGGCTCCCTCCAGGCAGATCTGTTGTCCAATCACAGGGCAATCTTGCGATTCGAGGTTGGCCCATGGCCGCGACGTTGAAGCCGTCCGCCTCGGTGGATGTGTGCAGAGACAATCCCAGAAGGAGAAACACCCGACCGATGGCTAAAATAGCGAAAACAGGTGATCGCAAGAAGGTAATGGACACAACGAAGTCGACCGATTGTCCCAAATGCAGTAAGCCGACTCGCATCGTCAAGCGCGTAAAGGACCGCGAGCGTGGGATTCCAGGCGGAGTTTATATCTCGTGTTCCGCGTGCGACTTCTACGAGAAACTCTAAGTTCAAATTGAGATTAGATGAAGAGAAAAGCCCGGCGCTTGCCGGGCTTTTCTCTTGGTGCGTGTTCAGGCCTGTACCGGACCCAGTCTCAATTCTACGGTTCGCGAATTGGGACTAGGCGGTCGATGGAGAATTCGACCTTCAGCGATGCATGGGCGGTCCCGAGGCAAACGAGCAGCTTTTTTCCCGGTCCGCGGAATCCGTACAGCACATGTGCTACACCGTCCGCATCGATCTTGGTGACGACCGGTGGATTGGGGCTTATATCGTGGAGGTCCTTGGCTTCGATCAAAGAGGCGGTGGCAGCAACGACCTTCTCGTGCATTGAGCTATCGAGCGCTATGGGGACTTGCAGGTCGAGATTGGTGTTGGATCGATCACAGCCAGCTTCCAGACCTGCGATCACATTATCCCGGGTGACCATCTGTTCTTCGAGGATCGGGTTGTCACGGTATGCGCGGTAGAAAAAATCATAGGCAGTCGACTTCCGATCCAGAGGCTGAATCATATGCACATGATCGGCATGGATCTCCTGCGGCGGAGTGGTCACATCGCATCCGTAAGTTGCACTGAAGTAGCTCACCACGCGGGCATGGGCCTTGAGATAGCGACCAACGCCATTTTCCGGTCTCGTGTCTTCGGATTCATAGGCACAGAACCTGTGAATGCCGTTGACGGAATAGTTCCCTCGCCAGTCGTTTTCCAACTGCGTGAGGAAGGCGTTGTCACTTGCGTCGCTCAGGTCATTGAGCAGCGGGTCCTTATCGTAGATGGAAGCGATGCGGGCGATCGTTGATCCCTCATGGGGAGTTCCATACGACACGATGAACTTGACTGTCGATGCCTCAGAAGGATGCCTCAAGAGCATTTCCTCAACGAGGATGCCACCCAGGCTATGCGCGAGGAAAACCACCTCGTGATGCTCCCAGACGTGGTCCTGCTTAAGGCGAGACCAGAGGATGTCGGCCAACTGTACACTGGACATTTTGCCGTTCGATGCGGGCGTTGGATATTCCGCAACTTCAACGTCGGAATAGGCGAAGTGTGGGTCCGAACGAACCAAATCCGGCCAATAAGCGCCGTCGGAAGCTCGCCAGGACTCGTGGCTCCCGTGGAGGCCGTGCACGAAAACGATGACTCTAGCCCGTGGGACCGGCTGAGTAAGGTTCTGTTGTACGGGGAGTTGCGAGAGGCAGGCGGAATAGTGGATCAGGAGAAAAATGGCGACCAGAACAAACTTGATCTTCATTCCCATCCAGCTTTTTCTGCTCATCTGGAACCTGATGTCTAGCATAACGCCAGCGGGTACCAGATTGGTAGCCGGCGGAGAGAAACGGCTCGGCTGCCGAGGTTTCAAGGGTGACCCCGAGCACTTAGTCGTTGGGAGTTGAGTCCGATGATAGGAGAGCCTCGGCCATCTCTTTGAGGATGGCTTCGGCGGCTTTTTCGGGGTCGGGGGCCTGCGTTATGGGACGGCCTACGACGAGGTAGCTCGCGCCCTGGAGAAGGGCTGCGGCTGGGGTTGCGATGCGGTTTTGGTCTCCCTTGGCTGCTCCGGCAGGGCGGATGCCGGGTGTCACTAGGATGTCTTCAGGGCCGGTGAGGGCGCGGAGGGTTGCCACTTCCTGCGGAGAGCAGACGAAACCGCGAATTCTAGATTCTAGAGCCATTCGGGCTAATAACTCCACCTGCTCAGCGGGGGTACGAGAGACACCGATGGCGGTGGTTTGTGCCTGATCCATGCTGGTCAGCATTGTGACGGCTAGCAGTTCAGGCGGGTCGGACAAGCCGTCGAGTGCAGCACGGGCCGCCATGAGCATGGCTGGGCCTCCAGCGGCATGGACATTGACCATGTGCACACCGAGGGCTGCGGAGGAGCGCACCGCTCGGGCTACCGTGTTGGGAATGTCGTGGAACTTCAGGTCGAGGAAGATGGAATGGCCGCGCTTGAGCAGCGGTTCAAGGACGGCGGGACCAGCGGCCGTGAAGAGCTCCATACCTACCTTAAACCAGCGGCAGATATCTTGGAGCCGGTCGGCGAGGGCAGCCGCAGAGGCTGTGTCGGGAACATCAAGGGCCACGATGAGGCGCTTGCGCGCCTCTTCGAGTGGCTCAGACCGGTGGAGAGTGACCGGCAGGACTGAGGTGAAAGTGGGATTCAGGGGTTCGCGGATGGGCATGCGACCATCCTAAAGCATGCCAGGATTGCGCAAAACTACGATTCAGGCCTGGGCGGCAATCTGGGTTGCGGCTGGGATGTCGCGCACCATTGTCTGATCCTGCGCGGGCAGAAAACGGCAGAGGTAGTCGATTGGGTCCTCCGCGGCCGCCATCTGGCGCAGGTGGTACTTCCACACATCGGGCTTGATGGTCCGCCGGGTGAATTGCTTACGGGTCACCTGCACCACCTCGCCGTGAGATGTGATCCTGGGGTAGGTGACGGAGGGTACCATGAAGCTCATGTGAGCACCGGACCGCCAATAGCAACTGGCAAACTCATGCGAAAAGAGGAGGGTGTAGTGCCGACCCTCCGAAGCCAGAAGGGCCAAGGCCTGTTCGGCTCCAGGCCAGATCGGCTGTACGTGGGACTGGAACCAACGGCGGAACTCGAATCCGTTAAACTGAGCCTGATTGAGCAACAATCGCAGCGTCTCTTTACGGTTCATTTCACCAATCCTTTGAACGAGAGAACCAAGGTTTTTGAGGAAAGTGTCGATCATGCCGCGGCAAAGATACGCCGCAAGCAAAGCTTCGAGTGTCTTCTATTTGTGAGTAACGTCAAATGCCTTGGATTTTCCTTTTTCAAAATTGATAATAGCGCTAAAACGTTTGAGTTGATCCTGGGAATTGGACTTAGCAGGAGCTCGAATGAAAGCAATGCGCAAATTCTGACTGTTGCCTGGCGGACTAAATGGGCGATTCCGGGTAGGTCGGGACACAGGTGGCGAGCGGCTCAAGAAAGCCAAGGAGACTTGGGGTTGAAGAAGATGAAGCGATGGATGCGCTCTGTTGCATGGGGAATTGCCTTGCTATTCGCAGTGAGCCCTGGTTGGGCCGACTCGGACGTGCATACCAATCCGTTAAACCGCGATCCGTTGGTGCGCGAAGCCTTCGATCGCTTCTACAACCTGGACTACGCAGGAGCTGTGGATCGATTCGAGCGTTTTCACGCTGCGCACCTGGGTGACCCGCAGGGAACGGCCATGCTTTTGGACGTCGTGCTTTTCCAGGAGCTCTATCGGCTGGACCTGCTGGACACCACTTTCTATGCCAACGATGGTTTCCTGACCGGGCGGCACGCGGTCCAGGAAGATCCGAAAATGCGGGAGCGCATTCTCGGGCTGGCCGATGAAGCCATTCACGAGGCTGATTGGCGGCTCGGCAAGAATCAGAATGACATTGACGCACTTTATGCACGCGGCTGGGCCAGGGCTCTCCTGCAACTGGATCCAGACTACGTAGACGCCAAGTTGGTGGTGGGGGTCTACGAATATGTGGTGGGCGCGTTGCCTTTTCCGTTCAAGATACTGATTGGGTTTGCAGGAATGACGGGGTCAAAATCGAGAGGGCTGGAGATGCTGAGAGACGCCGGCAACCGCGGCGTAATAACCAGCGTGGAGGCACGGACAACGTTGGCGTTGTTTCTGCGGCGCGAAGCTCGATACAAAGAGGCCATAGAGGATGTGCAAACACTGAAGAAGGAGTATCCGCACGACTACCTCTTTGGCCTAGAAGAAGCTAATTTGCGAAAGGATGCCGGTGAGGGCATGGCCGCTGTGGCCGCCTATCGCGATATTCTGGCCGCGAACGCGAGGCCCGGCTACTATTACACGGCGCGCATGGAGCTTACCTACTTCGGTCTCGGCGAGGCGCTGAGGGGACAGCGGCACTATGGTGAGGCAGCACAATCGTATGAGCAAGCCGCCACCACAAAAAACGTGGGGCCGGAATTGAAGATTCGCTCGTTGTTGGCTGCTGGGGAATGCCGCGATCTCAATGGCGAACGCGAAACAGCGGTCCACGACTACCAGGCAGCCATTGACGCGGGACCAAACACGTCGCGAGCCGATACCGCGAGAAGGTATCTGCGCACGATTTACAAAGGAACCTGAAAAGGCTCTTCGGCTCGGCTGGTATTGACGTGCATGGAACCCTCGGCGCTTTAGATTCGTATGATTAGATTGATGGGGCCTTTCGAAGGAGGGTTGGGTTATGGGAGTGTTTTGTAATCGATGCGGGACTGGTTTACCCCGGAGTGCGAGGTTCTGCTCGAATTGCGGCTCGGTGATTCCCACGACGCAGCCCACTCAGGCTAGGCAACTGATTCGGCCCATTGTTGGTCGCAGAATTGCGGGAGTTTGCATCGGCATGGCACAGGCCTATGGATGGGACGTGGCCGTGGTCCGCCTCTTCACTGTTCTGGGATTCTTCTTCAGCGGCGGGGTGGTGGCAGTTGCCTATGTAGCCGGATGGATTGGCATTCCCGAAGAGCCTATCGCGGCGCCGGGGGCGTATCCTCCTGGAATATGAAAGGGACCTGCGAATCAGACGGGGCGCGGCTGGGATTTCGAGACACAGGGTCAGGGTTGACGATCGTTTTCCTGCATCCTACGCCGCTGGATCGCGAGTACTGGCGGCCGATGGTAGAAGGGCTCGGCGGTGTGCGTGCTATTGTGCCCGACCTTCGCGGGCACGCCGAGTCAGAGTTGGGCGACCTGCCGGTGGGTGGCTTCGCACGGGTTCCAGACGCGCCGGTGTTGTCGATGAAGCAACTGGCCGCGGATGTTCTTGCGCTGCTGGATCATCTTGAAGTGCCGCAGGCGGTGTTTGCGGGCTGCTCGGTGGGAGGCTACGTGCTGCTGGAACTTTGGCGCACGATGCCGGAGCGCATGAAGGCGCTCGCATTTGTCTGTTCGAAGCCGCAGGCCGACACGGAGGCAGGGCTGCTGAAACGTGTGGAGACTATCGCGCGATTGAAGGCACAGGGGACGGAAGCTTTTTTTGACAGCGGAGCACAGAGTCTGACGGGGAAGTCGGCGCGAGAGCGGCGGCCGGAGATTGTGACGGAGCTGCGCGCGCGGATGACGCCGACGACAGAGGCTGTTATTGCGATGCAGGCAGGACTGGGTGCGAGGCCGGACTCATTGCCGACCGTGAAGACGATCAGCGTGCCGGTGCTGGCGATTGCAGGGGGCGAGGATCCCGCGGCGTCGCCTGCGGAGATGGAGGCTTTTGCCGCTGCGCCGGGTGGTTGTGAATTCCACCTGCTGCCGGACGCCGGGCACTTTGCGGCCTATGAACAGCCGGAGAAAGCGGCTTCATTGATCGCGGAGTGGTTGAAACAGATCGAAGCGTGAGGGAGCACCTAGTTGTGAGAACCGGAGCGATCCTGTTTACGCCGATCTCCTTTACGCCTCTCTCCAATCACCGCGTTGGGGCCGTGAGCAGAAGCATGAGCACTCCCGCCACCACGTTTATCGGCAGCGGAAGGGGTAGCCCCGCTGGTGAGGAGTTTATTCAGGACCGGGACGGATGCGCGTTGCGATTCAACGAAGTCGACACCCTCTGCCGTCAGTGTGAAAGCTGAGTTGTCCGCTCGAGTAATGTAGCCCTTCTTTAGGAGATACCAGGTTGTGAATTCCAGATAGTCTCGGGGAAAGCCCATGCGCATTTCAACTTCCATCAGGGAAACTTCAGGAAGAGCGGGGTTGGTGCGCCGGCGCTGATAGAGGAGCGCCAGCAATCCCAGCCGCCGGTTCAACTCGCCTTCCAAGCTGTCCATGAAATCGACCGAATTGGAAAGGGGATCGGGCTCGTCTTCATCTTTCTTGTAAGAGGCGTCGTATTCAGCGCGGAGTGCCGGAGAGGAAAGCACGTCGTAAGCTTGCTTTAGCTGAGAGAACCGATCAGCGTCTCCGGTTTCAGGGTTGTCCGGATGCAGCCTCGCCGCCAGAAATCGAAAGACACGGTGAATTGTCTCGGGTTCGGCATTGGGGCTGATTTGAAGGAACTCATAGTAATTCAAAGTCGTCATTTTGGCGGGCTTTCGCGGAATACATCATGCTTTAGATTTGACTTCTCATTTTAATTCCCAGAATGAAATGATTCTCTCCCTCGAAGGGCGGCACGTATTCCCCGGAAGTAACTATGAAATTATTACTGCACGGCAAAGAACTGTGAACGAATTTTGAGTGCAACTGATTGAAGAATTCCGCTCTGGTCCCATCAACATTGGGGACCGAATGGTAATGGCAGATAAACGCAAAGCCTGCCCACGGTCTGATTACGGGTCGAGACAAAAGAGGATGCGGGAGACTTCATCATTGTCTCGGAGATGCGAGGCCGGCTCAGTCGAAACTGGGCAGTTCGCAAGTGCTCTCGTATCGTGAGCAAGTGGCGATCAGCTCTTCCACGGTTTGTACAGGTTGAATGCCGCCACGGGCGCCGGTTGCCGTGCAGTTGATGGCGGCCGCGGCACAGGCGAAGTCGAGCTGCTGCTCAAGAGACCAGCCCTGCAGCAGACCATAGATGAAGCCGGCGTGAAAGATGTCGCCTGCGCCGGTGGTATCAACGACGGGAACGCAGAATGCGGGATTGTGCAGGAAGCGTGTTCCATCCCACGCGAGTACGCCGTCGCGGCCGAGAGTGGCAGCGGCGAGGCGCGAACCGTAGCGGTCTTTCATGCGGCGCAGGGCGCGTTCAAGATTGGCTTCACGCATGAGACGGGTAGGGAAATCGCGGCTGACGATGAGGTAGTCAACGTTTTCGAGAAGGAACTCGATTCCGGGGTAGGGTTCGTCGAGATCGGCGATGACGGGAACGCCCGCTTCATGAGCCCATTGAGCGGCGACAGTGGCTGCGGCGGTCTCAAAGCCATCGACGTGGAGGGCGCGGGCGGTGACGATCCAATCGCGGTTGAGGTCTTCAGGCTGAAGGAGCAGGCGTTCGTCGCGGCGGCAGAGGATGGTGCGCTCACCGCCGGCGTCGACGAGGATGAGGGATTGCGGGCTGATGCCGCCGGGGACAGTGGTGATCTGAGTTTCAACGCCTGCGCGGGCGAAGGCTTCATGATGGAGGCGGGCAGCGTCGTCGTCGCCGAGCTTGCCGATGTAGCGGGTGCGGAGTCCCCATGTCTGGCAGGCAACGACTGTGGTGGCGACCTGTCCGCCGGGCATGATGGTTGATCGGCTGAACTCGGTTTTTGAACCGCAGGGGGGGTAGGTCTGGAGCGGGATGAGCGTGTCTGTCGCGTTGAGACCAACGCCGACAAGATCAACTTTTTCTGGTGCGATCACTTGATTATTGTAGGACCTCAGATGGGCGAGAGGTTTTGGGCTTCAGACACAAGACTTCCGCCCGCGAGAAGGCCCCCTGCGAGGAATGCTGGTCCAAGGTAAGCGGATTTATTCTTTCGCATTCCGGGTCTTTTCTTGTTCGCGCAGGTATACCGCTGTCTCTGTGCGGCCTTCGTGTTCGGCCCATTCGGCGGGAGTGGCGCGCCAGAGGACGTCTTTCTGGTCTAACCTGGCGCCGTTCTCGACGAGGAGACGAACAACTCTGTTGTGACCGGCCAAAGCGGCTTGATGCAGTGGGGTTGAATGGGCGTGGCAGCCGATGGGGTTGAAACGGTTTGGATCCTCTCCTGCGTTCAGAAGCGTTTGGACGATCTCAAGGTGATCAAACTGCGAGGCCCACGCCAAGGCGCGATGGCGATCGTCACTTGCGGCTGCGAGGAGAAGCCGACGGACGTCGTCGATGCGACCAAGGGCAGCGGCGACGGGCAAAGTGATTGTGGCTCCACGCCGAATCAAGGCGTCGACCGCTTGGAACTCGCCTTGGGCGACGGCCGAGCCCAGGGCGGTATTGGGGTCAGCTCCGTAATCGCAAAGAAGATCGATCAAGGGAAGCTGCATGCGGCATTCGCGCGGCACAGAGCCAGAACAGACCAGGGCGAGCGTCTCGTTGAGCGCGGATGGCTCCGTGCCGGCTTCGATGACGATTTTGGCTACCTGGACGATGTTTGCGGGTAGGGTGCGATTACGAATCGGATTTTCAGCGGCGAATTCCAACAGGGTTGGATTGCGAAAGTAGTTTCCACCCTCAAAGTTGACGTGCTGATGAGCCAGCCTCGGATGTTGCCGCAGATGGGCGCGCAGGCCTGATTCGTCACCTTGATCGATGAGATCGACGGCGCGACGGAAGACGGGGTCTTCGATGCGCTCGTGGTGAGGCAGATCGAGGCGGTCGGTGAGTGTGGGCTTCTCAATGTGGCGCTTGAGGCGTATCCAACTGGGGAATCCGCTCTGGCGGGCGATGGCGAGTTGCACGTCATTGAGCGCCAGTTTAGCGGCGAAGATTTCCGCGTCGGTGGAGTGCAGGAAACGAGGATGAAACTCGCGGAGGAGTTGCGCGGAGTGGGGTGCGCGCGCGGCATGGTCGCGGATCAGGTCTTTTGCCTGGTGCTTGAGGTGATCAAGATTCGGGTTTGGTGGGAGGTGTCTTACCGGCATGACGAACTTCCTTTCGTTTGCCCGATGTCCGCATGTGTGGGCTGAAAGTCAGTTCGGTGGAGATGGATTGTGTACAGCGGGTGGACTTGAAGTCCTTTCCGCGGACCGGATGCGCCCTTGACGCAGAGACAGGCTACCATTTTGGAAATTGAACGACAATGAGGAATCTCAAGAGAACCGGGTTGCTTTCCAGAGTTGGCGACCGCAGAGGGCGGCGGAGGCTACTAGCACGCAGGTGAGGGCGACGAGCCAGGGGAAGTTCATGGCTAATGCGGGGATCTGCGCGTTCAGGCCTAGATAGACGAAGACGCTGGCGGCTGCGGCCAGGATGGCGTAGTCCCACCAGCGGCGGCGATCGTTGATGTCTGAGTCGTGGGTGCCTGGCAGATTGCCGGGCTGCGATGCGGTGTGGATGGCTTGGACGCGGGCGTAGTCAAGGTTGTAACGCCGGCACTCGCGCTGGACGGCGTCGTCGGTGGAGGCGTTCTCGCGCTCGCTGGCGATGGCGGTGCTGACGGCGAGCGCGCCGAGGATCATGACGACGGAGCCGGCGACGACAAGAAGCTTGTGCGCGGCGTTGGCGTGGGCCAATTCGCCGAAGACGAGAGCCCCCCAGGCTAGTCCCCAAAGTTGGTTGGTGTTGGAGAGCGGAATGGCGCGGCCGATGCCGAGATACTTGGTGGCGAATTGCTGGCCGAGATCGCCGATGACCCAGACGAAGCCGCCAAGGAAAAGCCAGAAGAGGAGATGCCTGGTGTCAGGCGAATGAAAGATGGCGGCGTGGGTGCCTCCGTCGAGTGCGAGGACGAGAGCGAAGACAGTGACCAGTTCGCCGATGGTGAAGACGGTGACAAAGGAGAGCGGGTTCATTCCGCTGATGTAGGCCTTGCGATAGGGGACATACATGGTTCCCCAGAGGAGGCTTGCGCCGAGGGCAGCGAGGATGCCGCTAATGGCGTGGGTGGCGTGGGGGCCGGTGCCTCGAATGGTGCTGAAGCCGAGCATGATGGCGGCGGCTACGATGGCGAGAGCTCCGAGGATTACTTTGGCGATGTTGCGGGGGCTGGCGCCTTTGAGTTCGCCGAAGAGCAGGCGGCCCCAGAGGATGCCGACGAGGGAGTTGGTGTTCCACAAGGGGAAGGCGATGGTGAGGCCCACATCGCGAATTGCAAAGACGGTGAGGGTGTTGGCGACGGCCCACAACATGCCGGCGAGGATGGCGTTGGGGAGGAGGTGCTTGTTGTGGGCGAGGTCGGCGAAGACGTAGCGCGTGCCCTTGAGGAGGGTGGGGATGGTCCAGCGGGCGGTGAAGACGCCGGCGACCATGCAGAGGGAGATGGCGTAAGGCGAGATGCCGGAGTTGACTAGCTTGGTGGGGGCCTCCGCGGCGCCGAGCCAGACGCCGGCGGTCAGGGCGCAGAGGACGCCGAGGGCGTGGGTGGAGATTGCTGGTTTGGTGGTTGAGGCGCTCATTGTGTCCTAGTGGAGGGTGATGAGGAGCGCGAGGCCGATAAAGAAGACGGCCAGGGGAACGAGGAAGTGGATGTCGGTAAGGATGGCAGCGGCTTTTTGGGAGAAGGTCTTGTTATGGGTGAGCGCATGCATGATGGACTGCGTCACCATATCTATGCCGTGGATTTGCTGTCAAGGCAGTGCGGTTCAGTCGAAGCGATTCCGATGTTCATAGCGCGGGCTTAGCATAGGAAGCGGAGCCCTCGTGAAGATCATTCGCAGTCTTTTGCGCATTGCCGTCACGGTGTATCTCGGCTGCTTGATCTTGTTATTTGTATTTCAGAGAAGCCTCCTCTACTACCCAAGTCACACGTACGTGAGCCTTCAGGATGCACAGGCAAATCGCGCGCTGAAAGAGTTTGCGGTGAGGACAGCGGATGGGATCGACTTGAAGGCGTGGTATGCGCCGGCAACGAGCAAACCCTTCACTTTCGTTTTCTTTCATGGAAATGGGGATAGTTTGTATGGCTCGTCCGACGTTGGAGATCCATATATTGCGGCCGGATACGGGTTTCTGATCGCGGAGTACCGGGGATACAGCGGACTTGCTGGAAAGCCGACGGAAGCAGGACTGTATGCAGATGCGCGTGCCTATCTCTACGGGCTTATGGCCCATGGAGTGAAAAGCGAAAACATCATACTTTTCGGGCATTCCTTGGGGACTGGTGTTGCCACTCAAATGGCGGAGGAGTTTCATGTGGGTGGGTTGATATTACTAGCGCCGTATGTTTCGATTCCGAAGATGGCGCAGTCGAAATATCCGATTTTTCCCGCGCAGAATATGGTTCTGGACCGCTTTGAGAACTTCAAGAAGGTGAAGAATATTCATGTGCCGGTTCTGATTGTGAATGGAACGATGGACGAGGTGATTCCACCGTCTCAGGGGAAGCAGCTTTACGACTTAGCGAATGAGCCGCGCCAATATGCTTCGCTGCCGGGTCACGGCCATAACGATCTTTTTCATGATTTCGTGCCGCTGGGGCTTGATTGGGTGAGCAAATTCTCTGCAGGAACAGAAGATCTTGACAGCCGGATTCAATAGAACTACATTGTAGGCATTATGGGCCGGACTGCTTCTCTCGGAGAGTTTGAACAGATTGTGCTGCTGGCGATTCTGCGTCTGGACAAGGACGCTTATGGCGTTTCGATTCGATCGGAGATTGCTGCTAGGACTGGCCGCGCGCCCTCGCCTGGAGCACTGTATACGACGCTCGATCGAATGGAAGAGAAGGGGATGGTCCGCTCGTGGATGGGCGAGGCGACGCCGCAGCGGGGCGGGAGGGCCAAGCGCAATTTCGCAGTGACCAAGGCGGGAAGGGCGGCGCTGGTGGCCGCCCAACGGGCTTACCAGAGCCTGCTAGAGGGGCTCAATCTGCTGGGAGGCGCAAATGCGTGCAGCGTGGTTTGTTGAGGGAATTCTGCGCCGGGTGACCACTAGAGATCGGGCCTCGGCGATTGTGGGCGACCTGGTTGAGATGAAAGAGCAGAAGGGAGCTGTGTGGTTCTGGCTCGCGGCGGCGGGAGTGCTGTTCTCGCTGGTTTGGCGGTGGCCTATTGCGTTTGTGGCTTCGTTTTACGCCGGTGCGTGGTCGTTCGAGGCGTTTCTGATGGCGACAGTGGGCATCCATGCTCAGCACATTCCTGAGGATTATCCATGGGCTCAGGTGTTGTGGGGAATTGTGCTGGCGGGGAGCTGTGCGATCGCGCTGGGTGTCTTCGCGGGCATCCGATATGGCCTGCATGAACGGGCTACACAGATGGTGAGTGCGTGGGCCACTCTGGCGGCCGCAGTGATCTATCTGTGGTGGGTGCCAGCTGTACTTGTCACTTGTATCGCAAGTGCTTTGGCTCTGGGCCTCTATTCCGTCTGCGCGCGGGAGGGACGGCGGGCGAGTGTTGTGGCATGGCCGGCGATAGTTATGGGGGTTTGTGGATTCTTCTGGTGGGCCGCTATTGGTACTCTCTACCAGAATTGGCTCAAGCCGGGACCGTGGGGAAGCGATGACATGCTCCAGCATCCATCTCTGGGCTGGCTGGTGTTCTCGGCCATGCTTTTGGGGCAATTGGCTAAACTCTGGGTTTGGTCGTGGCTCCGTGGGTGGCTTGCAGGAGCGCGAAAGGCCGAGGCACCGAGTGAAATGCTGTAGGCTCAAGAGAGAATAAATCTCTCCTGGAAGCCTGCCTTGACCTCATCTCCCATTTCATTGTCTCGTCCTTTTCATCATCCTGAGCGTGGTGCTGCGCTGTATTGCGGGAAGGTCTCGCTTGAAACGCTGGCCAAGCGCTTTGGCACGCCGCTTTATGTTTACTCGGCCGACCAGATTGTGGAGCGGCTGGAGCTTTTTCAGCAGGCGCTTCATGGGCGCGAGCATCTGGTTTGTTACGCGGTGAAGGCGAATTCCGCGCTGGCCATTCTGAAGCTGCTGGCGGCGCGCGGGGCGGGGTTCGACATTGTTTCTGGCGGAGAACTGGAGCGGGTGTTGGCTGCGGTGCCGGAAGCCGTGGGGCGCGTGGTGTTCTCTGGCGTGGGTAAGACGGCGGCGGAGATCGACCTGGCGCTGAAGGTTGGGATTCTGGAGTTCAATGTGGAGAGCGAGGCGGAGCTGGCACTGTTGGCGAAGCGCGCGGCGAAGCTGAAGACGAAGGCGCGATTTGCGCTGCGGGTGAATCCCGATGTGTTTGCGGATACGCACCCTTACATTTCGACCGGATTGAGGGAGCACAAATTCGGGATCGATATACGACAGGCGCTGAGGATTTACACGAGCGTGAAAAGCAATCACTGGCTTGAAGCATACGGGGTGAGCGTGCATATCGGGTCGCAGATCCGGTCGGCGGAGCCGTTTGGCAAGGCGATGGAGCGGGTGAGCAAGCTGGTGGGGCAACTGCGGCGAGAGGGGATTGAGCTGAAGGCGATTGATGCCGGGGGCGGGCTGGGGATTGACTACCATGGTGGGGCGTTTGATGCGGCGGCGAAGGTGGCCGAGTATGCCGATGCGCTGGACACAGCGCTGAGTGGATTTGAGGGGCGGCTACTGCTGGAGCCGGGGCGGTTTCTGGTTGCGCAGGCAGGTGCGCTGGTGGCGCGAGTGCTGCAGGTGAAGAAGAACGGCAAGAAGACGTTTGTAATTACCGATGCGGCGATGAATGACCTGATTCGGCCAGCGCTTTACCAGGCGCACCACGAGATTGTGCCGGTGCGGAAGCGCTTGGGAAGAGCACGGGTTGTCGATGTGGTGGGGCCGGTTTGCGAGACGGGGGACTTCTTTGCGCGAGACCGGGGGATGGGCCACGTGGAGTCGGGCGACTTAGTGGCGTTGCTGGACACGGGAGCTTACGGCATGGCGCAGAGCTCGAATTACAACACACGGTTGAGGCCGGCGGAAGTTCTGGTGCAAGGTGCGAAGGCTAGGCTGATTCGCAGACGCGAGACCATCGCTGACCTGCTTGCGCCTGAGTTGGTGTAAGCCGACATCTCATCCCGATAGACCTTAAATCCTTAAACCCATACAACCTCCGGGTCGTCCTGATAACGTATTCAGCGGGGGAAAATTGTGATGCAAGTAGGACTGAAAGTGGTGTGTGCCCTGGCGGCTGGTTGGCTGGCACTCGGAATGTCCACGGTTGGGTTTGCGGACTCGTTGACAGTAAAGACGGAGCAAGGCAAGGCTCACGGCAAGACCATCAATAACGGCAAGGTGAAGGCGTTTCTGGGGCTGCCGTATGCGGCTCCGCCAGTGGGCAAACTGCGGTGGAAACCGGCGATGCCGCCGGCTCCGTGGAAGGGCGAGCGCGACGCGACGCAGTTTGGCGCGCATTGCGCCCAGAATCACGTATTTGACGACATGGTATTTCAGGACGCGGGACCGAGCGAGGATTGCCTGTTCCTGAATGTCTACGCACCGGCGGACGCAACCGACAAAAGCAAGCTGCCGGTGATGTTCTGGATTCATGGAGGTGGGTACTCGGGCGGCGGCAGCTCAGAACCGCGGCACAATGGCGACTTTTTGCCGTTGAAGGGCGTGGTGCTGGTGACGATCAACTACCGGCTGGGCGTCTTTGGGTTTCTGGCGACGAGCGAGCTGGCGAAAGAAGGAGGCGGCTCAGCAGGGAATTACGCCCTCACGGACATGGTTGCGGCGCTGGAGTGGGTGAAGGACAACATCAAGAACTTCGGCGGCGACCCGGGGAATGTGACGATCTTCGGCGAGAGCGCGGGGTCGTTTGCCGTAAGTACGCTGATGGCGACACCGATGGCGCAAGGGCTTTTTGCGAAGGCGATTGGCGAAAGCGGTGGGGCCTTCAGCGACGTGTTGCCGATGGATACCCTGGCCGATCGGGAGAAGAAGGACGACGTATGGGCTGCAGCGGCTGGAGCAAACTCGCTGACGGAACTGCGCGCCATGCCGACGGACAAGGTTCTGGACGCGATGAAGCTGAAGAAGGGCGGATTCTCGACGGTAATCGATGGAAGGATTCTGACCGAGGCTGACTCTCTATCCTGCAGACACGGATGAGCAGGCTGTGGAATCGGCGGGTGCGTACGGTGGCGATGCTTTCATTGCTTTCAGTACGTGGAAGTGGCTGGAGGCACATCGCAAGACGGGGGATTCACCGGTGTACCGGTATCACTTTGAACTGCGGGCGCTGCCCAGCAAATATCATCCAGGGACGTTCGCGTTCCACTCGGACGATATCGAGTACGTTTTTGGCACGCTGGATACGCGGCCGGGCGAGACGGTGCGACCGGAAGATCGCAAGCTGAGCGACGAGATGATGAGCTACTGGACGAACTTTGCGAAGACGGGCGATCCCAACGGAACGGGGCTACCGGCGTGGCCGAAATACGACAAGGACGACTCGCTCATCCACCTGAACGACCCGATCACGTCGTGTCCGGATGCGCTGCGGCCGCGGTATGAGTTCCTGCTGAAAGGAATGCCGGCGTTCCACTTTTAGAGCGGTTCCAGGATAGGTTTACCCTTTCCCGCATTTTACAGGGTCGCCGCTCCTTGGGGTCGCGTCAACTTGGCTGCAATGCCTTCGGTGCACAGAAATCCTGGAACCGCTATAGGCGGCAGTCGAACTTAATTCAAACAGAAAGGCCGCCCTTGAGCGGCCTTTCTGTTTGAATTGAAGAGGATTAGCTCAACGACACGATGGTTAATTCAAAGCATTTTCCAGAGATGGATTAGCGGCTCACACCGGCCGCCGCTGCAAATCCCTCAGTCTGCGGGGTAGGGATGGTGCTGGCGGGCGGTGGGGCTGCAAACGAGGAGCCTTGAGCGTTGATGGCGGTGGAGTAGTCGGGGCCGAGGCCGAGTTTCTTGAGGGCGCGCGAATCGGGCATCAGCTTGGTTTGCCAACCCTGATCGGCTTGAAATTTTTGCATGGCGGCCTCAGTGGTCGAGTCCCATTTGCCGTTGGCTTCGCCGTTCAGGTAGTGCTCGCGGATCAGGGCCTGCTGAATCTCAGTGACGCGGGCCGGCTCAATGGCTTGCTGGCCGTGCAGTCTGTGAGATCTGGACGCGGTCTTGTGAAGGGTGCGCGAACGGCTGCCGGATGTGTGGTGATGAGCGTATGCGGCGAATGCCGGTGATGCGGCCAACACGGCCAAAATTAAAAGTGCCAGTCTAGCTCGAAATGAAAGCATGCTGGTTCCACCTCATAAGAAACAAGTTCTTCAGGACTATTCATTGCAGTTTAACGAATGTCCCGTATTGCGACAAGGAAAAAGCGTACAAGTACCGGGAAGCTCACCGGTCTAGGAAAGCGCGACTGCCATGGAAGCCATGGCAGCCGCCATCGGATTTTACTCCAACGTGCCGCCCAGGTAGTTGATTCCATTGCCTGGATGCTGCGGATCGACCACCTCGAATACCACGTCATCGCCTGCCTTGAGTTTGGCAACGACGGCGTCGTATTGGTCTTTAGTACCTGTGGACTGCTTGTTGATGCGGATGATTACCAGGCCGCGTTCAAGTCCCTGCAGGTCTGCAAACGATCCCGGCCGGACTGATTGCACGACTACGCCCGGCATGTGAAGCTTGGCGGTGGTGGCTGCAGAGGCTTCGTGGACTACCAAGCCCAATTTGGCTTCGCCGGCGTCGCCCTTGTCCTCAGAACCGGCCTCGGCCTGCTCGTTGCCCTGTTCGGCGAAGACCTTGTCGAGGTCACCGATGGTCACCGTTGCGTCGCCGGGTTTGCCGTCGCGCAGATAACCGAGGCGGATGCTGCTTCCAGGGTGGCGGCTGGTGATTTCATTGACCAGATCGTCGCCGTCCTTAATGGCGCGGCCATCAATGGTGGTGATGATGTCGCCGACTTTGATTCCGCCCTTTTCGGCGGGGCCTCCGGGTTGAATCTGTTGGACGAGGACACCGTTCTTGAATCCATAGACACGGTTGACGGAGGCTGAAAGACCCTGATTGAAACGGATGCCGATGGAGCCGCGGGTGACCTTGTGGCCGGGGCTGACGAGGTCGTTGTAAACCTCAGCAACGGTGTTGGAGGGCATGGCGAAACCGATGCCCTGATAACCGGCCGATTGCGTGTAGATGGCAGTGTTGACTCCGATTACGTCGCCATTCATATTGAGCAGCGGACCGCCGGAGTTGCCGGGATTAATGGCTGCGTCGGTTTGAATGAAGTGCTGGAACTCGCCGCTGGCGCCCTTCTCGATGGTGCGGTTCTTGGCCGAAATGATGCCGGCTGTAACGGTCTGCGCCAGAGCGAAGGGGCTGCCTATGGCTTCGACCCAGTCGCCGACTTCAGCGGTGTCGGAGTTGCCCAACTTGACGGTGGGCAGAGGGGTGCTGGTGTCGATCTTGATGACCGCGAGATCAGTGGACTTATCGAAGCCAATGACGCGGGCCGGACGACCCTGGTCCTGATTGTCGGGGTCGGTGGAGAGCTTCACGTAGATCTTGTCGGCCTTCTCAATGACGTGATTGTTGGTGATGATGTAACCCTTGGGGTCAACAATGAAGCCGGAACCAAGAGACTCGCGAACCTGGCCGTCGTCGCCGCCATCCTGATCGGGTGCCTGGCCGCCAAAGAAGTGGTTGAAGAAGTCCTGGAAATTGCCCTGACCCTGCTGCTGATCGTCATCCGGGTTGTCGTCGTCACCGGGGCTTTGGGGATTTGGCATGACGCGGCTATGAGGGAGGCGGCGGCCCTTGTTCAGCGACTGCTTGGGGAGCGTTTCAGTGTTGATGTTCACCACGGCGGGGGCAACCTGATGAGCGATCCTCACGAAGTCGTTGGGCGGCACTGTGGAATTGAGAACCTTAAGGGGAGTGGCGTCGGCGCTCATATTCTGCTTTTCTTGTCCACGGACTCCGTGAGCCGCAAAAGAACCGGCCACGATGAGGGCCGAAAGGGTAGCGAGCAGGACAAATGCAGAAGCGAGACGGCGCGAGCTCAGCCGTTCAAAAAGCGAATTCATGGGTTCAATGACCTCTTCCGGTGACCAGCCTTGCGGCTGGAATGTGGGGTGCACCAATTACCAGTATAGCCAGTGGACCGCTTCGCGGGACAGAGTTTTGCGCCGCTGTTTCGTTTGATGCTGGACACGGGAGAGGTGCGAGCGTGGGACGCGGGATATTCGGGATGGCCTCAAGAAAAGTCATTCTCGGCGCTCCAGTTGTGTTGCATGCGGATCACGCATGGAGAACAGAGGCCCGGACCCCAGAGGCAACGTATTCTCTCCATCTTTCGGTGGATTGGAATCTCCTGGGCCCTCTTGGAATCTTCTAAGTACAACAGTTGTTTAGACGCGAATGGGAGGAAAGAGTCGCAGAATCGCCGTGATAACATCCCTCATGGATTCAGCCAGGAATATAGCATCGATTGCCATTGCGGCTCTTGCGGGCGCGCTCGCAGGACCATTGTGTAAGGCGCAAAACGCACCGCAGCCGACCCCGAGCATTCTGGATCGCCTGAACGCGATGGTTGGAGGGGGTAAGAGCGCTTGGACGCCGGACCAGTTGGCGACGATGGCACGGCTGCGCGACGCTGCGCTGAGGGACCCCTACGCGCTTAACGAATTGCGTCATTTGACTAACAATATTGGACCGCGTCTGAGTGGGTCGCCCCAGGCGCAGCAGGCCGTGGATTATGTAGCAAGCGAAATGCGGGCGCTGGGCGCAGAGGTTCGCACGGAGAAGGCCAGGGTTCCGCACTGGGTGCGCGGTGTAGAAACCGCCGAGGTGGTGGCCTGGCCAGGACAGACGCCAGGTACGACGCAAAAGGTGGTGTTAACGTCGCTGGGAGGAAGCGTGGCTACTCCGCCCGAAGGGCTGACAGCGGAAGTGGTGGCGGTAGACGACTGGAACCAGCTCCATGCACTGCCAGCGGGTGCCGTAAAGGGCAAGATTCTGCTCTTCAATCACAGGTTTGACAAGGAACTGGCCGCACAGGGCCAAGGACTGGATGCATATGCGGGCGGGGTGGTTTATCGCGGAGCGGGGCCGATTGCCGGCGCCGCATTGGGCGCGGTTGCCGTGTTGGTGCGTTCAGTGGGCGGAGCAGACTACCGGCTTCCACATACTGGATTGACACAGTACTCGGAGGGAGTTCCCAAGATTCCTGCTGCGGCGGTGGCGGCTGAGGATGCCGATCTGCTGAAGGACCTTACCAGCCAAGGTCCGGTGAAGCTGCATCTGACATTGACGCCGCAAACACTGCCGGATGCGAACAGTTTCAACGTGATTGCTGATTGGAAGGGAAGTGAGCATCCGGAGCAGGTGGTGGTGGTTTCAGGTCATCTGGACTCGTGGGATTTGGGGACGGGCGCTATCGATGATGGCGCGGGCGTGGTGGTTTCGATGCAGACGATTCACTTGCTGAAGGAGCTGCGGATTCGTCCAAAACGGACTGTGCGTTTTATTGCATGGATGAGTGAAGAAGAGGGATCTCAAGGCGCGGCGGCTTACATGGTGGACAACAAGGACCAGATGGCGAACCATATTGGCGCGATTGAGTCGGACCTGGGCGCTGATCATCCATCGGGCATTTACTACGCAGGCAAACCCGCGCTGGGCGAGTGGCTGCGGCCGGTTTCTCAAGAGCTGGACGCGATTGGAGCGGAGACGCTGGTGGCAGCCCCGGAGACGGGCGAGGACATTGGCGGGCTCACGGAGAAAGGCGTACCGAGCTTTGCGCCGGTGCAGGATAGTCGCTTCTACTTTAACTATCACCACACGGCGGCCGATACCTTCGACAAGGTGGACCCACAACACCTGAACGAGAATGCGGCGGTGATGAGCGTGCTGGCGTATGCGCTGGCGGACTCGGCGGATACAGCACCGAGATGAGGAGAGAGACCAGGGAATAGGGACGGAAACCGGAACACAGGAAAAGTGTGCACGGTGTGCAAAATTGAGGGTCTATATGGCTGTGCAATGAGTGAGATCCTTCGGCCAAAAGACTGCGGACGGAGATTTGGTCCGAATTAGTGTGAGAACGCAGTGCTATAAGCGTGCATAAGAAGGCCGAACTCACACGCAGAAGTGGTTACGAGGTTCGAAATAAGGCCAAATCAGGGTGCTTTTGAGCAGGTTTTGGCGTGCTTTTGGGCACGATTCTGCGCGGCTCTGCGCACGGACTTGAGAGCGATACCTTCGTATTGCAACTCGAGGCAGTTCATTGGCGACCGGGTTGGAGATGGTTATGCCTCCAGTGACTTCATTGACTTATTGCAGATTAGCGACGGAATCAGGGACCGTTTTCTGCGTCTGTTTGATCTGGATGGCAGCGCCAAGGCATGCTGCCGGAATCATGAGGATGATTCCGACGATCCCGCCCCAGCGAGGTGCGGAATGCGCTTCCGGAAAAGGGGCCGCGATCATGACGTACAGCGTGAACGCCACTTCAATGGCACCCATGGTTGCGGCGTGAGTCAGGCGGGAGCGGCGTGCTATGAACGCCGTGACATAACCGCCGACCGCGATTGAGAACGTGGTGTAGGCCAACATGAACAGCCGGGCCGAAGAGCTCTGCGCGAGAGCCGCCGCGTCGGGCAGCGCCGCTGGAAACATGTGCATGAGAAGCGGATCAGCGGCTGCTTCGATTGCGAACGAAACTATGGTCAGCACGACAATTCCAGCGACGACCGCCAGGATGCTGCGAAACATTTTGACTCCTCTTCATCTAGCTGAAGTTGAAGGCTTGCGCCTGCGGGGAGATTTCTGCACTGGTAAGTACAGGTCTGTCCGATTGAGCACTGAGTCCTTGTCCATATGGACTCCCCTGGCGATGGCAAGGGCTGGATCCGTGCGGAAGGTATATTTTGACGACGCGCGAACGCCGTCAGCGACATGGCGGAAACCTTGAATCAGGGTCGAGTAGGGACCGATGTGTTCAGCTACGGCGTATGCCCCCCCGACGAACTCGATGCATCGGATGGTTCGCGTACCTTTGGCAACGGTGTCGATGGGGACACAAGCGTCAGTTCGTTGCGCCGGGCCTGGCGTGACGGTGGGATCGTCGTGATAAAAACTCAGCGGTATGGGACGGTAGAGGATGTTGTGACGTTTCGCCCACTCAACCAATGTGTTCCAAATCCGGTCGTCTTTGGTGAAGGCTGCAGGAATCTCAGAATATGCTCCGACGTGCATGACGGACAGGAGGTGCATGGAGCGGAGCGATTCGAATTTCACTTCGGAAAGACAGCAGCCATGGCCACGAAATGAGCGGTTGGCCTCAAGGCGGCGAACTTGCAGGACCTTGGCGTTCTTCCGGCACTCGCGCGGTGTGCTACCAAAGTATCGGCGGAAGGCGCGCGTAAAGGTTTCATGATTCTTGAAACCGACAGAGAGGCAGACATCAAAGATGCGTTCATCGGTGATTTGTAATTTGTAAGCAGCCTTTTCAACGCGAAGCCTCTCGACATACTTCTTAGGCGTTTCGCCTACGACACTGGAGAATATGCGCTGGAAATGAAACGAGGAGTAGCCATATTTCCCGGCCAATGAGCGTAGATCCAAGTCTCGATCCAGATTCTGCTGGACCTCGATGAGCAGTGGGATCAATTCCTGGAACGAGTTTCGAGACGCAGCGCCAGAGCCCATGCGACCCAGTTTACCTAAGTTGATTCGGCATTCTTGACGTTTCTTGCGATTTGGAGTTTTGGCTTGAGATTGTTGGGCCCGAGATCGCGCTGAAGATGACGAAAGTGCCCGATGGCTGGAGGTACGGACTTGGAGCAGTGCGCATGGTCGGCGGGTTTCTTTGAAAACTCAGGTGACTCTTTGGACTTTTCAAACATCCAACATTTCGCAGTCGGCAAATTGCAACTGCTTCGGTGCGGTGCGTGACGTGAGAAGCAGATTGCGACAGGGCTGTGTGGGTCCAGATCCGGATCCGGGTCCAGGATGTGTTGTTTGAGAGGATTTGTTTCGATCATGGAGAAAGCCCGGGAAGCGGAATATGAAGAGGCGTTTGTCGAAGTGGGCGGCGCCCGGGTTCACTATCTCCACGCGGGAAGCGGGAGACCGATGCTGCTCATCCACGGGCTGGTCGGCTCAAGTCGAAACTGGCGGAACAACATTGAAGCTCTTGCTGAGCACGGCAGCGTGTATGCGATTGATCTTGTAAACATGGGCAAGTCGCAGCGGGTGGGAGAAGTGGATCCGGGACTTCAAGCTGCTGCGAATCGAATCATCGCAGTGATGGACGCGCTTGGACTTGCAGAAGCCGATGTGGTTGCGCACTCGCACGGGGGCGCGATCGCGCTGATGCTTGCGGCGTTGTTTCCAAGGCGTGTGAAGCGGCTGATCCTGTTCGCGCCAGCCAATCCTTACTGTCGCTCAGGTGATTCTTTTGTGCGCACCTACAGCACTTTGTGGGGTGGGTTTTGCGCCAGGCTGCTGCCGTATTCTCCAACACCGATTCAACGCCTGGTACTGGGAGAGATCTACGGAGGCTCAGACGGCGTGGTCGACAGCTGCCTGCAGGAGGTTGTGGACGGGCTGCGCAACCCGGTTACATTGCGCCACGTTCTCCGTATTATTCGCGGCTGGTTCTCAGAGAGAGACAAACTGAAAGCCTCGTTGGGCCGTGTGAAGAAAATTCCGATACTGCTGGTTTGGGGTGGTCGCGACTGCACGGTCAGCGTGAGTTCCGCCGCTAAGCTGCACCGCAAACTAAAAGGTTCAGAACTCGCCGTACTTCCAGGTGCAGGTCATGCCGTCTTCGAGGAGAGACCGGAGTTGGCGAATCGTATCGTGCTTGAGTGGCTTGATCGTCATCCGCTGCCTGCGATGCGGCAGGGCGATACGTCGCGAGCCATTTCTGTTGCCGGCGGAGCCAAAAGGAGCAACGCGATCAGAAGTCTATCGCCGGGGACTTAACGACACGTGTGGAGTGTTTGATGAAACGCTATTGCCGATGCTTGCCTTGCACCGCGGTGGCGAAGGCGTTCCAGACCTTCAGATTGCCAGGGTATTCCTTCAACATGCGTTCGGGATGAAATTGAAGTCCTACCACGAAAGGGGCCTCAGGGTCGTAGTAGGCCTCAATCAAGCCATCATTCGCATGGGCCATGGGGCGGAAGCGAGGGGCCAGCTTACGAATTCCCTGGTGATGATAGCTGTTCACACGCAGATTCTTGCGGCGATACCAACGGGACAGTGGCGTGCCGGGGACGATGGAGGCTGGATGGCGGAACGTGTCGTAGTTCTCATAATCGATATGCGGACTGTGCGAACCTCTTTCCTTTTGCACGTCTCCATATAGTGTTCCGCCGCAGACAACGTTGAGCAGTTGCGATCCGCGACAGATGCCGAGGATAGGGATTTCCAGACGTAACGCGCGTTTCAACAGGCGAATCTCGATTTCATCTTTGAGTGGATGCGTTTGTTCGAGGTATTGGAAGTTGGTTTTCCGCGCTTTGAAGCGCTTGGGCTCGACGTCTTCACCTTCGACGAGCAGAAGGCCATCCATGCGTTCGCTGTACTGCGGAAGGCATGCCAGCGTGCCGTCGACCACGGGGACGATCACCGGAATGGTGCCCAGGCGAATGAGGAGTTCGAGATGCAATTCGCCAACGTAATCGATGATCTTGTTTTTTCTGATTGTCTGGCGAGAGACGACGAGAACGACGGGGCGACTCATCCTACAACTATCCTCAATGCTTCGACCAGGCGCATATCCTTCTCGCGGCCCTGCGAGGCAACTCGAACGTGAAATGCGTCCATGCCGAGTTTATTGGAGCAATCGCGCACGTACATTCCGTGTTCGTCGAGCAGCCTGGTTTGAAGCTCGGTGGCGTTCATGCCGTTTTGAATTTTGAAGAGAACAAAATTGGCGCCGGTGGGATAGACCTCAAGACGAGTAACGGTGCGCAAATTTGCCTGCAGATGGCGCATGTCATCGATCAACCGCTTGCGGCCCTGGTGATAGGCGGCATCATGGTCTGGCAGAAGCGAAAGGAAATACTGTGCCAGCGTGTTGAGATTCCAAGTTGGGACAAAGCGGCGCAGACGGTTGAGGATGTAGAGATTTGCGCTGTAGCAATAGCCCAGGCGCAGACCGGGCACTCCGCAGTGCTTGCTCATGCTGCGCACAATGAGCAGATTGGTAAACTGGTCGGCGAGTGGTAGCAGGCTGGGAACAACATCTCCTGAAAAATCGATGAACGACTCATCGACGATTACCAATTGCAGATCGCGCGCACGGTGCAGGAAGTCCAGCATCTCCTCGAGGGGAATGAACTGGCCGGTTGGATTGCCGGGGTTAATGACGAGCAGGGACTCGAGCTTGCGCTGATGCACCCAGGCTAGATAGTCGTTGAGGCGCAGTTGATAGCGGTCTTGCGGATCGAGCGGATAGAGTTCGGCATTCCGCAGGTCCTTCATTTTTTCGATGTACTCGCCGAAGGTGGGGATGGGCACAGCGATGCGGTCGATCAGGGTCATATCAATCAACGAGATGAGTTCAGTAGCGCCATTGCCGATGATGAGGCGCTCCGGATCTACGCCCAGCACGGAGGCCAGATGGTTCTGACTCATCAGCGGGTTGCTGGAGGGATAGGACTTGATGAGGTTGGGGAGGCTACGTTGCAAATCGTCAAGCATCTCGGGGGTTGGGTAATAAGGATTGGCGATAAAGCAGAAATCTACGATCTCCTTGGCTTTTTCGTAGCCCACGAGGTCGGTAATCGCAGGTGAATGCGAGGTCTCATAGAAGAGATGCCTTCTGACTTCGGCTGCCGAATCAGCATATGCCGCATTTTCAACCGTATTGGTTTTCATCTCAGGTTTTCCGGTGGGAGTTTTGATCCCAGCGCGAGGCTATCCTTTGCCGGCCTAGAGCGTCAACTGGCAGCAGGTGAATTTAGTTGTCAACTCAGGAAGCCTGTTATGTTTCAACGATCACGGCGTGGTCGAAGATGGGTGGGCGCGATAGAAGGGGAAAAGGGAGGGCCGTGCTGAAGATGACAGCACGGCCTCCCGGATGCTCGCAATCCGCAAGTTTGCCGCTAATTTGTAAACGGCTTGTTGTTGACTTCGTCGAAATCCTGCTCTTTCTTTGCGGCTTTGTGGGCGGCTTTGTCGGCGATCTGATCCACCTTCTTTTCAGTTTTGTTGCTGGAGGTGTCGGACTCGTCGCCCGGCACGGTCGAAACTATGTTGTTGTGCAGTTCCGAATTCGGTTTGCTTGTGGTCGCCATTGGTTATCGCTCCTGCCGTTTGGATGCCTTGCCTATTGGCCAAGATGTATGGCGCGCCGGAGGCAGGGAGGTGTATGCGCAGATGATCGGATGCAGAAAGAGTGGAAAGGAAACTTTTCGGAGTGCAAGGGAGTTGGCGAAACGGAGTTGTTATTGCGTTTCGATATTGCCCGCATAGGCTTGCTTGCCGGATACGTAGGTCTCTTCCACCACAGTGTGAAGAATGGCTGGAGGGACGATCTTGTACAGGTCGCGGTCAACGAGGATGAAGTCTGCATCATAGCCGGGGGCTAGCTTGCCTTTGTGCTTTTCGGCGAACTCGGCGTAGGCAGAACCTTGTGTGTAAGCGTAGAGGGCCTGACCGCGGGTCAACTTGTTTTCAGGGAAATAGGTTTTGGTTCCGGCTTCATTCTTACGGGTAACGGCTGCGTAGAGGCCGCGGAAAGGCGTGATGGGCTCGACTGGGTAATCGGTGCCGAAGGCGAGGGGGACACCCGCGTCAAGAAACGCTTTCCACGCGTAAGAGTAGGCTGCGCGTTGCGGGCCGAGGCGGGACTCAGCCCAGTTCATGTCGGTGAGCAGATGACTGGGTTGCATGCTGGCGATGACGCCGAGGGACTTGAAGCGCGGGATGTCCGCCGGGTCGACGACTTGCGCGTGCTCGATACGGTTGCGTGGTGGGAGGCCGGCCAAAATTGGATAGCACGGTGATCCGTCTTTGAGTTTACACAGTGCAGGAGAAGCCGGTTTTGTGGGAGTGGTGTTGTTGGAGCAGGGAAGTTTTTCATCCCAGATTTCATACGGCTGACCGGCTGGGCGGCAAGGACCGGGTTGATAGACGGGCAAGGTCTGGGGTTTCTCGGCCAGTGTGAAGGCGTCGAGGGCCATGGATGTTGCTTTGTCGCCGATGGCGTGGAAGCCGAGCTGGAAGCCGAACCGCGCGCGCTCGACGGCCATCTTGTTGAGCTGATCCTGCGTGTATTGAGGAAGGCCGGTGTTGCCGGGATCGTCTGCGTAGGGAGATTTCATTGCCGCGGTGCGAGAGCCGAGAGAGCCATCCATGAAGCCTTTGAGGAAGCCGGTGCGGAGCATGGGGTCGCTCATGTCATGGTGATTGCGCATGCGGATCAGATCGGGCAATGGAGCATTGAAGGGAAGCCACTCGGTGATGCGCAGATTGAGCTTGCCTTCCTTCTCGAGTTCCTCGTAGACGAGGAAGTCTTCCCAGTCGCTGAAGTCCTGCACGCTGGTGACGCCGTGGGCGAGGGCGTCGGCGATGGCGAGCTCGTCGCCGCGACGACGGTCTTCGTGGCTGGGAGGCGGGATAACTTTCTCGATAAGGCTCTGTGCCGACTCGCGCAGAATGCCGGTGGGATTGCCGCTGGTATCGAGATCAATGGCTCCGCCTTGCGGAGGAACGGTTTTGCCGGTGATGCCTGCAGCAGTGAGTGCGGCGGAATTGGCGATGGCGATGTGGCCGTCGATGCGACCGAGAAATGTGGGATGGCCGGCAGTGACGCGGTCGAGGTCTTGCCGGGTGGGGAGGACTTTTTGTTCCCAAAGTGTGTGGTCCCAGTTGCCGCCGGTAAGCCAATGTCCGGAGGGTGCGGCGTTGGCGAATGACTGAATCTTGGCGAGCATTTCGGCAAGAGATTTGACGCCGGTGAGGTCGACGTTGAGCTTGGTGCGGCCAGCGCTGCCGAGATGCACGTGAGCGTCGTTGATGCCAGGGAAAATATAGGTGCTGGTGCTGGCGGTGTTCAAATCGCGAAGACGGGTGGAGGGGCCGGCGAGGCGGGTGATGGCTTCGGTTGTACCGACGGCGAGGACTTTGCCGCCGCCGATGGCCATGGCTTGGACGATTTCAGGCTTGTCATTGGCCAGGCCATTGCCGGAGTAGATGACCCCGTTGAAGAAGATGATTTCGGGGACGGTATCGAGCTTGGTCGGCGTGGGAGTAACCGACTTGACTGGAGTATGCGTGGAGGGGGCGGTTTGAGCGGGGCAGAGGGATGCGGTTGCCAGGGCTGTGGCGAGGAAGAAAGAAGAAGAGCGCATGGGCGGAGTTTAGCAGAGAAAGGCAGGAGCATTTGTCCCGGCCACTGTGGGTATTTTTGAGAAATTCGGAGTAAATCGGCATTGACAACGATCCTGCAGGATCGTCTGTTACTGAAAGAGCCGTGCGCTGTTACAGAGTCATTTGTGCAACCGGTTTTGGATACTGCGGGGTTTGCGCAAGTGAATTTTGTGAAGTTATTCTTGTGAATCGCCGTTGAAGGGACGCCCAACTCGATCACGGCGAACGGAGAACTGAACGTCATGAGCGATAAGTGGTACACGCGGCCTGTGCTGTTCGTGGGGGATATCGACAGGTCCGTCGATTTTTACGTGAAGCAGCTTGGGTTCACGCAAGCGTGGCGATATGAGGACGAGGGGAAGGGGTTGGTCGCGCAAGTCGATCGGCATGGTTGCGAACTGATTCTCTCTTGTCAATGGCCCGGCAAAGTGGGCAAGGGCCTGATGTTCATTTCGCTCGATCCCGGCGTGCTGGATGCCTTGCGCGCGGAACTGGAAGGGCGCGGCGTGGCTGTGAAGGACGGGCAGTGGGGCTATCGGCTCATGGTCGTTGCGGACCCGGATGGCAATGAGCTCTACTTTCCGTATCCGAAGTCGGTTGCTGCTGGCTCCGGCGAAATGTCGCGCCCCAAGTATTGACCTGAAGGGCCGGGGTTCTGTCTGGATCGGTGACCAGCCATTCTCCGTTACACGCAACTGAGGCCGCCCTAGATCGAGCTTTACGTCGATAATGCCCTATGTGGCTGGTGCGACGCGATGGCTGACCTGCCTCGCGCGAATGCCAATTTGATCGGGAGTTTTGGAAGGAGATGACATGCAAGGAACGGCGCGGAGAGGCTTAAGTTTTGGGATGATTATATCTATCGCACTTGTGGCCAGCGCTATTTTGGCAGGCTCGTTTCGATCGGCAAAAGCAGAAACCGGAAACGCGCTGGGAAGTTACCTGGATGTCGAGAATGGCAAAATCTATTACGAAGAATGTGGAACGGGTGATGAGGCTCTCGTGCTTTTGCACGATGGAGTCGTGCATTCTGCCGTGTGGGATGATGTTTGGCCAAGTTTATGCAGAGAGTTCCATGCAATTCGATACGACCGCCGTGGTTACGGGCGTTCGCCAGCGGCCACCGGCTGGTACACGGAAACCGATGACTTGTCCGTGCTCCTCCGGCATCTGCAGGTGCGCCGTGCGATGCTCGTGGGCAGCTCTCACGGCGGCGAACTATCGATCGAATTTACTCTTGAGCATCCAAACTTGGTTGAGCAACTCGTTCTGGTAGGGGCGGTTGTTCACGGATATCCCTTTTCCGATCACTTCTTGATTCGAGGCGCGGCTACCTGGGCTTCGGTCGATCAAGGCAACACTGCTGCGGCCATTGCACGAATCGCAAATGACAAATTTCTCACAGCGGCCGATCATCCCTCAGCGCGCCAGAAGATTCGCGATCTCTTAACCGTGGCACCCCAGGATTTCACGCACAATGACATGGCCCGCGCTGTTCCGTCGTCGTTGCCTCGTCTGCACGAGATTCATGTGCCAACGCTCATCTTGGTCGGCGATGCCGACATCCCTGACGTCCACGCACACGCGGGAGCCATCGAGACGGCCATTCCCGACTCGCGCCGAATCGTGGTTTTAGATGTTGGTCATCTCATGTATATCGAGAAACCGGAAGAGTTCCTGACAATCGTCACGCGTTTTCTTGAGGCCAATCGCTTGTACGAAGGACCTGCAAAAGTTCAGTGAGCGAAGCCGTGTTTGGATTGGATTACCGCCAACTCGATAGTCACTAATTCAGCGGCGTTCACGAGCAACTTGGTCCGGCAGTGTTGGATTTCGACGAGATGTCATAAAACTATTGCTCGGCGGCCCATTCGGACATTGCGAGGGTGAGAAGCAATACGCGGCGAAGGCCCACTTCGCGATCTTTGGCGGAGTACCACTCGGCTTGGGTGTGAGCGCCTCCGCCTTCGCCGCCGGCTCCCATGGACAAGGATGGAACGCCGAGCGAGAGCGGGATGTTGGCGTCAGTGGAACCGAGGCGAAGATCGGTGCGCAGACCCAGATGACGGTCGACTGCGCGCAAGGCTTCAATTAAAGGCGAGTCATCGGGGAGATGGGCTGCGGGTCGGTCGCCGATTTTTTCGATGGAAAAGGTCAGGGGGCCCTGTTTACGAGGCGCAGTGGTCTTGGCGGCGCGGTTCGATCTTTCGACGGCGTCTTCCACGGCGCGGTGCAGTGTAACTTCAAGGCGAAGTAACTGCTCTGCGCAGGTGGAGCGAAAATCGATGGAGGCCTCAACCTTCTCAGGGATGGAGTTCACACTTGTACCACCCTGGATGGTGCCGATGTTGAGCGTCGTGCGCGGCTCATCGGGAATCTGCGTTTGAGTGAGAACCGCCAAGGCGGACGCGAGGGCAACGATGGGATTCGGAGTTCCCGCGTCTGTAAAGCTGTGACCGCCGGGGCCGGTCACCTGGACGCGAAATCGGCGGCTGCCAAGACCTTGCGTCACTGCCGTATCTGCACCGGCACCATCAAGGACGATATGGGCAGCGATTCGGCCAGCCAGAGCTCTTTGGTTGTAAAGGTGACGAACGCCACGCAGGTCGCCTTCGCCTTCCTCGCCTACGTTGCCGAGGAGGATGAGTTGCGCGGGTAACTGGACTTTGGAGCGGATCAGAGCGTGGGCGATAGCCAGCATGCCGACGACGCCGGCGCAGTTGTCGCATGCGCCTGGGGCCTCAAGCCGGTCGCCATTGACGATTGGGTTCAAGCCTGTCTTTTCAGGAAATACGGTATCGAGATGCGCGGAGAGAACGACGACCGGGCCGGTACTCTCAGGGGAAAGCTGCTGGGCGGGGAGAAATCCGAAGACGTTGCCGACCGAGTCCGTCTGCAAATGCTGGAGCCCCGCCTCGGCAAAGCGCGCGGCGAGCCACTGGGAGCGAGCTTCTTCACCGAAGGGCGGCGCGGGAATTGCGACGAGATCTGCCTGCCAATCCATGATCGTTTTTGGATTGCCGTGGAGCCAGGTGAAAGCGGCATGGACAGGCCTTTGCGCGGCCAGCGCCGTGACTCTTGAGAAGGCCGAAGTTCGAGAGAGCGAGGGCATACGGCTGGTTTCAGGGTAGCAGGGGCGGGCGAGAGAGGAGAGGACAGGGCTAAGGTTCGGGTCGGGATTCTAACGGGGATTGCGGGTCATTTGCGCTTCAGGTTCTTGCGTTTCTTTTCCTCGTACATTGCCTGATCAGCCAGGGTCAGCAGATCTTTCAGGGATTGCTTGCCGTGTTCTTGCATGGTGGCGTAGCCGGTGCAGAAGCTGAAGGGGAAAGACCGACCGGCTTTCGAATTCGACGCGATGGAGGCGGCCTCCAGGCGCTGTGCGGCAATTGAGATGTCCACATGGCTGCACTGGCAGACCACCGCAAACTCGTCGCCGCCGACGCGCCCCGTTACATCCGTTTCACGAAACGTTTGCTTGAGGAGCGCCGCTGTTTCAGCGAGGGCCGCGGAGCCCGTGGCGTGGCCAAGGGAGTCATTGATTTCCTTCAGATTGTCCTGGTCGACGAACAGAACGGAGAGAGGAAGCTGGGATCGGCGGGCGATGCGGATTGCCTGTTCGGCCAGAAGGGTGAAACCGCGGAGGTTGTAGAGGCCGGTCAACTCATCCCGGAGAGTGAGGTCATGAATCTCCTTCTCCATGCTGTTGATGCGCCAGGTGAGGAACATGAGAAGGGCAAAGGCCACAGCGGTGGAGATGGAAACGAGGATGGCATTGGCGTAATGGGAGGGCATATGCAAAGTCATAAGCAGGCGGGCTCTTCCGGTCTCGCGCAGAAACGACAGCACAAGGGCAAATGGCCCGAGGGTGCGGGCAATCCTTGCACCGATGCCGCGGCCAAGGAAAATCGAAAAGACGCCAATCTCGGCTCGGCGAAGAAAGGCGATAAACGTGAGGAGCGCGAGGCAAACCAGGGTTTGAGGCGAAGTGCGGGTGATGGGGGATATGCCGTAGATTCGCATTGCGCCGAAGATTTGTCCGGACACAAGTGCCAGCACCAGGAGCCCGAGACAGATGGCGAACAGGTCGGCGATACGAACGGCGATGCGCGATCGCACCCGGATCAGCGCCAGGGTGATCCCCAGCAGGGCAAGCCCGGTGGCGGTTTGCGGCGAGGGCCTGTCCGGCCAAGGCGACGTGGAATGGGGGTCGAAGGGGAAGAAGTGCTCGAGGCCGACAGAGATGTGAAACCCGTACTCGGCGAGGATCACCGTACCCAACAAAGCTGTGAGGATCGCGAGCAGTTGGCTTAGCCGGTGTGTTCGGAGGGAATAGTGGGATTCAGAGAGCTCGAAACTGAGGGTAGCGAGGAGTAGGCCGGCTGCGGATTCGGCGGCCATCAGTCGCCAAACGCCGGGTAGAAAGGTGTCCAGCGGAGGGAAAAACCATGCGAACAGTGTGAGGCCTGCGACGATGGCTACCGCTATCAGGCAGATCAGGTTGATGGGGGCCGGAATTTGCAGGAGTGTCGGGTCGGGTTCGCCGAAGGACAGGGGTGGGTTGAGCTTAGGCATCTTAGAGAAAAGAGAATCTTGCATATCGTGAAAAGAAGATCAATTCCACGTTGAAGTTGCAGTGTAAACCTTCAGAGGATGTGGGCGAAACTATGGCGTGAATATGACGGCGGCGCAGGCACTGGGCAAATCTGCGAAATCGCGGGCGAATAGAACACTGACCCCCTCCGCGCTGATACACTCTCGACTGGCCGCTTTTCAGGATCGTTCGCGACCCTCAGTAAGGAAAATGACACAATCCGCTCCGATTTCAACAATCAATGACCTTTTTCTCCGGATCGCCGGAGCTGCCAACCCGCGCGCCGTGCTGTGGCAGGACGAGTTCGGGAAATGGCAACCGATTTCCTCGGATCAGATTTACCAACGGGTTCGCGCTTTGGCGGAGACTTTCCTCAGCTGGGGCGCGAAGAAGGGCGACCGCATCGCACTGATCTGCGAAAACCGCTGGGAGTGGCCTGTGACGGACTTTGCCACTCTGGCGATTGGAGCGGCGGATGTGCCGATCTATCCGACTCTGACGGGGGAGCAGGTTGCGGCACTTATTCAGGATGCCGGATGTCGCATTGCTTTGGTGTCGACACGGCAGCAGTTCGACAAGCTGAATGCTGTGCGCGGGCAAACGCAACTGGAACGAATTGTGATGATGGATTCCGGGGCGCCGGAGGGAGCGATTGCTTTCAGTTCGCTAATGGCCGGGGCTGATGAGCGCGGAAGCGAACGCGATCGGGTTTTCGATGCGCTTGTACGCTCAACGGAACCGAAGGATTTGGCTACGCTGATTTACACGTCAGGGACCACGGGAGAGCCGAAAGGCGTGGCGCTGACGCATGGGAACATTGCTGCGAACCAGAACATTGCCGCTGCGGATTTCGATTTCGGTTCGACCGATGCATGTATTTCGTTTCTGCCGCTCTCGCACATCACAGCGCGTGCGCTGGACTACGTGATGTATATGTACGGAGCGCAGGTGGCGTACTGCTCGAAGTTTGACACGCTGCCGCAGGCGATGAAGGAGATCAGGCCGACGGTGCTGGTGGGCGTTCCGCGGGTGTATGAGAAGATCCGGCAGGCAGTTGAGCAGAAGTCGGCTGCGTCGCCGGTGAAGAAACGGTTGCTGGCTTTCGCGGTGGGATTAGGGGCGAAATATCGAGATACGGTTTATCACGGGCTCAAGCCGAGTTCGCTGATGTGGAAGCTGGCTCAGAAGCTGGTTTACTCCAAGGTGCTGGAAGCATTTGGAGGGCGGGTGAGGATCTTTGTTTCGGGAGGCGCGCCACTGGGAATTGACACTGCGCTGTGGTTTGCCTCGGTGGGGATTGCGCTCTGGGAAGGATATGGGCTGACGGAAACTTCGCCGGTGATTGCGCTGAATACGCCGCTTCACCAACGGATGGGGACCGTGGGACTGCCGTTGTCAAATGTGGAATTGAAAATGGCTGGAGACGGAGAGCTGCTGGTTCGCGGGCCTTCAGTGTTTAGCGGCTATTGGCAGAAACCGGAGGCGACTGCAGAGTGTTTCGACGAGGAGGGGTATTTCCGGACCGGGGACATTGCTCACCTGGATGCAGATGGATATCTTTCTATCACCGACCGGAAGAAGGAACTGCTGAAGACCTCTGGTGGCAAGCTGGTGGCGCCGCAGCCGATTGAAAACAAGCTGAAGAATAATGTGCTGATTGCGCAAGCGGCGCTGGTGGGTGACAAGCATAAATTTGTTTGCGCATTGCTGTCGCCGAATTTTGCAGCGTTGGAAGATTGGGCGAAGCAGCATGGAATTGAAGCGAAGTCGCGGGCGGATCTGGTTGCCGGGAGCCGAGTGATTGCGCTTTATGGGGAGATTGTGCGCGAAGTCAACGGCGGGCTAGCAAATTTTGAAACGCTGAAGCGGTTCAAAGTGGTGGCCGATGAGTGGACGCAGGAATCGGGTGAACTGACTCCCTCAATGAAGCTGAAGCGTCGGGCGATTATGGCTCGATACGCGGGCGTGATCGCCGAGCTCTACGCGGACGAAGCAACCGCACGAGGCGAACGGGATAGGTAAGTCCTCTGCCGAGCTCCTTGCCGAAGAGGGCACGCTTGATCCACATGAGGTGGAGGCCGCGGAAGAAGGGCGCGCCCCATGCGCCGACGGCGAGCAGGCTGCCAAAAAGGACGACGGCATCGATGCTTTCTCGTCCGGCACTAGACCAGTAGGCGTTGGGCTCGAGATTTAGCCAGAGGGCAAACTCGTCGAGGGTGAGCGCGGCACCGACGCCATAGCTGATGGACATCAGGCGGCTGAAGAAGATGGACATTTCTGTGTGCTTTTGTCCCAGGTCGAGAAGCCAGCCGTAGCCCACCAGCAGCAGGATGAGGATGCCCCACACCAGGTGATGAATGTGATGGCCGCGTACCATGACCCACTGGAATGGACCCTGCTGATGGACGATGCCACGGACCAGAAAACGCACGCCGGCGAAGGTGACCGTAAAAGAGACCGAGGCGAGAAACATGCGGCGGCGGGGCCGATCGGGGATAGTGGTGCGGACGAGAAATCCAAGGCGCGTCAACTGAAGCAGCACCAGCAAGACTGCGATAACCAAGCCGGCAAATGCCAGCAGTAACAGCGCTCCAGTTCCGGGCATATCTAACTATTATGGAACGCGATTTCCGGGAAGAAGCAGCCGAACGGGAATAACTACGGAGGGATATCTGCGAAGAGCGTGAGCGTTGTCACGATTTTGCTTTACAGGGAGGGGGTACACTGGTTAAGGCGTCGAGGCCGGGCAATTCTGCCTGGTGGAGACGAACAGATTCGGGGCTACTCCCGGCGCGGCTGCAAGTCGAAGTTTTCAAGCGGTCGCGCAATTTCGACCAGGAGATTTTAAGATGCGAGTTGCTTTGTTGACCGGCGGCGGCGATTGCCCCGGACTGAATGCCGTGATCTATGCGGCCGTGAAGAAGGGCATCAACCACTATGGCGATGAGTTCATTGGGTTCCTGAACGGCTGGCGCGGCGTGCTGGATAACAACTTCATTCCGCTGACTCTGGAAAACATCGACGGTATCCAACTGAAGGGCGGGACGATTCTGCACTCTTCGCGGACCAACGTGAAGAAGATTCCGGGTGGAATAGAGAAGGTGCAGGAGGTGCTGAAGGCCAACAAAATAGACGCGCTGATTGCACTGGGCGGCGACGACACACAGTCGGTGACGCTGTACCTGAGTGAGCACGGCGTGCCCAGCGTTGGCGTTCCGAAGACGATTGACAACGACATCAACGGCACCGATCAGACCTTCGGATTTGACACTGCAGTGATGATTGCGACTGAGGCTGTGGACCGCATTCACACCACCGCCGACTCGCATAACCGCGTGGTGGTGGTGGAAGTGATGGGCCGCGACGCGGGGTGGATTGCGTATGCCTCCGGCGTGGCCGGCGGTGCGCACGTGATCCTGGTTCCGGAGAAGGAAATCGACATTGACCACGTGTGCGCGCTACTGAAGTACAACTACGATCACGGGAAGCACTACGGCGTGGTGGTGGTGGCCGAGGGCTGCCATCTGCCTGAGGTTGGGCAGGTGGTCGGTTCGACGCAAGTGGACTCATTTGGACATGCGCGGCTGTCGGGTATTGGCGAGGCGCTTGCCGAATTGATTGAGAAGAAGACTGGATTTGAGACTCGTTCCGTGAACCTGGGACACACGCAACGTGGTGGTGTTCCCACGGCTTTTGATCGCGTACTGGGACAGCGCTACGGACTGCATGCCATCGACATGGTGCACGACAAGAAGTGGGGCCGGATCGCGGTGCTCAAGGGGTTGGAGATCACAGATATCACGATCAAGGAAGCGATTGCTACGAATCGGCGACTGGATCAGCGGTTCTTCGATGTGATTACGGATCTGGAAGCGAAGGTTTAGCCGCAGATTGATTCTAGGAAGACGAAGGCCGTCCTTGTTGCGAGGATGGCCTTCTTTTTTGTGTGCATACCCGGGCCGGAGAAGCGATTACGTTACAGTGGGGTGTGCTCTATCGACTTTACAAGCCGGAGGATTTTACTGCGCTCTATGAGATTGAGGAGATATGTTTCCAGCCGCCGTTCCGGTTTGGTCGAGGATACATGCGGCAGCTTGTGAGCAGTGCCGATGCGGCAACCTGGATTGCAGAGGAAGACGGACAGATGGCCGGGTTTGCCATTGTTGAATGGGAACTGGAGACGGACGGAACGATTGCGTACATTCAGACTCTGGAAGTAGATCCGGAGCAACGCGGAGCGGGCGTAGGCGCGGAACTGCTGAGGCGTGTTGAAGGATCGGCTCGCATGGCTGGAGCTGATCGGATTTGGCTTCATGTGGATGCTGAAAATGGAGGCGCGATTCGCTTGTACGAGCGGCATGGATACCGAATCAATGGCAGAGAAGAGAATTACTACGCGCACGGGCGCGCGGCGTTGGTTTACTCGAAGGCGCTGGAGATGCAACCGGATAGTTAATGGATCTACAAGATGTGACGAGCGTCAGTCTCCATATTTGAAACACGCGTAGAATGTAAGTACACCTCATGTCTATCAGCAATCCCAACCTGCCTAAGTCGATTCTCGCTTTCCGGACATATACGGGGCCGATGTTTGTGCACGACCTGCTGGCCGGGATCACGGTGGGGCTGGTGGCGCTGCCGCTTGCCATGGCGTTCGGCATTGCTTCTGGCGTGACTCCGCAGGCGGGGCTTTACACGGCTGTGGTGGCCGGCTTTCTGATTTCGGCGCTGGGTGGCTCACGTACACAGATTGGCGGACCCACCGGGGCGTTCGTGGTAATCGTCGCGGGGATCGTGGCGCGATTCGGCATGAGCGGGCTGGCGCTGGTTACGCTGATGGCCGGGATTCTGCTGCTGGTGATGGGCTTGACCGGGCTGGGTGCGACGGTTCGTTTTATTCCGCGGATGGTGGTGATCGGGTTTACTAATGGCATTGCCATTCTGATTGCTTCAACGCAGATAAAGGACTTTTTCGGGTTACGTACCGGCGCGGTTCCAAGCGAGTTTCTGCCCCGGGTCAAATTGCTCGCAGAACATTTCAAAAGCCTGAATCCTGCGGCGCTGGGGCTGGGGCTGGGCACGCTAGCGATGCTGATTGTGCTGCCTAGATTCTTCAAGCGGATTCCGGCGTCGATTGTCGCGTTGTTGGTTTGCACGGGGATCAGCGTGGCGTTTCACCTGCCGGTGGAGACTATCGGAAGTAAATTCGGGGGAATTCCGCAGGGGCTGCCGCCGTTTGCGTTTCCAAATTTTCATGCGGAACATATTTTGCCGCTGATTCCTTCGGCGTTTACGGTGGCGCTGCTGGCGGCGTTGGAGAGCATGCTGTCTGCGGTCGTTGCCGATGGGATGACCGGCGACCGGCACAATTCAAATGTGGAACTAGCGGCGCAGGGAATTGCGAATATTGTTTCGCCGCTGTTTGGTGGGATTCCAGCAACAGGCGCCATCGCGCGCACGGCGACCAACATTCGGGCAGGCGCACGATCTCCGGTGGCGGGAATGGTGCACGCGCTGACGCTGCTGGGGATTCTAGTAATAGCGGCGCCACTGGCGAGTTATATCCCGCTGACCACGCTGGCGGCGGTGTTGTTTGTGGTGGCTTACAACATGGGCGAGTGGAGGGAGATTGGCGGGATTCTGCGACTGGACTTTACCGCAATCTCCGTGTGGCTGGTGACTTTTGCGCTGACGGTTTTTGCCGATTTGACGGTGGCCGTTGCGGTGGGCATGTCACTGGCTGCGCTGCTTTATATTCGCCGAGTGGCCGATACGACGACGGTGGTTCCGGTGACGGACGAATATATTCGCGATGGATTGCCGCATGTGCTGCAAGGACGGATTGTGCCGCCGTACGTGACGCTGCTGAGGATTCACGGGCCGTTTCTGTTTGGCACGACGGAGAAGCTGGTGGAAGCGACGGTGAACCTGGAGGCGTTTGCGCCGGTAGTGATTCTGCGATTGCGGAATATGACGGCGATTGATGCGACCGGGATTCATGCCATTGAGACTTTTGCGAAACGGCTGCACGAGTCGGGTAGGAGTTTGATTCTCTGTGGCGCGATGCAACAGCCTTCTAAGCTGCTGAGCGGGTCGCGGTTCCTGGACCGCGTGGGCCGGGAAAACATTATGCCGAATGTGCAGGCCGCGCTGGATCGGGCGAAAGAGGTGCAGGCTGGGCGTGAGGCTGTGGCGAGTTGACAGATAGTTTTACGGATTCCGAGCAAGGGGGTTCCGCTTTCCCCGGTCCCAAGTCGGGATCTGGGGCGCCTAGATTCGGACCTATTCGCGACTGGGGGCTGGGCCATCCGGCGGCTCTTGTAGCGCTCTGATTTGTGATTCGAGGAGTCAGCTTGCCAAAGCTTCTACGACGGCGTCGGGATGGCGGGCAATCACGGTGAGATAGGCGCGGGCGGCGCGGACATCGACGTCGAACGGAAGAGGGAAATGATGCGTTGCTGCGGGCTTCGCTTCTCCCTGGGCGATTGCGGCGGCTTCACGCATGGCCTCGACTAGTTCGTTGGCTACATTCTTGCGCTTCATGTGAATGCTCACAAGATACGTTGCGGTATTGCCGCATCGATGTCAACAACGCCCCAGTACTTTTTTGAGGATCGAAGAGGACGGAGACCGGTGAGGAATGCAGAGAATCCCAGGTCTCAAAGGCGGGACCTGGGCCACCCGTCGGCATGAGTTTCCTTTGAGTGTGGTATATTTGTGCGATTATTCCTCACACTCAAAGGTGATCTGGATTTCCCGTAGGAGCGCTTATGGCGAGACCAAGGGTGTTTGTTAGCTCGACCTACTACGACCTCAAGTATATTCGGGCTTCCCTCGAGATATTTATAGGGTCGCTAGGATTTGATGCAATTCTTTCAGAGAAGGGCGATATAGCGTACACCTCCGATCAGCCATTGGATGAGTCCTGCTACCGAGAGGTCGAAAACGCTGACATATTTACTCTTATTGTTGGTGGACGATATGGATCAGAGGTGAGTGAGGGAGACGGAAAACCGAAAGAATTCTTTGACCGATATGAAAGCATTACGAAGAGAGAGTACGGAGCAGCGGTTGAAAAGGATATCCCTGTCTACGTCCTAATCGAAAAGGCGGTTTATGCCGAGTATAGGACGTTTGTTTTGAATAAGGATATTAAGGGCATCAACTACGCTCACGTAGACTCAGTGAACGTATTCTTGCTAATTGGGGACATCCTATCTAGGCCCCGTAACAACCCTGTCCAGGCGTTTGAGAAATTTGAGGACATCGAATCTTGGTTACGTGAGCAGTGGGCGGGGTTGTTCCGAGAACTTCTGAGGCGCCAATCGCAGCAGCAGCAGTTAACAGGCCTTTCGCAGCAGGTACTACAGCTCAAAGAAACGAATGAGACGCTCAAGAAGTACTTAGAAGCAGTAATGCGTGGGGTTGGCAAACAGGCAACATCCAAGCTCATAAAAAGCGAAGAAGAGCGCCTGTCGAACATCGAGCAGCTCTTCGCATTCAGTCGCAATCCATGGGTGAAATACGTGACCGGTCGCGGTCGTGACATTGAGGTCGAGTCAGTTGCTACCGCTGTGCGGGAGTCTACAGGTTTTGAAGATTTTGCAGATCGAGTTAGGGTCCTCTTCGAGGACCCGGAGGTGGCGGACAGGATTTTGCGCACGTTGCGTCGCCATCCCGGCGCGAGAAACGACTTTAATAAGGCGCGCAGGTTCCTCAATTTGACGCCGTTCGAAGTTCCGGCCGATTGGATATCGAGGCCCGACTATCGCGGGGATGAGTCAGCTCCACGTCCAGACGATGTGCCGGCACCAGATACGGTCGTTGTCGAGAGGGTGAAGGTGGATGCCCTCAGTAAGCCAGCGAAGAAGCGAGTCGCAAGGAGGGTAGCCAAAGTGACACATCAGACGGCCGACGCTTGATGTAGCACTTTCGTCAATTGTGTTTGCCTTTCCATTCGGCGTAGGGGCCTTGGAAGTCTTCTATGCCATCTTGCTTAAAGTTCCATAGCCTGGTGGCTACTTCGTCGATTAAGTCGTGGTCGTGAGTTACTAACAGGACTGTGCCTTCATAGCGCTGTAGAGCTATGTTCAAGGCATTGATGGCTTCCAAGTCGAGATGGTTCGTGGGCTCGTCGAAGATTAGTATGTTGGGCTTGGTCAGGATTAACTTACAAAACGCCAACCTTGCTTGCTCACCACCACTTAGTGCCTTGGTTTGTTTGTCGCCTTCTTCGCCGCTGAATAACATCTGACCGAGGATGCCGCGGATTTCTTCGCTGTGCGCGGCAGGGTTCCAGCGATGCAGCCACTCGGCGACGGTGAGACCATGATCGATGGTGGCGCCGACGTCCTGGGGGAAGTAGCCGATTTGGGCTTCGTGGCCCCAGAAGACGTTGCCGGAGTCGAGAACGAAGCCGGGATCAGACAGGCCGGGATAGTTGGCCAACAAACTTTTGATCAACGTGGTTTTGCCGGCGCCGTTGCGGCCCATGAGGCAGATTTTTTCACCGCGAAGAACGTTGGCGGTGAAGCCGTCGAGGACCTTGAGGTCGTCGTAGAGCTTGGTGACGTGCTTGAACTCAAGGACGTGCTTGCCGCTGGGGCGGATCTGATCGAACTTGATGAAGGGGCGCTGGATGTTGGAGCGGGCGAGGTCGTTTGTCTGGAGGCGCTCGACTTCTTTGCGGCGGCTGGTGACTTGCGAAGAACGCGTGCCGGCGGCGAAGCGTGCGATGAAGTCGTTGAGCTGAGCGATCTTCTTTTCGCGCTGCGAGATTTGCGACTCGAGGGTGGAACGGATCTGAGTTTTGGCCATGACCATGTCGTCGTAGCCGCCGGTGTAAATGATGATGGTTTCGTAATCGATGTCGGCGGTGTGGGTGGTGACGGAGTTCAGGAAATGGCGGTCGTGGGAGATACAGATGAGGGTGCCGTTGTAGTTGTCGAGGAAGTCCTGGAGCCAGTGGATGGAGTCGAGATCGAGGTAGTTGGTGGGCTCGTCGAGGAGCAGGGCCTCGGGCTTGCCGAAGAGGGCCTGGGCGAGGAGGACGCGGACTTTCTGGCCACCCTGCAACTCAGACATTTTGCGCTCGTGGAGGGACTCCGAAATGTCGAGTCCGTCGAGAAGAATAGCGGCGTCAGCTTCGGCGGTGTAGCCGTCTTCGTCGCCGATGACGCCCTCAAGCTCGCCGAGGCGCATGCCGTCTTCGTCGGATAGCTCGGGCTTCTCGTAAATGCGGTCGCGTTCTTCAAGGGCGGCCCAGAGAGGCTTGTTGCCCATGATGACGGTGTCAATGACGCGGAAGGCATCGAAGGCGAACTGGTCCTGACGGAGAACGCCGAACTTGCGGGGACGAACGACGGTGCCTTTTTGTGCGTCAAGTTCGCCGGTGAGGACCTTCATGAATGTAGATTTGCCGGAGCCGTTGGGACCGGTGAGGCCGTAACGGCGGCCCTGGACAAAACTGACACTGACGTCCTCGAAAAGGACCTTTGCACCGTAGCGCATGGAGACATTGCTGACACTGAGCATTCTTTTTCTGGTTCCTATATGTGGGCCGCAGTTTGGTATCGGCTGCGGCGAGCCGGATGAAGACGGGGTTGGGCGTTGTTGGCGCGCTTGGCATGCTTTCCCAAGTCCAAAATCAAGATCTGGGGCACTCGAGTGGTTTCCTAAGTCCCAAAAATGGGAGATGGGGTACTCGAATGCGCCGGAGAACATTAGCTCTTTAAGTTTCTCATATGTACCGCAGGTGAGATAGCCGGATGGTTTTGAGAGGGTTGGGCTGGTTATGAACGGCCGAGACGCCATTGGTTATGGTGCCTGACCGCTTTTGGGGCGATCGTAGGCTGAGTATGCGACGTCTTGACTGGGATGACCTGCAGATGCGCCGAGGTCAAAAAAATTTCGCATGAGGAGAAAACCTTCGGCACATGTCACGCATCAGAGAACCGAGGAAGATAGACTCGGAAAGATCAATCGATTTACCAGTACGTGGCACTGACGGCAAGAGATGTTGAGGAGAGGCCCTCATGTTGACCACGCTCGTTGTGGGGCTCGCCCAACTACGTCGCAAAAGATGGCGCGGGGGCGAAAGCATAAAACGAAATATCAAAGCCGAATTCATTTCGGGTCGGCCTCCGACTGCCTGGCCGGAGCTGCGTTGGGTTCTCTGACGCGGCTAACTACCTGACACATCACTAATCGACGAGTTAGACCAGAAAGTTGGACCTGAGAGCAGGACCAGACACGAGGCTGGTCTTGGAACGCTGCGGCGTTGCGCCGGGCGTTGACGACGTGTGGAGCTGCTCCACACGGATGCGGAGGACTGTTCAAAAAGAGCTGTTCCCCATATCCCTTACCTGACAACGGAGCGGCTTCGAGACAACTGATTGGAAGGCCACACAACAATTGATTGGAGAGACACCGATGAGACTAGCCAGACATGTATTTGGCGTAGCGCTGATCTCCCTATTCTGCATTGGCTATGCTTTGGCACAGGAGAATGCAGAATTGGAAGGGACCGTGACTGACCCGACCGGGGCAGCAGTTCCGAATGCACAAATAACCATTACCAACAAAGCAACAGGCGAGATACGCACGGGAGCGACGAACGGGACAGGGCTTTACGATTTTTCAGGATTGAACATCGGGACGTATACGCTAAGCGTGACCGCGCCCGGATTTCAGAAATTCAACAAGACCAACATCGTGATGAACGTTGCCGCCACAGTGCAAGAGAATGTGGCGCTGGTGGTGGGGGCTAGCAGCCAGACAGTAAGCGTCGAGGCCGATGCTCTTCACCTTCAGACGGAGACCAACGAAGTCAGCAGCCTGATTACTGGCGAACAGATGACACAACTGGCGACCAACGGCCGCAACATGGTGTCGCTGACAACGCTCGGAACTGGCGTTTCCAACAACCTGATGGCATTTAACGGAGTCACTGCACAAGGCAGTGGTTTCGGGTTGAGCTTCAACGGCATGAGACCGGACCACAACGACTGGCTCATTGATGGTGGAGAGGCATACGATCGCGGGTCGGGCGGTAAGTTTGACCTGATGCCGACGATGGACGCCTTAGCCGAGTTCCAGACCCTGAGCAGTAACTACAGCCCGGACTATGGCATCAGCTCCGGTGGCACCATCACCATCGCCTTGAAATCAGGCACCAAGAATTTCCACGGCGGCGCATGGGAGTTCAACCGCAACGACGACTTCGACGCGATTCCATATTTTTCCAAGAATAACCTTGTCGCCGGTCAGGCCCCTCTGATTCCGGAGCTTCGCCTGAACATTTTCGGGTTCGATATCGGCGGTCCGGCTTTCATACCCAAGGTTTACCCGAAGGATCGCAGCCGGACCTACTTCTTCGAAAGCGAGGAATGGCGCCGCTTCATCTCGGGCGTGAATCCTACTTCGACGGAGACGGTTCCCAACGCGGATTTCCCGACCGCGGGTTCGGCTCTGAACTACATGCCATGGAATGAGCCGGCGAGCCTTGCAAACGGAGTCTGCAATGCCGGCCAAGCTTGGCCTTGCGTTCCCATTACAACTGATCCTGCGAAACTTGCTGTTTATGCAATGGATGGCCTGACGCCAGGGAACTCGTTTCCTGCCGGAACAGGCGGCGGGATAACGATTCCCGCAAACCTTCTGGATCCCAATGCCGTTCTGTTCATGGGGACGGGAGCAATTCCGCACCAGACCAACACCAGCGCCACTGATCCTCTGGTTGTGGGAGCGCCCAAGCAGCCCACGTTCGTGCGCGAGGATGTAGTCCGCATCGACCATGACTTCACCCCCAAGTTGCACCTGATGGGCCACTGGATTCATGACCAGATGTCGCAGACGATTATCCCGAGTGAATGGAGCGGCAGCAGCTACGACACAGTCGGCACTCAATTCGCCAATCCATCCTGGGCATCGGTGATCAAGTTGACCCAGACTCTGACTCCTTCTCTGCTTAACGAGACGTCGTTGGACGTCAACGGAAACACGATCAGCTGGACTCCAACAGGTATCTACCAACAGCCGTCCGGTTGGAACGCACAACCCTTCAGCGGTTTTGCGGGGAACGAAGCGCTGAAAGAGCTGCCGCAGGTCGGGTTTTCGGGTGTGCTAAGCACCACCTGGACCCAAAATTACGACCCTTGGCACAACGCGTTCCTCGATTACCAGGTTCGCGACGATCTGTCGTGGAACAAAGGCAAACACGGGATGAAGTTTGGCTTCTCGTACATGCGAGTGGACAAAAACCAACAGCAACAGGCTTTGGTTCAGGGACAGTATGGTTTCGGGTCGGATTGGTCCGGAGACTCCTACCTGAATTTCCTGCTGGGGTTTGCCGACAGCTTCCAGCAGCTCCAGAATTTGACCACCCCTCACTGGATGAACAACACTTACTCCTTCTATGGCATGGATAACTGGCATGTGCTGCCGCGGCTGACCTTAAATCTTGGGGTACGCTATGACGCGCTGCCGCACGTTTACGAAAAGAACAACATGGTGTCGAACTTTGTGCCGTCAGCATTCAGCGCCACAGAGGCCCAGTACCCGAATGCGACTACGGGCTCCCTGAATCCTAGCGGGCCTGGGGTGCAGACGGTCAACGGCGGGACTTTCTATACGAATGGCATTGAAATAGCCGGACAGAATGGACTTCCGCGTGGGCTGGTGAACAACGACTACAACACCGTCGAGCCTCGCGTCGGGATGGCCTACGACCTCTTCGGTAGTGGGAAAACAGTTCTGCGTGCCGGCGGAGGCATCTTCTATGAACGAGTTCAAGGGAACGACGTGTACGGATTGGACGTCAACCCGCCGTTTGCCTTCCAGCCAACGGCGAACGCCGTGTACTTCTCCAATCCGAATGTGAGCGCTAAAAGCGGCGCAGCGGCGACCTCACCGCTTAACCCAGCGGGCTTGGGGAACCTCGACACTCACTATCCGGACCCAGGTACGGCACAGTACAGCGTGGGGATTCAACAGCAAGTGCAGCCTGGCATAGTGGCGGTGTTGCAGTATGTTGGCTCCATCGGCTGGGACCAGAACGATGAGCGCAACATCAACACCCTACCCCTGTTGGACCCTGCTAACGGCACGTATGACGACCGCGAAGCTGTCGCAAGCGGAACCAATTCCAACCTCTTCAGACAATACGCCGGTTACGCTGGAATCACGCAGACAGAAAGCGAAACCAATTCCAACTACAACTCTTTGCAGGCTGGGTTGCGCATTGAGAACAGGCATGGTCTGTCGGCGCAGTTCTCTTACACCTGGTCGCATGAAATCGACATCGCAAGTGGCGATGAAGGTTCGACGAATTTCAGTGGCGGCAATTCGTTCGTCTCAAACCCCTTCAACCTGAAGTATGACCGTGGATCGGGCGTGCTCGACCGGCGGCATATCTTCAACGTCAACTACGACTACAAGCTGCCGTTTTTCAAGAGTAGCAGCAGCTTGGTTGGCCGGGAGGTCCTGGGTGGGTGGGAGCTTTCCGGCGTGACCGTGGCGCAGGCGGGCTCGCCTTTCGAGACCTTCTACAACGGTCCGGACACACTTGGCCTTGGTGGCGGAACAACGAACCGGCCCAACTTAGTAGCATCCGCGAAGGGACCGAAGAAGCAGACGGAATGGTTTAACACCGCGGCTTTTGCAGCTCCGACAGCTCCATGGAATGGAGGTGCGAATCAAGGCTTCGGCACTGCGGGAAAGGACGCTGTGGTCGGTCCTGGACTCTTCAACTGGAACATGAGTCTGTTCAAGAGTCTGCCTCTTAGCTCCCATGAAGGCCCACACCTGGAAATCCGTTTCGAATCCTTCAATACCTTCAACCACACAGAATTCGATAGTCTCGACACGGGTGTTACAGACACGCAATTCGGTCGCGCGACGAACACGTACGATCCTCGCGTGTTCCAGTTCGGCGGGAAGTTCCTCTTTTAAGCTCATGTGACGAGCGAAACCAGAGTCATTGTGGTTTCGCTTTGGCGCAGCGGCGACAGATGCCGCTGCGCCGCTTTTTTTTGCCGTCGTGCTGGTTATACTCGATTCCGCCACTCGGTAGAGTCCAATCCTGCCAGCGAACGCAGTGCCTTGCTGCTATTCGTTGTACGAAATTCCTGCCATGGGAGGCCCGAGAGAAAAAGGCAGCATCCTCCACGCCGGACGCTTGGGGAAATGTTGATCAACCGGGAACTGCCAAGTGGCCGGTCATTCAGGAGTAATGCTCAATTCACTCCAGATTCGGCATCCCGTTCTTTGCCGGTGAAACGGGATACCGAGAAACATGCAGTGTATGCACAAACGGTGGAGTGCGTCGTAGATGTGCAATTAGTCTTGGACCTCCATCGTACGTGCGTCTTAGATCAGAGCATCGAGGGCCTCTCACCAATTAAAAGGCATTGCCTGTCACAACCGTCACGACGAGTCGAGGATTCGTTACGTTCAAGGGGGTCGCGTCTTTCTTAACCTTAACCTCGACAACGTATTTGTGTTTTGACTTGCCGGTGAATTCTCCGATTACCCTTGCAAAATAGCACGCGCCAGCCTCAAATGCCTCGCTTCTGCCTTCGTCAACGCCATGGGCTACAGTTTGTTCTCCATCCCAAACGGTCCATTCAACTTCGATCAGCGGTTCATCCTTGCATACTGGGTACCCTGGGGATAGTTGAAAGCCCATTTTGCATTTCAACTCATCAGTAGGCATATTCCACTGTACGCGGAGATCAAGGTCGTAGGGCTTGTTCTTGACGATGAACTCTGGCGTTCTGATCGTTCCTGTCGCAAGCAATATTGGCATATCTACCGACAGTCTTGAATCGCGTGGACAATCGCCTGTGTGCGCCTTCGCGAGGGCAACATTGCTAAAAACTCCCATAAGCAACACGGAAAGAGAAACCATCTGGAGAAATCTGTTCATACTTCACCTCGTCGAGTCCTGCCGTTTGATCGCACCTATCGAGCCTGAATTCGAAGCTTACCTTCGCGAATCCGAGTGACCTTCGCCTCGACCAGATTTCCCCCGTACGCGTATGCGTATTGTCCGACAACAACGTTTTGAACGACCCGAAAGCTTACCGTCGAATTCACGGTCGCGTCCGCCAACGCAGATGGGTCGAGTGGGGTTAGTTCGACTGGCACATCGGAGGGAAGTGCTGAGTATCCGAGAAGTGAATCGTGCAGACGAGCCCCAAAGGAACTTCTATACGCGAACAACGTCTACGCCGGGGCTCCCGCGCCGACTGGCTCTTCTGCGTGACTCGTCTGTTCTGCCCCGAGTGCCGCCAGCATCACAACGCACAGCAGATTCTGAAGAGACTTGATCCTCATCACTTCACCCCACGTTCCACACGGTGATAGTAGGGAGTAGCGACGACATTAGGAGAACAATGAGTACAGTTTCACAAGTGTCACAGTGCTGTCGTTTTTTTGGTAGAAGCTCGCGCCGAATTCCCGCAGGAAGCTCCGGGAGGGTGGTTGGCCACCCGTCAATAATATTTCGGTAAACATCCCGGAGCGCCAGCGCACATTTATCGACCTTCCGGACAGCCCTTCTGATAGGCCGAGACTGCGCTGGTGGCAGCAAAGGGATACAACGGGCGGAGGCGAAGCACTCTATCCAGCCGTCGAACGTCGGCTCTTTTTCTTTGTGGCGGCGGGCGGGATTTCACTTGCCGGTATGCGCGGTTGCCGTTGTTGTGTGCGGCCGGCGATGGGGCTTTGGACGTTTGGCGGCTACGCGGAGATGGCGCACCCTGGGCGGAAGTGGGGGGACATTGGCCAGCGCGGCAAGAAGATTGTTGCCTTCGTGGAAGAAATCAACCTTCCACTCACCCTTGCCTTCAGTGACTGCGAGGAAGACTCCCGTTTGATGGCTGGGACTGAGAGCAATGTAGGTGGTGAAGCCGGCACCACCACCGGTTTTCTGCATCAATACCGATGGACTGTTGGGATCGCCGAGCTGAATCCAGGCTAGCCCGATGCCGGTAGGATCGCCCGCATGGCTGAGGCCATAAACGGATTTGAGCTGGTGCGGAAGAAGAGAAACGTCGAGGGCCGTCGCGGGCTGCGCGGGGGAGCCTGGAATGTGAAGAAGATATTGAAGCAACTTCACCGTGTCTGCGGGCGTTGAGTAAACACCTCCACTGGCTCCGGATGCCAGCGTGTCGGTGCAAGGGCCTTCATTTCTGGTTCCGCGCAGCAGGCGAGCGCATTGCTCAAAGGATGGGACCAGCGTGGTATCCCACATGCTGAGCGGCTGAAGCAGACGGTCATGGAGAAGCTGCGCGTAGGACTTGCCGGAAGCAGAGGCGAGGGCATCGCCGAGGAAATCGAAGCCCACATTTGAATACACTGCGGCCGTGCCCGGCGGCGTAACGAGGTCCTGCTTTTGCAGCCATGACCAGCGAAGGGTGTAATCCGGGAAAGTGAAATGCGGCCTCTTGGGGGGATAGGAGGAGACTTCGCGCGGAAGACCGGAGGTGTGTGTGGCCAGATCGAGGAGCGTGATTTTGGAGCCATCTGCTCCAACGGGCACGTGCTTTCCGGGCGGAGCGTAGCGCTCGAGTGGATCGTTAAGCGAGGCTTTGCCGTCGGCGACAAGTCGGAGCAGGAGATCGGCGGTAAGGACTTTGGAGAGGGAGCAGAGACGGATGAGGGAGTGGGTGTCGGGGCTGTGTGCGCTGCCAGGGTATGTCTCGCCGTAGCCCTTGATGAGGGATTCGTGGTTGCGCACAACCACTAGTACCATGCTGGTGGCTCCGGTTTGCTCAAAGATGGTTTGACCTTGCTGGGTGGCGTCGGCGAGGGAAAGAGGCTGCTGGGCAACGAGCGAAGTTGCCCCCGCCAGGAACAACGCAACGAGAAGGTTTTTAACGACGCGGCAACGGCACGCCGTGGACGCGCGCTTTCTCTCCACGGTAAACAACGAGCGAATGAGTGAGATAGTTTGAATTGGTTTGATCCAGACTTGTTTTTTCGAACTATAGGGTCAATATACCCCAGGCAGCCTCCGCTTATCGCGGGAAGAGGAGTGTTGACGGATGTACTTGGTCCAGAAACTGCTGACGTATTTGCCAGGGTTTTCAGCCGGCAGATCTCAGTACAGACGCTAGTTATCTTGCGAAGAAGCGACGAACGCGGTAGATTGGCGGCAACGTCTTAATCGCGGGAGATATACCTCTGTGTCCAAGCGTCGCGGTCTGGTTGCGCTAACATTTTTCATTTTTGCGCTCACTGCAGCTTTTTCGCAGGGAGCCGTTTCATTTCCAACGTGGCTGGTGAACTATCCGGGTGTTACCGCAGACGTGCGGTCGAGCAGCTCTCTGATTGAAACCAGTTACATCGCCGATGCCCATACGATGGAGGTTGAGGACCACTATCGAGCGCTATTTGAGGCCCACGGCCTGGTCTTCGAGCCGTCCTGGGACGGCATGGGGATGTTGATTCGCGCGGATGCGCCCGAGTGTGCTTTGGTCATCCTGATTCGTCACAAACAGGGTGGTGGGACTCTTACCAAGGTAAGCTGCGCTGCAAAGGTGGATCCTTCGTCGTATTTGCCTCCCAGCCAAATCCAGGTGTTGGGCGGTCAGCCGAAGAGTGAGGATTCTGCGAATTCGGCCGACCAGGCGGGGCAGCATGGAAAAGTCAAGAATGGTCCTCCACTGGAATGGCCGAGTTGGCTAACGCATATTCGAGGCCTCGCGCTGCAGCCTCAGACGGGCAATGATCCCACTGTCCTGACAGCGTGGTACAAGACGGACGCGTCGATGAGCGAGATCTCGGACTTCTACCACAATCTGTTGATGAACCATGATTATCAGCCCAAGGGCGAGATGGCCACCGGCAGCACGAACAAGAGCTCGAAGCAAAACGCGACAGGACGTGTCTCCGGAGTCAATTACCCGAGCGGCTATCCGGGCGCCTACACTCAGATCGAAGTCTCGATGGAACGGACTGCGCCGGATGGACCTATCAGGGTTTCAGCGCGCTTCTCAACGCACCGGTCTGGCGCAACGACGAGCAATGGCGTCAAGCCGGGCAATAACGTTACTCCGAACACGCCCCCCTCACGCAATGGCAACCCGCTAAGAAAATGATTTGATGAGCTGGCTGGGTATTGAAAATGACGCTACAGCGAACCTGATGGCTTTTCTTGGGGAAGGTAGTTGCAGAAGATGGCCGTCTGTGACTTGAAGGGGAGTCTTCACCCACAGTCGAAGTGAGTTCAAGTCATTCGCGTCCGCGAGGAAGTCGAATCTCATAACACGATTGGTTTTCAGCGCGAGCAAGAGAACCCTTCCTCGCTCGACATACATGCCGTTGGTTCGGACATTGCCGAGCACGCGAACAAAGCCGAGTTCCGTGATGGATGAACTCAGGAAGTGGTCACCTTCTCGCGATCGCATCCAGATGTCCACTCGATCGTGAAAACAGCGCCGACGAAATCCATAGTCGATCAACGCGTTTACATCGAGCAGGTATCTCATGGAAAGTCGACGAGCAGTTCGCGGACCATCTCGCCGCTGAGAACGGTTGCGTCGGGTCCCACATCTATTACCGGAAAGCCTGTGGTTGGGACCTTGATGATTCTCGCGCGGTACGGCTTCTTGACGGGAGCAGTGAGTACGTGCGGTCTTGCTCGATGGCGATATCGAGCGGATCGCCGGCACGAATCCCAAGCCAGCGCCAGAGTGGTGCGGGAAGTACGATTTGACCCTTCGGGGAAACGCGCGTCTGCATGGAAAGACGATCTTACCTTTTACTGGATGTTTATTCAGAGGTTGTCGGAGCTGGCAGGGAAAGCGGCGCTGGATTTTACCCGAAGATGGCCATAACTACGTGGTTGACGACGAAAGCTGCGCTCCAGGCGAGAACGAGCATGTAGAGGAATTGGGCGGCGGGCCACTTCCAGCTGTTCATCTCGCGGCGAACGATCGCCATGGTGGAGGTGCACTGCAAGGCGAAAGCGAAGAAAATCATGAGTGCCAGTGCGCCGCCGAGGGTCATGTCGTGGTGGAGGGCGGTTTGTAGATGCATTGCCTGGGTTGCCGGATCCGCGCCGTACAAGGTGCCCATGGTGCTGACCATGACTTCGCGTGCGAGGACTGAGGAAAGCAGACCGATGCCGATCTTCCAATTAAAGCCGAGAGGTGCGATGGCAGGCTCAATGAAGTGGCCAAGGCGGCCAATGACACTGTCGGCGAGCTCGGGCGCGGCGTAGGTGCTTCCGGAGACGTGAATGACGGGCAAATGAGCGAGAACCCAGAGAGCAAGCGTGACGCAAAGAATGATGGTCCCGGCCTGACGAAGGAAGATGCGGGCACGGTCGAGCAGGCGCAGGGATAGCGACCGCAGTGTGGGCATGCGGTACTGAGGGAGTTCAAGGATGAAGGGTGTCTCGCTGGATTTCAGGACGGAGCTCTTGAGCAGCCAGGCAGTGGTCATAGCCGCCACAAAGCCGGCGAGATAGAGGCCGAGCATGACGATGGTGCGCAATCCGAGAAAGCCATGTAGAAAAGCGATGTTGGGAATGAAGGCGGCGATCAGAAGCATGTAGACGGGCAGACGGGCCGAACAGGTCATGAACGGAGTGACCATGATGGTGGCCAGGCGATCGCGCGTGTTTTCAATGGTCCGCGTGGACATGATGGCCGGGACCGCGCAGGCATAAGCAGAGAGTAGCGGGATGAAGGCCTTTCCATTGAGGCCTATGGTCCGCATGACTCGGTCGGCGATCAGTGCGGCGCGGGCCAGGTAGCCGGAGTCTTCAAGGATTCCGATGAAGAGAAAGAGCAAGAGGATCTGAGGCAGAAAGACGAGAACCGATGAGATGCCTTTCCACGCGCCGTCAAGCAGGAGAGACTGAAGCCAGCCCGCGGGCAGAAGCGGGCGCACAAATTCTCCCATGCGGGCGAGGATGTCGCCAAAGCCGTCAGAAAGCGGCTGGCCAATGGAGAAGACCACTTCAAAAACGCCGATAACGACTACGAGAAAAAGCAGCGGTCCCCAAATGCGATGGAGAAGAATGTTGTCGATCTTGCGTGTGCCCTCGACAGAGAGCGGAGCACGGTAGCCTGTTTTGCGGCTGACCTGCGCGGCCCAGTTGTGCGTGCTGGCGGCGTTGCCCATGACGGGGAGGGCGAGAGGCGTGGGCGCGGAGCGGTTGGTCTGCTGATGCAGGAAGAGCGGAACGGCATCGAGGCCGGTGCGGTGTGTGGCGCTGATCTGAGCCACGGGGGCGCCTAGTTCGCGAGCCAGCTTGAGAGTATCAATGTGTCCGCCGCGGGAATCCATAAGGTCGCTCATATTGAGCAGGACCAGCGTCGGCAGGCCTACTTCAAGCACTGGCGCGGCGAGCATAAGCTGGCGCGTAAGGTGAAGGGAATCGAGCACAAGGATGACGGCATCAGGCTTGGGTGTGCCGGGCATTTTGCCGCGCAGCACATCAATGGAGACCCGGGCATCTTCAGAATACGGAGTGAGGGAATAGATGCCGGGCAAGTCGATGAGGGTGAGGTCTTCGCGGCCGACGCCGGCCATGAGGCCCATGCGCTGTTCGACGGTGACGCCTGGGTAGTTGGCGACTTTCTGGCGAAGGCCGGTGAGGCGATTGAAAAGTGTGGACTTGCCGGAGTTGGGAGGACCGATCAGGACGACGGTCTTAAGCGCTCCAGCAGGGGGCGGAGTGGAGGGTAGTTGAAACGCAGGAGGCTCGCAGCAACTGCTCATCGCGCAGCCTCAACGAGGTCATCCTCGATCAACTTGTGGGCTTCACGTGTTGAGCCTTCCGTGCTGCCGAGTTCGTGAATCTCAGGGGTGCGGACGCGGATGGCATCTGCAGTTTCATGGCGCAGGGCGATTTCCATCCCGTCGATACAGTAAACGATAGGGTCGCCGGCGGGGGCGCGGCGGAGAACAGTGACCAGCGCATCGGGAACAAAGCCCATATGCATGAGGTGGTTCTGGACGGATTCAGGGAGGTCAAGAGCTACGAGTATTGCGGTCTGGCCGACTTTCACTTCGCTCAACACGCTCACCTGCCGAACTCCTGTGGGCTGCATGGATAGAGGCAGCCAAAAACTGCGACCATAATAGTCGTAATTTAGTATACGACCATTATGGTCTGATTTGCAAACATTGGGATTGAGAGACTTCCGAGAAAAGATTGGCATGGATTGACCTCTGGGAGGGGATTCCGGCGCATGCAGCTGCCATTCCCTCCCAAGCCCCTGGCGGCCCCGTGCTTTCTTAATCGTTAATCGGATGATTTATTCATTTTTATCAGTGAATGGGAAGTTGGGAAGTGACTAATATCACTCTTTTGTAAGGTAAGAATGGTTACGACGGTGGTGGCGCGAGCGGTGGGAGGGCTGAATGGGAGTTGAGGAAGTTCGAGCCTCTTTGAGGCATGAGGAACCGCCGAGCGGGCTCACGGCGCCGATGGCGGCGTTGTGGTGGGACGCGAAAGGGGATTGGACGCGGGCGCATGGGCTGGTGGACGAGTTGGAAACGCCGGAGGGAATGGCCGTTCATGCTTATTTGCACAGGAAGGAGGGCGAAGCGTGGAACGCGGACTACTGGTATGAGCGGGCTGGAAGGCGGTTTCACCGGGAAACGCTCGAGGAGGAGTGGGAGGCGCTGGTAGTCGGGCTGGCTGAGTGAAGTGGGCTCTGGGAGAGCTGGTTTCATGCTTCCCACCCATCGCAAAGTTCGCGATGGATGGGGCACTCAGCTTATTACTTGGAAGTGGCAACGGAAGGGGGTGGCAGCGGATCAAGGACGACGCGGTCGATGTTGCGACGGGCTTTGACGAGGGTCAGTCCGAGATTAGTTTCCAGCGCGACGCGGGCGGCATCCACATCTCCCTTGGGCAGACTGAAGTTGGCGTCGAAGTTGCCTTTCATGCCGGTCTCATTCACAATCAGCGTTCCGAGGACGGGTTCCAGTGTTTCCGCGAGGCTATCCAAATTGGATTGCATCATTACCAGTTTGTCGGCCTGCGGGTTATAGAAGCACATGCTTCCCTGATCCGATGAGGCCGGTGGCAATAAGCTCGTGGCTTTGGGAGTGGGTTGGAGAATCCATGCTTCTTCTTCCGTGGTTACGTGGCTGAGTTTCATTCCGGTGGCCGTGACGATGGCCAGTTGAAGGGCCGAGGCCAGATCTTGGACATCACCGCCTGGGGCGCTGATGTGAAGAGAGTACTTCGCGTCCTTCGCTCCGTGTATCACCAGGCGGCTGGCGGGAACGCCGCCCGCTTGCTGCATCAGCATTTGCAAGGGCGCGTTCAGGTAGTCGATAGAGTAGGAATCGTCGTTCTTGCCGGAACGATGAGCGATCGCGGTGCGGCCAGCTGGATCGCCGGGACGAATGGAGATGTCGAGTAGCGGCTTGGGACCGGCGTTTCCTGCGGCTGCGGCGTCGGACGCGGCCTTTGCCTGCTTGAGTGCTTCCTGGCGAATTTCAAGCATCTGATCGACGGGGAATGTAACAGGCTTGCCGGCAGCAAGCGCCACGAGCTGGTCTTTTTCAAGCAGATGGGGATTCAGGATCGCCGCGATGTGACCGCTGGTATCGATGACATAAGTGCGCGGTCGTACCTGCGCGTCATAGGCGTCGATGATCTTCTTCGTGGTGTCGATTCCAAGCCAGCCGCTGATGGGGGTCTTGGTAAGGAACTTCTTCACAAGGGCTGGATCTTCGTCATCCACGGCGATGAACTGGACATTATCCGACGCTAGAGACTGGACGAGGGAGTTGAGGTGAGGGAGTTCCTCGATGCAACCGGCGCACCAGGTGGCCCAGAATTCGAGAACCACAACTTTACCCCGGAGGGAGGGCCAGTCGGTTTTCGTGCCAGTCGGGGCCTGAAGCAGATCAGTGAAAGTGAGGGTGGGAGCGGGCTGGCCTACGGTCGGCGCGTCGGCACGGGCCGGCAGAGTGCAGGCGAGAGACAGAACTATTGCGAGCAGGCAAAAAGGATTCTGTTTCATGAGTGACCTCATTCACTTAGACACCAGCGGCCGCACTTTTTGGCAAGAATTCAGTCTTGATTCACCATGTGAGATATGTACCATATTATGAGATTTGAAATCCCCCGTGTGTCTCGCGTCACAGCGACTCCGACCCTCACAGAAGAGACTCAGCCTAGCGGTTTTAAATCCTGAAGGCCGCGCTGTGAGGCGAAGCGAATGAGTGAACAGTCAAAGGGCAGCAAGATGGTGATTATGGATGGGAACGAGGCGGCAGCCTCGGTAGCCTATCGTCTTTCCGAAGTGGTTGCGATCTACCCAATTACCCCCTCGTCGCCGATGGCCGAGTGGGCGGATCAGTGGCGCTCGGAGGGCAAGAAGAATATTTGGGGCGCACTGCCCATAGTGGAAGAGCTGCAGAGCGAAGGCGGAGCCGCGGGCGCGCTGCATGGCGCGTTGCAGGCGGGAGCGTTTGGGACGACATTTACGGCGTCGCAGGGCTTGCTGCTGATGATTCCCAACATGTTCAAGATTGCCGGTGAACTGACCCCGGCGACGATGCACGTGACGGCCCGGACACTGGCCACACATGCGTTATCGATTTTTGGCGACCATTCCGACGTGATGGCCTGCCGGTCGACGGGCTGGGCGATGCTCTGCTCGAACTCGGTGCAGGAAGTTGCCGACATGGCGCTGGTGGCGCAGATTGCAACGCTTGAATCGAGAATTCCCTTCATTCACTACTTTGACGGGTTCCGTACTTCGCATGAAGTGGGCAAGATTCTGCCGATCAGCGACGAGACGATCCGCGCGCTGCTGGATGACAAGTACATCATTGACTATCGGCAAAGAGCCCTGAGTCCTGACCGGCCGATGATTCGCGGGACGGCGCAGAATCCTGATGTGTTCTTCCAAGCGCGCGAGGCTTGCAATCCCTTCCATGCCGCGGTGCCGGGAATTGTGCAGAAGGTGATGGATCGCTTTGCGGCGCAGACAGGCCGTGCGTATCACCTGTTTGATTACTACGGCGCGCCGGACGCAGAGCGCGTGATTGTGCTGATGGGTTCGGGCGCCGAGGCTGCGGAAGAAGCGGTCGATCTGCTGAACAAGCAGGGCGAGAAGATTGGCATTCTGAAGGTTCGGTTGTATCGGCCTTTTGATGCGAGCGCGTTTTTGAAGGCGCTGCCGGCAACGGTGAAATCGATTGCGGTACTTGACCGCACGAAGGAACCTGGAGCGCTGGGCGAACCGCTGTATCAAGACATTATTACTGTGTTGGCCGAAAACGCAGATTTGCCGTTTGCGGTGAAGCCGACGGTAATTGGCGGACGGTATGGGTTGTCGTCGAAGGAATTTACTCCGGCGATGGTGAAAGGGATCTTCGACGAGCTCACCAAGCCTTCGCCAAAGAACCACTTCACGATTGGCATTGATGATGATGTTACGTTTACAAGTCTGAGTTACGATCCGACGTTCTCAACCGAAGATCCGAAGACGGTGCGAGCGCTGTTCTACGGACTGGGTTCCGACGGCACGGTGGGCGCGAATAAGAATTCGATCAAGATTATCGGCAGCGAGACGCCGAATTTTGCGCAGGGCTACTTTGTGTACGACTCGAAGAAGTCGGGGTCGATGACAACTTCGCACTTGAGGTTCGGGCCGAATCCGATTCGTTCGAGTTATTTGATTACGCGCGCGAGCTTTGTGGCGTGCCACAACTTCAGCTTCCTGGAGAAGATGGATGTGGTGGAGGCGGCGATGCCGGGAGCGGTCTTCCTGCTGAACTCGCCTTATGCCGCGGCGGAAGTGTGGAGTCATTTGCCGAAGACGACGCAGCAGGAGATTCTGCGCAAAAAGATTGAGTTCTACGTGATCGACGGCAACAGCGTGGCGCGTGAAGCGGGCATGGGCACGAGGATCAACACCATCATGCAGGCCTGCTTCTTCGCCATCAGCGGCGTGCTTCCCCGTGAAGAAGCGATTGAACAAATCAAGAAGGCCATCAAGAAGACCTACGGCAAGCGCGGCGAGGCGGTTGTGGCTAAGAACTTTGCCGCAGTGGATGCTGCACTGGCGCATCTGGAAAAGGTGGAGCTGCCGACAGGTGCTTCATCGGAGTTTGACCTGATTCCTTCGATTGACGGTAAAGCGCCGAAGTTTGTCCGCGATGTGCTGGGACAGATCGCAGCGGGACATGGAGATTTGCTTCCGGTAAGCGCGATTCCGGCGGGCGGCGCATTTCCAACGGGCACGGCGCAGTGGGAGAAGCGGAACATTGCGCAGTTCATTCCGGTGTGGGACAAGGACCTTTGCATCCAGTGTGGAAAGTGCGTGATGGTTTGCCCGCACGCGGTGATTCGTTCGAAGGTTTACAGCCCTGAGCTTGGAGACAAGGCGCCGGCAACCTTCCAATGGGCCAAGCCAAAGTGGAAAGCGATGGAGCAGGATCGCTATACGCTGCAGGTGGCTCCTGAAGATTGCACAGGCTGCGCGGTGTGCGTGGAAGTATGCCCGGTGAAGAGCAAGAGCGATGCAGGTCACAAGGCGATCAACATGGCTGCGCAGGCTCCGCTGCGCGAGGCCGAACGCGACAACTGGGAGTTCTTCCTCGGTCTGCCCGAAGTGGACAGAACGAAGATTTCGCACACACAGGTGAAGGACATTCAACTGCTGCAGCCGCTGTTTGAATTCTCAGGCGCTTGTGCAGGTTGTGGTGAGACGGCATACGTCAAGCTGCTGACACAACTGTTCGGCGACCGGCTCTATATCGCGAATGCAACGGGCTGCTCGTCGATTTACGGCGGGAACCTGCCGACAACTCCGTATACAAGTAACGCGCAGGGACGCGGGCCGACTTGGGCCAACTCGCTGTTCGAGGACAATGCGGAGTTTGGGTTCGGCATGAGAACTGCGCTGGACCAGCAGAAGATTTTTGCAGAAACGCTGGTGACCCGGCTTGCGCCGGAAGTAGGCGTTGAGCTCGTGGCCGAACTGCTGCATGCGTCGCAGAAGACGGAAACGGAGATCAACGAGCAACGGCAGCGGGTGCTGGCACTGCGCGAGAAGCTGGCCGGAAACGGTTCTTCCGACGCGCGCAACCTGCTGGCAATCGCAGATTCGCTGGTTCGGAAGAGCGTGTGGATCCTGGGCGGCGATGGATGGGCATTTGACATCGGCTTCGGCGGACTGGATCACGTGCTCGGATCCGGCAAGAACGTGAATGTGCTGGTGCTGGACACGGAAGTCTACTCGAATACGGGCGGACAGATGTCGAAAGCTACACCGCGCGGGGCAGTAGCTAAATTTGCCGCGAGCGGCAAGGGGAACAGCCGGAAAGACTTGGCCATGGAAGCGGTGAGCTACGGTTCCGTATACGTAGCGCAGGTGGCGCTGGGCGGCAATGACACGCATGTGGTGAAAGCCTTCCAGGAAGCTGAAGCGCATGATGGACCGTCGATCATCATCGCTTACTCGAGCTGTATTGCACACGGCTACGACCTGGTGCACGGGCTGGAGCAACAGAAGCTAGCCGTGCAGTCGGGCTATTGGCCGCTGATGAGGTACAACCCTGCACTACGCGAGGAGGGCAAGAATCCGTTCCAGCTCGACTCGAAAGCACCGTCGATCCGGTTGAAAGAATATAGCTATCGCGAAGCACGGTACACGATGCTGGCGCGGAGCAATCCGGAGTTGGCCGCGGAGCTGCTGAAGGAAGCGCAAGACGATGTGGAGCGCCAGTGGCGCGTGTACTCGGGCCGGGCCGCGATGGCTGGCCGCGGAGAAACGCCGCATATCGCTCCGGAAGAAAAAGCTGAAGAGAAGCTGACAGCGGTCGCTGATGGAGGCGCCGAATGATTGATTTTTCAACGCAGTATCTGGGGTTGAAATTAAGTGGGCCTATTGTGGTGTCGTCGACACCGTTATCGGAGTCGATTGACAACATCCGGCGCATGGAAGATGCCGGGGCATCGGCTGTCGTCCTGACGTCGCTCTTCGAGGAGCAATTGGCGCTTGAGTCGCGCGCGCTGGACGAGGACCTCTCGCGAGGCACAGAATCCTTTGCAGAGTCGTTAGGCTATTTGCCGGATCTGGATGACTATCGCATGACGCACGAGGTTTACCTGGAGCATTTACGGCGAGCCAAGGAAGCGGTGAAGATTCCGATCATGGGCAGCCTGAACGGGGCGACTACTGGCGGATGGGTGCGGTATGCCAAGGATATGGAAGAGGCAGGCGCCGACGCCATTGAACTGAATACCTATGCACTGGCCACTGACCGCAGCCAGACCTCGGCCGAACTTGAGGTGCAACTACTGGAACTGGTGACGGCCGTAACAAACGCGGTCAAGATTCCGGTGGCGGTGAAGCTGTCGCAGTCGTTTACGAGCCTGCCGCACTTGGCTGCACGGCTGGAGGACGCGGGTGCGCGCGGTGTCGTGCTGTTCAATCGTTTCTATCAACCGGACTTCGACATCGAGACGCTCGAGGTCAGGCCGACGCTGCACTTCTCGACACCTTCGGAACTGCTGCCACGGCTGCACTGGGCGGCGATTCTCTATGGGCACCTGAATATTGACCTTGCAATTACTGGGGGTGTGCATTCGGCCGAAGATGTTCTGAAAGGAATCATGGCCGGAGCCGGCGTGACGATGATGGCTTCCGCACTGCATATCCACGGCATTGAGCATATCGGCAGAGTGCTGGCCGATGTGCGCTACTGGCTGGAGAAGCGCGAGTACAACTCGTTGTGGGAGACGCGCGGTTGCTTGAGTCGTCGGTCGGTTCCCGATACTTCGCCGTTTGACCGGGGCAATTACATCAAGACGCTGAGCTCTTACAGTCTGCGGCAGACGGTGGCAGCGTTCTAAGGGCTGACCAATTCCATATGACTCGCGGTTGGACCATTCGGTTCAGCCGCGTTTCTGTTTGAGGCGGAATTATGAGAACGCGGTGCGCACTGTTGCTTATCGTCTGCTGGACCGGTGTCCTTTTTTGTCAGTCAACGGAGTCGCAAGCGTCGCGGCAGAAGCGCTGGGAGCAAGACATTGACGCTTTTGTTCGAGCGTTTTCAGCGGGCGTCGGAGCAAGAGATCCGCTAGGCAATCTCGAAACGCGTGGGCAGGTCGATTTTGAGAGGTTCTATCCGCCCAGGCAGTTCAAGGCCGAGATTGCGGCGTTAAAGCAGAGCGTTTCTGCCCGTTCCGACGCGGAGATGGTGCTCGAATTGTCGCGCATTGTGGCAAACGCGCATATTGCGCATACGAATGTTGAGATCCCCAGGTCGATGGGTTTCGAGCGCGTGTTGCCGGTGCAATTCCGGTGGTTTTCAGACAGCATGATTGTGTGGCTGGCGACGCCGGATTACAAACAGACAATTGGTTTGCGTGTTGTGAAGGTTGGCTCCATGACTCCAGAAGAACTGGAGAAGGCCGTTGCGCAATTCATCTCATTCGAGAACGACGTCTGGCTGCGATGGAACTCGACGGCAGTGATGACAATGCAGCCCGTTTTGCAAATGCTGCGTTTGATTGATGCGGATGGATGCGTGAGGCTGACGCTGAGCGGGCGCGGCGAGAAGGAACTTACGATCAAACTTCCTTTCGCGGAAAATCAGCGGGCGTGGATCGGTGTCTTTGCAGCGCTGCAAATTCCATTTCCGATGAATTTCAGACAGAAGGACCGCAATTATTGGTATCGCTATCTGGAGGACTCGCAGACCGCATATGTCAATTTCGGTAACTGCGTCGACGACCCGAGGCAGCCTTTCGCGGACTTTGTGCGGGCGATGATGAAGGATCTCGACATGAAGCCGGTACGACGCGTGGTGGTCGACTTGATGCGAAATGGTGGCGGCAACAGCGATGTCATCCATCCGCTGATGGATGCACTGAAGGCGCATCGGCAGTGGAAAGGGCAGATTTTTGTTCTGATTGGGCCGGAGACCTTTTCAGCGGCCGTGATGGCCGCGTTGCGGATGAAGGACGAGTTGCACGCCACTCTCGTGGGAGAGGCGGCGGGCGGCAAGCCGGGATTCTACGGATTCCCTGGATTTGTGACATTGCCAAACTCTCAACTCGTCATTCGGTTTACAACGAAGTACACACCTGCTCCGGCGGGGATGGACCGTCCCGTGTTAATACCCGATATTCCAGCCAGCATGAGCACTGCAGATCTTTTTGCAGGGCGGGACCCGGCGTTGGATGCGGCGATTGCTGCTCGGTAAGAGGCTTCGAAAACTCATCCATTTCCGAGGCGCCGACATGGCCGTAGCGATTCGGTCTGGACACACGGTGGCGCGCCAGGCCGGCGATGGTTGTTGCTTTCTTTGTCAATAAAAATAGCTACTTTACTGTTTTGTCCCGTGTTGGTAGGCTCATGGGATTCCTCATTCAGGGAGTTACCTATGAACATGAAGATTCATCTGCCCATTGCTTTTGGAGGTATGTGTGCATTGGTTGCGCTGGCTGCCTACGCCGCACTCGCCAGCTGGAAGGGACTGAGCTTCGCGATCGATCCAAGCCAACTGGTCAGCAAGATGGCGCCGCTGCTGCTGGCCTCGGCATTTATCGAGCGCGCGGTCGAGGTTCTGGTAAGCCCCTGGCGCGATACGGAAGCGAGCAAGCGGCAGGCCGCGCTGGACCAATTGAAGGCTGCGGCGATGCCCGATCCGAATGCGATCAAAACTGCAAGCGATAGCCTGGATGAATACCGAGGGCAGACGCAGCAATATGCGTTTCTTGTTTCGCTGATCCTCGCATCGGTTGCAGCGATGGCCGGGGTCCGGGCATTGTGGCCGTTATTGGGCCCAAGCCAAATAACAGCAACAGGGACGTTTGTGAGCGTGAATTCGCAGCAGCAATTTGCGTTTTTCGTTCTGGACGTGGTTTTGTCGGCGGCGATGCTGGCCGGAGGAGCAGACGGGATCCACAGCCTGACAAACGCTCTGACGAGCTATCTTGACGCGACTAGCGAGAAGGCGCGACAGAACGCGGCGTCCTGATGGCGGAGGTTAGTCCGGAGTGTGGAGCAGGCGGAGGACAGTCTCCTCGAGCAGCTTGCAGGCGGCGGGAAGGGCGGCGGCTACGTCGGCGCTGAATTCTTCGCCGAGTTCGGTTGAGCCGGCTCCAACTGTGAGTAGCAATGCGTGGCGGGGGAGGGAATTGTAGAGCTCTTGCGCTAGTGCGAGAAGCTGCGGCGCGCCCTGATGATGGGTGGCGAGGCCTTCGGCGCCGGAGGATGTGCGGACTTCCTGGATGTGGAGGGAGCCGGAGGGAGATTCGATTGAGCAATCGATGAAGAGGACGGAGTCAGCATTGGCGATGTCTTCGGCGAGGTCGGGAGTCCATTGCTGGCGGGAGAGGACGCGGATCTCCAGTTGATTTGAAAAGTGCTGCTCTGCCCAGTTGGCGAGCCAGGGGCCGATGCCGTCATCGCTGCGGAGGGTGTTACCGCATGCGAGGATGAGGCATCGAGGCGAAGTTTGATTCATAGATGCTCAGTTTAGATTGAGACGGGGGTTCCGGGTGCTGTTCTGACTATGAACCTCGAAGAAGTTGCATATCAGCCTCATGCTATCCCACCCATCGCAAAATGCGCGATGGATGGGGCACCCAGATTTATTGGACAGCTAGCGGATGAGTTGGTCGACTTGTTCGCCGTCGGCGTTGAGCAGCGTCAGGGCCAATGGCATCTGGCCGAAGGCGTGGGTGGAACAGCTCAGGCATGGGTCGAAGGTGCGGATCACGGCTTCGACGCGGTTGAGAACGCCTTCAGTGAACTTGCCGTCTTTGACGTAGGCACGGGCGGCTTGCAGGACGCCTTTGTTCATCGCGTTATTGTTCTGGCCGGTGGCGATGACGAGGTTGGCCCAGGTAATGAGACCGTTCTCGTCAACCTTATAGTTGTGCATCAAGGTACCGCGTGGGGCTTCCGCCTGGCCTGCGCCTTCGAGACGGTTTACGCCGGCAATGGCGCGGACATGCTTGTCGAGGATGAGCGGATCAGTGAGGATCTGCTCGATCTTTTCGATGCCGTAAAGGATGTCGATGAGGCGAGCGTGATGGTAGTGGAAGGAACTTTGCACGGGGCCGATGGCGAGTTGCTTGAATTCGGCGAGTTCCTTGTCGGCGAGCGGTGTGCCCATGGATTTTGCGATGTTGAGGCGGGCGAGGGGCCCGACGCGATAGCTGCCTTCGGGATAGCCGAGGGGCTTGTAGTAGGCGAACTTGGTGTAGCTGTAGGGCTCGACGGCTTCGCCGATGACTGCACTGAAACGCGCGGCGGTAATGCCGTCCTCGATTGTTTCTCCGGTGGGGCCGATGAGGCGCAGGGCACCGTCAGTGAATTCGATGGACTCGTCTTCGTTGATGAGACCGAGGTAGTTGGACGGGAAGTTAGCGAAGACCTCAATCTCGGGCTTGAATGTGTCGGCGATCTGCTTGTAGGAGGCGAGCGCGAGGGCGATGTTGGCGTAAGCCTCAGGGAGCATGGCCAGGATTTCGTCGCGCTTGGCCGGAGCCAAAGGCTCGGTGACGCCGCCGGGAACGACCCATCCGGGATGGATGCGCTTGTTGCCGAGCAGCTCAATGATGTGCTGGCCGAAGCGGCGGAGGGCAACGCCGGCGCGGCCTAACTGCGGCTTGGCGGCGACGACTCCGAAGATGTGGCGCGCCTTGGGGTCGGACTCCATACCCAGAAGCAAATCAGGCGATGCGAGATAGAAGAAGCTGAGCGCGTGAGACTGAACCATCTGCGCGAGATTCAACATTCGTCGCAGTTGCGCGGCAGTATGCGGAATGCGGACCGACATGATGGCTTCGCAAGCCTTGGCAGAAGCGACCAGATGCGAGACCGGGCAGATGCCGCAGATGCGGGCCATGAGGCTGGGCATCTCGTAAAACGGACGGCCTTCCGAAAACTTCTCAAAGCCGCGAACTTGCGTGACGTGGAAATGCGCGTCTTCGACTTGGCCCTGATCGTTGAGCTGAATGGTGATCTTGCCGTGGCCTTCGAGGCGGGTTACGGGATCGATGGTGATGGTCTGGCTCATGATTTCATGCTCCAAAACGGGTGAGGGCCGGAACGTCCAGCGATGCACCGGTTACCAGCGCGGTCAGCGCGGTGTGAAAGGTATCGGCCGAAGGCGGGCAGCCGGGGAGAAAAACGTCGACCTTGACGAACTCGTGGATGGGGCGAACCACACGGAGTAACTGCGGTACGACCACGCAGGGAATCTGCTGCTGCGCAGTCGCGTTCTCAATGTAGGCGCGGTCAAGAATGGCTTCAGGGCCGATGGGATTGCGCATGGAGGGCACGTTGCCCGCCACGGCGCAGTCACCCATGGCGACGAGGAGTTTGGAGTGGGCGCGAATCTTCTTGATCTTCTTTTCGTCATCGACCGAAGCGACGGCACCCTCGACAAGCGCGATGTCCACTTCGTCAGGAAATTCTTTGGTGTCCACGATGGGGCTGTAGACGATGTCCACGAGCTCAGCAATATCGAGGAGCCGCTCGTCCATGTCGAGGATCGACATGTGACAGCCGGAGCATCCATCGAGCCACACTGTTGCCAGTTTCAGTTTGCTCATTGCGCTTCCCTCATGAGATTCAGGTAGGGCAGAAAATCGGGGTACTTGGGGTGATCGGAACCAACCTTGCTCTTGTCAAAGAGGGCTCCGGTGGGGCAGACTTGAACGCACTTGCCGCAGCGAGTGCAACTGGATTCTCCCCACGGATCTTTGAGGTCGGAGATGATCATGGAGTCGATGCCGCGGCCCATCACATCCCAAACGTGAGCGCCTTCGATCTCCGCGCAGACGCGCACGCAGCGTGTGCAGAGAATGCAACGATTCTGGTCGAGGGTAAACCGCTCGTGCGATGCATCGACCGGCAACGCGGGATTGCGGTAGGGCAACTCAACATGGGTAACACCTTGTTGCTGACCGAGAGTTTGGAGCTCACAATGGCCGTTTGAGACACAGACCGAACAGATGTGATTGCGCTCGGCAAACAGCAATTCCAGGATCATTTTGCGATGCTTCTGGAGCCGCTCAGTGACCGTGGTGACTTCCATGCCTTCAAATACGGTAGTGACACAGGCAGGGAAGAGCTTGTTGTTGCCTTTTACCTCGACCACGCACAGACGGCATGCGCCCACATCGCTGAGGCCGTCTAGATGGCAGAGCGTGGGAATGTCGATGTTGTGCTCGCGAGCCACTTCAAGAATGGTCTGGCCTGCGCGTGCGCTGACCTCTTGACCATCGATTACGAGGGTTTTGACGTCGACTGAGACGCTCATGCCAACACCTCCAAGGTTGCTGCCTTTACCGCCGGAGCTTCAGCGGCTGCGGGCGCTTCCATGTTGCAGACGCCGGCCGGGCAGCGCTTGTGGACAATGTGGTCGATGTACTCATTCTTGAAGTACTTCAACGTACTCAGGACCGGGTTCGGCGCGGTCTGACCGAGGCCGCAAAGGCTGGTTTCCTTGACTGTGGCGCAGAGTTCGACCAGGAGGTCGAGATCGGCCATTGTTCCATGCCCGGCGCAGATGCGGGTGAGAAGCGTGTGCATCTGGGCCGTGCCGGCGCGGCAGGGAATGCACTTGCCGCAGGACTCGGTCATGCAGAACTCGATGAAGAAGCGAGCGACGTTGACCATGCAGGATGTGTCGTCCATGACGATCATGCCGCCGGAGCCCATCATGGCGCCGACCTTGAGCAGGGCATCGTAGCTGACGCCGATGTCGAGCAGTTCCGCGGGAAGACAGCCACCGGAGGGGCCGCCGGTCTGCACGGCTTTGAAGGTGTGGCCGTCGGGAACTCCGCCGCCGATGCCTTCGATGATGTCGCGGAGCTTCATGCCCATGGGCACTTCGACCAGGCCGGTGTTGGTGATTTTTCCAGTCAGCGCGAAGACCTTGGTGCCCTTGCTGCGCTCCGAACCCATGCTGGCGAACCACTTGCCGCCCTTGCGGATGATGGGAGCGATGTTAGCGAAGGTTTCAACGTTGTTGATGAGAGTCGGCTTGCCCCAGAGTCCGCTGACGGCGGGGTAGGGCGGCCTCGGCTTTGGCGTGCCGCGCTTGCCTTCAATGGAGGCGATGAGTGCTGTTTCTTCACCGCAGACAAAGGCTCCGGCGCCGAGACGGATTTCCACGTCAAAGTTGAAGGGCGTATTGCAGATGTTATTGCCGAGCAGGCCGCGGCGGCGTGCATCGCGCAGGCAGTTGGTGAGGCGGGCTACGGCGAGCGGGTATTCGGCGCGGACGTAGACATAGCCTTTGCTGGCGCCTACTGCGTAAGCTGCGATGGCCATACCTTCGACGACGCGCTGCGGGTCGCTCTCCAGAACGCTGCGATCCATGAATGCACCAGGGTCGCCTTCGTCGCCGTTGCAGATGACGTACTTCAGGTCGCCGCTGGCTTTGGCAACAGTGCCCCACTTGAGGCCGGTAGGATAGCCACCGCCGCCGCGTCCACGGAGACCGCTTTCGGTGATCTGCTGAATCACGTCATTGGGCGACATCTCGGTGAGCGCCTTGACGAGGGCCAGATAGCCATCACGGGCGATGTAGTCGTCAATCTTCTCTGGATCGATATGCCCGGAGTTTTCAAGCACAACGTGGACCTGCTGGTCAAAATGCTCGCGCAGGTCGCACTGCAGAGAGGCTATCGGTTCGCCACCGAGGCTGGAGGCGAGGGATTCCGCGTGGGTGGTGTCGCAATGCTGATAGAGAATCTCTTCGGGGTCGACCAAGACCAAGGGACCTGCGGCGCACAATCCCATACAGCCGGTGCGACGAACGAAGGCATTCTTGCCTTGCGCGGCGACTGCTTTGGTCAGCTCGTCCCTCAGCTTGTCAGAATGCTGGCTGAGGCATCCGGTGCCCATGCAGACGTTGATCTCATGGTCGTATTTCGCGTATTCAGCTCGGGTGGCTTCGGCTATTTGTTCAAGCTCTTCGATGGTCATTCGACAGCCCACCTTTCAAGTTGTTCAATCATCTGCTCGCCTGTCATCTGGCCATGTAATTCACCATCGACGAGGACGACGGGAGCGCGGCCGCAAGCGCCGACGCAGCGGGCGGTCATGAGGCTGATGTTGCCGTCGCTCGTGGTCTGGCCCTGGGGAACGCCGAGTTTCTTTTCGGCCGAGGCCACCAGCTTGTCAGTGCCCTTGATGTAGCACGCGGTGCCGGTGCAGATGGTCATGGTGTGCTTGCCCGGCGGCTTGAGGCTGAAGTGGTGGTAGAAGGTGACCACTCCATAGGCCTGGCTGAGCGGGACGCGCAGGGAACGGGCGACAAAGCGAATAGCGTCGTCGTCGAGGAATCCAAATGAAGATTGCACGGTGTGAAGCGTTTCAATGAGTGCGTGACGGGCAAACCCATTCTTGCGCATGGTGCCGTTCACGATCTTCCAACGTTTATCGTCGCTGGGTAGCGGCGGAGGTGTGAAAGCTGGCACGATTCCCCTCCCGAATACAGACATGAGGATACAGAGCGATTGTGATCCGCGCCCTGCTCCTTGTCCAATCTTGTTGTAAAAGGCGGGGCTTTGCATCCACGGTGACAGTGGTCACGAACATGACGAGGAATCCCATCTAGTGGAACGGGAAACGCGCAGAGTCGCGCAGCGATCTCATTTAGCTGGAAGAAGTTGGACCTGGTAGTCCTGATAGTCAATGGTGAGAATCGTGGTGCCGAACAGGGCGCTGCCGGATAGGGCTCGGGCGTGCGTGGCCATGGAAAATCCATTCATATTTACATAGTGCCGCATCACGTGCGGAGGCTTCGTGAACATGGAAGGACTGCGGGAGGCATCGCCTTCAATTTGGACAATGGAGCCGTCCCGGGGATCGGCCCAGAGAGTTCCGTCGATCATATTGGGACCCTTTTGCCTCGGAGTCATGGAGACGGCAAGGCAGTTTCTGCCATCAAGTTGCTGCATTCCTCCTGGTTTGAGTTTCATTTCGTAGTTGGCCGAAGTGAACCAGGATTTCTCAACGTTTCCTGGCATGTTGATGTTCTTTTCACTATCGAGAAGCGGAGACAAGACGAATTTTTGAAGGATCCCAGAGCCGGACTGCGAAACGACGGTGTAACTTTTGCCGACTCCTCGGCGGTAGAGGGTTTTTACGGTCATTTCAGCCGCGGGATGTGTCTCGTCGTTATTTCTGAAGACGGAATAGTGCTCGGTAACGGTGTAACTGATGACGTGGTCATAACGGGCATGGGCTGCCGCGTCAATGCGCTGTATGAGGCTAGCCTGGTCGAGTTGCTGGGCAGGTGCTGGGATGACACCGATGCATTGCAAAAGAGAAAGAGTGAGAAGATGAAGGGCCTTTGTTCGCGGCCTACGACGCCTCATGCTGAGAGAGCTCCCGCTAGCAAGCCTAACAGGAGCCTCTCCCCACGGGTGCTTCACACAGCGCGCCGGCCAGATACAAGGTTGATGACGAGAACTACCAGAGCGACCACGAGGAGCAGGTGAATCAGGCTGCCGGCAATGTGCAGACTAAATCCTAGGAGCCAGAGGACCACGAGGATCACAAAAATCGTCCAGAGCATTGTTTCCTCCTTCTAAAAAATCGGACACCCGGAAAGGACGTAGCGAGCCGGGTGTCCGTGTGTGTAGGTTTGGTTGTGTTTTGGTCTACCTTACTTCGCCAATTCCGCCTGCTCCTTTGCTTCATGCACGGCGTGAAGGAAAGGCATTGCAGCAGGAGGCGGGGCCACTTCGCCGTGCAGTACGGAGCGGGTGGAGACGTCAGGACCATAAATGGCCCTCATGGAATCGTCGTCGCGCTGGATGACTTGACCATTCAATGTAAGGCCAGCGAAGACGCCTTTTGAGCGAGAGTACGTGAGGATCTCAGTGTTCAATTTCCAGTCGGTGTCAGCAGAAGCGTGACGGCCCACTGGCCCGGCCGCCGCGGATGCGTCTGCACCAACCTGGAATTTGCTGGAAAGTAAATGCTGCATTCCCCGGTCACCCTGAAGAATCATCACGAGATCGATGCCTTCCACCCCGATCTGGAGTCCCCAGCTTCCACCGCCAATGGTGAAGAATGCAGGCGCGCTCCAACCGTTCGCTGTGCGACACGTGGCGACACCTTTGCCGCCTTCCGCGCCGAATACAAAACCGCCTTTCACCATGTGGGGAACAACAGCGATGCATTTTGCGTGGTCGAGGACTTCTTCAGGAATGCCTTTGTCGGGGGCGGCCATGATTTCATGCAGGACAGCGCCTGCATGCTCAAGCCGATCGGTAGTTGCCTCTCGCGGGGAGTCAGCCCAGCAAAGAGGAGCCAGGCTCAGAAAGGCGCTTAGTAACATGAGTTTCTTCATCGGTTGACCTCGCTTGTTGGCGTTACTGCAAATCGTCATTTACGCGATTGCAGGTTGGGAGCTGTGCAGAGCTCCATTTCAACACAGCTTATTTCGCTTACTTACTCTCAAGGCAGAAGCGAGTATTGCGGCTCCAGTCTTGAACTCGTGACCACCATATGAATGCCGGAGGAGTATAGAAGGTTGCCCGAGGGAGCGAAGTAATTGCGGAAAACGGAAGCGGAATCCGCTGAACCTAAGACGCTTATGCGCTATGCTTGTCTCCGGTGTGAGGCTTGGTTTTGACAGAAGAAATCCAACCAAAAGCAGAACGATACGAAGCGCTGCTACGACGCGGAGTACTGGTATGCGGAGTGGTGCAGGGTGTGGGGTTTCGTCCGTTTGTTTATCGATTGGCGCAGGAGGAGGGTCTCGCAGGGTTGATCGGAAACGATACGGATGGAGTGACGATCGAGATCGAGGGAGTGGCGGAGCGGGTGGAGACGTTTCTACATCGGCTGCAGACGGAGGCACCACCTCTGGCGCGCATCGATTCAATTGAGGTGCGAGATTTACCCCTTGCCGGAGAAGAGGAGTTTCGGATCATTTCAAGCCAGGTCTTGGGGCGGGTAAGTACGGGGATTCCGGCCGATGCGGCGACCTGTGCAGATTGTTTGCGGGAACTGCTGGATCCGGCAGATCGGCGGTATCGATATCCGTTTCTGAATTGCACCAATTGCGGGCCGCGGTTCACGATAACGCGGCGAATACCTTACGACCGGCCGCAGACTTCAATGGCCAAGTTCAAAATGTGCGCCGCGTGCCAGGCAGAGTACGACGATCCATTGAACCGAAGATTTCACGCGCAGCCGAATGCGTGTTGGGATTGCGGCCCGCGCGTTTGGATGGTGGGCGCGGATGGGATTGCGGTGGAGGGAGACGATCCCGTTGCCGCATGCATTGATCGGCTCATGTCAGGCGAGATCATGGCCATCAAAGGGGTCGGCGGATTCCATTTGAGCGTGGACGCAACTAACGATGCCGCGGTGAAGCGGCTGAGAGAACGCAAGCATCGTTATGGCAAGCCGTTGGCCGTGATGGCGAAAGATCTGGAAGCTGCGCGGGCTCTCTGTGCGCTGACAGTGGAAGAAGAAGCTCTGCTGACGACGGCGGCGCGGTCGATTGTGCTGGCACGGAAGAGAGAGGATAGCGGCCTTGCAGATGGAGTAGCGCCGGGGATTCCGTGGCTGGGAGTGTTTCTGCCCTATGCGCCTTTGCAGCATTTGTTGTTTGCCGATGCACGAGTGACTGCGCTGGTGATGACCTCAGCAAACCTGAGCGAAGAGCCGATTGCGATTGACAATGACGAGGCACTGGCGCGATTGGGTGGGATCGCGGATGCGTTTCTGATGCATGACCGCGAGATTCTGCAGCGGTGTGATGATTCGGTCGCCGCGGTAGTGGATGGTGCGCCGCAATTGATTCGGCGGGCACGCGGATTTGTGCCGCTGGGACTGCCTCTGAAATTCAAGTCGTCAGTTGGGCGCCAGTTTGATGTCCCGCCGTTGCTAGCGGTGGGCGGGCACTTGAAGAATACGTTTGCGCTGGCGCGGGGACAGATGGTTTATCAGAGCCAGCATTTGGGCGATCTCGAAAACCTGACCGGATTGGAATTCTTCAAAGGGTCGCTCGACCACTTGATGCAAACATTTGAGATTGAGCCGGAGACGGTGGTTCATGATTTACATCCGGGCTATCTGTCGACAACGTGGGCGAAGGAATGGGCGCGAGAGCGTGGGCTGAGTACGGTTGCGGTTCAACATCATCACGCTCACGTGGCTGGGTGCATGGCAGAGCACGGAGTGACGCAGGCAATTGGGCTGGCATTGGATGGAACGGGATACGGGACGGATGGGCGCATCTGGGGCGGGGAAGTGCTGATTTGCCAGCCAGAAGGTTTTGAGCGGTTTGCGCATCTTGAGTATGTGCCGATGCCCGGTGGAGACGCGGCGATCCGCGAGCCGTGGAGGATGGCGCTGGGGGCGTTGTGTGCAGCCGGGTTTGATGTCGAGTCCGAGCAAATGCTGAAATTGCTCGGTGCAGAGCGGAGCGAGGAGCGTGTACTGAAACGAATGATCGAGCGCAAGATCAACTCACCGATGACATCGAGCCTGGGGCGGCTGTTTGATGCTGTAGCAGCTGTGGTGCTGGGGCGGCGCGTGGTGGACTACGAGGCGCAGGCGGCGATTGAGTTGGAAGGAATCTCAGTTGATGAACCCGACCGATTTGAGCAGGGAGATTACGTTCCAGAGTTGCATGTGGGGGAGGATGGCTCAGCCGGTGTGGCTGTGATCCGCACCGGGAAGATGTGGAAAGCGGTGTTAGAAGACCTCTGGCGTGGTGTGCCGGCACGCCGGATATCAGCGAGGTTTCACGTAGGTATTGCGGAGGGGTTTATCAATGCCGCAGGGAACGCGCGCATAAAGACCAGCATCAATGCGATTGCTCTGACGGGCGGTTGCATGCACAACCGCAGGCTGGCGCGGTTGTTGCGGACGGGGCTGGAAGCGGAGGGGTTTGAAGTATTTCAACATGCCCAAGTTAGTCCAGGGGATGGTGGACTGAGTTATGGACAGGTCGCGGTCGCGGCGGCTGTGCTTTTCTCACGGAGTTAGAGGACGAGCCAGGCGCATGTATAAGTTATGGGAGCTGACAGAATGACGTTGCGTGCTGTTCTTTCGGGCCTTTGTCGCGCGATTGCTGGGATTGGAAGCCTTCTTGTTTCAGCGTATGGCGCGTATATGTTCAATGCGGCAGACTTTCGACAGGATGCCGTGGTGATGGGTTTGTTTTGCATTTTACCCGCGCTGTTCTTCCCTGTGTTTCTCGTGTCTTTTAGATCGCTGCGATGGTCGGTCGCGCTGCATTGGATACTGGCGGTCGGATATCTGGTCGATTACTCGATGCTGGATTGGCGGACGTGTTCGGAACTCGGATATTGCAGTGGAGCGCTGGGGACAGTGTTAGTCACGCTTACTGCGCGGCCGGTGCAGGGCGCATTTGCGGTCGCTGCTTCCGGCTTGGCGGGACTGTTGTTGCGGGATATGAGGCGGCATACGCGATCGAGTTAAGACGATGCGGACGTCGCGCTAGCCAGAGAGACGGACTAACTGCTGGGCTTCAATGCGTGGGCCGAGGATGGAAATACGCGGGATACGGCCGCGGACCATGGCCACTTCGTCGCAGCGGTGAAGGCGCGGGCAGTTCTGGCAATCCTTGAAAATTTTGTCGGGCAGCTCGGACTTGTCTTCGACGGTGCGGAAGCCGTATTTGAAGAAGAAGTCAGGGATGCGAGTGAAGAGACAGACGGATTGGATGCCGTGCTCCTCGGCTTCCTCAATGAGCGCGCCGAGAATGCGGCCGCCGGCTCCCTGGCTCTTGGCCTCAGGCTTGACGACGATGGAGCGGACTTCGGCGAGATGCGGGCCGTAGAGATGAAGCGCGCCGTTGCCGAGGAAGACACCGCCATCGGATTCGGCGACGGTGAAATCGCGGATGTTTTCGCAGATCTCGGCGAAAGGGCGCTTGAGCAGCGTGCCGTCTGTAGAAAGCGAGTTCACCAGGTCGTAGACGTTGGATGCATCCTGGAGGAGGGCCTTACGCACCAGCATGAACGGCCTCCTGATCCTTATGCAATACAGGCAAAGTTGCAAGACGCTTCCGCAAGGAAGCCAGATCCTTGCGCACACGCTCGCGTGCAGTTCCGCCGATCACATCGTGGCAATCGAGCGTGGCTTCGAGTGTAATGGCAGCAAAGAAGTCCTCTTCAAACTCTTCTCCGAACTGGCGCAGTTCACCGAGCGTGAGCGCGTTGAGTTCGACGCCCTTTTCAAGAGCAAACCGCACCGCATTGCCGATCTTCTCGTGCGCCGTGCGGAAGGGAACGCCCTTGTAGACGAGATAGGTAGCCGCTGCCATCGCGTTCAGGTAGCCGGATTGTGCGGCCTCGTTCATGCGCGGACGATTGAATTGAAGTGCGGCCGTGAAGCGCGCGACGAGCGTGAGCATCTGCGGCACGAAATCGACCGCAAAGGCCGGCTCCTGAGTTTCCTGCATGTCTTTATTGTAGGCCAAAGGCAGGCCTTTGAGCTGGAGAGTAACGGCTTGTGCAGCTCCATGGATACGACCGACCTTGGCGCGGATGAGCTCAGTGAGGTCGGGATTCTTCTTCTGCGGCATGGCGCTGGAGCCGGTTGAAAACGCCTCGGGCAGGATCACGAAGTTGTATTCCGCTGTTGCAAAAAGCGTGATCTCCTCGGCAAAGCGGCTCAGGTGCAGCCCCACGAAGGTTAGTGCCTGCAGATAATCGAGTATGAAATCGCGATCGCTAGTTGCGTCGATCGAGTTGCTGGTCGGCCCCTTGAAGCGTAATTCCTTTGCGGCGATGGTGCGGTCCAATGCCAGCGTTGCACCGGCCACCGCGCCAGATCCAAGCGGACAGTAGTTGAGCCGATCCTTGCAATCCATGAGCCGGGCCATATCGCGAAAGAGCATCTCAACGTAGGCCAGAAGCCAGTGGGCGACGAGGACGGGCTCAGCGCGCTGCAAATGGGTGTAGCTGGGCATCGCTGCGTCGCCTGAATCGTTGGCCTTTTCTGCCAGCGCATTAATCAGAGCGAAAAGCGCATCGAGAGTAAGCGCGATCTGCTCTCGCACGTAGAGGCGCAGGTCGGTGGCAATTTGTTCGTTGCGGCTGCGGCCGGCGTGGAGCTTGAGGCCGAGAGAACCGATGCGGTTGACCAATGAAAGTTCGACGAAGTGATGAATGTCTTCGGCGGAGGGGTGATTGCGCACGACGGCCTGACCTGTCTCGGATGCGTGATCTGCGGCGATTGAGTCGAGCGCTTGGCGAATCGTTGCACCTTCATCATTTGTGACGATGCCGGCGGCTATGAGGGCAGAGCAGTGCGCCTTGCTGGCGGCAACTTCCTGAGGGAGAAGCCGCCAATCGAAGACAATAGACCGCTGCCACTGTTCGAAGTCTGCGTCGAGCGGTTCACGAAAGCGGCCTGACCACATCTTTACGGATTGTTCTTCGTTCGACATTGATTGAAGCGTTCCTCAGGCTATTCAGCAGTGCTTAGTTTGAAGTCTAGCGTTCGCCAGAAATTATTTGATTGCATACAGGAAGAAATCGAACCCAATGCTGAAAAGGCTAAACAGGTAACATACGCTAACAGTCCGCCAAAATCCTTTGGGATCCTCGGCGCGGTAAATCATCCCACGCCTGTTTAGGGCTCTTCCGGTGAGCGTGAAAATCAACGCCATAGCCAAAAAGGCAATCCCAAGAGGCAGGCCACCATGCCGTGACATTAAGTACCGATACCAGATTGAATTGTGATCCATTTCGGCCATCCTCCCGGAAATCAAAATGTGACGCTACCTGCTAGTCCTTCTCCTTCGTGCTTTGCAGTTGGGGCATCTCGCTGCCTTTGCTGAGGGTGAGGAGGCCGGCTTTGGCGTAGGTTAGCAGCTTATCGCGGGTGTCTGTGATGTCGAGATTGCGCATGGTGAGCTGGCCGATGCGGTCGCGCGGGGAGAAGATGGACTCGGTCTTCTCCATGCTGAGGCGCTCGGGATGGAAGGTCAGGTTGGGCGACTCGGTGTTGAGGATTGAGTAGTCGTTGCCGCGGCGCAGCTCCAAGGTGACTTCGCCTGTGATGGGTTGGGCGACCCAGCGCTGGGCGGATTCGCGAAGCATGATGGCCTGGGAGTCGAACCAGCGGCCCTGGTATAGCAGGCGTCCGAGCTTGCGGCCATTGTCGCGGTACTGCTCGATGGTGTCTTCGTTGTGAATGCCGGTGATGAGGCGCTCGTAGGCGATGAAGAGAAGGGCGAGGCCGGGCGCCTCGTAAATGCCGCGGCTCTTGGCTTCGATGATGCGGTTTTCGATCTGGTCGGACATGCCGAGTCCATGGCGGCCGCCGATGCTGTTGGCTTCGAGAAGCAGAGCAACGGGGTCGCTGAATTGGCGCCCTGTGAAATCGCGACTACTGAGCGCGACGGGGAAACCCTCTTCGAAACGGACGGAGACTTGTTCGCGCGGGACTTCGACATCGTCGCGCCAGGAGGCCTTGCCCATAATGGGATCGACGATTTTGATGGAAGTAGAAAGGTGCTCCAGGTCCTTTGCTTCATGAGTTGCGCCAAGGATGTTGGAGTCGGTGGAGTATGCCTTCTCGGCGGACATCTTATACGCAAAGCCTGCCCGCTGCATGAATGCGGACATCTCGGCGCGGCCGCCAAGCTCGTCGATGAAAGCCGCGTCGAGCCAGGGCTTGTAGACCTTGAGGTCGGGATTCACAAGCAGGCCGTAGCGGTAGAAGCGCTCGATGTCATTGCCCTTGAAAGTTGACCCGTCGCCCCAGATGTTTACGTCGTCTTCCTTCATTGAGGCAACGAGCATGGTACCGGTAACAGCGCGGCCAATGGGCGTGGTGTTGAAGTAAGGAACTCCAGCCGTGGTGATGTGAAAGGCGCCGGCCTGCAGCGCGGCGATGCCTTCGCGAACCAGCGGGCCGCGGCAGTCAATGAGGCGAGCTTTTTCC
>JBEKPF010000020.1:0-74806 GCA_049521035.1 Occallatibacter sp. | reverse complement strand
CGTATTCAGAATCGCCGGAAGTGATGAAATGGGCCTCGATGATCATTGGATCGAGGCCCATTTCATTTCCGGATTGTCTGATTCATTGCCTCTTTCTGTCGTTGCGGAGGAGCCATGGGCTGGTGAGATTAGTGGGCTGTTGGGACCGGCTTTAGCGTTTCAGGATTGAGGCCATCCGGTGCCCAGGCCTGAACAATGACTTTCGCAAGCCGGGCGATGGTCAATTCGGCAGCGTTATCGCTCTGCCAGCTCTGGTCGGTGTTGTCGTAAGTAAAGACAGAGAGGACGAGAAGACCACGCTTGGTGCCGATGAGCGCTACGTCGTTGCGCACGGCATTCAGAGCGCCGGTTTTATTGGCGATAGCGGTTCCAAGCTCGCTGCTGTCGAGCATCTCGAGGTAGCGGGGAATCGCGTCCCGATAAAACTGGTGCTGCAACATCTCTATCGCGGTGGAGCAGAGTGCCGGATCGGCGGCAGTGGGCGCGGCGTTGGAAAGCTGGCAATTTCCGAAACGAGCGATCAGCATAGCCATTTCCCGCGCGGTGGTCTTTCCGAGGCCGAATTTTGGTTGATCGGCAGGCATGGGCTCAGTGGCAGGCTTGGAGATCTTCTTGTAGAGATAGGTATTAGTCAGCCCAATCGATTGCATGCGCGCATCGACACTGGCTGTGCCAAAGCGATCGATCAACAGGTTGGTTGCGGTGTTATCGCTGAGGTCGATCATGAGCGTGACGACATCGCGCAGGGTCAGCGTGAGAGGCGCGTCGAGAAACTGGAGAATGCCCGAACCGGAAACCTCGTCGTCCTTCTTTAGCGCGATGGGTTCGTCCCACCTAGCCTTGCCTTCGCGGATCTCTTCAAGGGCTTCATATAAGATGCCAAGCTTGATGACGGAGGCGGTCTTTACAGGCACATCTGCGTTGATTGTGAGAACCTGGTGCGTAGCCAAGTTCTCCGCATAGAGCGCAACCTTGCCCTTGTGGGCCTCGATAATCTGGTTGACCTGAGCGGTGAGAGGATCGGAAACTTGCTGTCCGATTGCATAGCTCGCGAAAAAGTAAAGAAGTGCTGCCCACAGCGCTGTTTGGATTCTTCCTGCATTGCATCGACTATTTATCGTCATTGGACCTCGACTCCAAATCATGCAGTAACGAGGTGAGTCTAAAGCGTTACGGTTCAGATGCCAAATCGGATCTCGAGGCGCGCCATTTGCAGAGGCAATTTGGATTTGCCAGAGGATCCGGATTCTGCTGCGCGTGGTGCTGGACTTCCGCTTGAAAACCAAAGAATATGGAGGAATGACAAGGCCGTCCAGGGCTGTCGTTGCTCTCATATTCTTTCTCATGGGTAGTCTGACGGGCTCGTCCGCTGCAAGTTCGGTTCGACCGCCGCTGATTCCGCAGCCGCGCGAATTCACGCGAGAGGCGGATGTCGCGCTTGCCGGCGGAGTCAACATTCTTTTCCCTGGCCGCGACGCCGAGGACCGCTTCGCTGCTGAAGATCTTGCGGCGGAACTTAAACAACGTGATATCCCGGTGCGCGAGACCGCAACGGCGGTGCACATCGAGTTGCTGCGTGATTCAAGCACGCTGGCGCAACATGTTTTGAGCAGTCACAGAATCGCATTCGACGAAGCGATTCTCGCGGAAGGCTACGTGTTGTTCACGGAGCGTCACCAGGTGTACGTCATCGCGCATACCGCGGAAGGCGTTTTCTATGGGGCGCAAACGTTGAAGCAGTTGATAGTGACGGGCGCCGACGGGCCGATTCTTTTGGGCTGCACGATTCGTGATTGGCCTGCGATGCGGTATCGCGGTGTGGACGACGACCTTTCGCGCGGCCCTGTGCCCACACTTGAATTCCAGGAAAAGCAGATTCGCACGTTCGCTGCATACAAAATCAATATCTACTCTCCGTATTTTGAAAACACGATGCAATACGCGTCGAATCCTCTGCCCGCATTGCCCGGCGGGGCGATGTCAGTTGAGGATGCGAAGACGCTGGTTGCATACGCGCGTCGCTATCATGTCACGATCATCCCCGAGCAGGAGGCATTCGGGCACCTGCACAAGGTGCTCACCTGGCAGCAATACGCGCCGCTGGCGGAGATTCCGAATGGCACGGTTCTAGCCCCTGGACAGCCGGGTTCAATGAAGCTCATCACGCAGTGGTTTGGCGATTTAGCCGCGGTGTATCCAAGCACCTTTCTGCATGTGGGGGCCGATGAAACCACGGAGTTGGGGCAGGGGCAAACACAGAATGAGGTGAAGGCTCGCGGGCTGGGCGCGGTTTACATTGACTTCCTTACCGAGATTCACCAGGCGCTGACGCCGCTCCATCGAAGGCTGCTGTTCTGGGGGGACATTGCGATGGATAGTCCGGAGCTGGTGCCACGGCTGCCGCATGACATGATTGCGGTGGCGTGGCACTATGAGCCCGAACCGGAAGGCTTTGGCAAGTGGCTTGAGCCTTACACGCGCGCCGGCATGGAGACATGGGTTTCGCCGGGCGTGAGCAATTGGAATCGGGTTTACCCGAACTTCGATCTTGCACTCGACAACATTCAGGGCTTTGCCGCAGCAGGGCAAAAGGCCGGCAGCGCCGGACTGCTGAATACCGTTTGGGATGACGACGGCGAGGGTCTCTTTCTAGAGGACTGGTATGGAATTCTCTATGGAGCGGCAGCCGCATGGCAAAAGGGGACGAGCGATATTGCGACGTTCCAGAATGACTATGGCCGGGTCTTCCACGGCGATGGGAGCGGAGATATCAACGAGGCGCAGCGGGAGTTGATTGCCGCGCACAAGGCGTTGATGCAGGTTGGGCTTGACGACGCTCGCGATCTCTATTTCTGGATGGACCCGTGGAGCGCGGAAGGGCAACAGATTGCGGCGAAGATTCGCCCCGTTGCCGCGGATGTTCGTCTGGATGCGGAGCGAGCTCTGACGTTGTTGGGGCAGGCAAAAACAGCGGGGCACCTGCGTGAACCGGAAGCGCTGGAAGCGATGGACCTGGGCGCGCGACGTATCGACTTTCTCGCTTTCAAATTCCAAACTGCGGACCAGATCGCAGAGGGATACCGCAGGCTCTACGATGGGCAGAAGAATGCGGAGATCAGTCGCCATGTGACTCGTGACCTTTATGCATTGTCGGGAGTGAATGGTCGCTGCGAGGATTTGCGCGACGGCTACAGCTATCTGCGCTCGCGGTTCAGTGAAGTGTGGTTGATGGAGAATCGTCCATATTGGCTGGAGAATGTTACCGCTCGCTACGATGCTGCGATGCAGTTGTGGATGGGGCGCAGCGGCAAAATCACAGCCGCGCGCCAGCAATGGAACCGTACTCGCACACTTCCTGCGCCGGAAGAGATAGGCATACCGGCAACTGCGCATTGATAACGATGGATAAGCGTGGCGAGATGGCACAGTTCATCGAAAGGGATAGGATTGCTCGTATGGTTTCCGGCTTCCACCGTTTGGTTGCGATCTTATTTGCGGTGCTTCTGTGTACGTGCGGAACCGGTGGGTGGTGCGCTGCGCAGAGCCAAGTGCTGCTGGGTTTTTCTACGGAAGACCGCATTCTTAATGCTGCCGTTGAGGACCACCGGATACCCGGAGCGGTGCTGATTGTGGGCCACGGGGGCAAGGTTGTCTTCCGGCAGTGCTACGGGATGCGGTCGCTGGAACCGACGCAGGAGCGCATGACGGATGACACGATCTTTGACATGGCTTCCCTGACCAAGCCGCTGATTACAGCAACCGCGGTGATGCAGCTTTACCAGCAGGGGAAGATCAGTATCAACGATCCGGTGGCCAAATATCTGCCGGAGTTTGCCGCGAATGGCAAACAGGACATTACGATTTGGCAACTGCTGACACACTACAGCGGACTGCCACCCGATCTCTCGCTGACGGATGCCTGGCAGGGCAAACAGGATGCATACGCGCGCGCATTCGCGATTGAGCCGACTCATGCTGCGGGGGTGCAGTTCGTCTACAGCGATATCAACTACATTGTGCTGGGAGCGCTAGTTGAGAAGGTTTCAGGACTCACGCTGGACGAATACGCTCGCCGCTTTATTATTGAGCCGCTCGGGCTGGCACACACGCGCTATCTGCCGCCGGCACCTTGGATACCGCAAATTGCACCGACGCAGTATGACCACGGGACAATGCTGAGGGGTGTGGTGCACGACCCCACGGCGCGGCGGATGGGCGGAGTTGCGGGGCATGCCGGGCTGTTCAGCACCGCCGACGACATGGCCGTTTTTGCGCAGAGCCTGCTTGACCGGTTGGCAGGGCGGCCGAGCAAATTTCCGCTGTCGCGGACAGTGCTTCAGAAGATGGTTGCACCTGAACAGCCGGCGACCGGAACTGCACTGCGCGGCCTTGGTTGGGATATCGATTCACCTTACTCGAGCAATCGCGGAACACTTTTCCCAGTGGGCTCGTTTGGTCACACCGGGTTTACCGGTACTTCGTTGTGGATGGATCCTGGGAGCGATTCCTATGTTGTGTTGCTGGCGAACTCTGTTCATCCAAATGGTCCGAAGAGTATTACCGCGCTGCGCGGGAAAGTCGCCGATGCTGCAGCCGTAGCGCTCGGAATTCATACAGACGGCGGCGCACTCGGGGCGGCGATTACCGGGTACAACGAGTCCATGTCCGGGATGCGGCGATGGGTCGCGCGCAACGGCGATGTGAAGACTGGCATCGATGTGCTCGAAGCCGATCACTTCGCCGAGTTGGCAGAGTTGGCGCGCCGGCATGGAGGCAAGCTTCGCCTGGGATTGCTGACCAACCAGACCGGGGTGGACGCGGAAGGCCGCCGAACCATCGACGTGCTGTTTCACGACGCACCGCAGGCTGTTCCGGGGCTCGCAGTCACGACTCTCTTCAGTCCGGAACACGGCATTGGAGGTGCGTTCGATCAACCGGATGTTCCCAACAGCGTCGATGCTGCAACTGGCATTGCGGTCATCAGCCTTTATGGCGCAACGGATGCCCAGCGGCGGCCGTCACTGGAGACGATGCGCGCGCTGGATGCGGTGGTCATCGATCTGCAGGATGCGGGGGTGCGCTTTTACACCTACGAATCTGTGGTTGGATATTTCCTCGAGGCGGCGACGCATACGGGCGCGAACATTGTGGTCCTCGACCGCCCTAATCCCATCAATGGCGCGTTTGTGCAGGGGCCGCTCTCCGACGCCGACAAGGAGAGCTACGTTGACTTCATGCCGATTCCGGTGCGGCATGGGATGACGCTGGGAGAATTGGCGCGCTTCTTCAATGAGCAACGCAAGCTCAACGCACCGCTCACTGTGGTGGCCATGCAGGGTTGGCAGCGCGGCGACTGGTTCGATTCCACCGGATTAACGTGGATCAATCCTTCGCCCAACCTGCGTGATCTGGAGGAGGCTACGCTTTATCCTGCGCTGGGACTTGTGGAGTCGACCAATCTCTCGGTGGGGCGCGGCACCGATACGCCGTTCGAATTGTTTGGCGCGCCCTGGATCGCCGGACGCGACCTGGCAAGGTTTCTGAATCGCCGCTCTTTGCCTGGGGTTCGCTTCCTGGCGATGGACTTCACGCCGCAGAGGCCCTACCCGTATGCCGGAGAGATTTGCCATGGGATCCGCGTGCTGGTGACCGATCGCAACGTGCTCGATGCGCCGGAACTGGGCCTGGAAGTTGCTTCGGCGCTTCACCACTTGTATCCGGAGAAATTTCAATTGGAGAAGATGAAGACTCTCCTGGAGAATCAATCCGTCCTGGATGGCCTGATCGCGGGCCGTGATCCGCAGCGCATTGCGGAGAGCTGGCGTACGGCGCTGGACGCATTTGAGGTGGAACGGCAGAAGGCGCTGATTTATCCAGTCAGGTAGCCAGCGTTCTAGATTCTTACCAATTCGCGCTGGATTTTGCCGGTGACCCAGGCTTTGCCGGGGGCGGTGAGCATGTCGATTTCGCTGCGCACGCCGAAATCCGGGAGATAGATGCCGGGTTCGACCGAGAAGCAGGTGTGGGGCAGGATGCGGCGCTCGTCATGCGTCTCGAGGTTGTCAAGGTGCGCGCCGGGGCCGTGGATTTCATTGGCGATGTTGTGGCCGGTGCGATGGGTGAAGAAGTCGGCGAAGCCCGCTTGGCGAATGACCTCACGGGCTGCATCGTCGGCTTCGAAGCCGCAGATGGGACGATTTGCGGCGAATGCCTCCTCGATCGTGGCGATGGCGGCGTCGCGGGCGTTGCGTACCGTTTCGAAGACGAGTTGCTCGCGCTCGGTTGGCTGGCGGCCGACGACGCCGGTCCAGGTGATGTCATAGAAAACGCTGCCGGGTTTCTCGCGGCGCCCCCAGATGTCGATGAGGATGAAATCGCCTTCGCGAATGGGTTCGGATTTCTCGGCAGTGGGTTCGTAGTGCGAGTCGGAGCTGTTGGCATTGGCGCTGACGTTGGGACCATTTTCCCAGACCAGACCTTCGCGACGCATGGCTTCGCTGAGCCACTGGACCATGTCGTATTCGGTGAGGGCGCCGGTGCTGCCATCGCTGGGGCGCAGGCGCCGGCGCATTTCGAGCCAAGCCTCGGCGAGGATGGCGTCGATGGCCTTTTGCGCGAAGTTGTGACTGCCGATCTGCTGCAGGCTCAGGACCGCTTCAAATTGGCTGACGAGATCGGCGGAGCTGACGATTTGCTTGCCGAGGCTGCGCAGAAATTCGACTGTGCCGGCATCGACCATGGAGACATACATAATGTCGTTGTTTGGGGAGTATTGCATGGCGATGCGGCGGGCGTCGAAAAGCATGGCTTCAAGGCCAGCCGCAAGCTGCTGCCAGCTTGAGTAGAGACCCTTGGCACCGGGCAGGGAATCGAGGCGGCCTTGCTCAATGCAATGGACTAGCTTGCGCGGCTCGCCTTGGGCGGGGATGAAGTAGTACCAGCGACGGGTGACGTGAGCCTTGGGATCGAGGCCGAGAATTCCTGCGGCGATGGGGTCGCGGTGGTGGTGGTCGTAGAAGAGCCAGCCGTCGAAACCGGCTTCGCGGATACCCGCCTGGATTGCGTCGAGATTCATGGAGGCAATGATACTCAATGAGGGGCGGTTCGATGCAATCCCTCACGGAATCGTGATGGCGACTTTGCCACGCGCATGACATTGTTCCACATAGACGATGGCGCCGGCCGTTTCATTGAGGGCGTATGTTCTGTCGAGGACCGGTGTAACTTTTCTGTCTCGCATGAGATCTGCAAGGAAGGTGAGATCGGCAGTATTCACCTTGGCGAAAAGGCCGGGCATCTTCTGGGTCACGAATGGAGCGAGCACAATCGTATGGAGCATGGAGCCAAGGAGTTCCATGGACCGGCGGTCTGGACCTCCTCCGCCGCATCCAATGTAAGTGCCTTTGGGATGCAGCACACGAAGGGATGCCGATAGGGGGTTGTTGCCGACGAGGTCGAACAGCAAATCGTAGCTCTGGGTCCCCTGGGTATAGTTTTCATGCGTGTAGTCGATGACGATGTCCGCACCGAGGGATCGGACGAGTTCGACATTTCTAGTACTACACACTCCCGTGACGTGAGCGCCATACGACTTGGCAATCTGCACAGCGAATGTGCCTACGCCTCCGGCAGCGCCGTTGATGAGGACGCGCTGGCCAGCTTGGATTCCGCCTTTATCGCGAAGTCCCTGCAGGGCCGTGATGCCGGCGATTGGCGCAGATGCAGCTTGCTCCCAGGTGAGGTTCTTCGGTTTCAGGGCGAGGCTTGAGGCAGGAGCACACACATATTCGGCGAAGGAGCCGGCTGCTGTGCCGAAGACTGCGTCGCCCGGTTTGAGACCTGTGACGTTGCTGCCGACGGCTTCCACAACGCCCGCGACGTCTGCGCCGAGGCGGCGGGATTTCGGTGCGCGCATGCCGGTGAAGAGGCGAATGAAGGAGGGGGTGCCTCGGATGAAGTGCCAGTCGTAGGGGTTTGCTGAGGACGCGTTAACCCGGATGAGTACCTGGTTGTCTGCAGGTGTCGGCTTTTCAACTTCCTGGTATTGCAGCACGTCAGGCGGACCGTAGCGGTCGTAGACGATTGCTTTCATCGGCTGCACTCCGTACTGAAGATGAGTACGGAGCGGTATGCAGAGAAGTTCCCGCATAGTTTAGAGGGCTGCGAGAGCTTCGGCCTGCGAAGGAAAGAGTCCGGCGTATTTGGTGATGCCGACCATGGTGAAGACCTTGGTGAAGTGCGCAGAAAGGCCGAAGGCGCAAACCTTCTGGGCGGCGTTGGTGGCTTCCATCAGCAACTGGATGACGAGCGCGATGCCGCTGGAGTTGATGTAATCCACCTTTGTGAAATCCAGCAGGACCACCTTGACGGTAGCTTTCGGCAGGGCTTGGTAAGCGCCGAGGACCGCTTCCTTCGAGGTGCTGGCAATGTCGCCCTCGAAGCGAAGCACGGTTACCGGGTGGCCGGCTGGGGAGGTGAGCTGGTCAACGCGCGACTTGGTTTCGCTCTGCACTGTCAATAATCTCCGTATTTCCTGGTTAAGAGCTCTTCGCAGCCCTTTTAAGCCTTTTTATCCAACCGGATCATGAGCCGAACATAACTCGCTTTGCCCGCCGACCCTGCCACCCACTCCGCCTCGTCAACCAGCGCCTGGATGAGGAACATGCCCATGCCGCGCGGATCTTCTTCGCCATGCATCTTGCGGTCGATGTCGGGCTTGGCCTGGTGTTTGGTCATGCCTTTGCCGTCGTCGATGACCTTGACCTCCAGCGAATCCTCGCCCGCATTGAGCACTACGCCAACCGACAGCTTTTCGTTCAATCGATTGCCATGTTCGATGGCATTGATGCAGGCTTCTGCCACGGCAGTCTTCAAATCTTCGACGCGATCCTCGGGAAAGCCCATCAGCTTGGCTACCGCCGACGCCGTGCTCATGGCTACTTTCTCGAAGCCCATTCGAGAGGGTAACCGCACCTCCACGGTGGTCGATTTTATCTCGCTCATGCTGGCATCCCCATCGTACCTGTCGAGCGGCACAGCACCAATGCGGTCATGTCGTCTCCTTGCGGGCCGCCTGCAGAGAAGTCAGTGAGAGCTGTCCACAATGCATCGAGAATACCATCGGCATTCTGCGCCGGGAACTTAGAAAATTGATCCAAAAGCCTTTCGGGCCCAAATTCCTCATCACCCCTGAAGACCTCCGTCAAGCCATCGGTATAGAACAACAACCGGGCACCCGGTATAAACCCGCGTTTCTCGCTGGTGTAGCGCATGCCCGGCAAAAGTCCTAAAGGTGTTCCCGCAGCATTGAACTGGTGCGGCTCAACGCCAGGCGCAACCAGGAACCCAGGATTGTGGCCGGCATTCACCACTTCCACTTCACCGGATTCGGGGTGCAACCTCATAAAGATTGCAGTGACATAGCGGCGCCGTGCTTCTTCACCTTCCGTCCAGTGGTGCTGATTCATGCGGGTCGCCAGCTCATCAAGCGGCATGCCGGTGACGGCCATTGCCCTGAAGGCCGAGCGGAAACTGGTGGCCATGATGGCGGAAGCCAGGCCTTTGCCTGCCACGTCGGCTACGGCGATCAGAAGGCTGCCATCGGGCTGCTCGACGATGTCGAGATAATCCCCGCCCACCTCGTAGCAGGTTACGGAGCGAAATCCACAGGAGTAGCCTTCGATGGCGGGGAGCTTCTGCGGCAGCAGCGAGCGCTGAATCTCCCGCGCGGCTGCGAGATCCTGCTGCACGCGTGCGAACTCAACGTTCCTTTTGTGATTGCGCGCATTCTCGAGCGCAACGGCGGCCTGCAAGGTCAGCCCTTCGATAAAGTCTGACTCATAGAGCGTCAGATCACGTCCGTCCGGTGACACCACGACCAACTCCGCCAAGCGGACGCCATCGCGATTCTCCAACAGATAGGTCGTGAGGCGAGAGCGGGGTTCCGCGGGTGGGCTCTGCGATTCCGGATCAAATTCGGCACCTGTTTCCTTGACGAGTGGTAACTCGCCATAAGACAGCCCGGTTCCAAGAAAGGCAGCACCGGGCATTTCCAACTCGCGCACTACGATGCGCAACACCTGTTCGAGGACTTCTTCCTCATGGATGGTGGAGTGGACCTGCCGCGAAGCCTCAAGGAGCGCCTGCAAACGGGCCACCTGCTGCTGCAGGTCGATGGTCTCGTCATTCCCCGGGAGCTGAAATCCAGCTGCCATCCCGCCCTAACCTCCGTGGAAGTATCACTCTACCACGCTCTGAGCGTGCAGGTGAAACTCGGGCCCTGCCGATGCGACGGGTCGCATAGTGTGTGCTGAGGGCTTTGTCCGGGCGATGGTCTCGTCTTCAGGGTGCCTGGGGGTATTCAGAATCGATCGATCTCAATTGCCTTTTGATGTATTGATTGGAATGCCGGGAAACCGCGGATAAAATAGGCACGTGAATTCAAACGCAATGCATATTGCTACGTGCTGTTTGGCGGTGATGGTGCTGGTCGTTGGCGCAACGGTCGTTAGAGCCCAGGGAGACAAGCTGCGGTCGCCTTGGGATGACGGCAAGGTTGCGCTGACGGAGGCGGTTTACGACTGCCCGGCGCCTCCACCCTTTGCGAAAACCCTGGAGATCGGGACATATTACATTGACAACAAAGCTTCGGTGATCGACGCGAAGAAGAAGGCTGAATACGACAAAGCTTCCGACGCCTATCTTCAGCTGACCCGGGCCGCGACCACGGCTGCGGACGACTATCTCTCTAAAGGTAGCCAAGCAGCTGCGCTTTGCGTTTATAAGTTACTAGGCGCAGCGGCGAAGGCAGACGCCTGGGACGGCAAGATGGGCGGCTTCTCCGGCGTGTACGTGCAGAACTGGCTGCTAAGCGGCGCTGGGATTGCGTATCTTAAAGTGCGGCCGAGCGGAGTTGGGACGGGTATCGAGGACGCGGCGATTCAAAAATGGTTTAAGCGGCTTGCCGGGAGAGTGCGGGAATTCTTCGACGAGGAGGTCCCACGCCTCGGCGGGCCTGACAAAGAAAACAACCACATCTACTGGGCTGGGCTTGCGGTTGCCGCCGAGGCGATTGCCGATAACGATCGCGACGCTTGGCGATGGGCGCTTTGGACATACCGGATAGGGCTTGCGAACATTCAGCCGGACGGATCGCTGGAGGCGGAGATGAATCGTGGGCAGATGGCGCTGCACTACCACCTTTACGCGCTGGGAGCGCTGATCCTGATGGCGGAAATGGGCGAGGCGAACGGGATGGATCTCTACCTCGAGAACAATAGGGCACTCCATCACCTGGTGAAATTCTGCCTTGCCGGACTGGAAGATCCGACGATTTTGGAGAAGCAAACCGGCGTGGCGCAGGTGGTGACGCTGCCTTATGGGGGATCTGATATTGGCTGGGCCGTACCCTACGTTCGCAGGTTTCCTAATGCTCGGCTATCGGCGCTGGTGGCAAAGGCGCCGTCGGTGCGGTACACGACGTGGGGCGGGGCGCCGCCGGAGTAATTGGCATCCCACAAGATCATTTGCTCGCAGCGATCCGAATATCGCCGATCTCCATGATGCGTTTCTCATATCCATGCTTGGCCACGGAAAGCATGGCCTGGCCGATTTGTCGGGTGGTCAGAATCTGCTTTGGGATTGCCCAGCGGAGCACAGGAAAGAGCGGGGCGAACGCTTTATAAAGAATTCGATATAAGGGCGTTTTGGACTGGATGCCGTCCATGGGTTCAATGAACCCAGGCCGGAACATATGGGCTTTAAGCGGAAGACGAAGTAGCGCGTTTTCAGTTCGGCCTTTGACGCGGGCCCACATCACGCGCCCCTTCTCGGGAGTATCCGTGCCTGCGCCGGAAACGTAGATGAAGGTCATGCCAGGATTGAGACGGCTCAGGGCCTCGGCGGCGGCAAGCGTGAAGCCGTAGGTGATTCGCTCGTAGTCCGCTTCTTTCATTCCGCTGGAAGACACGCCGAGGCAAAAGAAGCAGGCATCGAAGCCGGTCAGCTGGGGTTCAATCGCCGCATAGTTCGTCAGGTCGGCGTTGACGATTTCCTGAAGCTCGGCGTTCTGCACTCCCGTTGCTGTGCGGCCCACGGTTACGGCAAGTTCGACGTCTGGGTCCCTCAGGCACTCCAACAAAACACCTTGTCCCACCATCCCTGTTGCTCCAAAGACCAGAACCTTCATTTTGTCGCTGCTCCCTTATTGGCCGTACATGGTTCAAGCATAGTTCCAGCGGCATGGCTCCAACATGATGGATACTCTTGGTGTGGGAAGTGCGCGTCTTATTTTGTTGGTTGCGGTGTGCTTGGCTGGCTTCTGCAGTTGCCGTGCGCAGACGGCGGGCGCATGGGGAAACGCGGTGGCCAGCGCGGCTCGACTGGCGCCGGAAGCGCGCATCGTGGTTCTTGATGTGGGTGCCGGACACCTGCTGGCCGCAAGCCATTTGGCTGAAGCTGCACGCACACTGGCTGCTCCCGGCTCCACGCTCAAGCCGCTCGCGCTTTACGGGCTGGTGGCGCGGGGTCGCTGGGATCCGTCGCGGCGGATCACCTGCACTCGCACACTCACCATTGGCGGGCGGTCACTGAATTGCTCGCATCCAGCGGCCGATCCGATGGATGCTCGACTGGCGTTGGCGTGGTCGTGTAACACGTATTTTGCGACCGTTGCAGGAACTCTGGCGCCCGGTGAGCTGCGCAAGGTGCTGGCGCCGACGGGGCTGCTGGCTCAAACCAGTCTGGCAAGTAACGAGGCCACAGCTGTCTTTCGAGATCCGCAGTCGCCAGACCAAAATCGGCTTGCATTGCTGGGCGTCGATGGGATTCTGGTGACGCCGCTGGAGCTGGCTGTAGCTTATCGATGGCTCGCACTGCAAATTGCAGCGCACCCGGAGACGGCAGCGGTGCAGGTAGTGCAGGCTGGGCTTGCGGATTCTGCGAGCTTTGGAATGGCTGGAGCTGCATCGCTTGGCGGGGTCGCGATCGATGGCAAAACAGGAACTGCGGGCAGCGCCGCGGGACCGCAAACACACGGTTGGTTCATTGGCCTCGCGCCTGCGGGCGCACCGCGCGCGGTAATTGCTGTCTATCTTCCGGCTGGCCACGGTACCGATGCTGCCCGCATCGCTGGCGAGTTGCTCGCCCACTCGCCACTTAGGAAGAAGCCATGAAAGCTCGCACCTTTGTGCACGCGTGTGCCGTCTTGATGCTTGTTGCTGAGGCGACATCCACTCGGTCGTTTGCGCAAAACCCACAGGGTCGAGCGACACTGCGTGTGGGATTGTGGACGCTTTGGCACGATAAGGAGGTCACGGTCTCGCCGGTGCCCGAATCCGCAGTTGCGCTGCGCGTTTGCAAAGGATGCAATTCGGTCCAACTCCGACGGGCGATACAGATTCGCGCGGCGGGCGGCCATGTGGAATTTGCAGGCAACCGTCAAGCCGATTCCGTTTCGATTGCCGGCACCGTTTCTCTTACCGCGCATGGTGAAATGCTTATGATTCGGAATCCTCTCCGCATCTCTGCGCGCAATGGGGAGCTGGTCCTCGCCGTCACGCTACCGGTTGAGACTTACGTAGAGCGCGTTGTGGCAAGCGAGAGCGGGGCGGCTGATAGCGAGGAGTCGCTCAAGGCATTGGCCATTGTGGTTCGATCCTTTGCGTTGCACCAGGCACACGGTCACGCGGATTACGATTTGTGCGACTCGACTCATTGCCAACTGCTGCACTGGGGTGGGAGTTCCGAACGAAGCAACGCCGCCCACGCGGCTACGCTCGCGACTGCCGGCGAAACACTGTGGTTCCACGGGCAGCGCGTCGAGGCTTGGTTCCATCAGAATTGCGGCGGACGCACGGCTTCGCCGGGAGAAGTGTGGCCGGCGACGAGAGGTGGACCTCGCCAGACCATGCCATGGCTGGTCTCGCGAGCCGATCCGTATTGCACGGCCAACGGCGCGCGGGAGTGGTCGACGAGTTTATCGCTTGGGGATTTGAGTGCGGCGCTGGCAACAGCAGGGCTGGCTCGGCCGGGATGGAAGACGCTTGCGGTGGCGCGCCGTGGTGAATCGGGACGGGCGGTTACGCTGCGATTGGATTCCGCAGAGATTTCTGCAGAAGACTTTCGCCTTGCAGTGGGGCGCGCATTCGGTTGGGGCAAGATACTGAGCGACTGGTTTGAGGTGTCGCGGCAAGGCGATCAGTTCCTCTTTCACGGGCGCGGATCGGGGCACGGGGTGGGGCTCTGCCAAGCAGGGGCTGCGGCGATGTCGGCGCAAGGTCGTGACGCAACGCAGATTCTCGCGCAGTATTTTCCTGGGGCGGTTGCCGGCGATGAGGCTACTGGATTGACGTGGCAACGGCTGGCGGGTAGGGGATTCACGGTTGAGACGCAGGTGCCCGCGGACGGCGCGTATTTGGCAACGATCAGCGAGGCGCTTGGGGAGGCGCAGGTTCAGTCTGCATTGCAGGCCAGTGGGACGATCACCGTGAGGGCATTCCGGTCGACGCCGGCATTTCGGGATGCAACGCTGGCACCGGGGTGGGTTGCGGCGTTTACGGAGGGGGAGTGGATTGCAACGCAACCGTTGGCCACTTTGGCTTCACGCAAGATACTGGGTTCGGTGATGCGGCATGAGTTCTTGCATACATTGGTTGAAAGACAGAGTGTACCGGGGACGCCGTTGTGGTTGCGGGAGGGACTTGTGGAGGTTTGGAGTGGAGAAGCGAAAGGGGAAGGACTTGCGCCTCTTCTGAAGCCGGACGAGATTGACCGCGCTCTTGTTCATGCGGGAACGGAGGCGCAATCGCAAGAGGCGCATTGGGCCGCCGGCTGGTACGTAGGGTGGCTCCTTGAGCGCTACGGTCGGGCCGAGGTGCTCGGGTGGTTGCGTTCGGGTGTGCCTGCGAACGCGCTCGCCGGTCTTCATTGAGCAGGTGGTTGAGTTATTCTTCCATCGATGCGTAAGACACTATCGGTAGCCATGATCGCGATGAATGAGGAGGCCAACCTGCCTCGGACTTTGGAGAGCGTGCGTTGGGCCGACGAAATTGTCTTGGTCGATTCGGGGTCGACGGACCGGACCATCGAGATTGCGCAATCGTTCGGGGCGAAGACCAGCTATCACGCATTCGGCGGGCACGGCGAGCAGAAAAATATCGCCCTTGACCTTTGCACATCAGACTGGATTCTGTTGCTCGATGCGGATGAGGTGCTGACGCCAGAGTTGCAGAACGAGATACTCAAGGTGCTGGCTTGCCAGGACGGGTGTGAGCCGGAGTTTGAGGCGTACTGGATTCCGCGGCTGAACCTTTACTTTGGGCGATGGATTCGGCATGGAGGATTTTATCCGGACCGCAAGTTGCGACTCTTTCGGCGCGGGGCGGCACGGTTGAGTGAGGGTGTGGGGCCACATTCGACGCCGCAGTTCGCGGGGCCGAAGGGCAAGCTCAAGGGCGACATGCTGCACTACGCCTATCCCACGCTGGCGATTTACCTCGAACATATGAATCGGTACAGCGCGGAGATTGGCGCGCTGCTGGCGGCGAAGGGGAGAACGAGCCGGTCGCTAGCTGCGTTTTTGTGGAACGCTGTGGCGAATCCGGCGGCGACCTTTATTTACAACTATTTTTTTCGGCTCGGATTTATGGACGGACGTGAAGGGTTAATTCTGCATGTCAACCACTCCGTGTATATCCACTGGAAATTCATCAAGGCGTGGCGGATTGGGATGGGGAAAGAGTAGACAAGACTGGCTGCCCAAGCTGGGGGCTAGTGACTATTCCGTTACCGTGATCGTGAAGGTTTTGACTTGACTGTTCTTTTTTTCTTTGTTTCCAATGTATTTCGATAGCTGCACTGTGTATCGCCCTGGCTTTGTAAAGTCATAAAGTACACCGATCCGGCTCGACGCATTCATGCTTTTTCCTTGTGCAAGTTCGCAAGGACCTTCCCAGCTCCCACCTCGAAGTTCGTGATGTTCGCCTGGTATCTCGATCGATTTTCCATTCTGATTACGCACATCGTAGAGTTAGCTTCTATTCAGTCCATTCGTAACCATCGCGGAACAGTTCACAGCGTGGTCGGATGTATTGGAAAGCTTGATCATGATACGCACATGAGGGGCAGCTTGTACTGTTATCGTCGGCTTGTCAGTGCTGATTGTGATTGAGAATGGTTCCTCTGTGGTCTGTCCGAAACCTGAACCGAATACTGCGCTTCTCAGAGAAATAGAGAAATCAGGATCAACGTATGAAGCCTCTTCATTGTTCTTGCTCCCTCACTGGAAGTTCATCAATGTCTAGAGAATTGGGCAGGGGAAAGAGTAAACCCTGCCGAAATTGAAGGTGATAGAGATCGAGCGCCGTATTTAGCCTTTCGGTGTCTCATCGGGCGGCGGGATTTCAGCCGCAGCGGCATGCTTGCCCTGCGGAGGGCCGGCGAGGACTGGCACTGCGACGAGGGATTCTTCTGTTGGTGGCTGCTGGCGGCCGAAGAGCGTGGCTACCCAGCCGAGCAGCAAAACCCAACTGCTTGCGGCCAGCAGGTAAGCGGCAACGAGTTTCAGCGCTACAGTCCAGACTTGCGCTGAGACTGCGCCATGGGGTTTTGCTGCGAAGAAGGTAGCAGGCAGCAGCACGCCTAGCAGAGCCGCCAGAACTACGCCTAGCCACCAACGCCAGTTCCACAGCATCCGCAGAATCCTGCGGACAGGTAAGCGCCAGCCCCACTGAGCCGATGCTGCTCCGCAGGGAATGAATTTGGCTGGAAGCACTATCCAGCGCAGTACCCACTCAGCGATTGTCATCCAGCGAACAAGGTGGGTATAAGTGAAGATTGTTGCGCGCGCGTGAGCCGATGCCTGCGAATTGAGATAGCCGGCCCAATCCGGAATTTGGTCGTCGCACCAATCGAGAAACACCCAGAATGCGGCGCCGACGGCGATCCAGACGAGGAGGGTGATGGCACCCCAGACAAGCTTGATGCGTTTGCCGTCGTCATCAGAAAAGGCGCGCACCGTGGCTGCCTGCAGCTCCAGCGCAGAGATGGCGAGCAGTATCGGGATGAGAAGAGTGAGTGCGACTTGCCAGATGTGCTTGTCAGGCAGGCGCGTCCACGCGAGACCGACGAGTAAGAGCACCGGCGTCAGCACGAATTGCACAGCGACCCAGCGCCTTGCACGACTGACCCGAAGCAGCAAATTCTTCATGATTCCCTCGCTCACTGTTGCACCTCCAGCGTTGCCGGGTCGCTTGTGGCCTGGACATTCGATTGATACATGGGTCCCACCTGCGCGGGGCTGATGGTGAATTTGCCGGGATTCACGACCTTGAGCAGGTAGACATACTCACGGCGGCCGCTGAACTCGGTGTTGAAGAAGGCGGCGCGGTCATCATGGAATTCCTTGCGAGTGAACCAGTCGGCCCACCAATCGGGCTTGTTGTTGAGGGCGTACAGGCCGGTGTTGGCGAGGAACTCAGTGCCGGCTGGGACGGGGTCTTCGGCTAGCAGATATTTCCAGTTTGTGCCGCTGACTGCGAGACGCACTGCTACGATATCGCCGACATGGACTGGGCCCTTGAGGGGAACCAGATCGTAGGTGATGGGGTCGGTTGGCGAGGCTTGCTTCTTTTGTAATACGTAATAGTCGCGGGTTAGATTGAGCGCTAGTCTGCCTTGCTGGTAGAGCTTTTTGTCTGCGGCGTACCAGGTGTTCTCCGCGCTCCAATAAGTGATGCCGTTTCCGCTCTTGCGGATGGTGATTTGGCCGCCGGACGCTGTCTGCGCAGCGGGGACTCTGATCTTCCAGGGAAGAGCGAAGGCATCGGCGGGAGCGAAGTGGTGCATGCCTACGCTTGTGCCGTTGACCAGCACCTCGATATCGGAGGTGTTGGCGAGTTCGCCGCTGAGCGAGAGGTAGTCGGTTAGGCCTGCGATCACCATGGCAGTTTGCTTGGTGGAATACCAGTAGTCGCCATCGCGGTTTCGGGCGAGCCACTGCGCGGCTTTGGGAAGCAGGCCACTGCTGCGGTCCTGGCGGATGATGAGCTTGAGGGCGAGCGCCGTGGTTTCGTTGGAGGTGTCGCCCCAGTCATCGAGGAGTTCGTCGTAATTTCCGGACCAATATGCATCGGATTCGTCTGTCTTTGCTTTCTTCTCGAGCAGGCTCGCCGCATCTTTTGCGCGATTGTCGCCGGCGGCGTCGAGCGCTAGGCCAGCGAGTGCCAGGCCCTCGTCGCTGAGTTTGTTGCGGGTGTTCCAGACTTTGTCGAGAGCATCTTTTGGCGCGCCGCCTGTGGTGGCAAGGGCGTAGACGGCGTAGGCCCGCAGATCGGGGAGCATGTCAGGATGGGCGGCGAGTTGAGCCTGCAGCCACGCACGGCCCTTGTCCAGATGGTTGGGATCACTTCTATCGTCGCGGAGGTTGTAGCCTGCGTCTTTTGCTTGGCCAAGGCCACTGACGACGTAGGCGGTCATGAAGACGCGGCTAGGATCGTCGGGCCACCATCCCCATCCACCATCATCGTGCTGGTAACTGTAGAGACGCTCCAGACCAGCGTTCACCATGTCACGGAGTGAGGAACGGTCAATGGGGGATTTGAGATTCAGCTTGTCGACGGCCTGCGACACGATGACGTCCGGCAGGAAGCTGGACATGGTCTGCTCGGTGCATCCCCACGGATAGCCGGTGAGATAATCCAGTGCGTCGAAGACAGTGCCGGCAACAGAGGACGCAGCGGTGATGGTGAGCGCGCGCGAGCCAGCGTCCGAGGCGGGCGGATAGCCGTAACTCCATTGCGTTTGGCCAGGACCGGAGAAAACTACTCCCGATGCGGCTGCGCGCTGCTTGACTCCGAAAGCCTCAATAAGGATGGTCATTTCAAGGGCATCACTCTCTTCATTGGTGAGTGCTTTGGCGGTGAGGACCGCGTTGCCGGTGTTGTGGGCCTTTACGCGCCAGTCGACGTAGCGTTCGCCTTTGGCGGGGATGTTGATTTTCTTGGTTTGGCTGCCAACAACTTCAAGGCCGGTGACATCGAGGGCGAAGGTTACGTCCTTGGCTGTTTCAAGATAGTTGTGAGCGATGACACGCAGAGTGGTTTCATCGCCCTGACGGAAGAAGCGCGGCGCAGCGAGGCGGACGATGAGGTTTTTGCGGACCAGCACGCGCGTGACCACGCCACCGGCTTTGCCGTCATCGGTCATGGCACGAATGGTGGTGCGCCAGGTGGTGAGGGCGTCAGGGAAGTTGAACTCGACGCGCGCGTGACCGTCAGAGCCGGTGCGGACATTGGGGTTCCAGTAGGCTGTGTCGGGGAAGGCCTTGCGGACCTTGGGCACGACGAGGTCTGAGCCTGGTTTTACCTGCGCAAGACGAGGATGGTACATGCCGTTGGCGAGTTGTGTGAGAAGCGGGCTCTTCAGTCCGGCCTCGCCGTAGAAGTAGAACTCGAACGAGGTTTGCGGCTGCAGGTAGACGTAGCGCCTGGGATAGAAGAAGGCGACCATGTCACCGCTTTCGTCAGGACGAACAGAGTAGAGCGCTTCATCGACTTCGCCGAAGCTGAGGTCGGCCTGGACGGGCTTGCCTTTGGAGTCGGCTGCGAAGACGTCGAAGCTGCCTTTCTCACCGGGTTCGAATTTGGGTTTGCTGGGGGTCGCGGTGATGGTGAGGGTGCGCTCGACAAGCGGAACCTTCAGGCCTTTTTGCGCAGTGATAAGTTGATTGTCGTGCACGATGACCGCGCTGATGACTAGGTTGGGCTGGGCAAGTTGGGTGATGGGCACGTCGAAGGCGAAGCTTCTGGACGTGGCGTGGAGCAGGCGCTTCCATTGCACGCTGTCGCCTTCAGCGGTGACCACGGCCCAGGCGTCATCGAGGCCCGTAACGAGGAGCAGGTGTGCTGTGTCGCCTACCTGGTAGGTCTTCTTGTCGGCGACGATCTGCGCCTGGGTGTTGGTGTTGTACCATTCGCCCGCGCCATTCCAGATCCAGACCCAGGTCTTGCCTTCTACTGTGCGGTTTTCCGGGGTTTGGGCACTGGCTTTTATCTCAAAGTTTCCGCTGCCGCTGTTGGTGCCCATTGGCAGCTCGACCAATACTGTGCCGTCAGCGGTGGTCTGCGCATCGCGGCTGGTGATGGGTGTCTCCGTGGACTGGTGCGTGATGGAATCCCACTTCTGCAGGCTTATGGCGACGTGAACGGAAGTCTGAACGGGTTTGCCGTCGTAGTCCTGGGCGGTGACTTTTACTTTGGGCGTTTGGCCGGGCGAGACCACATAGCTTACTGGCTCAACGCTGACACGGAAGGAGCCGTAGGTTGCCAGGACTGTTGAGTGGCCGCTGACTTCGCGATTGGCTTCATCGGTCACGCGGGCTTCGATGCGGTAATCCTGGTCGTTGTGCTTGCCGTCGACTGCAACTGGGAGGGAGATTTTCAACTGGCCGTTTGAATCGAGGACACCGTCGTGCTCCTGCTGCTCGGTCTGGCCGAAGCTATATTCCGCGTCGCCAGTGTCTTCGCCCTCACCGGCATCTTCGCCACCGGATTCGTTGTCGTCTGCCTCGTCTTCATCCCACCAGTAGTGCTGCGAGGTGTGGACGACCCACTTGACCTTTGCTCCCGCTACGGGCTCGCCGAAGAAGTATCGCGCTTCAATGGTGGCTTGAATTGAGTTGCCCTGAAGGATGCGCGGGGCGGAGGGTTTCACGGTCACCTGGTACTCAGGCTTCTTGTACTCCTCGACGTAGAAGTTGCCACCTCCTACGCGTCGACCATTCTGATAAGCGGCGGCGTCGTAGTAGCCAAGGCTGGCGTCGGCTTCAAGGTTCACATCGGTGGTGATGGTTCCATGCGCAGAAACGGAGAGTTCTTTGGTGTACACCGCCTTATTGTCTGGGTCGAAGACCTTAATCTCAAAGGTCTTGTCGTCGGGCAAGGTGAGGTCGTCGCCTTTTTCCCGCCGAACCACCGCCTTGATGTGGACCGTATGGCCGGGCCGATAGACGGGACGGTCGGTGTAGACATATGCACGGAGGTCGTTCTGCGGGTTTCCTATGAAGCCGTAGCCCCAGGGCGTCACAATTGCCGCATCGGCGTCGTGGCGCGTGAGTATCCACAACTTGTCCGGCTCCGCGCCTGCCTGGACGCGCGGGCTGTTCATGGTGAGCGTGGCCATGCCGTCGATGCCTGTTTTCGCGGAGGACTGCAGAGTGCCACCAGACCAGAGAGCAACGTCTGCATTGCCGATGGGGGCACCGGTCTTTCGGTCTGCGACATAGAGGCTGGTCTGGCCGTTGCCCGGCCGAGCAACCACCGCGATGCTGGTTACTATGACCACGGTGTAGGCCTTGTAGGTCCCGTCTGTCGCCTCGATGAGGTAGACGCCAGAGCTGAGACCGTCAATGGGCAACTGCTGGGTTTCGCTTACCAGGGTGGGCGGCGTCTCCAGCTTCCAACGCGCGACCAGCTGGCTCTGGTTCAGTATCGGGACTTGCGCGAACTCCGATACCGCGCCCACCACACGGCTCCGCTTGCCGAGCTTACCCTGACCCTCGCGGAAGGTGTCGCGCGCGTCGTCCGTGAACTGGCTGCGGAAGAAGTGGCGCACACGCCACCAAAGATCAGTTTTGAAATCGTGCAGGCGCTCAATCCATGTGCGTTGGTCGATTTGCTCTGCGGGGGACTGGCTCTGTACGCCAAAGCTGTGTAGGTCTTTGAGGCCGGCGAAAAACTTCTCTGCGTCCTTCACTCGATAGACGCGAAATTCCAAAGACGGCACGTTGCGGGCGAGGAGCTGGATTTTGACGCTTTCTCCGGGCGCAAAGGTTCGCGTGGAAGAGAGAGAGAAGGACCGCGGCGCGTCTTTGGCTGCTGCCGGACGAGCGGAGACGAGGACAAGAAGCAGAGACGAAAAGAGCACCAGCGACTTACGGAGACTCATAAATTGCCTCGCAGAATATTCCATCTGTAGACACCAAGAAAATTAGGATTGCCGGGAAGAGGCCGCCACTGTGGCTGAGGATGGTCGAGCAGTTCGGAGAGAGCTACACGACGCAGTTCGCCGGCTTTGCCATGATCTTCTCCCGTGTCGTACACGACCGCGGACTGGCCGGCGATACGCGTGATGATCATGGAGTGCCATGGCGATGATTGTCCGAATTGGCGGTAGAAGAGCAGATCACCGGGCTGGGCCTGGCGGACGTCGCGGGATACAAAATACGCATTGCGCTCGACGAGCGTTTTGGCGTTGGCGAACTGCGCGAAGGCGCCGTCGGTGGCGTCTGCCGGCTCAAAGCTGCCGGGGCGGACACGGAAGAGACCAGCGCCTAAAGGCGTCTCGGGGTAGCGCCAGGCACGGACTTCTCCGGGGAGCGCTGGAACCTCAATCCCGGTGGCAAGAAACCATGTGTCGTCGTGGCGCTTGAGGGCTTCTCGGTAGGAATAGCGCAGCAAGCTGGCGCAGTCCGTGATTTCGGCTGGCACCCCGGCGCGAGGACGGACGGCCTGATAGTCGGCGATCGAAGTAAACCACTGGCGGAATGCGGCCTGGTCGGCGGGATCGGTGAGGCGGAGAAAATCGGGGGTACCGTCGGCGAAGCTGTCAGTCCATGGGCGCTGGGCCCAACCTGATTCCTTGCTGTAGCTCGCTGCATGGACTGCGCTCGATGTATCGGGAGCGGCTCCGCGAGGTTCGTAGCGCCGGTGACCGTGAACACCGTGGACGAAGACAAACAGGCGTAGCAGGAGCAACAACACGATAAGCGCAACGATGCAGATCAGAATCATGTTCTGCGCGCGCGGCTTTGCTTTGGGAGTCATGCGGCGGTTGGATGTGAAGGCGAACCCATCTTACCGCGATTCACCGGACGAACGTTTAAATCGAAAGGAAAAGAATGCTTGCAGAGAAGCGGATGAAGCAATGCATTGCTCAAAGTGCCCGGACGTACGAAGGCCCTTCAGCTTGCGCCGAAGGGCCTTCAGGGTACAACTATCCGCGCTACGCCGTCACAGTCCGCGTAGGTTTGGATCCCCACAGCCCATAGAAGGCGATGTAGAGGTAGCAGATGACTGGGACAACCAGCGCCCATTGATAGGTGCTGTTATCAACGAGCCATCCAATAAAGACAGGAATCAAAGCGCCACCCCAGACGGCTGTCATAATCAGTCCGGAACCTTTGCTTGTCATCGGTCCGAGGCCGACGATTCCGAGGGTGAAGATATTCGGGAACATGATGGAGTTGAAGAACCCGGCCAGGACGAGGCATCCGATGGCCACATAGCCAGAGGTGAAGATCGCCACGACTACCAGGACTGCAGCGATCACGCCGAAGATCCCGAGGAGTTTTCCGGCTTGGATCTTGGTCAACATCCACGATCCTAGGAGACGGCCTACCAGAGCGCCAAGCCAGTAAAACACGACCAGCTTTTGTGCTTCCGGTGCCAATAAAGTATGGAGACCGCCGTGCGCGGAATCGCTGAAATAGAGCACCATTGTTGTGGCCAAGCCGACCTCAACGCCTACATAGAAGAAGATGCCCAGTGCGCCCAACACCGTATGCCGGTAGCTCCAGATGCTGCGGCCCAATATCGGATCGCCCTCTTTAGCAGGACGAAACTGCTGCGTGGTTTCGACGTTCGGCAGGCGGGTGAATGCAACAGCAATTCCAAGGATGATCAAGGCAAAGGCGATGACCAGGTAAGGCAGCCGCACGGTGTTCGCAATCGTCAACTGGAAGGCGTGTTGCTGGGCCGCGCTTTCGGTTGCAACCTGCGCCGGATTGAGGACGGCGGTAGTCAGGATGAATGTTCCAGCTACCCAGGGCGCGAACGTGCCACCGAGCGAGTTGAGAGCCTGCGCAAGGTTCAGGCGGATTGGAGCGCTGTGTTCCGGACCAAGGATTGAGATATACGGGTTGGCTGCAGTTTGGAGCGCAGTGACACCCGCGCCTACGACGAAGATGGCGAGGAGAAAGAGGGGGAACGAGACCTTCTGGGCAGCGGGCACGAACAAGAGCGCTCCCAAGACCTGGATGAACAGACTCACAACCATGGTTCGCTTATAGCCAATGGCTTCGATCAGACGACCGGTGGGAGTCGAGAACACAAAATAGGCGGTGAAGAAAGCTCCGTTGGCGAGCATCGCCTGCCAAGTGGCGAGCCCTTGGATTTCGAATATCTTCTTCAGATGCGGGACCAGCCCCATGTTGAGGTTGGTGATGAAACCGAAGATGAAAAACAGCGCGGTCACGGTGATAAACGGGACCAGATACCCAGGCGACGTTAGAGCCGTCGATTGTTTCGTTTGCGTTGCCATAGAAAGTTATTCCCCGTTTCCTCAATGAAAAGTCTCGCCCGGTTTGGGCTTGTTGGCGCATTCGATGCGCTAAACATCTCCAGAGCGGCAACCGGCCGGTTTTGGCGAGTCCAGAGCTCTGGCATTTTGCACCACACAACACTATACGGAAAGCCCTGCCGTGGGGAAGTGATCGCAGAAACGATTGAGCAGCTAAATCCTGCGGGAGACCTTTCGGCTTGCGAAGTAGGATTGGCATCGAGCCCGGATGGCGACAAGGAAATCCACCGGTTCCGAGCCTCGAAGACCGCGCAAAAATGCCGTATCCTCATAGAAAGTCAGGAGTGACGCGTGGCAATTGCAACGATGGGTCCAGCCAAGCTGAAGAAGGTACTGGCCGCACTGGAAGAAAACTGGCATGCCGAGGTGGAGGCTTATCACACGTATTTGACGCTGGCAGATCGCGACACCGATCCGGTGCGCGCCCAGGTGCTGCGCCATTTGGCTTCTGCGGAGTGGGAACACGCTGCCCTTTGGCGCGGACGCATCGTGGAGCTTGGCGGCGCCGAGCCTGTGTACAGGGGTAAGCCTGGCGGAGAGGCTGATTCGTTGGCCAATCGGGCCGGCGGGGTCCGCATGGCGCTGCGGCGCCTGGAAATTGAAGAGAGTCGCCACATTGCCACTTACGGCGAGCAGTTGAAGGCTCTGGGCGACGAAGGGTCGCTCGAAATTCTCGACCACGTTATAGAGGACGAAAAGGAACACTATCACGAGCTGGGATCGCTGCTGCGCGGGCACTACACTGCCCCGGCCGGCGCCCCTAAAATCGACCCGAAAGCCGTACTTGAAGAGCTTCTGGCCAAGCGCAACCGGGGCCGCAAGCAGCCAGGATCCTGGATTGGCGACGCCATTTACGGCGTGAATGATGGACTCGGCGCGATCTTCGGCATTGTCTCCGGCGTTTCCGGCGCGACGGCGGGCGACAGCAAATATGTGCTTCTGGCGGGGCTCTCGGGAATGATTGCATCGGCGCTGAGCATGGGTTCCGGGGCGTACCTGGCGGCCAAGAGCGAACGCGAGATTTACCAGGCGGAGGTTGCAAGGGAGCGCGAAGCTATCGAGATGAATGGACCCGAGGCGCGCGAATTACTCTCGCTTTACTACCAGGTGAAAGGGCTGCCCGAAGTGGATGCCATGCACATGGTGAACCACATCGCCAGTGACCCTGAGCAACTGCTCCGTGCTCTGGCCGGCGAGCGGCTCGGATCGTCGGAGGAGGCGCTTTCGAATCCACTGGTTTCTGCCAGCTCTGGCGCGCTATCTACCGCCGTTGGCGCAATCATCCCCGTCATCCCATTCTTCTTCATGCAGGGCGTTCCGGCCGTGATCGCGGCAGCGGTTATCTCGCTGGCTGCGCACTTCGCCGTCGGGGCTGCCAAGTCGCTGATCACTGTGCGGTCGTGGTGGTCTTCCGGCATTGAAATGACCGTGGTCGGCGCGGTGGAAGGCGCAGTGACTTACGGGATTGGAATATTGCTGGGTAAGGGCGGGGTGTAATGGCCGGCTTTATCCCCCTGGGCGACGCATCGCGCGGGCCCAGACGGACCACCATCATCACCGTCCTCATCATTGTCGTCAACGCTGTCCTGTTTCTGCTTGAGCTGAAGGGCGGGAATGCGTTTGTCCGTCACTGGTCCGCAATTCCCATCCGCATCACGCATGGGCATCACAGCATTACGCTGTTGACCTCGATGTTCATGCACGGCGGCTGGATGCACATCATCGGCAACATGATCTATCTCTGGGCGTTCGGGCCGGAGATAGAAGACGCGATGGGCTCGTTCCGATTTCTGGTTTTCTACCTTGGGGGCGGCCTCGTGGCCATGATGGCGCAGGTCGCTGCCGATCCGTTTTCGTCGATTCCGGTGCTGGGGGCAAGCGGCGCGATTGCCGCGGTGATGGGAGCGTTTGTGGTCACCTATCCCCGGGATCGCATTCGCACCGTGCTGTTCGTCTTTATCTTTTTCGGAGTCACCTACATTCCGGCGGTACTGCTTATCGGTTTCTGGTTTTTGATGCAGGTTCTCAACTTCGGCTCAGTTGCCGAGGTTCGGACCGGCGGCGTGGCGTACTTGGCGCACATCGCGGGGTTCGTGTTCGGGGTTGTCGCAGCACGGATTTTGGTGGACAAGCAACGCCTCACGTATCGCGGCAGCGCCACTTATTGAATTGCGACCCATCGTTTACACCAGCTTCATTGCTTCCGGATCCCACTTCACAATTAAACCGCGTTCGAGGCTGAGATTGCTGAGCAGCGCCGCCCCGGCCGCGCGGAAGCCGAAGACTGCGTCTTCCACCACGGGCTGGCGCGAACGGACCGACGCGAAGAAGTTCTTGAAATGGTCGTAGCTGTCGCTGTAACCCTGCGGTGCGACGAACTTCTCGGTTCCCGCCAAGGTCCCACCTTCGGCATGGGGTGGATACTTGGCTTGGTATTCGGCCAGGAACTGTTTCTGCATCGCCTCAGTGAATGTGCCGATGGTGTAACCGGGGGCCTTCTCTCGCGGGACGCGGTTAACGCTGACTGAGTTGCCCGCAATCTCCATGGTGCCCTCGGAGCCGGTGAAGATGAGACCCTCGCTTTCTTCTCCGCCATCGACGAAATTGACGCGCAGGCTAAGGTTGAAGCCCTCCTTGTAATCGAAGAGTCCCAGCATCACGTCAGGCACATCGCGCCCATCGTTCCAGAAGCGCAGGCCGCCGGTGGCCATTCCGCGCGTGGGCCCATGCGAGCCGGTGATGAAATGCGTTCCGCTGAAGAGGTGAACAAATAGGTCGCCGGCGACCCCGCTGCCATAGGCTTTCCACTTGCGCCACTGGAAGAACTGCTCGGCATTGAAAGGGATTTTGGGAGCGCTGCCGAGGAAGCGCGGCCAGTCGCAGGTTTCAGGTGAGGCGTCAGGAGGGACGGTGTAGTTCCATGCGCCCATGGACGAATTGCGGTCCCAGCGCGCGGTGACCATGTTGAGCTGGCCGATGGCGCCGCCCGCCAGCAGTTCTTTTGCCTTGGCGTAGATCAGAGAACTGACACGCTGGCTGCCGACTTGCAGAATCCGCCCAGTGGAGCGCGCCGCTTCGATCATCTCCGGCCCGTCCGAATAGAGGTGGATCATCGGCTTCTCGCAGTAGACGTCCTTGCCGGCCTTCATGGCATCGACGCTGGCCTGCTTGTGCCAGTGGTCGGGCGTGCCGATGATGACAGCGTCGATATCCTTGCGCGCCAGAATCTCAGCGTAGTCGCGGGTGGTGAAGGTGTCGTCGCCCCACAGCTCCTTGCTGTGCGCAAGACGGCCATCGTAGCAATCGGCCACGGCAATGAGCTTCACGCCCGGAACTTGGATCGCGGTTTTGGTGTCTCCCATGCCCTGGCCGCCCGCGCCGATGAGCGCGATCTGAATATGGTCGTTCGCGGAGACGGGGCGCGGGGCCTCCGACTGCAACGTGTCGAGCGCATGCAGTCTCGATCCGAGTAAAGTACCAGTGGTTGCGGCTCCCGCCGCCTTCAAAAATCCCCTGCGATTGAACGAATGCACGCCCGCACCTCAAAAACCAAGATTTTTCTTCCGTCAGTAAACATACACTGGCGACCATGCACAGAGCAGCCGAGTCTCAACCCTTAGAATGGTTTCGGCCTTTGCCGCCGAGGAATTGAACACTTATGCTGAAAAGGGCTTCCTGCCTGCTTGTCCTCGCCTTCACGCTGCCCGCCGTTTTCAGCCTGGGCCAACCTGCTCCCGTTGCAACGCCTCAGCAGGTGGTCACGGAAAAGAACGTGGCGATGAAGACTCGTGACGGTGTGACGCTGCGCGCGGATATCTATCGACCTGCCGGAGAGGGCACCTATCCGGTGCTGCTCACGCGTACGCCGTATGACAAGACGAATATGGCGGGTATTGGGCAGAGAGGGGCGGCGCGCGGATTCATGGTAGTTGCCCAGGATGTCCGCGGGCGCTTCAACTCCGAAGGCGAGTGGTACCCCTTCAAGTATGAGATTGATGATGGCTACGACACCGTGGAATGGGCCGCGGCGCTGCCCCACTCGAACGGCAAAGTGGGCATGTTTTCGGGATCGTATGTGGGCGCAACGCAGATGTTGGCAGCAATCGGGCATCCGCCACACCTTGCCGGAATTTGTCCCATTGTTACCGCAAGCAACTACCACGAGAACTGGACCTATCAGGGTGGCGCCTTTGAGCAGTGGTTCAACGAGAGCTGGACCTCGGGACTGGCGCAGAACACACTGGACCGCGTGATACAGAAAGACACCAACGCGCTGGTTGGGAGCACCGTGCTGCCGCTCAACCAGTATCCGATCTTTAATTTGAGAGCACCGCGCGATGGCGTTGAGTTAACGCACGCGCTGGCGCCGTATTTTCAGGATTGGCTTGACCATCCGCTCTACGACAACTACTGGAAGCAGTGGTCCATTGAGGAGAATTACCAGAATATTCAGGTTCCCGCGCTGACAATTGCGGCTTGGTACGACATTTTCCAGGGTGGTTCGCTGCGGAATTACATGGGGCTGAAGGCGCACGGCGGAAGTGACGCGGCGCGCAACGGACAACACCTGATTGTCGCGATTGGCGGGCATTCCGGGTGGGGACAGACGGTGGGTCAGGTAGACTTCGGCACGCAGGCGCCTTTCGACGAAAACGCGATGGTTCTGGACTGGTACGACTACCTGTTTCTCGGCAAGCAAAACGAGTTTGCCAATGGCAAGCCCGTGAAGATTTTCGTCATGGGCAAGAACGAGTGGCGGTTTGAAGATTCATGGCCGTTGGAGCGGGCGAAATCGACAAGCTATTTCCTGCACTCATTCGGCAAGGCGAACACAGCAGGGGGAGACGGATCACTTTCCCTTTCGAGCGGGAAGGGTGAAGGAGCCGATAGCTTTGTCTACGATCCTGCAAATCCGGTGCCCACTGTGGGCGGGCCGCTTTGCTGCGACGGACAGCATATGCCGGGCGGCCCGAGAGACCAGCGGGAAGTGGAGGCTCGCGCTGACGTGTTGGTGTATTCGACGCCGCCGCTTGAGCAGGATATTGAAGTGACCGGACCTGTGACGCTGGATCTGTTTGCGAGCACATCGGCTGCGGATACGGACTTTACCGGGAAGCTGCTGGATGTACGGCCGGATGGGACCGCGATCAATTTGACCGAGGGCATTCTGCGAGCGCGGTATCGAGAGTCGACGGAGGGCGCGCCGAAGCCGATCACGCCGGGGCAGATCTATGAGTACAAGATCGATCTGTGGTCGACGAGCAATGTGTTCCTGAAGGGGCACAGCATTCGGCTGGAAGTGAGCAGCAGCAACTTTCCTCGGTTCGACAGGAATCTGAATACGGGGAAGGACGCGAGTTCTAGCTCGGAGTTCGTCAAGGCGACCAACACGATCTTTCACGATAAGGAACATCCGAGTGCGCTGATTTTGCCAGTGGTAGCGCAGTAGCCGCTGGCGGGCATAGCTTACACGTCCTAACTAACTGTCTGAGCTGCGACTAACTCTTTGGCGGCGCGACGCCCCAGACGAATGCAATCGGGGATACCGATTCCGTCATATGCATTTCCGGCGAGACGCAGCCCCGGCAACGTGGCCACCTGCGCGGAGATCCGCTGCATACGCTCCTGGTGGCCTACGGCGTATTGCGCCATGGCGCGACGCCAGCGGGTGACCTGCGCGTGCTCTGGCTCGACATGCGGGCCCAGGATGCGGTCGCCTAGAATCTCGCGCAGTTCGCGGCGGACCGTGGCTATCAGAGCGGCGTCCTGCTCGGCTAGCAGGTCTTCGTTCTTCATGCCGCCGAGAAATGCGCGCAGCACCGCCTTGCCGGGAGGCGTACGGCCGAGAAACTTGCGATGGACGAAGGTGCAGGCCAGCATAGCGCGTCCTTCGCTGCTAGGAACGAGAAATCCGAAGCCATCGGGGAGAGGGCCGAGCTGTGCCTCGTCATAGATCAAATTCACGGTGATGGAAGAAGAGTAGGGGATAGCGCCCAGATTCTCGCCCAACCGGGCATCGACCGGCCTCAGCAGCACTCCCGCAGCCCACGCGGGCGAGGCCACAATGACCGAGTCGTAGAAATCGGAAGCACCGCCAGCTGTCACTCTCCAGCGGCCCTCTATGCGCGCCAGACCGCTGACTGGTGTGGCCAGCCGAATGCTTGCTGGGTCAAGCCGCGCTGTGAGACCATCGATCAACTGCTGCAGGCCTCCACGCAGGGTGGTGAAGATGGATCGCCCTGGGCGGCCCTTGGTGCTTGCTTTGCCGTTTCCGTTTGCAGCGTGGGACTGTGCGGCTGCTTTGGCTTTAGCGCGCATCAGCTTGTGGGCGGCCAGCATGCCGCGCGTGAGCGAGCCGTATTCGTGCTCCATCTCCACCAGGCGCGGAAGGACGGTACGTGCACTCAATTGGGTCGCATCGCCGCCGTAGATGCCGCTCAGCAGCGGATCCGCCAGCCGTTCGACAGCTTCCGCGCCGAAGTGGCGCTCAACCAGCGTCGCAACAGCCTCATCAGCGTCGCCATGCGGGCGCGGAGGGTGCAACAGTTCCAGGCCCATCCGCACCTTGGTGGGCAAACTGAACAGCCGAGTCATCGCGGTCGGAATCAGCTTAGTCGGAACAAGGAACATAAGCCCATCGGGCAGAGCCACGAGCTGATTCTTTACCACAATATAGGTTTTACGCGCGGCGTCATTAGAGGGGATCAGGTCGGAGCCGAGTCCGAGTTCCCGGCACAACTCGGTAGCAGCTGGCTTTTCAGTCAGGAAGGAGTCAGGGCCGCGCTCGAGCACTGTGCCGTCTACGATTTCCGAGGCCAGCGACCCGCCGAGGCGGTCGCCCGCTTCAAAGAGGGTGTATGTGACAGCGGCGCCAGCCTGGCGCGCCTGCTCCAGCTCAAAGGCAGCCGCCAGCCCCGCGATGCCACCGCCAATGATGGCTGTTTTCATACTTTGACCCCACCCCATCTTAGAACACCCAAGCCCGGGTACCAGAATGGGAGGAACGCTCCTGGCTCAAGCTGGATGGTTGTTCTCGAGGTTTAGAATCGAGCCGGTGGTGCTTTGCTGCATGTGATTTAAATCACATGCACTTCATACGAGTTGAGCCCTATAGTTCCCTTTGAACTGTAGAAGATGCAAGCTGGCGTGCATCGGCATTGCAGCGCGACCTAGACGAATTGCGCAACGGTTTTTAACACGAGAGGCGCTTCATGACCGCTGAATTGATTCATCGCCTTCACTTCGCATTCACTGTTACCTTCCACTATCTATTCCCGCAACTGACGATGGGACTCGCACTGCTGATTGTGGTGCTGAAATCGGTAGCACTCAAGACCGGTAATGAGCTGTGGGATCGATCGGCGCGTTTCTGGGGCCACATCTTCGGGGTCAATTTTGTCTTCGGCGTAGTGACCGGCATCCCGATGGAGTTCCAGTTTGGCACCAACTGGGCGCGGTTTTCGCAACTTTCAGGTGGTGTGATTGGCCAGCCGCTGGCGATGGAAGGAGTGTTCAGCTTCTTTCTTGAGTCGGCATTCCTGGGGTTGTTTCTCTATGGAGAGAAGCGCGTTTCGAAGCTAATGCACTGGTTTTCCGCATTCATGGTTTTTGTCGGTTCGTGGATCTCGGGGTTCTTCATCATCGTCACGGACGCGTGGATGCAGCATCCGGTGTCTTACGACCGGTTGCCCAATGGCCAGTTTGAAGTGCTCAGTTTTTGGCAACTGCTGCTCAACCCTTGGGGGCTGTTGCAATACATGCACAACATGACGGGCGCCGTGATTACCGGTGCATTCGTGATGAGCGCCGTGGGCGCGTTCTATCTGCTGGAAGGGCGGCGCGAGGAGTACGCGCGCATCTTTCTCAAAGTTGGAGTGATTGCCGGCGTGATTGCCTCGATCGTCATCATTTTCCCAACTGGCGACCTGGCGGGTAAGTATGTGGCGCACAACCAGCCTGCGGCCATCGCTGCGATGGAGGGTCTGTTCAAAACGGAAAACGGCGCGGGCATGATCTTGATTGGCCAGCCGAACGAAGAAACTGGCCAGATCGACAATCCTATTGTCGTGAACGACCTGCTCAGTTTCCTGATTTATGGAACAACGAAGGCTGAGGTGAAGGGACTTGACCAGATTCCGCATGATCAGTGGCCCACGGCGCTGCCACTTCTGTTCTACGCGTATCACATCATGGCGGGGCTAGGAACTTGGTTCGTACTACTGATGCTGGTGAGTGCGTTCCTGCTGTGGCGCGAGCGCCTTTACTCCGCGCGCTGGGTGCTGTGGGCGCTGCTCCTCAGTTTTCCGCTTCCGTACGTTGCCAACACCGCGGGATGGATGACCGCCGAACTCGGCCGCCAACCGTGGCTCATCTACGGCCTGATGCGGACCAGCGAGGGTTACTCGAACACTGTCTCGGCCAGCAACGGACTCTTTACGCTGCTTGGCTTCATGGGGCTCTACGCCCTCCTTGGCCTGCTGTTTACCGTCCTCATCTATCGCGAAATCAGTTGCGGCCCGGAGCCGAAGCCCGTGGCAGCGGCTCCCATCCAGGCCGATTGAGCCAGATTGGCGCATCTGCCAAAGTGGAGAAAGGAATTCGGTCATGTTGGGATTCATCTGGTTCTGGCTGGTTGCGGTAATGATCGTGGGGTACGTCGTGCTCGACGGCTTCGACCTCGGCGTCGGAGTGCTGCATCTGTTTCTCTGCCGCACGGAAGAAGACCGCCGGACGACACTGGCTAGCATTGGCCCTGTCTGGGATGGGAATGAGGTATGGCTGCTCGCGGGCGGCGGCACACTCTACTTTGCCTTCCCGCTGCTCTACGCCTCGGCCTTCAGCGGCTTTTATCTGCCGCTGATGATCGTGCTGTGGCTGCTGGTGCTGCGCGGTATCAGCGTGGAACTCCGCAACCATATCGATGTCGGTGTCTGGCGCGCCTTGCTTGATGGTGTCTTTGGCGTGGCGTCAGGACTTCTGATCATCTTCTATGGCGCTGCGCTGGCCAACGTGCTGCGCGGGGTGCCGTTGCAGGCCGATGGGTACTTTTTCCTTCCGCTCTGGACCGATTGGAAACCGGGACCGCTGCCCGGCATTCTGGACTGGTACACGGTGATTGGCGGATTGGTTGCGCTGGTTGCTCTCACTTTGCATGGGACCCTCTGGCTGACGATCAAAGTGTCTGGAGATCTGGCAGAGCGTGCCCGCGGTGCCGTCAATCCACTTTGCCTGCAACTAGTGGCTGTGACTGTCATCAGCCTGGGCGCTACTATCGCCGTGCGTCCGACGAGCCTGGACAACTACTTCAATTTTCCTGGGACGTTTGCTGTACCGGTGGGAGTCATTGCATCCATGGGCGCCATCTGGTACTTCAACCGCAAACGCCAGCCGGTAAAAGCATTCCTATCGTCCTGCTCCTACCTATTCTTGATGCTGGCCGGGGCATGCTGGGGACTTTATCCAACACTGCTGCCGGCAACGACAGGGGCTGATCGCGACATTACGCTGGTGAAGGCAATTTCAGGACCACACACTCTCGCCGTTGGTCTGGCGTGGTGGGGTTTCGGCATGCTGCTCGCCGTTGGATACGTGGTCTTTGTGTACAGCAAATTTCGCGGCAAAGTGGACCTGCATGCGGAAGGGCATTGAGGCGACGGATGAATCGGACGATCAGTGGCTTTGAGTGCTAACGGGCGGTTGAGCCAAAACATTTTCTGTTTCGCAACGTGCCTTCGGCAATGTAGATATGATCGGCAAATTTCGCATATTCCATTGTTGAATCCTGGCGGGCTACCGAGCCGATTTAAGGACTCTACAGGGTCGCAAGATGCGGGATAGCATCCGCGTCAGGATGCGGCTACGATGAATCTATCTACAATGGCTAACCTGCTGCAGCAGACAGGTGACTCGGGAAAGAAGACGGCATCGACTGCTTCGATTGTGCTGGCATTTGCCAGCGTTTACTTTTTCTGGGGCTCTACGTACACGGCGATCCGCATTGGAGCTGCAGATATGCCGGCGCTGCTGCTGGCGGGGACGCGTTTTCTGATTGCGGGGGCGATTCTTCTGGGTTGGTGCCGCTGGCGCGGGCTGCGTCTACTGTGGCCGCGAAGAGAGATGGCGATGCTGGTTGTGGTGGGTCTGCTGCTGCTGGCCGGCGGCAACGTGGGCTTGGTATATGGGGAGAGATACGTTCCCAGCGGGATGTCTTCTCTGATTTTTGCGGTGACTCCGCTGTACATTGCACTGATCGAGATGGCGCTGCCAGGCGGAGAGCCGCTGCCGGCGCGGGGTTGGCTTGGATTGTCGCTTGGCTTTGCCGGACTGGCGGCATTGCTATGGCCCACGATGCATAACAGTATGGATTACGATGCCGAGTTCTTGCTGGCGATCGGCGTTCTGTTTGCCGGAGCGCTTTTGTGGGCTGTGGGCAGCATCGTATCCAGGCGGGCCAAGCTCAAGGTGAATACGCTCGTGGCCGCGTCGTGGCAGATGCTGGCCGCAGGAATGTTCTGCGTCATACTGGGCACGGCGCTCGGCCAATGGCAGCAGTTTCATTTGACCGCCAGCGCCGTGGGGTCACTGGCGTGGCTGATTACCGGAGGCTCCCTGCTCGGCTACACGGCGTACATCTATTTGCTGGAGCATGTGCCGGTGAGCAAGGTGGTTTCAAATAGTTATGTGAATCCGATGGTTGCAGTACTGCTGGGGATTCTTTTGCTGCATGAACGGCCGGGGCCGACGGAGTTTGCCGGGATGGTCAGCATCGTGGTGGCGGTGTTCCTGCTGACCACCGCCAAGGTAAGAGTCAAAGGCAATCCGTCGCGTGCCGAGGCTATCGATTAGGTAACAACGGAGCAGGCCGATCCGGAGATTCCAAAACTCCATGGATTTCAGAATCCCTTTCAAAATCCCGAAGCCGGCTTCTTGTCGAAGGCGGTTGCGGGCACCAATGCAGTTGGGGCTTCTCCGTCGAGCGTGACTGAGCTGTGCTCGAAAATCTGAAGCGCCAGGTCGTCAGCGGCGAGCATCAACCAGCAAACCGCTCCCTTTTTGAGGATGCTGCAAACCGTCTCCACGGTTCGCTTGATCTCTGCGTGGCCGATGACGCTGCCGGTCGCGCGTTCGATCCAGACGCTGTGGCTTCCCAGATAATATGAGCCGTAGGTCGGGCCGGAAATGTCAAAGTTTTTGCTGATGCCTTCCGACGTGCCGGTGGCAACTGTTGGAAGGTCCTTCTCGGTCATCTGCTGGCCAAAACAGTCAAAAGGCAACGCGACAACAGCGACTACAGATGGAGGTGCGCCATGGTGGGCCGTGAGCACCATCTGGGCGCAAGCCATCCCCTTCTTTGCATCTTCAGTCGGTGCGTTGTTCGCAGCCTGTTGTTGTGCAGCCTTCGTGGAGGGTGCTGCTTCCGCGACTTCCCAGTCGGCCGGCAAGCTGTAAGTGAAGCCAATGTCACTGGAATGGGACTGCAGCTGTGGGGCGGCGGCGGGCGTTTGGGCCAGGTGTGATGCGCTCAGTAGAATCAGAAGAACGGGAAGAGAGCGGACGGTCATTATGGCCGCCAGTCTAGCACAGCGGATCGCGCCTTCGGACTGGCATCGAGAAGGTGATTCTCTAATGGACCAACAAACCCCAAAGCACGGAGGCCAACCCGCCGACTGAGGCGACAATGCCCAGGTACCAATAGATGCGGCTGCGGGTGAGCAGGGTGACAGAACTGACGACCAGTCCAATCTCCAGCAGCGCCTCGCCGAGGTCATAGAACTTGGCTTGATGCTCGGCCTCCCTCACTTCCTGCTCAAGCCCCTGGGCCTCCTTCTCTTCTTCTTTCAAATCGTCGGCCCATTTTTCTTTATGGTCGGAATAGCCCTTGGCGATCTTCTTCGCGCCGTCCTTGTCGTCGATGGTGACCACGCTGAGGATGTCGTTGACCAGAGTCGTGTCATAGGCGCGGTTCTTCTTGGCCTGGTATTCGTTCCAGGTGTCGCTGGCCTTGGCCTGCCTGAGCACGGCCTCCGTGTGGGTGCGATGGCCGAGGACGGTGGTCAAGGCCACCAGCACGGCCACTAAGCTCATGGTGAAGGCTACTGGGCGCATTTTGGATTCGGCACCGTGTTCGGCGTGTTCCTGGAGTTCCTGGGCTTCGTTCGCTTCCATTTCGACCTCTTATAGGGGGTTGTTCGATAGTAGCTTACTTGCGCTTCCACCTGACACCGTCTTTTGAGTCTTCAATGACGATGCCGTTTTCGGCGAGAGATTTGCGGATTTCGTCGGCGCGGGCGAAGTTGCGCAGCTTCTTGGCCTGAGTGCGTTCGGCGACGAGGGCGTCGATGGCCTGGTCGGTGAGGGAGTCGCGGGATAGCAGCTCGGGAGCGACCTCAGACATGCGGCCGGATTGCTCGGCCCAGGCGAGGGCCTGGCGGGTGGGCTGGGCATCGCGGTCTTCAATGACGTCGAAGACGGCGTCGAAGCTCGCGAGCACGGCCAGGATGGCGTCGCGGTCGCCGGCAAAGAGCTGGCCCTGATCGATGGCGGTGTTCGCAATGCGGATCAGGTCGAAGATGGGGGCGCGGGCGGTGGCGGTATTCAGATCGTTGGAGAGCGCCGCCACGTAGTCCAGCTGGGCTTTGCTTGCCGCCGACTGAAGATCAGGATTCGCGCCTTCGGGGAATTTGCCCTGGGTGAGGCGCTGCGAGAAGGTGCGGAGACGGTCAATGGCGTTGGTGGCTTCGACGAGACTGTCAAAGGTGAAGTTGAGCTGGTGGCCGTAGGGGACGGAGACCAGAGCGAGCCGGATAGCGCTGGCCTTGTAGCCCTTCAGAAGCAGATCGCGGAGGGTGTAGAAGTTGCCCTCGCTCTTGGACATCTTGCGGCCATCGACGAGCAGGAAGCGGACGTGCATCCAATGGCGGGCAAAGGGCTTGTGGGTCGCCGTCTCGCTTTGAGCGATCTCATTTTCGTGATGGGGAAAGGTGAGGTCTTCGCCACCGGCGTGGAGGTCAAAGCTTTCGCCGAGGTACTCCATAGCCATGGCGGAGCACTCGATGTGCCAGCCGGGGCGGCCACGGCCGATGTCTGTGTCCCATGAGGTTTCGCCCGGTTTGGCGGCCTTCCAGAGGGCAAAGTCGCGGGCGGAATCCTTCTCGTATTCATCGACGTCAACACGGGCGCCGTCTTCGATGCCGGTGAGGTCCTTTTTGCTGAGCTTGCCGTACTCAGGGAACGCGGAGAGGCGGAAGTACCAACTGCCGTCTTCAGCCTGGTAGGCGGCACCGGCGGCGGCGAGCTTCTGGACCAGCTCGACCATGCGGTCGATGTGCTCCGTGGCGCGGGCAAGTTGCTCAGGGCGCTGGACTCGCAGAGCCTCCAGGTCCTGAAGAAAGGCCTGCTCAAACGGCGCGGTGTACTTGCCGATGGGGATGCCAGCCTCGGCGGCGTTGTGGATGATCTTGTCGTCAACGTCAGTGATGTTCATGACGTGGCGGACGGGGATGCCGAGGAGCGCGAGGGTGCGGCGGAGGATGTCGATTTGCAGGAAGGTGCGGAAGTTGCCGATGTGGCCGTAGTCGTAGACCGTGGGACCGCAGGCGTACATGCGGAGAACCTGTCCGTCCATGGGGACAAGTTCGTCGATGGTTCCGGACAGGGTGTTGAAGAGGCGGAGGGACATCAGTCTGGATTCTTGCCTGGAAAGCGGTTGAATAGGACGGGCTTTCGGTCCTCTCGATTGTAGCAAGGCGGATCAGGGAGGCAGAGCACAGATGACGGTGATGGCGCGAGGGCGCGATTCGGTGATTTTGCTCCACAGGGAAAACTTGCACGCTTACAAAAACGAGGGGTCTATATGCCCTAAAAAAATGCACGAGATGAGGCCTATGGGGCTGCCGACGAGGGGCGAGAGGAAATGACGGTGAAAATGGGGGTCTATATGTGGGTGGCTGGAAGGGAAAATGCTACATGGAAGTGGTGAATGAGTCTGAAATAAGGCCTAATTGACCCGTTAAATGGACCTTATTGGAGCGATTTGGACGCTATTTGCCGGGTGGTTGCGGCGGGTTCAGGAGCGTTTTACGGTGCTTTTGGCGGTGGTGATCATGACAAAGAATCCGGCGCATATGGAGATGAGGCCGCGATGGGCGAAGGTGAAGTCGTCAGACAAGAAGCTGCCGGGGATGAAGTTGTATTCCTGGAGAAGCCAGAGGACTCCGAGCAGGATTAATGCGATTCCGATTGCATTGCCTATGGTGCGCATCGGCGTCCTTCTTTCTCGCTTGGTGTATCGATAGTATGCCTTTGTTGAGACGGGTGGGTGGAGAATCAGGAGCGCCTGCGGTTGACGAGGAAGAGGAGGAGGATGCCGACGAGCACCGCGACAATGCCGTTCCAGGCCCAGCGGATGTCTCCAGTCATGAAGCTGCCGGGGAGGATGTTGACGCCCTGGAGGATCCAGACGATGCCCATGAGGATGGACACGACGGCCAGGACGTTGACGAAGATGTGCATCCGGCGGTTGATTGGGTTGGATCTCCGTGTTCTGAGGGTATGGTATCGCGATCGGGGAGTGGTTGCCGGCGATGCAATTCTGTGGTCGGGCAGAGAAGGACGTATCAACTGACAACTATGCACTTGACACAGATTAAGGCCAAGTTGTTGGTTTTACTAAACATGAGACCGTTTTTCCGTCTCTTATGATCGGGAACGGATTTGGCAGTTGGCAATCCTTCAGGTGATCTTCAGTCATACGAAGATATTCATGGCAGACTCTCTTCAGTTCCTTCGCACCACGACCAATCGGAGGCATCACTGCAAATATCTTCTCGGGATAAAGTTTCCTAAGCAGCTTGATTGTAGGAACTTGATCTGAATCGGCGGTAAGAAGGATTGCTTTATCGTAGCGATCTGCAAGACTAATAAGAGAAACGGCGATGTTAATGTCTGTTTGCTTTTCAACATATCTTAGAAATGGCTGAAAGCATACCTGACATGTGATCGTGGAGGATCTGAACTCGCCTAAAGTGACATGAACTCCCATTTGTTCTTGAGCAGAAACGAACGTCTGGTGTCTTAACCTTTTGGATTCTGTATTCTTCCAACTCGGATAGGCTGTAAAGAGTTCAACGCCAACTAATTCTTCAGAATTGTGCAACACAAACCGCTTCATCAAAGATGTCAGACAGAGCCACTTGTACTTTTGATACCTCTGGGGGTCTACAACAGGAACAGCAGGTTCAAACCGTTCAAGGGCATGGTACAGATTAAAACCGTCTACGAATCCGTACACGCGTTTAGGAGAGGTACCTGGAGGAAGTTCGTTATTTTTTTGATTCTCGGTCATTGACATTTCCTTCCAAATTGCCGATACTACCAACATCACCCCCACGGGACTCCGGTTTCGTGGCCCCCGGCTCCTCAGGGAGCCGGGTTTATATTTTGAGCGGAGGGTGGGAGTATCGAACTCCATTCCTGCCCGGAATCCGGGGGTATAAATCCCCGTTCTAGCACCTGCTAGTCGCTCTCCGTTTACTTTCCTGCATCACCTAAGCTCGACTTCATCAATCGATCAAATCCCTCAAACCATTTTGTCTTGAGCGCATCCGGCCACGATGGGTCGAAAGGCGGAAACTTCTCTAGCAACTTGTCTTCTAGCGTTCTAGCAGAGGGTGTTGAGGAGGGGGGAGTATGAGGATCTTCGCTCTGACGCCTTACCCCATTTGAAGGCTTATGTTTGCGCGGTGTCATCGAAATTGGGCCACGTACGCGCTCAGAAACTCGCTTCGAGATTGGGATACCGCATTCTTGACAAGCCTTCACAAAGAAGCGAATTGCACGAACCAATGTTGATCCGCTGACATTCAGACCGCGAATGGCTTCTTCTAGTTGTCCCTGAGAAATGGTCTTCAAATCGAGTGAGACGACACTCTTGTACTTCTCCTCGATGATCTTCTTGAGAAGAGCCTTGCGTTCTTCTGGGGTAGCCTTCACGAGCAATGGCAACGCCGGTAGAACTCGATTTTGATCGTCAATCAATCCCAGAAAGCGAAATGCGATCAACAGTTGTCCCTGAATCGCTCCTGACTGTGTATCCCAAATGCTCTTGTCGATTTTTCCAGTGCCGGGAATGCCGTGCGTCCGCAAATTCTCAAGCGAAGAGATTAAGGTCGCATATGGAACGTATACCGGAGTAGAAACTTTCGCTTCGCTTTCGATTTCCATGTCGTACCTCTCGATTCAGTTATACCCAACACGAATAACGTACCATACCCAAACGTACTACTGCAAGGATTTTTCTGGATTCTGCCAAAAAATCTTGAAGTTACACACTTTCCCAGCTACGATTTCCCTGGATGGAGGTGCTAAGTGGTTAATGGCCAAGTGGTTACTGTTCGGCTTTATGGCGGCGACACTGCGCAACGAAGAGTAATATCAGACAAAGGGGAAGTTGTTGTAATCTGCGCCGAAGAGGAATACGCGAACGCGAAAAGGGAGGGACGGGAGCCGATGGGGCTAGGTTTCCCACGAGAGGATGTCTTTGAGATGGTGGAGGCATGAGGGTAGACAAGGACAAATTCGATGCGCTGCTCGGAAGGCTCTTAAAACAAAAGCCTGAGAAGACGCAGGTCATAAAGGGGGAAGCCCGCTGAGCGTTCCCCGATAATCCCTAAGACTCAGCCTTCGGAACCCCGATAAGCTCCATATAGGGCATCGGATCGATTCCAGCCATGCCGCGAAGCGTTCGGCTAAACCTGTCCTCATCCTTGCGGATATTGAAGCGGAATTCAAACTCGCTCAGGTAGCGATGCAGGTGCTTTATTGAAACGCGGTGGAAGCTCCCTATCAGGCCGCGCTTGAGGAGTGAGAAGGCCGAGTGGTAGATTCCCACGTCTCAAAGGCGGGATGTGGGGCACTCGCGCCGGTGATCATGAAGAGGTTCTCACGGAGCCTGCACTCTAGAGTGTGAAACACGCCACTATACAAGTTTCGCGAAATTGCACAAACTGCGAAGCATTTGCGCTGATATCCACAATCGGGGCCAGACATCCACTGGGCACGTACTGTTAAGTTTCAAGTTGGTCTCAGGTGGAGGCATCCAGTGAGTAGCTCTGAGGCGGATCGCCTAACGGAGCTGTCCAAAGAGGGCGTCTGTCCGAACTGTGGAAGGTCAATCCCAGAAGGTACAGCAGTGGCGCGAGGTCCGGGTTCGTTTTGCAGTTTAGAGTGCGTTGCTCTATTTCACAATGCGGAGTTCAGTGAAAGAGCACGACGTCTAACGGCCGCCTCTCGGAACTAGCATTAAGAAGAATGGAGGAAGAAGTGGCTTCGCAAACTTTGTTCCCAGACCGTCTGCCGACCGGCGAAGGCATATTGCCGTCGCAGGAAATCCTTCATTTTGTGCAGACCGGCATTATAGGTTCCACACGCGAGATTCAGGAAGACCAGATTCAGCCAGCAAGCATCGATCTCCGCCTTTCACACGAAGCCTACCGCGTCCGGGCCAGCTTCCTACCGGGAAGATCTACAACTCTGCTAACGAAAGCCACAGACAAAGGTTTGCTCACAGCGACAATGGATTTGTCCGCGCCAACACTTCTAGAACCTCATGTCGTTTACATCATTCCGCTCATGGAGCGTCTCGCTCTTCCTTCAGACGTTTACGGCATTGCCAATCCCAAAAGCACGACTGGAAGACTCGACATTTTTACGCGGCTGATCACTGAGCACGGTGATGAGTTCGAGCGAGTAGGGAAGGGTTACCATGGAAGATTATATGTCGAGGTCATCTCCCAATCGTTCCCTATACTTGTTCAGGCCGGAATGACCCTGAACCAGCTCAGGTTCGGACGAGGTAAATCTGTCATCGCGGACGACGCTAAATTGAAGCAACTGGATCAGGACGCGCTTCTGATTGACGCCGACGAAACGAGCGGCAGATTTTATATTGACCGGGGCCTTCGGATAACGGTTGATCTCGAGGGGAATGGCTCCGGCATCGTCGCTTATCAAGCTAAGCGATCCTCTCCGCCGATTGACCTCAGCAAGATTAACCATTACGACGTTGCCGATTTTTGGAGTCCGATCTATCAGAACGACAAACGGCAATACATTCTTGACCCCGGAGAGTTTTACATCCTGGCATCCAAGCAGCGAGTCCGCGTCCCAGCAGATCTGGCGGCCGAGATGCTGCCGTATGACCTTGCGACACAGGAATTTCGCGTACATTACGCAGGTTTCTTTGACCCGGGGTTTGGGTACGGCAGAGACGGAGAAATCCCTGGAACGAGGGCGGTGCTGGAAGTTCGGGCGAATGAAATGCCAATTCTTTTAGAGGATGATCAATTTGTAGGACGGCTTAACTACTACAGCATGTCAGCAAAGCCAAGTAAAGTCTATGGTGGAACCATTGGCTCGAACTATCAGCAACAAGGGCTTGCGCTTGCAAAGCAGTTCAGACGGGATCAGCAGGACCAGTCGGGTCTCATGCGGCACTCCAGGTCTGGTTTTAAGGGGAATGCGGACGCCATATCACGACCCGGTGAAGAGATACGGCCAGGCGGTGAGGCTGACGGCGAAGGGGAGTATCCACTTCCAAACGTGACTTTCTCAGACAGCGGTGAAAAGAGAATCAGCGCCGAGGATTGAGAAGATACTCGACTGCCTACAACTACCTTCCTACCGACTCGATCTTGACTCTGTTCCATTCCTTTTTGAGGTAGTTTCCTGTCGCGTCTCGGAGTTGCGTCAGGGCGGATGAAAGCTCTCTTTGAGGGTCTCCTTGTTCGAATAATTCTCGAGCGCGCAGAGCTCCCCTATCTTCTCGGGCTGTGCGGATCGATCTGACAGGCGTGTAGTGACGGCGATAAATTCGGAGACGGCGTCTCATAGGGTTGATCCACTTTAAGCGCGATGTCGTCACAGTATTTACAAAGGTCGTTCGCCTGTTGTTCCGCAAGCTATAAATTAAGTTCGCGACGCTTACGAGGAATGTCAGAGCAATCCCGATGAGAGCGATTGCGCCATTCGATCCTATTCTTTATTCGGCACGACTGAAGTCATGCCCTGAGACAAAGCATGAAGCTGCATCCTGATGCCTGAACATATACCCCTGCTGATCAACGAGCCGCGGCTGATCCTCATTGCGCAGTTTCTGAAGGCGCTCAAGCAGACCACCTCACGCAAGCTCCGAGGCAATGGCCGACAGTTCTGGCAGGATCGTTATTTTGACTTAAACACCTGCCGTGTTGACGCCAGGGTTGCAGGCTGGCACCAAGACTCTGGCGAAGACTGAAGAAGGCCGCAAGCTGAATTCAGACAACGGGAAAGCCTGATCCTTCTGTCATTCGAGATGAGATAGCGGCGGATTCATCTCCAGAGCGGCGCGAAAACCGGCTATTGGCCGACGGTGAAAGTCGCTGAGATGGTGGCATAGCCCGATTCGTGGTGAAAATCAGGCGTCCACGGCTTGGGTGAGTAGCGCAGAAAGAGACGGTATTTGCCTTCGATGGGACGCTTCTGCAGTGTCTTGTCGACGATGAATGCCGTGGGCGGATCTCCTTCTGTAGAGACTCTCCAATTCACATCGATGGCGCGCGTGCTGTGCGCTGGAATCTCGATGGAGCGAATCGGATGCCCGGCGACCGGTTCCGTCTGCTTCCAGTGGCCCAACTCCGGGATGCCCGTTTTCTCATTGAACCGCGTCAGTTGCGCCGCGCCATCGATGCCAAGCGTACTGAGATAGACAGGGGTGTCAGCGTTGTTTGCAAGCGAGGGCTTGATGGCGTCGAAGCTGTTGTAGTGGCGCTCCAGGTCGTGCCAAATCAAGGTCGGGCCTTCGATTGAGTAGCACGGCCTGAAGAACGAAGTGGACAGTACCAAGGCTGCGAGAAGGTTGCGGCGGGATATCGGCATTCTTGCTCCGCGGGCAGGCACCGGGACTGCAGTGCCCCCAAAACTGCATGAAGTTTACTGCGGAGGAGGGCGGCGGTCTACCTTTGACGGGCGCGTGTAGCTAGCGGAGGAGGAAGTGCAAGAGTTGCCAGGCGCCGTAAATGCAGAGGGCGGCGGCGGCTTCAATCCCGATGACGGCGAGGGCCACCTTTACAGGCACGACGTTGCTGGAGGCGGGGTCGGAGCGGGAGTCGACTCGGGGTATGGCAGCAATGGGGCGGCGGATGGGGGTTGGGGGAGCGGGATAGTCGGGCGCGCCGGTGGGGATGGTGGATTTGCGCTGCTTGGCGGCGAAATGGTGGAGGGTGAGGGAAGTCATGCTGACACCTGCCTACTGAAAACATTTACCGGGAAACCCCGAACAGAATGCCCCGGACCGGATCGCAGCTACAAATCCAATTAGACGCACTTGGAAGACCAAACTGAACTCTGATTCAAGCATTTGAAATTGAATAGCTTGTGAAAATTTGGAGCCGGTCTGGTGCCTTTGGTAATAGGGATATATTACCAATTCGTGTAAAGAATAGACGGTTAAGAATGCAAATAGACGCATTTATTTCTTTGTGAGTAAGGGAGGGCCGGGGCGGGAGCCAGGACGGCGAGGGGATTATTTCAGGGCGAGGGAGGGGTCGGCGGAGAGATTGGAGGGGGCGAAGTGGTGCGCGAGAAAGCGGGGCCAGGCGGCGGCGGCGATCATGGCGGCGTTGTCAGTGGAGAGGGCGAGAGTGGGGAAGGAGACGGTGAGATGGCGGCGGGCTGCTTCGGCGGTGAAGCGGGAACGGAGCTCGCGGTTGGCGGCGACACCACCGGTGACGAGGATGCGGGGGACGGAGAGGGATTCGGCGGCGGCAAAGGTCTTTTTGAGGAGGTCGCCGACGATGGCGTGCTGGAAGCTGGCGATGAGGTCGAGGGTTTGAGGATCGCAGGTGGCGAGGGCGTTTTCGATGGTGGGCTTGGCGGGGGCATCGAGGCCGGTGAAAAGGGTTTCGCGGCGGGATTCTGCCTCGGGACGGAGGTTGTGGAGTTCGACGTAGCGGAGGACGGCGGTTTTGATTCCTGAGAAGGAAAAGAGGAAGTGGGGATTGAGATTGGCGATGGGGGCGGTTTTGGCGGCCTTGGTGCGGGGGGGCTGGCCGTCGAGATGGAGCTTGGGCTTGATTTGCGAGAAAGCGAAGGGGACGGCGTGGGGATTGCCGTGCTGGGCGAGGGCGTCGATCCAGGGACCGCCGGGGTAGCCGAGGCCGAGAAGCTTGGCGACTTTGTCGTAGGCTTCGCCGGCGGCGTCGTCGAGGGTGCGGCCGATGAGGGTGTAGTGCCAGGTTCCGTTGGCGGGTTTGGCTAGATAAAGGTGGGTGTGGCCGCCGGAGACGACTAAGGCGAGGGCTGGGTCGGTGTCGGGCTGGGATGCAAGAAGCAGGTCCTTCGACTCCACTTCGTTTCGCTCAGGATGACGACCTTTTTTGGATTCCCGCTCGTTGAGGAGGACGGCGTGGATGTGGCCTTCCAGATGATTGACTGCGATGAGGGGGAGATTGTTGGCGAAGGCGAGGGCTTTGGCGTAGGTGATGCCAACTAGGAGAGCCCCAGCGAGGCCGGGACCGCTGGTGACGGCGATGGCGTCGAGGTCAGGGAGGGTGATGTTGGCCTGGGCGAGGGCGGCGCGGACTACGGGGACGATGGCGCGGAGATGCTCGCGGGAGGCGAGCTCAGGGACGACTCCACCGTAGCGGGCGTGGGTAGCGATTTGTGAGGCGACTACGGAGCTGACGGTGCGGGAGCCGCGCTCGACAACGGCGGCGGCGGTCTCGTCGCAGGAGGATTCTATGGCTAGGATCAGGCCGGAGCCGGGCATCTTCTTAGTGTAGCCACCTGCGGTGGGGCGGATGCTTGCGCGGGAGTGGAGACGTTGGTGGCCGTGGGACATTGATGGGCACCCAGCTTACTGTTGAGGAAGGGTGATGGATATCTAAACTTCATGCTTCCCATCCATCGCACGAAGAAACTACGCGATGGGTGGGGCACCCGTGGGTCTTGCTGGGGTAGAGAATTAAAGACATGAATTCTGTTTCGCACCAATTCGAGGCGGCGCTGGGGATTGTGGAGCGGCTGCGGGCGGCGGGGTATGAGGCCTACTTCGCGGGGGGATGCGTGCGCGATCTGCTACTGGGACGGGAGCCCTCAGACTACGACGTCGCCACGTCCGCCACTCCGGATGTAGTGCTGGAGATGTTTCCGCGGACGTTTGCGGTGGGGGCGCATTTTGGGGTTGTACTGATTGCCACCGGTGGTGCGGCAGACGCGGCTGGTGGCGCAGAAACAAAGCCGGATTACGTGCTCACGGAGGTGGCTACTTTTCGGTCGGATGGGGCTTACTCGGATGGGCGGCATCCAGACGCGGTGCGGTATACGTTGAGCGCTGAGGAGGATGTGAAACGCCGGGATTTTACGATCAACGGGCTGCTGATTGATCCGCTGCGCGGGACTGGATTGCAAGAAGCAGGACATTCGGCTCCACTTCGCTTCGCTCAGGATGACAGCGCGATCAAAGAAGAAGTTCGCGCGGCGGTGATTGATTTTGTGGGTGGGGTGCGGGACCTGGAGGCTGGGGTTGCTCGGGCGATTGGGCGAGCGGAAGAGCGGTTCGAAGAGGACCATCTGCGGATGCTGCGCGCAGTGCGGTTTGCGGCGCGGTTTGAGTTTGAGTTGGAGGCTGGAACCAAGGCAGCGGTGCGCTGGCTGGCGAGCAGAATCTCTGCGGTGAGCCGGGAGCGGGTTCGCGATGAACTGACGAAGATGCTGACGGAAGGGCACGCGCGCAGGGCATTCGAATTGCTGGACGAGACGGGGTTGCTACCCGAGGTGCTTCCGGAGATTGCACGGATGAAGGGAGTGGAACAGCCGGCGCAATACCATCCCGAGGGCGATGTTTGGGTGCACACGCTGGGGTTGCTGGGGCAATTGCAGGCGGGATGCTCGGCGACGCTGGCCTGGGGTGCGCTGTTGCACGATGTGGGGAAGCCAGCGACATTTCGGCGGGCGCCGGATCGGATTCGGTTTGACGGACATGTGGAGGTGGGCATGGCCGTGGGGGCGGAGATTTTGAGGCGGTTTCGGTTCTCGAATGAGGAGACGCGGCAGGTTCTGGCGCTGGTGGAGAACCACATGCGGTTTGCGGATGCGGAAAGGATGAAGGCTTCGACACTGAAGCGGTTTTTCAGGCTGCCGGCGTTTGAGGAGCATCTGGCGCTGCACCGGATGGATTGCATAGCGGGAAGCGGGAATCTGGAGCATTGGGAGTTGGTGCGGGAACGGTGGCAGACGATGCCGGAAGAGGCAGTGCGGCCGAAACCGCTCATTACGGGGCGGGAGTTGATTGCGGCGGGCTACACACCGGGAGCGGGGTTCAAGGAGATGCTGCGGGCGGTGGAGGATGCGCAACTGGAAGGGACTATTGCGACGGAAGATGAGGCGCTGGGGCTGGTGCGGGAACGGTTTCCACTGAATGGGAATTGACGGAATTAGGTTGTGTATGACTCCGAAGGAAGTATTAAACGAAGATTAGCCTCGATACAGGTGAGCAGGTTTGAGGTGACTTTATATAGTCCGAATGACGAAGTTTCGTCACCGGTTTTTCGTCATTTACATCCAGATTCCGATTCGGATCGTTGCCCTGATTTCAAAATTATGCCTTTGTTTTTCAATACTTCCACCTTTGGCATATAAATTATGGCGAGATTGGCATCTCACATGCACGTAACACGGCATGAGAAACCAAGCTCCACTTTCGTTGACAGTCGTCATCCACGAGACCAGAAATGAAATGGCAGCTCAACTGGAGGGCAGAATCCAGGAGCTGCGCGTACCCAAGGCCAGCCGGCGTTGGGAGACAGGTTCGCGGTCAGCACTCTCACAGATTCTGTTTAGCTCTTGCGATGTTACTTATGTGGTATTACGCGAAAGCTGGAAACTGTAGGAATATGCTCACAGTCACCCAAAAACTGGTCCAGGGAAGGGAAGGCGCGATGAGAAATCGTGGAGGGCTTCTTACGCTCGTGGTGTGCCTCGGATTTGCAGCCGCGTCAACGGCGGTGTCCGCAACGACTTCAACCTGGATGGGGACGAAGAAGACTGCAGAAGCGGAAGCAAGGTTGATGAAGGCTCCATTGCCGAGCTCGTCTGGCTCTGCAAGCAAGTCGCATCTTTTCCCGATCAATGACGAGAAGGGATTGTTGTTGACGTGCAGTGCGCCGGATATAGATATAAATGCCAATACGGACTTGTTTGAAGATTGCACACTGGCTCCGGGACGGACGCTGAACGACGTGGTGCACTCTTTTGTGGGCGCGATGCATGCTGAGGAGAAACAGAGAACGCAAGAGCGCACCGAGTGGCTCAAAGACTTCGAGGAGAAATCGAGCCAAACGGCGGGCAAGAAGTAGCCGGCGATCCGGTTGATGGCTTTGGCGCGACCATGAAGGGGCACGTCAGTTTGATGACGAAAGGCTGATTACCACGGTGGTATTTCGCTCAATTCCCATAAAATGGGCTAAGGCCTTTTAAATTCGCTGTCTAGGGCGAAGGTCAGTGACGTAATCTGCGTCGGGCTATTCTCGAAACTCTCCATCGATATGCCGATACAACAAGAAAGAGGAAGAATCGGTGCCTACGAGCGAGTTGAATTCGCCGCAAACGGTTGCGACCTATCTGCTCGAATGCAGCCCACAAGAAGAGTTTGAGGATCTGCTCAAGCTTGCCTCCACTATCTGCGGAGTGCGGGATGCCGCGATCAGCCTGCTTGATGAAGAGAGAAAGATATTCAAGATTTACATGGGCCAAAGCTCCATTGAAATGCCCGTAGGCTCATCGTTTTGCGAGTATACGATTCGCCAAGTCGGCATGTTGATGGTTCCTGATCTGCGCGAGGACCCGCGCTTTTGCGACAACTTGTTTGTGACGGGTGAGCTGCACTTTCGGTTTTACGCAGGCTATCCGCTGATTTCGAACGATGGCTGTGCAGTGGGCACGGTGTGCATCTTCGACTTTGCGCCGCGCCGGTTGACGACGATGCAGCAGGAAGCGCTTGGTGCGATCGCGCGCCAGGTCGCCTCCCATATCGAGTCAAAGAAGCGGGCAGTCCTGTTGCAGTCCACGATTGATGAGATGAAGCGTACGGCGCGCGAGCTGGAGATCAAAGACTCCAGATTCCGCGCGTTGATGGATGCAAGTCCGGTGGCGGCCTTCATGAAGGACGAGGAGGGCCGCATGGTTTATTGCAATCGGGCTCTGACTGACCCATTTGGCGCAATTCCTGAAGACTGGATTGGGAAGACCGACTTTGAGACAATGCCTCTGGAAATCGCCCGGAAATTCCACGACATTGACCTCCAAGTGCTGAACGAGAACCAGCCGCTCCATTTTGAAGACCGTACCCTGGGCCCGGGCGGCTGCGAGGTCATGTGGGATGTTTTCAAGTATCCGCTGGTGGATGCAAGTGGCGCCCGCTGCGTGGCATGTGCAGCTCTGGACGTGACCAAAGAGCGAGTGGCCGAACAGGCAGTGCGACAAGTACAGCGGGAGTTGCAGATTGCGAATGAGAAGCTGCGCACGCTCTCGCTTACCGATGCGCTGACCGGGCTGATGAATCGCCGAGCGCTGGAAGATTGCCTGGAGAGGGAGTTGGCGCGTTGCATACGCTCCAAGGCGCAATTATGCCTTTTGATGCTCGATGTGGATCACTTCAAGAACTTCAACGACTCCTTCGGGCACGTTCAGGGAGACGAGGCACTGCGCACAATCGCGGACGTGTTGCGGAAAGGCACACGAAAGGGTGACCTGATTGCACGCTATGGCGGCGAGGAATTTCTCTCGATACTTCCCGACACGGGCGCAACGGAGGCTGTAAGGATTGCGGAACGACTGTGCGACGCGGTTGCAGGAGCCGGCTGGGAATATCGCATGATCACCACCAGCATTGGGGTTGCCACGCTGGATCAGCGCAGGCTGTCGACGACAAGCTTCCTGAATGAGGCGGATCAGGCTCTCTATGCTGCCAAGCGCCGGGGCAGGAACCAGGTGTGCGTTGCGCAGATGGATGCGGAGAATAGCATCGTGTTTGTTTCTCCGGAAAAGACGAAACGCGCCAATTAAGAAATGGAGTTATGCGCCAGGGATTGGCAACTGAGGGCGTGTTGAGGGCGGGGGCGCTTTGGAAAAACCCTGAATTCTTGACGGGATGTTGCAAAACCGCCGGCAACCAAGTAGTTGATTCCGATTGGCGCTCAGCCGTCGGGAGCACCGCTATACTTGTTGGGGTCATTGAAGTGGGCTTCGAGTCCCTTGGTTCCTAAGACAGGATCCGACATTGAAGAGAGTAAAAGGGCACCCGGCGATTAGTGACAATGCTATCGAATGGATCGCCGGGGGCTTGGGCTGGCTGTGGCGATTGTTTTCGGCCGCTACGGGATGCCGCAGAAATGGCATGCCGCGATCATGTGGACGATTGTTGCATTTGGTCCCCCGACTGTCACTCGACGAAAAAGATGGCCCTCGCCTTCGTTTTGGGGCCGATGGACACTCTATTTTGCCATGCACCTACTCACTATGTGGGTAGTGTTTGAATACTTATTAGAAAAGGTTAGAGTCCTGGGCACCTTGTATGTTGTGCCGTTCGCCACCATCGAGGGTTTCGTACTTTTGGTCCTGTTTTCAAAGAGACAAGCACCTCGTTCTCTCTCAGCGACGCGTTAGAGCGCGGAGTATTGAATACCACAACGCGGGTTCCGGGCGTGTTGTCGACCACCTAAAGCTCAACGTTTGATAACACACTTTTGCAGGTGTTGATCAATGGGTTCTTCCCGGGTGGCCGATCGTCCAACCGGAACCCCGAACAACGCGGCTTCATCCGGGAGCATCGTAGCTTGGGAGGAGTTCCTAATGAAAAAGCTGCACAGTGCTCTTGCTCTCGCGATTCTTTCCACCAGCCTTATGGGCGGCGGCGTTGCCCTTGCCCAGGACCATCACGACAACCACGCTTACGTTGAACATAAGGAATGGAAGAGAGGCGCAGCCATTCGGCGCGAAGACTGGGATCGGGCCGAAAAGATCGACTACCACCAATATCATCTGAACGCTCCGCCACGGGGCTACGAATGGCGCATGGTGGATGGCCAATACATTTTGGTGAACAGCTCGAATTTCCAGATCCGCACCGTCATCCGCATCCCGTAATGAGCCTTTCCATATCCATTCATCTGGGCCGCCCGGCGATTTTCGAAAGGCTTGACCTTCCGCGAGTCGAGGTGCGGCCCTTTTGGCATTGCGGGCGACTAGAAATCTTCACCGTCTTCTACGGCGGGGAGGATGTCGTTCTCGCGGGCTACCCATACATAGAGAGTGGGCAAGAGGAAGATGCCGATGACCAGATTGGCCAGCAGGCCGCCGACGATGACGATGGCGAACGGACGCTGCGAGTCGGAACCAATGGCGTGAGATAGCGCCGCGGGTAACAGGCCGAGAGTGGCTACCAGCATGGTCATCATGATGGGACGCAGGCGCAGAACGGCTCCTTCGACAGCGGCATCGACGATGTGTTCCTTGCTAGATGCTTCCATGCCTTTGCGGCGGGCGCGCAGTTGATTGATGAATTCGATCATGATGACTCCGGCTTGGACAGAGACGCCGAAGAGAGCGAGAAAGCCGACGGCTGAAGAGACCGAGAAATTGGTATGGGTGATGAACAGCGCGAGCGGGCCACCGATGGAGGCCATGACGACGCTGACCAGAATGAGCACGGCCCACTTGGCTGAACGGAACATGGTGTAAAGGATGAGGAAGATGGCGAGGACGGTGATGGGTACGATGAGCGCCATGCGCTTGTTGGCGCGCTTCTGGCTCTCGTACTCGCCAGCCCACTCGAGATGATAGCCGGTGGGCAATTGGACGTTGTGTTCGACTTTGGAGATGGCTTCTTCAACGGTTGAACCGAGATCGCGTCCCTTGGCGGAGTACTTGATGGCGATGTAGCGCTGCCCGCCCTCGCGATTGATTTGTTCGGCGCCGTCGTCGGTGGAAACGGTGGTCAATTGCGAGAGTGAGACGCGCTCGCCGGAGGGAGCCAGGAGGCGGACGCTTTCGATAGCTTCGCGGGTGTCGCGGTATTGCTGCTGATAGCGAATGGTGACGTCGAAGCGCGCTTCACCTTGCTGGACCTGGGTTACGGCGTTGGCGCCGACGGCGGTTTGTATAGCGTCTTGCACATCGGCGACATTGATTCCGTAGCGGGCGGCGGCTTTGCGGTCGACTTGCAGGTTCATGTTGGGCTGACCGACGATGCGGAAGATGCCGAGGTCGGCGACCCCCTGGACTGTGGCCATCTGTGCCTGGATTTTTTCGGCGACGTGTTCGAGGGTGCGGAGATCGTCGCCATAGAGCTTGACGGCGAGCTCGCCCTTCACGCCGGAGACGGCTTCTTCCATGTTGTCGGAAATGGGCTGCGAGTAATTCCAGATGACGCCGGGAAATTTGGACAGCTCGGCGTCGATGGCAGAGATGAGTTTTTCCTTGTCGCGACCGAAGACAGGACGCCAGTCTTCTTTGCGTTTGAGGTCGACGAAGTACTCGGTATTGAAGAAGCCGGCGGTATCAGTGCCGTCATCGGGACGGCCGGTCTGGCTGACCACCTGGGTGACTTCAGGAAAGGAGGCCATGACGATGCGGGCCTTGTTGGTGAAGTCGATGCTGGCGGTGGGGCCCTCGCTTGGGGAGAGCGTTCCGCGGACCCAGATAGAGCCCTCGTCAAGGTGGGGAAGGAACTCCGAGCCGACAGGGCCGCCCACGGTGAGATAAATGGCGATGGCGAAGAGGAATGTGGCGATGCCGACGGTGATGTAGCGATGCGTGATGGCGGCGCGCACCGACTGGCGATAGCGAACGATGAGCCAGGCCATGATGGGGTTCTGCCACTCTTTTGCGCCCTTGCTGAACAGGAAAGAAGCCATGACCGGGGCAACAAGGATGGCGAAGCCGAGAGCGCCGAGCAGGGCGAATGTGACGGTCCAAGCCATGGGTTTGAAGAGACGGCCCTCGACGGCCTGCAGGGTGAAGATGGGCAGATAAGACGTGATGATGATGCCGCGAGCAAAGAAGACGGGGCGCAAAACTTCGTGCGCGGCTTCGCGGATTTTTTGTCCCGGGGTGTGGGTGGAGTCCTGGCGCGCAAGATGGCGGACCATGTTTTCGATCATCACCACGGAGCCGTCGACTAACATGCCGAAGTCGAGTGCGCCCAGGGAGAGAAGGTTGGCGGGAATCTTGCTCAGGTCGAGGCAGATGGAGGCGAACATTAACGCGAAGGGGATGGTGAGGGTGACAACGATGGCTCCGCGGACGTTGCCGAGGAAAAGGAAAAGGATGATCGCGACCAGGATCATGCCTTCGGTGAGATTGTGCTCGACGGTTTCGACTGTGTAGGCGACCAGCTTGGAGCGGTCGAGGAACGGTACGACTGTCACTCCCTTAGGAAGAATGCCGTGATTGAGCTTGGTAACTTCCTCGTGGATGCCTTGCAGGACGGGGTCGGAGTCGTCGCCTTTTTGCAGGAGAACGATGCCCTCAACCGTATCGGGATTGTCGATGATTTTTCCATCGGGCCGATGCGTCGCTCTGCCGATTTGACCGAGGCGGATCTTCGCACCCTGAGAAACGGCGGCGATGTCTTTGACGGTGATGGCAGTGCCGTTAGAAGTCTTGATGACGGTGTTTTCGATGTCCTGTACGGTGGTGTAGAGGCCAAGCGACTGCACGTTAATTTGCTGCGCGCCCTGTTCGATGAAGCTGCCGCCGCCGTTGGTGTTGTTGTTCGCGATTTGCTGCTCGACCTGGCCGATGCTCAGGCCGTAGGAGACAAGTTTTTCCGGGTCGAGCTTGACCTGGTATTCCTTGGTAGGTCCGCCGAAGCTGGAGACATCAACTACGCCTTTGACGCTCTTGAACGACTTCTCCAAGAGCCAGTCCTCAAGCGATTTTTTCTCCATGACGTCGTAGGCGGGATTGGTGCTCTCAAGTGTGTACCAGTAAATTTGGCCGACCGGACTCCAGTCAGTTCCCATCTGCGGGACGAGGTTGGCGGGCAGGCTGACCTGGCCGAGCCGCTCGACGACGTGTTCGCGATTGAGGTCGCTGGTGGAGCTGTCATCGAAGATGAGCATGAGGCTGGAGAGGCCGGCGAGGGTGGTGGAGCGGAGGTGGGTGAGGTGGGGAATTCCGGCCATCTGAATTTCGACCGGCACCGTGACCTGGCGTTCAATTTCCTCAGCGCTGCGACCGGGCCACTGGGTGATGATTTGCACATAGTTGTTGGCGACGTCGGGGTAGGCCTCAATGGGAAGGGCGCGGAAGGAAATAATGCCCCAAACGGTGAGGACAACAACTCCCCCGAGGATCAGCCATCGGCTTTTTAACGCAAAGTCAACGAGTCCACGTATCAAAAATGAATCCCCAGGATGCAAGGCAAGGATAAAGACCCTGTGAAGATTGGGCAAGGATGGGCGTTACGCGCGGGGCGGATGGGTGGGAGCGTTGTGCATGTGATTAGCAGCGAAGAACCCGTTCCGCGGCTACAGGGGTGGAATGCGGTGTGGTCGAGCATCAAGATTTGGCGGTCATGATTTGGTGCTGGGGAGGATTTCGTAGGGGCGCATCATTTCATTGTCCTCGTGTTCCAGGATGTGACAGTGCCATACGTAGCGGCCGGGATAGCCGACGAAGGGCACGATGATGCGGGTGACCGTTTTGGCGTTAGCGCGAGCCGTGTCTTTCCAGCCCAACTCATTGGGATCGGGCGGCATGAGCGCGCCGACGTAGCGCAAGTTGCCGGTGGTGATGAACTCATAGGCATCGAAGCGACGACGATCGAGAATCTGGAAACGCACCATGTGCAGGTGGATGGGGTGAACATCGTCGGTGAGGTTGACGAGCTCCCATATTTCGGTGGTGTTGAGCACGGGGTTTTCCGTGATGGGCATGTGCCACGGAGTTTTATTGAGCAACATTCCCATGGACTCGGCCACCATATTCATCTGCTCATCGAGGGTGAGGCGACGGGTCTTGATGACACTGGATTCGGCGATACGCTCGATGGGGCGGAGCGACGCGGGGAGAACGCTTGAGTCGGTCGCGGGAGTGGATGCGACACGGAACTGCATGAGGGTTAGGGCTTCGCTCTCGAGGATGATTTGCTTGCCGCGATGGGGCGCGAAATCGACGACGAGATCGGCACGCTCTCCCGGCGCGAGGTTCAGATGCTTGATGGCAACCGGCGTGGATAGAAGCCCCTGGTCGGAGCCGATCTGGTGCATCTCCGCGCCCTCTGACAGAGACAGCCAGTAGAAGCGGCCATTGGCGCCGTTGAGGATTCGGAAGCGGTACTTGCGCGGCTCCACGTCCAGATACGGGAAGAGTTTGCCATTGACCAGATGCGCTTCGCCGAAAGCTTCCGGCACCCAGGGGCGCTCTGGATCGGGTGAGACAGGATAACTGAGCTGGCCGTCGGGGCGCAGGTCACGATCCATGAGCACGAGAGGAATTTCATATTTGCCGGAAGGCAGATTCAGAGCGACCTCGGCGCTGTCGCGAATGACCCACAAGCCAAGCAGGCCCGCATAAATGTTGAGCCGGTTGATGCCCATAGCATGGTCGTGGTACCAGAGCAGGGCAGCGTCTTGCTGGTTGGGGTAGTAATAAGTGCGCGACTGGCCGGGGATGTACCAATCTTCCGGGTAGCCATCGCTATCGGGTGGAGTTTTACCGCCGTGGAGATGGACGACGCCACGGACCTCCGGGTTATCTTTCTGCGCGCCATGCAGGGCGTGATCGATGGGAAGAAAGTGTTTTGTGGGCAGTTCATTGGCCCATTCGACAAGCACGCCTTGACCACTGCGGGTCTCAAATGTAAGGCCGGGGACTGCGCCGCCGTAGGACCATAGCGATGTGGACGGCAGATCACGATGGAGTTTGCAACTGATGGGGCGCATGTCTACGCGGTAGAACGGAGCCTGTTTGCCGGAGGTGCCGGGTGCAGGGCGATGGTCGACGGGGCGCGCGAGTTGGGGAATGGGGAGAGGATCGACGAATTTCGCGAGGGTCTCGGGGTCGAGGTTCGGGATCAGGGGCGCCTTCGGAGTGATGGCGCGCTGCATCGTATTCGCGAAGGCATGCGGGGCGAGCGCGGTTGCCGCGGTGAGAACTGAGCGGCCCAGGAATCTACGGCGACTAATCAAGTGATTCGATCTCTTTTCTGTAGACGGATCGTAAACGAAGACACGGGAGAGATTGCAATCTCTCCCGTGTCCTGTCTAGTGCAATGTCTGTAATGGTTTTGTTACTACCAGCCAAACCCGCCGAATCCGCCGAACCCGCCGAACCCATTGTGGACAACGAGGCCGGTGTCGGGATCGAGGATATACTGGCTGTCGTTCTTCGGGCCATCGTCGAAGTTGAACATGTTGTTGATGGGGTTGGCGAGGGCATCGAAGGAGCCTGAACCAATGCGTTCGCCGCCGAGCCAGTTGTCCTCAATGAAGCGCAGTATCGAGGTCTGGTCGGTCATGGTGTGGTCCACAAAGTTGTGGCGCGCCCAGGGCGAGATGACGAGAAGAGGCAGACGCGGACCGTAGCCGCAGCGGCCTTGCGCATGCAGTGTGCCGGGGGCGATGCCGGGCAGCGCTGTGGCGCCGTTTCCGCATGCACCCACACCGGTGAGCATATCCGCAGTAGTCGTAGATGGGTTCACGATCTGGCCAAGTTGGTGATCGTACCAGCCGTCGGAGTCGTCAAACGAAATGACCACGGCTGTTGAGTCCCAGTCGCGCTGCTTCTGAAGGAAGTTGATGGTATTCACCACGAAGGTCTGGTCGTCGAGCGGATCAGAGTAACCCGCGTGGGCGTCCTGATAGCCGGGAGCCTTGAGGAACGAGACGGCCGGGAAGTTTCCAGCGCTTACCGCAGCGAAGAAATCGTCGGTGTCGTACTGGTGATTCGCCGGATCGCCGGAGTAGCCGATGGTGGCAATCGAGGTGGGACGCGCGTGGGTTGGATTGGCGGTGGAGACATAGTACTGGAAGGGTTGGTGGTGCGGAATGTAATCGTCCTTCAGGCTATTGGTCACCGTGGAGGTGTGGCTGCGATTGCAGAGGGTAGATCCGTTCGGATTTACGGTGGAGAGGTTGAATCCGCCTTCAAAAAATCCCCAGGTGATGCCCTTGGCGTTGAGCAGATCGCCGACGTTCTTGCCGCCGAACTGCACGCGCTCGCCGCTGGTGGTGGAGCATTTATCGCCGACCGGATCGGCATCGCTGATGAGCGTGAGTCCGCCATTGCCGTCCTCGATGGTGGAGCCGCCGGGGCTGATGTCCTGGACCACGCCGTTGAGCTGACCGGAGATCAGGTTGACTGCGCCATCGGTGGAGGGGCCAAAGTTGGTGTCATAAGAGTTATCGTTCATGGCATAGCGCTGCGCGTAATTCCAATAAGCGGTGACGGTGTTGCCGTCGTAGTAGCCCATGGTCAGGCCCTTGGTGGCGAAGATGGCGCGACCTGTGGGAGGTGGACCGGCGGTGCCGACCGAAACCGGAAAGAGGTCCATCAAGCCATGATCGAAGGCTGCCTGTTCCGGCGTGTAGTCATGGTCCTGATCGGCGGTTGCGGCCTGGGTGCGGTCGAGACGGAAGGGATTGGATGCACCGGCGCCATTGCCTGTATTGACGGCGTTGGGATTCGCGGTCAAAAGCGTTCCGGTGAGGCCGTTGACTGTGGGTGTGTCTGGCGCAGCTACGAAACGCGGCTCGCCGCCGGGGTTGGTTGCCCATGGATAGGTTCCAAAGTAGTGATCGAACGAGACGTTCTCCTGGAAGATGATCACCAGGTGCTTGATCGGAGTTGCAGTCTCCGCACCGCCCGAATTACCTGCAGCATTGGCAGGAACCGGGACAGTGCCAGCAACAAGCAGCATCGCAAGGGAAGAAGCGACAAGCTTTTGCACACGAACCTCCTTGCTCGCCGGGGAAAACGGCGGCATGAGTGTTTGTAGCGGCACAATATGTATGCTTCGTTAAACGGGCATCAGCTATGAGCGAATTTGCAGATTTTTTCCACAAACAATCAGACGCGCAAAGGATAGACAACAAAAATGGAGAGCATTGCGAGTGCAATGCTCTCCATTTTTGCTGCCGGCGTAGCTTTTGAACGGTTCTCCAATTCCCGAGCCCTCGGCGACTCTGTACGGGTGGCTCTTTTCTGGAGAAAGAGCCACCGGGCATCATCGAATCAGACTACGGGAATTGGAGAACCGCTCAAGGACAAACAGTGCCATCGGGGAAGGGCTGAATTTAGGATTACTGTCCAGCCGAATTGATGATGCGCTCGGAGTCGGATGCCTTCTTACGGTCAAGCCTGGGGGTGACTACGGGACCGGACTGCACCGACCGCAGAGTATAGTTTTGGCCTTCCTGGTCGAAGGTGAGGGAGGCAGCTGCGGTCTTGGTGGAAGACGGAGATGCGATCCAGACGAAGCTCTGCGCGGTCTGCTGTGACTGCAGCGTGACGAAGACTCCGCGCACATCGCGCTCAACGGAGTAGTTACCTGCAGGAAGGTTGCGACCGGCGACTGTGAAGTTGAACGGTACCTTGACGGTAGCCGTTGTTTCCGCAACGGCGGGGATGGTGGCCAATGCGGCGACTGCCAGGATGGCCGGCGCCAGGATCGAAGTGGGGAATTTGCTCTGCATTTGTGTGTCCTCCTGCCTACGAGAGACACGTTAGCGATGCGCGAAAACAAAGTCGTCAAGTTCCCGTGGAGAAAACGTCAAACTTTTGCGGAGAGGTTTTCCTCGAACTGGGCGCCTTCAATGAGAGCCTGGCGGGCGACGATCAGCTCCGATTGAAGGTCACGCGCCGGCGATGGACTTTGAAGATCGCCGAGGTTCTGAATCATGCTGAGAGCGCGCTCAAGCAATTCCGCCGCGTCAGCGTGTGCGCCGCGCTGCTGCGCATGACGGGCCGCGGCACGCAGGGAGTCTGCGGCGCGGGTCCAATCGCCTGCAGCTTCGTAGTGCATGGCCATCTCGCGAGAGACGCTGGCTTGGCGTCCGGCGAAGAGCTGGCCGAGACGCTGGGCGATGCGGATGTGGCGCTTGGCGCGGCGGGACTCCGCCTGACGGTGGTACAAGACTTCGCGATAGAGGCCATGGGCAAAGACATAGAAGGCCGACCGTGTTCCGTCGGGAAGTTCGTCCTGGCCGGCACGCTCGACAAAATAGAGGCGGCGCGCCAATGCGTCAAGGGTTTCCTCGGTCTCGGATGGGTCCTTATCGAGGGCCGCGGCGACGGCCCAGGCGGGAAAGGCGACATGGAGGAGGCTTCCGGCCTCAAGCATGTGCTGCTCGGCTGGGGTGAGGCGCTCGATCTCGATCTCGATCATTTGCGCGAGCTCGTCGGGGACACCGGCTTCGATGGCTTGAAGGGGTGGATGCTGCTCCCAATGGGCTTCTGCGCCGTGGCCGCGACGGACGAGGAAGCGCTGGGCGATGAGATGCTGCAGAGTCGCAATGACGAAGAGAGGATTTCCTTCAGAGCGATGGTAGATAAAATCGCCGAGGCCAGCGGGCAGCGTTTCCTGGTGCAATTCACGGCTGACGAGCTGACGTACATCAGGCTTGGCTAGAGGGGCGAGTTGCTTTTCGATCACGAGACGGCGCATGAGCAGATCCTGCTTCAGCGCCTTGAAAGATTGGTCGGGGGCTGATTTACGGGACCTGTAGGTTGCAAGCAGCATGAGCTTTGCCGGTGCGCGACGACGGGCGAGGGCGGAGATGAGATTGAGTGTGGAATCGTCGGCCCAGTCGAGGTCTTCGAAGACGAGGACGAGGGGTAAATCCGCTGATAATTCTTCGAGAGCTGCGCAGAGATCGCCCAGGGTGCGCTCGGGTGAGGGGGGACGGGACGAGTCGGCCATGGCTTGGGGCTCTTGTTGGAGAGAGAGCCATGCGGGGGCCATGCGGGAGAGAATGCGGCGGGCGGATTCGCCGTGGGGCTGGGCGCAGAGCTGGCTTAACGCTTCGGTTACGGGGTAGTATTCCTCTTTGCAGCCGATGCCCTGGACGCATTGGCCGCGGGCGACCCTGGCGGCTGGCGTGGAGTTGATCTGACGGCAGAATGCGTCGATGAGCGCAGTCTTGCCGATGCCGGCTTCGCCGGCGACGAAAACAAGGCGGCGTTCGCCTTGAGACAGAAGATCGAATTGGGCTGTTAAGTGGGCCAGGTCGTTTTCACGGCCGACGATGCTGGGGGACGTTTCGGGAGATGAAACCGCGGATGCCCGGGGAGGTTTCGCCTCAGCGCAGTCAGCGACTGGAGCGACGAAGCAATAGCCACGCTTGGGCAGGGTCTGAATGAAGCGGGGTTGTCCGGCGTCGTCGCCCAGGAGCTTGCGCAGCTCGAGCATGTAGGTTCTCAGGATTTGAGGCTGCACGTAGGTCTCGGGCCAGAGAGCGTCGAGGAGTTCGTCGTGGGTGATGAGGCGGCCGGGGTTTTCAACCAGATAACGCAAGACCGAAAAGGGCTTGGGCGGGATGGCGATGGTGACGCCGTCACGGAGCAGGCACTCGTTTGCCGTGTCCAGCCTAAAGGACCCAAACTGCTTCATTTCGACCGGACCTCCGCTCAGTATCCACTCTACCGGTTTAGCTTTCGGCTTGCCAGATGATTGGATGACGATGAGCGCGTGCGGGACGCTCGGCGGATGCGCCACGGCGATCGATGCACCATGCAATTTGGACGGGCGAGACAGAAATTGGGAAAGTGGATGGGCTGGAGGGAGTTAAGTGGCTATGAGTGAGCAGGCTGGATTGAGGATGACGGGATGGTATGGATTTGCGGTGTGATAAAACTCGATGAAAATCTCCGAACAGGCGATGGTGGTGTAGTTGATGGATCCGCGACGGCTCGCCAGCGACGATTCTTAGTAGCCGAGGATGCTTTCGATGGCTGGCAATCCGAATGGGTGATCAGTTCCGGGAAGTGAGCCCACCTCTAGTGTGCTGATTCGATCATTGCTCTGCCAAAGCTGCACATATACAGGCATCCCTTCGACCTCGGCGAGCCAGTCACTAACAAGCCGTCCTCCCTTCTTCGCAACTGGTTGCCCGTCTAACGCGAAATCAATTGTCGGGCAGCCACAGTTGCACTTCGCAACAACGCTCAGTCTTTCAACTTGCGGCAACAAACTGCCAGCGTCCCTGTGGCTATGATCGATCAGCCAGCGGACCAGATTGCGCTCCTGCTGAGTGAGCGGACGGTTAAGAGGCTCTCTGCACTTGTTTATGACCTCAGCCATGTTGAGATTGTATCGCCTCGCATTTCTCACCCGATTGCGTGCGGCGCAATCCGACAACTGAGCTCTACTCCAAAAGCCTAATAAGAAACAAAAATGCAAGATGGGATGACCCGGTTGCGGGTAGGTGGCCCCTATGGATTCCCACTCATCGAGCAAAGGACGCTCGATGAATGGGGCACGGCGCTATTCGTAATAGCTCCAACAGGAATGCGTGACCCGCGATTCGGAAACTGCGTCACCAACCCGAAGGTGTAACAGTTGCGCCTGGCGCCGCTGTGGACGTTCCTCTGGCTATTCTCGATTTCCCCCTCCGGGAGGTAAGTGCGCGTTGAATGTAAATCTTTGAATTACTCGACGAAACATCTTGACACTTCAATCTATTCCGGGTTTATAGTTTCGGTCGCGAGGTAAATCGAATTAGTTCTCGCATGTACGCCGGAGCCGACTGGCGCACGCGCCTCTCTTGCGCGTTGAGCACAGTCTGCGAGTCAAGGAGTCCCCACCATGTCTCGTTCAGCCAGGAACGTAATTCAAATCTCATCCCTGAAGCGGATCGCTGCTGTTTCCGGCGCGATCCTTCTTCTTGTGCTACTCGGCTCCGCAACAATGCGGGCGCAGGTGGTAGCGACTTACACCTTTGAAGATGGAACGGCCGACGGATGGAGCTCGTTCAATGGGGCGAGTACGCCGGTGGCCTCAAATGCCGCGGCGCATTCAGGGTCGTTCAGCCTGCTGACTACGACGGGTTCCGCTGGGCAGGGCGGACCGTCGATTTCGATGAACAACGTGCTGCTGGCAGGGGCGAAGTACACGATTACCGGGTGGGTGCAGTTGACAAGCGGCGAGAGCGCCAGCAATGCGAACTTCACCATGAAGCGCAGCGATCCAAGCTGCTCCGGCGGAACGTGCTTTGATACGATCGGCAATTTCGAGGTGGCGGTAACGGATTCAGGATGGGCGCAGATCGGCGGAAGTTATACGGTCAGCGCCACGGAAACTAGTTTGACGCTCTATGCGCAACTGGTGGGAGCGACGACCGCGCAGTCGTTCTATCTGGATGACGTGGTGATTACGGAGACTGCGCCGCCGCCGGGCGGGACGCCGATTGCGACTTACACGTTCTCCGATGGAGGGTTGGATGGCTGGGCGCCGTTCGGTTCACCAACGCTGACGAATGCGGCGCCGCCGGTGCTGGATCCGAATGGAGATGCGCTCGCGCTGTTGACGACGAACCGGACGGCCAGCTTCATGGGACCCAGCCTTAATCTTTTGAGTGTGCCCAACGTGGTGGCGGGCGCGACTTATCAAGTAACGGCATACGTGCTGCTGGCAGCGCCCGACAGCTCGAATCCGACGGCGACTATCTCGACCGATACGACGGATTGTGCAAGCGGAGGAAACTTCAACAACATTGCGACGTCGGGGGCGCTTTCGAGTACGGTGTGGACGAAGGTGAGCGGGACATTCAGCTTTAGCAATCTGCCTGGACCACCGACGAATCTGACACTTTATATCCAATCGAGCAGCGCGACGGATTCGTTCTACATTGACGATGTGACGATCGGTGAGTTATCGCCGGCGCCGCTGAGTCCGAGCCAGCAGGACAACACCGGCATCACGACCACCTTTGCGGATGGGGGTCTGGATGGCTGGAGTTCGCGCTCGGGCAGTTCCACGCTAACTAATGTTGCACCGCCTGTGCTTGACCCAAATGGCGATGCACGCAGCCTGCTGGTTACAGGACGCATTGCCAACTTCGATGGACCGCAGATCAGCGTGAGCGACAAGATGTATGTGGGCTCGGTTTATAACATCAGCGGATGGGTGCTGCTAACTCCGGCGGACGGCTCTAGCCACGTGATTAACATGAGCCTGCAGACGACATTGGATGGGGTGACGAGTTTCCCGAGTATTACTCCTTATCCGGGCGTGACTGTGAAGGCGGATGGGAACTGGCACCAGATCAGCGTAACCGCGTACACGATGTCGAGCGGGTACGACACTGGGTCGGCCTCACTGTATTTCCAGACGGTGCCTGCTTCGGGCAGCGACCTGGTGTCGTTCTACCTGGGGGACTTCCAGCTCAGTTATGTTCCGCCACCGATGATTCAAACCAACATTCCTTCCATCTACAAGACCTATGCGGATTTCTTCCCGATTGGTGCGGAGGTGGACACGAACGACCTCTCCGGACCTCATGCGCAGTTGCTGACGATGCACTTCGACAGTATGACGCCGGGGAACGATTTGAAATGGAGTTCGGTGGAGCCCTCCCTCGGAAGCTATAACTACGGGAACGGCGATGCAGAGGTGGGAGAAGCTGTGTGCGCCAACATGCGGGTGCGCGGACAGAACCTGGTGTGGGCAACGGGCGAGCAGACTCCGGCATATGCGTTTGGGGACGGGACTAACTCGGCTGCCAACCAGGCGCTGGTGACTTCGAACATTCAGGAGCATATCCAAAACGAGGTGCAGCACTACGGTTCGAAGGTGTATGCGTGGGATGTGGTGAACGAGCCGCTTGATCCGACGCAGTCGGATTGTCTGGATCATGGGCCGTTCTACCAAGTGCTGGGCGCGAGCTACATCGATATCGCGTTCAACGCAGCGAAGCAGTATGCTCCCGCGGGAACGAAGCTGTTCATCAACGACTTCAGCACGACTGATCCGACACGGCTGGCGTGCCTGGTGAAGGTGGTGGGAGAGCTTCGTGGGCGAGGGGTTCCAGTGGACGCGATTGGGCATGAGATGCACAACGCGATCAATTTCCCGACTCCGGAGTCGATGGCTACGGCGATTGACACAGTTGCCAGGAATTTCCCCGGCATCGATCAACAAGTGACGGAACTGGACATGAGTGTGTACAACGCCGGGGACGACACTTCCAACTATGGCAACAACATTCCGGCTTCAGTGCTTGCGGAGCAGGGATGGTTGTACAATCAGTACTTCGACGTGTTCCGGCGCGAGCGGCACAAGCTCAGCGCTGTCACCTTCTGGGGCATGGCGGATGACGATACGTGGCTGGATGGCTTCCCGGTGGCGCGCACGGACTATCCGTTGCCGTTCAACATGGGATTGCAGGCAAAACCCGCGTACTGGGGGATTGTGGACCCAACGCAGTTGCCCGGCTATGGATTGAAGTTCGCGATCTCAAGCAAGACGGGGGACAGGGATGAGCGCGTGTGGACGATTACCGCAACCAATGGCGACGTTGGTCCGGCATACGCGACACAGATTACCGGATTCACGCTGGTGCAGGATACAGGCAGACGATGCACACCAGTGGTGACACCGCCGAGCAGTTTCCCGGTGCTGCTTGGGGATATTGCGACGAGCGGAACAGCGAGCGCTGCATTCACGATTGACTTCGGGAGCTGCGATCGATTTGCTCACTTTATTTTGAGCATGCCGTGGAGTTCAGCAACTTACGATACGGGGACATTTGTGTCGGGGTTTGATTTCCGGAGGGATCTCGACCACGATGGTGACCGATGAAACGAATTGGCTTCAGCACAGGCTCCCAGGTGAGGATCGTCGACCGGCGTGTTTGAAATTGCTGGAGCGTAAGAGCTAGTAACGCACAACTGGAAGACGACCGGGCGGCCTTGTGGACTCAGCGGCAGAGATGCGCTGAGAAACCACAAGGCCGCTTGCGATTGTGGACTTCATGGCGGCGAGTTGCAAGCGGCTGAAGAAACTTGAGGTTTCGCCTTGGTGGATGATCGGGAGTCCAGGTTTCCTGCTGCTCAAGTAAGATACTTGCCGGTTTGACTTATCCCGCAAACAAAACGGGAATACTTCCACGTATTGCATACAATGATCCTAGTAAAGCCCCCAAATCCCTGAATAGAAGAGAAGACGCTTTGCAGGTGAAATGTGCCGTGCGGGAAGGCCGAATGAGTCGGCGCGCCATGAGGTGGTGGGGCGTTGGCCTCCTTGCGGCTGCAAGCGTGGTTAGCGTGGGGCAGCAAACGAGTGCGCCGGTGAAGCCGGCAGATGCGCAGAACTCTAAGCCGGCCGGGACTCAAGAAGCGAAGCCATCGGGGGCCAAGGACGCGAAGCCGGCAGATGCGAAGGATGCTCCGGCGCCCAGCACGCGCTCGTTGGAAGAAGGACGGGCGGAGCTGAAGGCGGCTGAGGCCGAGCACCCTGGAAATACTGCCGAGGTGGCCGGGGCCCTAGTCGACCTGGTGTATGACGAAATCATTGCGACTGGGCCGACGGCCGAGGCTTTAGCGAACGCAGAGCGGGCGGTAAAGGTGGCAGAGGCGGCGCAGGGCAAAGAGTCCGGCATCTATGCGACTACGCTGGGGGCCAAGGCTTATGTGCTGATGCTGGGAGATCATCCGGAGCTGGCGCGGCCGCTGGCGGAAGAGGCTTTGGGCATAGAACAGAAAGTCGGCAATGATCCGGAGGCTCTGGCGGGTATTGCAGATACGCTGATTTACTCCTGCCAGAGGGCAGGTGACGACGCCTGCGCGGAGCGGGCTGCGGAGTTGCAGGTGAAGACTCTGCGAGGCGCGAAGGACGTGGACCCGCTGATTATGGTGAAGGCGCTGAGCAGCCTGATGCATGTCCGACGCATGAAGCTGGACTGGAAGGGCGCGAAGGAAGCAGCCGACGAATCGATGGCCATTGCGGCGCGATCAGAGACTGTGACGCCGGACTGGTCAATCATCGAGAATAACGCGGGCGGATTCTACATGGTGGCGGGGGATTACCAGCTTGCGCTTGTGCATCTGAAGAAAAGCCTGGAATTCGATGCGCAATTGAAGAGCACGGAGAGCATATCGCGAGGGGGCGTGATAGGAAACCTGGCCTATGTGGAGATGTGCCTGGGGAATACGAAGGAGGCTCTGGAGTATTACGCGCAGGCGCGCGAGTTGTTCGCGAAGCGCTACGGGCCGGAGCACTCGCAGACGGCGCTGGTGGATCTGGGATTCGGCTATGGGTTGAGTTTCATGGGGCGCTACCAGGAGTCTCTGGAGTATGAGTTGATGGCGCACCGACTGCAGAGGGAGCGCATCCGACTGGCGATTCAAGTGATGCCGGAGCAGCAGGCGCTGGCGATGGCCAACACGGGAGCGATGGCGTTCAATGCGTCGGTCTCGCTTGCCACGCGGCATCCGGAGATTGCGGCAGCGGCGGTTTATCAGGAGGTGTTGCGGTCACGCGGGCAGATCGCTGAGGAGATGGCGCAACGCGCGGCGGTGTTGAATCGCAAGCTCGATCCAGCAGTGGCAAGTCTGCAACAGGAGTTGGAAAAAGAGCGGAAGGCTGTGATGGAGTTGCAGGGCGCACCGCCAGCCGACAATGCGGCAGCGACGCTGAGCGAAGCGACCAAGAAGATGGAGCAGACGGAGCGGAAGCTGGCTGAACGGAGCGCGGCATTCCGGGCGGATGAACGGGCCAACAACAGCGAACTTGGTGATTTGCGGCAGAATATGCCGGCGGGGTCGGTGCTTGTGTCGTATGTTTCGTTCGCACGATATGCCGAGGAGAAGACGGAGAATTTCAATAAGACCCCGGTCCCTTCCTGCATGGCATTTGTTCTGCATCGCGACTCGGAGAAGATTGGAGTTTATAGCCTGGGGGACTCCAAGGCGATTGGGGAGTTGGTGAAGAGGATGCGGGCGTCGGCGGATGCGGAGGCCCACGGCGGTGGGTTGGGATCGACGCGCAATGAGCGTGAATATCGCGAGGCGGGGACGGAGTTGCGCAAGCGCATCTGGGATCCGCTGAAGAGCGAGTTGCAAAATGCGAAGCTGGTTCTGGTGGTTCCGGATGGAGTACTGAACCTGGTTCCATTCAGCGCACTCCCGTTGGATACCGGATACCTGGTGGAGCATGGGCCGGTAGTGCACATCCTGACGAGCGAACGCGATGTGCTTCCTTCAGTGCGCGAAGACAAGAAGGCGGGACTGCTGGCGATTGGGAGTCCTGCGTTCGAATTGGCGCGGGTGGATGCGGAACCCGATACGCTACCGGAGACACTGCGCGGAATTCCGATCAAGTGCGAGGCGTTTACGGGGATGGAGTTTCATCCGCTGCCTGGTTCGCTGAACGAGGTGAAGGAGATTTCAAGCACGTTCAAGCGATGGAACGGGCAAGAGCCCGAGCAACTGCTGACCGGCGAAGACGCTACGCGGGCGCGGTTCCTGAATGCGGCGCCGCAGTCGAGGGTACTGCATGTTGCAACACACGCGTTTGTGTTGGACAAAAGCTGCGGGAACGGCAATCCGCTGCTTCACTCGGGGCTGGTGTTTGCGGGGGCGAACAAGAGCAGGAACAGTTCCATCTTGACGGCGCAGCAGATTGCGTCACTCGACCTGAGTGGCGTGGACTGGGCGGTGCTTTCCGCCTGCGACACGGGGAACGGGGAACTGAAGGATGGCGAAGGGGTGCTGGGGCTGGAAAGAGCGTTTCGAGTTGCGGGTGCACGAAGCGTGGTGATGGCGCTTTGGCCTGTGGATGACGAGGTGACGCGGGAGTTCATGCGCGGACTTTACGCGGAGCGGTTTGGGCGGCACGCGAGTACGGCGGACTCGGTTTGGAAAGCGGATAGAGTCTTGCTGAAGGCGCGGAAGGCCGCGGGGAAGAGCACTCATCCCTGGTATTGGGCGGGGTTTGTGGGCGCGGGCGGCTGGGAGTAGTGGCGGCCGTTTGCTCCACCTTTGTTCTGCTCAATGGGAATCGGTCGCTTGTGACTGCTGGGCCGCAGGGATCAGAAGGCTGATCCTGAGTCACTCCCATTTCCGTGCACAACAAATTCACGGTTAACATCACATCTCCATTTCGTTGGGGGGGGCATACTTGCGCCGTATTCATGCGGACATCCTACTTCGTAAGAGGACAAAGGGACCCGCAGGATCAGAGGGGGAAACTCATCGTGCGTGCATGTGCTTTTCGGTTCGCTGTTGCCATCGCATTCTTTACCGCTTCGATCACTGCTGTACAAGAAGCTTTGACCTCCAGCGAGCCTTCGGCTCTGACGATTTACAACGACAACTTTGTCGCAGTTCGTACGACCGTTCCGTTGAAACTGACGCCTGGAATGAACGATGTGACCACTACCCAGGTGACCACGCAGTTGGAACCTGACTTTGTGGTGCTGAGGAATCCGCGAAGCCAAAACGCACAAGGTCACGCCGCAACGTTCCGCATCCGTGAGCAGAATTACGACTCAGGCGTTGCCACGCAGGAGTGGCTCCTCTGGAAGTTAGAAGGCAGGGCTATTGACTTCCAACTCACTCCTGCGCAGACAGTCGCGAGTTCGGCCGGTTCAGCTTCCATGCGTTTCATATTCATCGCAGCAACCGGCGAGACCTTCGCCACACGAGCAGTCGCTTTGATGTTGCTCGCAATGCCCCTTTTTGCAATCCTCACAACGGTGTTTACATCCGCACTCATTCCAAATCGTGTATGCCATCACGTCGAGAGTCTTGATTGGAGTGGTCGGGTCGTCGCTTGCGATGACCAGTTCGCAGAGTCGCGCTATCCGTTCGGTGGCATGATATCGAATGACGACGCCGAGGCAGGAACCGGGATGCAACGCCGCAGGGAATGGATTGTTGACCAGCTTCCAATGTGGGCTCTTGCGTTTGAACTCGACACCGGTCACATCCAGAATGCAGTGACCCACATTGCAAATGGAAATTGTGCGCTCCGCGCAGGAACAGGCTTTCACTCCTCCAAAGCATGTTGAGCCGGTTACGGCGAGCACGCCGTAGGGCGCATTGCCGGTGACTGCGATGGTATGTGGACTGGATGCCGAGTTGCTGTAAATCGAGATCTTTCCGTTCTTTGGACCGGAAGTGGCCGGTTGGAAGCGGAGGACCACGTCGATGGATTCCGCGGCGCGAACAATGAGTGGATAGGAACTCACGTCGGGTACAAGGAAATCCGGGGAAGACGAAGTGATCTTCGATATGGAAAGCAAACCCAGGCTTGCGAGAGTGGGGACATTACCAATAGGAGGAAGAGCCGCATTGTTGATTGTCAATAACTCGTCCCGGAATGAGCCGCGGCAGACATTGCCGAAATTTCCGCCGCTTGCGATGGCGGTTGCTACTGCCGGCTCATGAGCCAGCGCCGCAAGGAGCCTGCCGCCTCTGGGACTGCCCCATCCAGTACACGCATCCCATCCCGGACCCGCGGGATACCCTGGAACACCGCCGTTTCCATTGTCGAGGGGGCCTGGCGGAGGATCGATGTCCCTGAACACCGTTGAACCCAGCGCGTAGAGCGTGGGGTTTACAAAGCCGAGGCGCGTACCGATCGCGGCGTTGAGCACGGCGATCAGGCCGGCCCAAAGTGGAGTGGAGGCGCTGGTGCCGTTGCCACGCGTGGGGACTCCATTTACGACGATGCCGGATATACCGCTATTCCAACTCGCATTGGCGGCGACGTCGGGAACTCCCCGGCCGACGTGGCCATCGATTAGGGAACGAGGGACTCCAACTCCGACCTGATACGGCGGCAGCCAGCGGAAATGGTCACTGACGCCACCTCCGGTGGTACCCCAATCGGACCCGCCTGAGGGGTCGTTCCAAACGTATTCGTCAAATGTGGCGCCGACAATATTTCCGACGGTTGTTCCACCGACGCCAAGGGCCCACGGATCGCTTGCCGGGTAGGTGACGTGCTGCTTGCCGTCGAAAACGCCGAAGTACGCCGACATGTTCACTCCGAAATCCGCGGAGCAAACACAGAATGTCACGCCTTTAATCGCCGCATCCTGAAGCGACATGTGGACCGCCTGGACCCAGCTCAGGCTGATACCCTCGGCGGCAAGCGTGGCCGGGTCGTCGCCGTTCGACATATAGAAGCTGGTGGAGATCACCGAACAAGGCGCATCGCCGGGATTGGGATGGATGACGCGGTTGAGCGTCTGGTGCCATCCGAACTGGCTGAATGCCGTGAAATACACCGAAACATTGGCGCCCGGGGCCGCGGAAAAAGCGATGCAAATGTCCTGCGTGGTTTCCCCGTCGGGAAATCCGTTCGGAGCAGTTACGGAGATCGGCTTGATCGTGGGCATGGAGTAGAGGCTGGTGTAGGATGCGGGCAGGCCGGCGTAGTAAGTGTTCAGATCGGATTGCTTGTAGCCTCCCTCGGAGAGAATGGCGATCGTTTGTCCCGCAGCCGAGTTTTTCGGGAAGTCGTAGAGCGCCGTCAACTCCGGGACGGTGAGGGGGAATGTATTCGGCGGGTCGCCGGCTGCCGCGCGTTTGGCGACTCTGCGATTGTCCAAGCCAAAAACGCCGACGATGATCTCGGAAAGTTCGGCCGGAACGTGAATGAAGCCCTCACGGCCTCGATAGGTTTCAGACTTCGGTTCGAGATTTCGCCCCTCAGCGTAATCGTGCTTGTATTCGCTGAGAGTTACTGCAAAGGCGCCTTCCATCTGGGCGACTGTGCCGGACACGATCACGGTCCGCCGTCCAGCGTGGGATTCGACGATTTCAAAGCCGTGCGACCGAGCGAACTCAACGACTCGGCTGATATCGTCTGGGGCCGCGCCGTACTTGGCAGCGAATTCTTCTTCGGAGAGCTGGGGCCGATCTTTTGGGTGGGTGTTGGCGAAATATTCAAAGTCGGGAATCTGGGGTCCATCGAGGCGGCGTCGAAGCACGATGCTCACTTCGATTTTTTGACTCGCGTCCGCCGGCCGGACGAGAACCGCATTCGGTGCCGCCTGCCGCTCGCTTCCATTGAGTTTGCTGTAATGTTGTGGAATTTCGCGGGGCTTGTTCTTCCCGGAATTTGGCATAAAACCTCCTGAAGTTGGATTTTCGTTTCGGGCGCGCCTGATGCCGGATTGTCGGAGGGGAATTTCGAATCCCTAGCTAAGACAGCCGAGGCTTTCCTGTGGTGCCGTTCGAAGCAAGTCGTCTTTCCGGCTGCACTCGGAGAAAACGGAAGCGAGAACTCGCTGCTTTGAACTAGTGACTTCATTGGGGAATTCGTTTCGCGGTTTTGAGCAAAAATCGACAATCGGCTCCTCCTTTACGGAGGTGCGGCAAAGCGTTGCCGCAGAGCGCCCCCACGTTGTGATGGGGCGCACTGCCAGGTGTGGTGGTGGATGAGATAAAAGATATGAGCGATTTTTGGCTTTGAACTGGGCGCGAATCTAGACTTTCCCCACAGAAAGAGAGAAAACGATGGCCACCGCTGCCGGTGCTGAAACCGTTGTCGATTTTCAGAGTTGCTGGGCCGAGCTGGGGTTACCGGCTGCCGTGCGCGAGGTGCTGAGTGCGGCGCCGCTGGTGCAGACGCCGGAGACGCGCCAGCAACTGCTGGATTGGGCGCTGGGACGCGCCTCCGGAGAAACGGATTGGACGCTGGGCAATCGCGACGATCATGGACAGTACGAGGCCGTGTTTCAGACTCCGCGGATGGGCCGCATTGTGGAGGCGGTGATTACCAAGGCGCGGAATGGGCTGGCGATCAATTTTCCCGATCCGGCGATGCGGAGACGGGATCCGGATGCGATGGTGATTGGAGACCACCTGCCGACGGACAAGCCTACCTATGAACAGCGGTTTGGCGAGGATTTTGAAAAGACGCGGAAACAGACGCTGACCTGGCTCAAGACACAGGAACTGGTGGCGATGCCGTTTTATGCAGGGACGGATGCACTCGGGTATGGCAGCTTGCTGATTGTGCCGAGGCAGGCTGCGTTTTTTGCCGCGGCTCTGGCGGACTTGCAGGGGATGATTGCAAGGAGCAAGGTCCCTGCGGACTTCAAGGTGACGGGTGGAGTCTTATTTGTTGCGCCGCCGTTCCGGCATACACATTTTGGCGGGCGGCAGGTTGTGGTGCACGACAGGCAGGAGACGCACCAGGAGATTTTTGCGTACAACCTGTATCCGGGACCGAGTGCGAAGAAGGGCGTCTACTCGATGCTGCTGGACAAAGGCGAGCGCGAGGGTTGGACGACGAACCACTGCGCGGCGGTGGCGGTGGTGACCCCGTATGAAAACCAACTGATCTTGATGCATGAGGGCGCGAGCGGCGGCGGCAAGAGCGAGATGACGGAGCACATCCACCGCATGGAAGATGGACGGCTGCTGCTTGGGCGCAACGTGGTGACGAAGGAAGAGCGCACGCTGAATCTGCCGGAGGCTTGCCACCTGAGGCCGATCGCGGATGACATGGCCTGCGCGCATCCGAAGAACCAGGGAACGAGCGGACGACTAACGGTAGCGGACGCGGAGAATGGATGGTTTGTGCGCGTGGACCACATCCACAGTTACGGGACGGCGCCGAACCTGGAGCGGCTGTGCATTGATCCGCCGGAGCCGCTGATTTTTCTGAACCACTACATTGTGCCGGGTGGGACGTGCCTGACGTGGGAGCACGTGGAGGATGCGCCGGGGAAATTGTGCCCGAATCCGAGAGTGATTTTGCCGAGGCGGATGCTGGAAGACATTCTGGATGGGCCGCAGAGAGTGGATGTGCGGAGCTTTGGTGTGCGGTGTCCGCCAACGCATCGCGATAGCCAACTGTATGGGATTCTGGCGATGATTCATGTGCTGAGCCCGGCGCTGGCGTGGCTGTGGAGGCTGGTTGCGCCGCGGGGACATGCGAATCCGAGTATCCAGGATTCAAAGAGTGTGGGGATGCAGAGTGAGGGCGTGGGTTCGTATTGGGCGTTCGCGACCGGGCGGCGCGTGGACCAGGCGAATCTGCTGCTGAAACAAATTTTGGAGACACCGGAGACGCGGTATGTGCTGCTGCCTAACCAGCACATAGGCGCGTGGAAGGTGGGGTTCATGGCGGAGTGGATTGCGCGTGAATACCTGGCGCGGCGAGGGAGCGCGAAGTTTGCGCGCGAGCAAGTGCGGGAGGCGATTTGTCCGCTGCTGGGATATATTCCGCACCAGTTGAGGATTGAGGGGTCGATGATTCCGCGGGTGTTTCTGGCGGTTGAAGAGCAGATTCAGGGCGGGATGGATGTGTATGAGGAAGGCGCGCGGCAGTGGCGGGAGTTTTTTGCGAAGGAACTGAAACAGTTTCTGGTGCCGGAGCTTGATCCACTGGGGAAACAGATTATTGAGGCTTGCCTGGACGGGGCACACCAGGAAGATTATCGACGGCTGATTCCGCACCCGATGTTCAGGGATGAGGGGTAGAGGACTTATCAGTTATTAGTGGTCAGCGGGGTGGTTTGCGGGCAAAGATGTAGGCTCGGCGACTTTGATGTTCTACTTCCGGGGCATAGGGCTCGCGCTCGATGATCTCTTCCACTTGCAGGCCGGCGGCTTCAAGGTGAAGGCGGATGGACGATGGCTGGAAGAATAAAAAGTCCATTGAAATGGGCTGGCCCCACAATTCCTTCGGTTGAAGCACTTCGTCTCCTACGTGAAACGCGATCAGTAGCAAGCCGCCGGGCTTGAGGATTCTGGCCATTTCGCGAAAGACCGCAGGATGAGACCCTTCCGGAATATTGACGATGGCATAAAATGCAGTGATTCCAGCGAGGGCTTCGTCGGGCAAGTCGAGCGCCAGCATGTTTCCCTCGCGAAACGAGATGCCGGGATTGAGTTGGCGCCCCTGCTCAACCATGCGCGAAGAGAGATCGATCCCAAACACGTTTGCGCCCGCAGCCTGCAGGTAGCGGGCTACATGGCCGGGACCACAGCCCAGGTCGCAGACTTCGCCGTGTGCTGCGACGGAGGCGGCGAAACGATTGAGCAATTCACGGTCAAGCGGCTTTTGTTCAAGCTCATGGAAGAGGTGGCGCGCATATTCCTCAGCCACCCGGTCGTAGCTGCGCCGTATCGATTGTGTAGTGTAGTCGGTCATCGGAGTTGCGCGCACGAATCCAGCCGCCAATACGACCAGCCCGCGGATTGAGATTGCGATGGCGATTATAGCGGTTCGGTTGTTGACCGCTGTGGATGGGTGCGGGAGCGTCAGCGGAGGCGTCGGAAGATGAAACCCCACCACCCCGGTGACTTCGACGCTGACGGTTCAGTAAGTACGGCTGCAGTGAACCCCCAAAGTGAGACATTTTAGGAAGTCACAGTTTGCAGCGAATGGGGGGCTGCAAATGCGAAGGAATAGGAGTTACACGGAGGAATTCCGGCGACTCGCGGTGGCGCGGAT
>JBEKPF010000019.1:0-76739 GCA_049521035.1 Occallatibacter sp. | reverse complement strand
AGCCCGACTCCGCTTCACCGGTTATCGAATATGCTCAAGGAAAAGCAACGCCTTGAGAAGACAATCACACTAAACGGCGACTGTGTCTTCAAAAGACTGTCTCACTCAAGGGGTTCACCCCATGCCCATCAAGGTCTCGATTCTGAGACCTGGGATCGCCGTCCCCCAACCATCGACCAATTACACTTCCCCTATGCTCGAAATTCTGATCAGGCCAGCGGACGCTTCCGAGAAAGAAGAGTTGGAAGCTCTGCAGTTTCGCGCGTCTCTAACGAATGCCGGCGACCGCGACGCCATCCTTGCCCATCCAGATGCAATCGAAATACCACCTGAGCAGATCACCGGAGGACGCCTCTTCGTTGCTGTGTCGAACGGTATAGTCGTTGGATTCGCAGCCGTCGAGCCCCGCCCGGATGGAGGAACCGAACTGGACGCCTTGTTTGTCGAGCCAACTCACCGGCGCCAGGGCATTGCCCGCTTACTCGTCAATCACTGCGCCGAGGTGGCCCGCAAAAAAGGTTCAACAGCCCTCCACGTAATCGGGAATCCGCACGCCGAAGAGTTCTATCTCGATTCGGGTTTCAAACAGATTGGAACCTTTCAGACTCGCTTCGGAAGCGGACTCCTCATGCGCAAGGAACTGCTTCAGTAACTACGCGACTGTTCAGCCCTATTCTTAGTCCCTCGTCTTAGTCCCTCGTCTCTACCCCACTGCCTGTACAGTTCCCTTTCCGACCAGTTCCTCCACCCGCTCCACCCAGCCGCGATCCGCCGACACATTCATTCCCTCCGGCTCCAAGATCACCGCCCACTCGCCCTTCTTTTCCAGTTGCAGCATCACCTTCCCCGGCCCCGGCGCAGCATCCGCGGCACTCTTCAGCCCCGCAAACATCTCTTCCGTCGCGCGCTCCAGATTGATCCGGATCCGCACCCCCACCGGCAATTTTACCTGCACTTCATCCAGCGACTGCACCATGTTCACCGAGATCTTCGGCGCCTGATCCTCGTCCCCCATCAGCACCCCGCGCACCATCACCGCGGACTCCATCTTCAACTGCTCCGCAAGCTTCTCGTAATCCCGCGGAAAACAAACCAGCTCAATCTTCCCCGCAGCATCTTCCAGCCATCCCTGCGCATAGAGTTTCTGATCTCGCTTTGTCTTCTGTACCCTCAGTCCAAGAATCATTCCCGCCACCAGCAACTCATCGGCAGGATCAGTCTGCGTGCCCCAACGCTTCTCCGGCGGCTTGCGTTCCAGCGCCTCTGCCGTCGAAATCACTCCCGTCAAATTCCGCAGCTTCTCAGCGTACTTATCCAGCGGATGTCCCGACACAAAGAATCCCAGCACCTCTTTTTCATTCGCCAGCCGCTCGCCTTCCTCCCAATCCGCCACCTTCGGCAACTCATCCGCATCGCGCCCCACTTTGGGTCCTTCGTCGAACAGCCCAAACAGTCCCGTCTGTCCCTGCGCCGCATCTTTCTGCGCCTTCTGCGCCCGATCCATCGCCTTATCCACTGCAGCCCAAAGCTGTCCGCGTGTCCCCATCGAGTCCAGCGCCCCCGCCTTGATCAGCGATTGAATCACGCGCGAGTTCATCACCCGCAAATCCACCTTCTCGCAGAACTCCCACAAGCTCTTGAATCGCCCGCCCACTTCTGCGCGCGCTTTCATGATCGACTCAATCGCATTCCCGCCCACGTTCTTCACCGCCGCGAGTCCAAACCGGATCGCCTCGCCCTCCGGCGTCACGTGCGGCGTAAACTGCGCGCCAGAAACCTGCACATCCGGCGGCAACACGCGAATGCCCAACTCCTTGCACTCGCTGATATACTTCACCACGTTTTCCGGCTTCGACGTTTCGCTCGTTAGCAGCGCCGCCATAAACTCCACCGGATAATGCGTCTTCAAGTAAGCCGTCTGGTAAGCCACCAGCGCGTATGCCGCAGAGTGCGACTTATTGAACCCGTAGCCGGAGAACTTCTCCATCTGATCGAAGATCTCGCCTACCACGTTCTTCGGATGCCCCATCTTCGCGGATCCGCTCATGAACCGCTCGCGCTGCTCTGCCATCGCCTCCGCGTTCTTCTTTCCCATCGCGCGCCGCAGCAAGTCGGCTTCGCCCAGACTGTAACTCGCCAGCAGGTTCGCAATCTGCATCACCTGCTCCTGGTAAACAATCACGCCCAGCGAATCCTTCAGAATCCCTTCAAGATCCGGCAGCATGTACTCCACTCTGCGCCGCTTCCACTTGCGCTCAATGAAGTCGTCGATCATCGCCATCGGTCCCGGCCGGTACAGCGCATTCAGCGCCGTCAGTTCCTCCACCGTATCCGGCTTGTACCGCCGCAAAATGTCCCGCATCCCGCTCGATTCAAACTGAAAAATCCCCGAAGTCAGTGCTGTATGAAAAACCTTCTGGAATGTCTCCGGATCGTCCGGTGGAATCGCTTCAATATCCACCTTCTCTCCGCGGCTCGTCTCAATCAGTTTCAGGCAATCGTCAATCACCGTCAGCGTCGTCAGACCCAGGAAGTCCATCTTCAACAGGCCCATCTTCTCTACGGCCTTCATGTCGTACGCGGTCACAATTTCGTCGTTCTTCGTCTTGTTCACCGGAACCAGCTCAGTCAGCGGCCGCGGCGCAATCACCACTGCCGACGCATGAACTCCGCTCCCACGTACCAGACCCTCCAGCTTCTTCGCCGTGTCAATCAGTTCCCTGATCACCTTGTCGCTGTCATAGACCTTCTTGAGTTCCGCAACTTCTTCCAGCGCCTCGTCAATCGTCATCCCCACCGTCGTTGGAATCAGCTTCGCAATCCGGTCCACATCCCCATACGGCATATCCAGCGCGCGCCCGCAATCCTTGATCGCCGCCTTCGCCGCCATAGTGTTGAACGTGATGATCTGCGCCACCTGCTCGCGCCCATACTTCCGCGTCACATACTCAATCACCTCGCCGCGACGATTCTGGCAAAAGTCCACGTCCACGTCGGGCATCGTCACGCGCTCTGGATTCAGAAACCGCTCAAACAGCAGCGAGTTCTGCAGCGGATCAACATTCGTGATCTCCATCGCGTACGCCACCAGCGACCCCGTCGCCGACCCACGCCCCGGCCCAACAGGGATCCCATTGTCTTTCGCATACTTGATGAAGTCCCACACAATCAGGAAGTACCCCGAGTACTTCATCTGCTTGATGATGCCAATCTCGAACTCCAGCCGCGCCTGGTAGTCATGCGGTTTCTTCCTCAGCACGCCCCGCGTCTCCAGATGGCGAATCGAAGTTTCCTGCCTCTTCCGCAATCCAGCCCTGCATACCTCCTCAAAGTAGCTGTCAATCGTGTGCCCTTCCGGAACCGCAAACTCCGGAAACGGATTGTCCACCGCATGCAGCTTGAAGTTGCATCGCTCCGCAATCTCCTGCGTTCGCGTCAACACACCGGGCGAGTCAGGAAATATCCGCGCCATCTCCTCCGCGCTCTTCACAAAAAACTGGTCGCTGTCGAACCGGAATCGCTCCTTGTCGTGTACCTTCGCGCCCGTCTGCACGCACAGCATCACGTCGTGCGCATGGCTGTCGTCGCCGCACAAGTAATGCGAGTCGTTCGTCGCCACCATCGGAATCGCCAGTTCCTTCTCCAGCCGGAACAGCGACTCATGAATCTTCTTTTCAAGATCCAATCCCTGGTCCTGAATCTCTAAATAGAAATTACCCTTGCCGAAAATATCCTCATACTGCTGCGCCACACTTTTTGCCTTGTCGTAATTGCCGGCAACCAGTTCCTCGCACAGTTCCCCGCTCAGGCATCCTGAAAATCCAATCAATCCCTTCGCATGTTCCGCCAGGTATCGCTTGCTCACGCGCGGCTTCCGGTAGAATCCATGCAGCGAAGCCTCTGAAGTAATCCGGATCAGGTTCCGATAACCCTCTTCGTTCTGCGCCAGCACCAGCAGGTGATTGTTCTCGTCCCCATCCCCCGGCGCGCGGTGGTCTTCGTTTTTGCAGATATAAAGTTCGCACCCCAGAATCGGCTTGACCCCGGCCTTCTTGGCCGCGTCAAAGAAGTGCACCGCCCCATAAATATTCCCGTGGTCCGTCATAGCGACAGACTTCTGCCCCAACGCCGCCACCCGATTCACAAGCTTGGTAAGGTCGCAAGCCCCATCCAGCAGCGAGTACTCCGTATGCAAATGCAAATGCGTAAATTCAGCCATAGATAATCTAAATTCTAGTCGTCACCCCGCCCCCGCGCATCCCTCAATCCCCAGTTGAAATCGAGTCCAACTGAGGAAAACACCGGAAGGTATGTCTCGAACGGAGAGTAAGGAAGCTTTAGGCTCAAGTTCTTATGGACGAAATGAAACCGGAAGCTGAACCTACCCCCTCCTCGGTGCAAAAATCCTCCCTTTCGATGCCAAGCGCAGTTCCTTTCTCTGAAGTGGTATCGGAATCGGCGGTAGTGGGTGAAAGACTGCCCGTCCAGGATTGAGAATGACAAAGACCATCAAAATGGATCCGTCGATCGAATGTGCCCGCCTACCCAAACCCGACGGATTCCGGAATGTCTCAACGAGCATCGGCGACTCAGGCGAGGCGATTCGGCTCTGGGTACGCGAGGCGGAAGCCGACGCGGTGTTCGCGACCGAGAGTCGGGCGGGAGCTTCCATTGGAAAGTCCCGCACTGAACAGACCTACTCTGCGAAAGTGTTAGTCACCGACGCAGGCGGTACCATCGAACACCAGTTGCCATCAATGACGGCAACTTTCCCCATGATTCAGACTCTACCCGATGACGAGTTGCTCGTGGTGGCTCCTCGCTGCCAGCGATTCAAAAACGGAACCCATGAAATGAATGCGAGAGTCCACGACTCTAAAGGCTCGGTCAAGTGCGAGTTCTGTCTCGGCGATGGAATCGAGCACACACAGGCCGACTGTGACGGGCATATCTGGGTTGGATATTTCGATGAAGGCATCTTCGGAAACTGCGGCTGGGGTGAGTCCGGGGATGCAACCCCTCTCGGAAATTCAGGACTTGTCTGTTATGACCGTCTGGGGAACAAAGTTTGGAGTTTCGCCCCCCCAGTCGGATTCGATTCCATTGCTGATTGTTACGCTCTGAATGTTACGAAGAGCGGGGTGTGGGCATGCTACTACACCGACTTCCCGATCATATCTATTGATTCAAGTTGGGATGTCCGAGGTTGGGTGACGGCCTTGAGCGGAGTGCGGGCCTTAGCTGTGTCAGGTAACTCAGTGCTGGCTTACGGCGGATACACAGAGAACCGGAAAGCCTGCAAACTGCTTCAACTTCGGGACAGGAAGGCCGAGGAGGTGGCAGAGGTGCAACTCCGTCTTCCGAACGGACTTGATCTAGGCGAAAGCAACGTAATTGGCCGGGGCGGATTTCTCCATGTCTTCACTGGAGACGAGTGGTACCGGTTCAGCCCTGAGACTTGAGACGCGGAAGAAGAGGGCTACGAATACTCCCATTTACGCCAGGGGGGGCGCCCAATCAATAACCATCCTCCCGCCACAGCCCGCAATAAAGCAGCACCACCTCGCGCCCCGCGACATCGTAGCGAAACCGAAACCTCCCCGACCGCAGCCGATACAGCCCTTCTTCCGCCGCAACTCCTTGTAATCTCTATATGGACCATCTAATATGGTCCATATAGGATCTCAGATGCCCAAGCCCTCAAAATTCGAAGCGGCCATCGGCGTAACCGCCTTCAAATCCAAATGCCTCGGACTCATCGACGATGTGGCTCAGGGCAAGACCAGTCGCATCGTCCTGCTCAAGCACAATCGTCCCATCGCCGCCATCGTTCCTCTTCCGGAAACAGAGGACGCCGCATTCGACCTTTGGGGTGCTATGCGCGGAACGGTTACCATCGCGCCTGGAGTAGACCTGACCGAGCCTACCGGCGAAACCTGGGATGCGGCGCAGTAAGTTCATGCCCGCATCCTCTCCGACCGAACCAGTCCTTCTCGACACCTGCGCCTGCATCTGGCTCATGGCCGGAGATCTTCTCACGCCGGCCAGCCGTACCGCCATTCGCGCCGCGCGTTCCGCCAGTCTCGGTGTTTACATCTCGCCCTTTACCGCCTGGGAGATCGGAACTCTTGTGTCCAAGGGCCGTATGCACCTGACGCTCTCGCCTGAAGTGTGGTTTGAAACCCTTCTGGCCATGCCCGGAGTCCGGCTAGCTGAGTTAACCCCCAAACTCCTGATCGCCTCAACATCCCTACCCGGAACCCCTCCCGGTGACCCGGCTGACAGGATCATCGCCGCCACCGCCCGCGTTCACCGCTATCGACTTATTACGCGCGACGCAAAACTCCTTGGCTACGCCGCGGAAGGTCACATGCTCGTCACAGCATGCTGAATTTCTCAGCTCCTCTTCCGAACGGCGCTCCGCTTCAATTCGCCCAGCAGTTTTCCTGCAGGCCGGGTCTTCCCGGCGGCAAGGTCCTTGCGACTCGCCGCTATCGATGCCTTCACCTTTGGATTGCGCAGCTCCAGGTAATCTTCCAACTCATCTGCCGCCATAATCCCGATCACAGGAATCCCATCCTTCTCCAGGATGAAGTATTCGTTGCCGTTATGCGCCCGCCGGGCAATCTGCCCCAGGTTAATACGCGCCTTTGTAATAGGGAGCCGATTCACAGTAGCCATTGATGAACGTTGATTAACCTCAATCAAAGGATAGCACCGGAAGCCCATAAAGGGGGCCCATTTAATTCTGAATGATTTCTAAACGATTTCTAGTAGAGCCTGGTGATCTTCGGAGCTTCCATCGTCTCATCGAAGTAGCAGCGAACGGCATCCTTCACCATCGCGCGCACCTCTTCCACAGTGTCTCCCTGCGTGTGGATGCCGTATCCAAGCGCGGAAGCCGTGAAGCCACCATCCACCTCGTCCTCGCGCACCTCAAAGATGATCTCGCTCATGGAATCAAGACCCCTTCCGCCTGAATTAGATCCTAAGATTAGCCATTTGCAGGCTGTCCAAGATCCGGACCCTGGGCGTCAGGCAATCGGGTTCACTCCCCGGCAGGAAGATAAAGATCCAGCTTCCTCGCGCGGTTCAGCTTGAGCGTTGCTGCGCGATCGACCTCGCTCATGGCAATGCGCATGTGCCTGGCGTCGGGGTCGACGTAGTGCAGGCCATCGTCAGAAGCGAAGACGCTTACGGCAGAGAGCGTCGAACCGTCCTTGAGGACAAGGCCAAACGTCTGCGCCTCAGCCTCGGAGGCCGTCAACGACGCGGATGGAGAAGAAGCCGCTGCGGCTGGCCATTTGTATTCCGTGATCACAGGGTGCCCCGGCGGCCGGACGACAGCCGGGGCAGGCGGCACAAACATCGGAGGCTGATCATAAAGAACCAGCTGGGGCGCGTAGTCGTACCCGGCGCCGTCGTCGTAGGGTAGGCCCGCGTAGCCGAATCCGTAGGGTACGAAGCCCCGACCGTGGTTGAAACCAGGTCCGCGTCTCACGAAGCCAGGCCCGGCTCCACCGCGGCGCTGAGCGCACGCATCGTTCGCCAAACCCACTGCAAGAAGCGCAATTGAACCGAGCAGGATCGTCCGTCGCATGGCCACCCCTCTTGCAGAGGAGTTTAATCCCCGGGATTGAGATTGTAAATCGTCGCTTAGACTTGTGCGAGCCCCAGATCCGTACCCAAGAACATATATTGATCCGTGGTGTGGAGAGCTCGCCCTGGGCGCAGCTACAGCTTTTGAGAGAGATGAGGGAATTTAGAATTCAAGAAAGCTAAACCAGTAGATCACAAACGTGACCATGTCGCTGAAGTTTCTATGGCTTGCGGGCAATTCGCTGACTGCCGGCCGAAAACCCAGACTCGCTTCACTTCAACAGGTTGTCGGCTTTCAAGCCGATGCGGTGCCAGTAGCTCTTCGATGGTAAACACATCTTCTGTTCCGTCCGAGAACGTCACAATAATCCCGTAATCGCCGTCTGGTTCGGCCTTGAGGACTCTGATGTTTTCAGCCATGAGAACAAATTACTTGCTGAGGGAGCCTGGATGATGTCCAGTTTTGCTCACCTTCAGCACAGAGAATCCGGAGAATGGACAGAATGATAGTGCTTCGGCTCGGCAGGTTGCCGAGTGTTCCGTAGGTCCGTCGCCAATCCAGTAGACTCCCCACAGGACACATCACGGAGGAATCCCCCATGGCAATGTTTGATCTCGGAGCGAAAGTAGTGGTCTTCACGGAGAATGGAATCACTTACGATGCGGTAGTCATCGCCCGTGCCAAAAGCGACAGCACCGCCCCTGGCGCCTACAAGGTGACCCTGGACGATATGGGCTCCGAAAATCCAGGGCAGTGGCACAAAGCATCCGATGTTTTCCAGCCGGAACAAACAGCGCAGGAAAAGAAAGACTCCTGGGATGATTTCCTGAAGGAATAGCCGGGCAGTGTGCCGAATTCTCGATCTTGCAACGGCCTCTAATCGCATCGGACACATTCATCCTCGAATGCGCACCAGCGCTGCAAGCGTTGTGACCAACATTTCTATTGCCAGACTCTCCACAACTCTGTATTTTGTCTCCGGAGGTTTTTCCTATGAAAGTTCGGAAGATGTTAATGGGTGGTGTTCTGTGCCTGGGACTTTTCGTATCAGGCGTTTTGGTCGGTCAGGACGTGAGTGGACGGCGCCATCCAAACCTTTTTGCGGCACAGCGTTTCATCGAACAGGCCATGGGCAAAGTCGACGCCGCTCAATCGGCGAATGAGTTTGACATGGGCGGCCACGCCGCCAAGGCGAAAGATCATCTGGCCAAGGCCTACGAGGAAATAAAGCAAGCTGCCGAAGCGGCCAATCGCCACTAAGACCCATCTAATTCCCACATCTGAACTCCACTGCACACACGCAGCGGGGTCAATCTCACAGTTGCCTCCGGTTCTCGCAAACGCAAAACTGGGATACCATCTCTCGATTTCGAAAGATGGTATCCCAGTTTCGTTTCACAAGCTCCTGCTGCGTCGCTTACCTCTCGCTATTTCGCGACCAGCGAAGTAAACGGCGTCACGTACGCCATGAAGAAGACGAACACGCCCACGAGCGCCGCCAGCACCAAACTGTGCCAAAAGACAAACCGGAGAATAGTTCCTTCCTGTCCGTAATTCTGTGTCGCGGTCGATGCCACCACGATACTTTGCGCGTCGATCATTTTGCCCATTACGCCGCCCGCGGAGTTGGCACTGCACATCAACACCGGCGACACATTGATCTGTTGCGCCGTCAGCTTCTGCAGGCTTCCGAACAGCACATTCGATGAAGTGTCAGAACCCGTAGTCGCCGTCCCGATCCACCCAATCAGTGTTCCAAAGAATGGATACAAAGCGCCTGTACGTGCAAAGGCCAGCCCCAGTGTCGCGTCCAACCCGCAGTACCGCGTCACATATCCCAGTGCCAGCATCGCAGCAATCGTCACCACTGTGAATCGCACGCTGAAAACCGTCTTCGCAAACGACGTCACCAGCGCCTTCGGTCCTAACCCCATCAGCAGCCCAGCAAGCACTGCCGCCAGCAGAATCCCCGTACCTGTTGCCGCCAGCCAGTTCAGCTTGTATACCGCCGCCTCGGCCGTGGCCTTCAACACAACCGGTGGAACGCGCCACACAAAGTTATGCAGGCCTGCCACCGGAATGCTGATCGTCGGCTTGTTCAGCAGCTTTGAAATCTGCGGGAGCCCCCAGACAAACACCACCAGGCTCAACACCACCCACGGCAGCCACGCCTTTACCGTAGCGCCAGTGCTGTGGTTGAACCGCTGCCGAACCTGGCCCGTGATGTCTTCACCCGCCGCATTCAAAGTCCGTTTCGGCTTCCAGAACTTGAGGAACACCACCAGCACCACGATCGTCGAACTCGCGGCCACAATGGCCACCAGCCACGGCCCGGCATAGGTCGCCATTAGGTACTGCGCTGTTGCAAAAGTCACTGCCGCCACCAGGATCGCCGGCCAAATCTCAAGCATCGCCTTGAATCCCGCATACACCCAGATCAGCCAGAATGGAACCAGCAGGCAGAACGGCACGAGGATAATCGCGATCATCTTCGAAAGCGTCAGCACATCGATTCCCGTCACCAGGTTCAGGGTGACAATCGGAATTCCCAACCCGCCAAATGCAACAGGCGCCGTGTTCGCGATCAGACTCAATCCCGCGGCCTGAATCGGCTTGAAACCGAGGCTGATCAGAATCGCGCCGCACACCGCAACCGGCGTGCCGAATCCAGCCGCGCCTTCAAAGAACGCTCCCAGCGCAAACGCAATCAACAGCAGTTGCAGCCGCCCATCGTCTGTTATATTCGTCAGGCTCTCCTGCAGCGCAGTGAACCGCCCGGTCTTCACCGTCAGTTGGTAAAGGTAAATCACCGGCAAAATAATCCAGCAAATTGGGAACAGCCCATACCCTGCCCCGTAAGCCGTCGTCGTCAGTGCCAGTCGAACCGGCATGTGATAAATCGCGATCGCAATTCCCAGCGCAGTCACCAGCCCGATCACCGCCGCCACATGGGCCTTCAGGTGCAGAACTGCCATCGATCCCAGCAGCACAATCACCGGCAATGCAGCCAGAATCGTAGAAAGCCACCAGATCCCCGTCGGATCGTAGGCCTGCGCCCATTTGCCCGTCGCTGGATTGGTCTTCAGCAGATAGACCGCACCGATCACAAGGACCACAATTCCCAGCACGGCGAACACATTACACAACATGCAGGCAGGCTTTTGGCCCGTCGCAGGCTTGGCGGGGCTGGTCGAAGAAAGAGTCGTTCCCATAAAACCTCACAACAGCAAATTCCTCGGCACTTCCACACCTGAGTCGATGAATCACAATCGTGGCTGACGAGTTCTGCGTTCATAGTGGCTGTTCAACAACACAACGCGATGTGATATGGATCACCCTCTCTTTAGAGCAACATGCAGCCCATCGTCTACCGTCATTCGCGGTTGTATCTCACCGGAACCTGCTCCTGTTTGCGTAAACGGTTCCTCCTTGAAGAAACAGAGAAACAAATACGAGGGCTCAACTACACTTTCAACCAGACCAACTGCCGGAGGAATCTTTAAATGTTTGAAGTAGGCCAACATGTATTGGTTATCCCTGACAAAGGGATCCCCTACAACGCCACCATCGTCGCCCGCGCCCTCGGCGACAACGGCCCCGGAGCCTACAAGGTCTCGCAGCACGCGCATTGCGGTGATGCACTCTGCCAGTGGCATAAGGCCAGCGAGGTCTTCATTTTGGAGAAGACGACCGAAGATACAGATGAAGTAGAAGCCGCTTTGGAGGTCTTCCTCGCGGGACAAACTGACGACGCCCCTAAGCAACCGGGCTAGTCCCCCAACTCCGCACTCCCCCACTCCGCACCATCGTCCGCCCTCGCCCATTCCGTATCTCCCCGGTCTATACTGACCGCAAGCCTATGCGCACCCGTATCTCGCTCACCTTCTTGTTCTTCACCTTGTCCTCCTTGTCCTACGCCCAAACCCCAGCCAAACCAGCCCCTAAAATGACCCCAAAGCCCATCACCGCCGCACAGGTCCAGCAGTCCGCCATCGTCATTGATACCCACGCCGACACCCCGCAGCGCTTCGTGGATGAGCATTTCGATCTCGGCGACCCCCTCGGCAACGGCAACCTCAATCTTGAATCCATCCATAAAGGAAATCTCGGCGCCGAGTTTTTCTCCATCTGGGTCGACCCCGTTGCGAACCAGGGCCACTTCGCCCGCCGCACGTTGGAGTTGATTGACGCGGTCAAGCTCCAGGTCGCGAAACATCCTGATCAAATCGTCTTCGTCACCTCGCCTGAAGGCATTGAGCAGGCCCATCGGGAGCACAAATTCGCCGCGCTCATGGGCATCGAAGGCGGTCACTCCATTGAGGACTCGCTCGCCCTTCTCCGCCAATACTACGCGCTTGGCGTTCGCTACATGACCCTCACCTGGTCCAACTCCAACGGCTGGGCCGACAGCTCCGGCGACATTGACGATACCAACGTTCCCCACACCAAGGAAGGTCTCACTGAGTTCGGCAAGGATGTGGTGTACGAGATGAACCGCCTCGGCATGATGGTCGACGTCTCCCACGTTTCCGACCATACTTTCTTTCGAACCCTCATCATCTCCCGCGCCCCAGTCATCGCATCGCACTCTGATGCCCGCGCCCTTTGCGATGCCCCTCGCAATATGACTGACGACATGCTGCGCGCCGTAGCCAACTCCGGCGGTCCCAACTCCAAAGGCGGCGTCGTCGACGTCAACTTCTATTCCGGTTTCGTCTCCCAGCAATATCGCGACGCGCTCAAGGCCATCGAACCCGAAGCCAACAAAGCCGTCGCAGACCTCAAAGCCAAATATAAGGCCGAAGGCAAAGAAACGCCCCAGTCTGAAATCGACAAACTGCAGCGCTCCTACGCCGACCGCATTCCCCGTCCTCCACTGTCAATGCTCATCGACCACATTGACCACATGGCAAAGGTCGCCGGCATCGACCACGTCGGCATCGGCTCAGACTTCGACGGTGTCAGCGGCCAACTCCCCGAGGGTCTCGATTCGCCCGCCGATCTACCCAAAATCACCGCCGCCCTCATGGCCCGCGGATACTCCGCCGAAGACTGCCGCAAAATCCTCGGCGGCAACCTGCTCCGCGTCTTCCGCGAAGTAGAAGCCGTCTCAAAAGAGCTGCAAGCCGAAGACCGCCCCAGAATCACCGACAAGCAGCCCTTCGACAAACCGCAGAAATAGCAGCATTTCAGCACTCGACCTCAGTCGGTCTCCGATGACCATAGTAGATTCGAGGTGTCTCATGGCTCAACCTGTCGGCGGTATCGGCAATGTCGCCCCGAACACAGGGCTCGTCGAAATGGCAATGGCCTATTCCCGGAGCCGCGTTCTGTGTGCGGCAGCACGTCTCGGCGTCGCCGATGCGCTTGGAGACGAGGTTCGTAGTGTTGGCTTCCTCGCAAAAAAGTGTCAGGCAGATGCCGATGCGCTCTACCGCCTGCTGCGCGCTCTCGCCAGCATCGGCGTCACGGAAGAGACGACACCCGAACACTTCCGCCTGACCTTTTTTGGAAATCCCTTGCGGAAAGATGTTGCTCAATCCGTCTGGCCTTCCGTCATCTTCTGGGCAGACCTGCTCGCCGACGAGTGGTCTCTGCTCACCGACTGTGTTCGAACCGGCAAGCCGGCCGCTCAAATCCGCGATCCGAACACTCCTTCCCGGTGGTCGCAGGTTGCAGATGCTAGCTCCATTTTTCGCGCGGTGATGGGCACGGCTCCGGCAGAGGATTACGCGCCTATTGCGCAAGCATGGGATTTCTCTCGCGCGAAAGTGGTGGCCGACCTCGGCGGTGGTGGCGGGGCGCTCATTCTTGCAGTGCTACGGCTCAATCCGCATTTGCGAGGCATGCTTGTCGATTGGGAATCCAGCATAGATGCGGCCCGACCGCGCTTCGCGGACGAAGATCCTGGATCTCGATGCGAACTGATTGCCTCAGATCTCACCCAATCGGTTCCGGCGGGTGCCGATGTATACATGCTCAAACACGTGTTGCACGGCCGTCAGGACGAGGCCGCCATTACCATCCTCAAGAACTGCCGAGCGGTCATTCCGCAGGACGGCCGTTTGTTGATCATTGAATTCATTCTTCCTCCGCTCGTCTCGCACGCCGATCCCCAACTCGAAAGCCACCTGATGAGCGACCTCAACATGCTAGCTGTCACCGGCGGTAAAGAACGTAGCGAGCGCCAATGGAAAACGCTTCTGGAATCAGCAGGCTTTATCTTGACCGGTGTGTACCCGGTCGGTGGTGACACTCTGATGGTTCGGAACGTCGGAATACTCGAAGCAAAGCCAGCTTAGGCGCAATCGAGGTCAGCCCGCCCCATTCGGCCATTTCGGATGCATACCAAGCCTAGCTCCCGTAAAGCGCGCGTTATACTGGCTTTTCATTCAACTTCCCTCACTGGAGACCACTTGATGCGCCATTCCACACTCCTGCCCTCGGCCCTGCTTGCAGTCGCCTGCCTTTGCGTTCCTGCCTTGGCCTATTCCGATGACGACACCACCAAATCTGCCAAAGACAAGTCCTCCGACAAGACGGCCGAAAAGCCCGCCGATAAAACTCCTCCCGCCGAGGCTAGCTCCGACGGCTCCGTCACCGTGGGTGGCCAGCACATCGCCTACACCGCGATCGCCGGGACACTCACCGTAGGCGCAACTGACATGGAAGACGCGCAGCTAGGCCCCGATGGTAAGCCAATCGCCGGCAGCCAACTCGCCCTCAACGAGCCCAAAGAACCTAAGGACGCAAGCCCCGTCGCCCGCATGTCGTATTTCGCCTACTTCAAGAAGGACGCCAAGGCGGAAGACCGCCCCATCACCTTCTTCTACAACGGCGGCCCCGGCAGCTCCACCGTCTGGCTCCACATGGGCTCACTCGGTCCCAAGCACGTTGTCACCGATACTGACCAGCATCTACCCGCGGCTCCGTATAAGCTGATTGAAAATCCCAATTCCTTGCTCGATGTCAGCGACGTGGTCTTCATCGACATGCCCGGCACCGGCTTCGGCCGCCTCATCGGCAAGGATCCTGAAAAGGCTTTCTGGGGAATCGACGAAGACGCCAACGCGTTTGCCCGCTTCATCGTCCGTTTCATCACCAAGTACAACCGTTGGAACTCGCCCAAGTTCATCTTCGGTGAAAGCTACGGCACCACGCGTTCCGCGGTCCTGGCTGACATTCTCGAAAACAGCAAATCCCTTGACATTAACGGCGTCATTCTTCTCTCGCAAATCTTCAACTTCACCACCGACATCGATTTCCCGAACGCCAACCCCGGCGTCGACCTGCCCTACGTTCTCGGCCTGCCCACTTACGCGGCCACGGCTTGGTACCACAAGAAGCTGCCCCAGCAGCCCGCGGCCCTCGAACCTTTCCTGGCCGAGGTTGAGTCCTTCGCCACCGGCCCGTACCAGCATGCTCTGGCACTAGGCACCGACCTCACCGCCGACGAAAAGCAATCCGTCGCCTCAAAGCTGCATGACTACACCGGCCTGCCGCTCGCTTATCTTCTTAAGGCAAACTTGCGCGTCAACGGCGGTGAGTTCGAGAAGACCCTGCAGGACGATCAGGACCTGACCACCGGCCGTCTCGACACGCGCTTCTCCGGCCCCAGCCTCAACCCCTTGAGCGAAGGCGCCGAATACGATCCGCAGAGCTCCGCCATCTCATCGGCCTACGTCTCGCTTTTCAACGACTACGTCCGCCGCGACCTGAAGTACGGTGAAGGTCAGACCTACCTGCCCATGGCCCTCTTCGGAGGGTCTCAGTGGGACTTCAAGCACAACGGCAATCCCGTCAGCGTCAATGTTGCGCCCGATCTTGCCGAAGCCATGAAGACCAACCCGCGCCTCAAGGTCATGGTCAATGGCGGCTATTACGATCTGGCCACGCCCTTCTTCGCCGCACAATACGAAGAAAAGCATCTGCCTATTCCGCAATCGCTCGCCAAGAACATTGAGTACGACTGGTACGAATCCGGCCACATGGTCTACGTCCGCGACGAGAGCCTAAAGCAGCTCCACGACCGAGTAGCCACCTTCATCAAGAACACAATAGCCGATACCAAGTAACCAAGAGTTTGCTCTTCTCACCTATGGGCGGAACAAATGTTCCAGGGCGGCAATCAGCCCTGGAACATCGGAGGGATTCGCCTCCACGGCCGGTTCCCAGCCGAGATCGCGCAGCGTTCCGCTGGTAATCGGCCCAATGGAAACGGCGGGAACCGCAGCCAACGGAAACGCAATGCCCGCTAGCTGCGCCGCCTCCGCCAAATGTGTCGCGCTCGAAGAACTCGTGAACGTTGCTGCATCAATCCCCACCGCCACCGCGCTTCGCAGCTGCTCCGGCGCAGCCTTGGGTAGAACATTGCGGTAAGCATCCACCACATCCACTTCAGCTCCAGCCTTGCGCAGTGCATCTGGAATCAGGTCGCGAGCAACCGCGGCGCGAGGAAACAGCACACGCTTACCGCGCACCCTGTCACCCAGCGCTGCCACCAACCCCTCCGCCACCTGGGCTTCGGGCACCACAGCCACGCGAAATCCGAACTGCTGCGCTGCTTCAGCCGTCGCTCGCCCTACAGCGGCCACGTTCAATCCTTCCAGGTTGGCGGGGGTCACGGAGAGAAGTACGCAGCGAGCGCTGACCTCGCGCAACGTATTGGTGCTGGTAAGAATGAGCCAATCGAATCGGTCCAGATGTCTTACAGCCTCATCCAGCGGGGCATAGGATTCCGGCGGAACGATCTCCAGCACTGGAACTTCAACGGGGATTGCGCCAAGAGCCCGTAGTCCGTCGCTGAGCTTGGCGGTTTGCCCTGCGGACCGTGTAACCAGCAAACGCCTGCCTTCCAACGGCGGCGAGTTCACCGCGAATCTCCGCCTTCAACTTCAAGCAGCGGACCCGCTCCTGCCTCCAGCAACATCCGCGCCGCCAGTCGACCCAGCGCTGCCGGATCAGAGTCTCGCCGAAGCTCTCGATGATAAATCCGCACCGCCGTGCCCGTCTCCGGGTTAGCGACCACTCCGAAAATTTCATCGAAAGGCCCGGTCGGGGCACCGTTCTCTTGCGCTTCCTCCAGCCGCTGCCGGCAATGCACGCCAATCGGAACCTGGCACCCCCCGCCTAACGCAGCCAACGCAGCGCGCTCGGCAGTCACGGCAAATCGAGTCGCCGCATCATCAAGGAATGCAACGGCCGCAATGGTTGCCGTATCGTCCTTCCGTGTTTCGATCCCCAACGATCCCTGCCCCGCTGCAGGGCAAAAATATTTCGGCTCCAGCCTCTCGCGCAGCCATTCGGTCTTGTCCAGCCGCTCAAGACCCGCCGACGCCAGCAAAATCGCATCTACCTGTCCCTCAGCCAGCTTGCGCAGTCGTGTGTCCACATTGCCCCGAAACTCTTGCGCCTCAATATCCGGCCGCAGTGCCTTCAATTGCGCGCGCCGCCGCTGACTGCTGGTTCCAACTCGGGCCCCCATGGGCAGAGCCGCAAGACTCTCGAACTTCACTGACACAAAAGCGTCTCTCGGATCAACACGCGGCGGAGTAGCCGCCAGCGCGAACGGCTCTGGCAATTCTGTTGGTAAATCTTTCAGCGAGTGCACAGCCAAGTCCACGCGCCCTTCCGCCAGCGCTTCTTCAATCTCCTTGGTGAACATTCCCTTCGATCCAACCTGGGCAAACGTGACTTCCTGCAACCTGTCGCCGGTCGTCTTGATGATCTCAATCTCAACATCATGGCCGGCGCCGCGCAGCAGCCGTGCGATATGATTCGCCTGCCACAAAGCTAGTTGCGATCCACGGCTTCCAATGCGCAATTTCATCGGCGGCTTTCCACTTTTGTTTCGCTCAAAACCGCATTCTCAGCTTTCACTTCCTCGATGTTTGTCGCGTCTTCTCGGGCCACAAAAACAATTGGATCTGGAATCCCCTCGCTGATAACCGGCACTGACCATGCTTCGCACAGCGCATCAACGCGCACAGAATTCCCTTCCCGTGCTGCTTGCTTCAGCGCCTGCATCGGCGGATGAAGAAACTTGTTCACCAGTCCTCGCGTCAGCGCTTCCACTGCGGCCACTTGTTCGGCGCTCAGGGAGCCCAGCCTCGACTGCATCTTGCGCAGCTCAGCCTGACGAATTTCTTCCGCCTGCCGCTGCAGTGCCACAATGGCCGGAGCTACATTCACCGTCCGCTGCCGCTGTTGGAATCGTTCCACCTCACCCGCAATCAGCGTCTCCGCATCACTGGCGATCCGGCTGCGCTCCTCCATGTGTGCCGCTGCCACAGCCTGCAGGTCATCGATGTCGTAGACAAAGATGCCTTCAAGTTTTCCCATCGCCGGGTCCACGTCGCGCGGTACGGCAATGTCGATAAAGAACATCGGTCGGTTGCGCCGCCGATGCATGAAGGTCTGCCCATGCTCGCGGCGGAAGATCGGATGCGGCGCGCCCGTCGAACTGATGACGATATCTGCTTCGCTCACTGTCTCATAGATCTGCTCAAACGGGATCACGCGGCCATTAAACTCCTCGGCCATCCGTCTCGCGCGCTCCTGGGTCCGGTTGGCTACAAGAATTGTGCCGGCTCCCTGCTGAACCAAGTGGCGCGCCGCCAATTCGCTCATCTTCCCCGCACCCACCAGAAACACAGTTCGTCCCTGCAGCGATCCGAAGATCTTCTTTGCAAGGTCCACGGCCACTGAAGCTATGGAAACGGAATTTGACCCAATCTCAGTCTCTGAACGAACTTTTTTTGCCGCAGCAAATGTACTCTGCAACAGATGCTCCAGTTGGCCCGCCACCGTACCCGAGGCCCGCGCAACTGCGAATGCCTCCTTCACCTGGCCAAGAATCTGAGGCTCACCCACCACCATCGAGTCAAGGCTGGAGGCCACACGGAACAAATGCCGCACCGCATCCCGGTCGTTCTGCTGATAAATATGTGGCGCCAGCAACGCGGGGTCCAGGCCAAAATGCCGATGCAGGAACCCCGTCAAATCAGCGTCTGGCGATTCGACGGCTGCCACTAGCTCCACCCGGTTACAGGTGGAGACAATCATGCATTCGCTGACGCCAGGCACGGAGGCCAGGGCTCGTGTGGTTTCCGGTAGCTCCTCGCGCGAAATAGCGATCCGCTCTCGCAGCTCAATCGGCGCGGTCTTGTAGTTCACTCCAACCAGGGCCAGCGTCATGGGGCACCGTACCTGTGGACACGGCTCAAAATGTTGGCGGCCCACACCACCATCATGACGGCAAAAACTGCGCCTGAGAGATACGCGGCCTTGCGCCCCCGCAGCCCCGATGTTCGCCTCACCAACAGCAGCAGCACGTAGACCGCCCAACTCACAAACGCCGCAATGATCTTGGGGTCCAGAAAATACGAAGCGCCCAGTGGCGTCTCCTGGGCCAGCACCGACCCAATCGCCAGCCCCACCGTCATGCACGGAAATCCGAACTCCAGCATCGCCTCGGCGATGCGCTCCAGCGTATCCAGCGGTGGAAGCCAATCAAGCGGCGCCCACCAGGAGTCTGCGCCCGACTTGGGCTTGGACTTAATTTTCCTTTCCTGAATGAGATAGAGCACTGAAGCCAGCAAACTGAAACCCAATGCCACGTACGCCAGCATCAACGCAGCAATGTGCGCAAACAGCCAGCTTGTACGCACCCCCTCAGAAGGAAATGTGTAACGGTCCGGCCCCAGCGCCGGGACAAGGACAAGGAAAAATGTCACTGGGAGAGCGAATAGACCTAGCGAGACCGCATCGTAGAACCACCAAACAAGGAAGAAAACCCCCGCGACCGCAAATCCCAGCAGCGACTCGACTTCGCGGAGCCCAACCGGCATCCAGCTATGGGCTTGTACCAGCATTTCCACCGCTGAGACAAAGTGAAAGAAGATAGCCAGCCCCCCAAGGTGAACGCACCACTTGCGCCACCTGAGAGTCCCATAGAGCACGGCCGGGAAAACGGCGAAACCCGCCGCCGCATACAGAATCGCCGCAACCCGTAGCCAAAGCAGATACATACCGTCATTTACCTTAAGGCGTTACTAACCAGTATACTGTGACGCAAATCACCAAAACGGCATAGCCGACCAAACCTCAGCAGCCGATCATCAATGGGCATCAATGGGCCGTTCGCCTGACTCCTCCACGGCACATGAAGATTCGCGAGGGTATCTCGGGGAAGGCTAAAGGGATGGCCTCATCACCTCGAGGCCCGCTTTGGAGACCTGGACGTCGTCCTCGGATTTGCCGCCACTGAAGGCCACGATCAGATAGCCAGTTTTGACTTTTGCAATCACCCCGCCCTGCCATCCGAATTCTCCGGTCATCGGCGGACGTTTCGCGGTACCGCTGTCCTGCAACGTGTCCGCCATCTCCGCAGCCTTGGCGTAGGCGATTCCCAGCAGGTTGTTTCCCTTCTCGCTCGCCGATGGATCCTTCATCCTTCCCACAACCGCCATCTTTGATGTCCAACCCTGAATCGTCTCGCCTTCCGCATACGAAACCACCGCGACCCCCGAGATCTTGAGTTCGGCAGCGCGTTTCCTCATGGTATCGAGTGCTTCATTGGCCAGAGCGTCCAGCTTCTTAGCGCTGGGAGGCTTCGGGGCGCCGGAAGCTCGCGCCTCCCCGCCCGTGGCGCCGAGGCCCACTGCCACCAATATGATTCCGATTGCAAGCAACGGTTTCTTCATTACGCTCTTCTCCGACGAGCCTATTCAGCCTACGGCGCCTGGTTCGTCCCCGGAGTAGTTTACTCTGCTAGCGGTTCTCTGGTCCGAAGCCTTCAACTTGCTCTCCCACTTATCATGGTGCACGCCGCGTTCTGCAACGATATCCTGAAAGACAACGTGATCAGGGAAGACAAACAATCCGGCTCTCAGGACTCCGTCGCCTTGGAACCGGCTTTAGTCGAGCTGCCGCTACCGGGGAAGCCCATCGACAAAACGCCAATGGATAGAACTCCCTCCGAGCTGACGCCATTCATGCGCCAGTGGACAGCAGCAAAGCGTGAAAACCCGGATGCCCTCTTGTTTTTCAGAATGGGCGACTTCTACGAACTCTTCTACGACGACGCGGTAACGGTCAGCCGCGAGTTGCAGTTGACACTGACGGCCAGGGACCGTGAGCGAACACAGCCGATGTGCGGGGTCCCTTATCACGCCGTCGATGCCTATCTGACGAGGTTGCTCCGCAAGGGATACCGAATCGCCATCTGCGACCAGATGGAGGATCCCAAGCTCACCAAGAAAATAGTCCGGCGCGAGGTAACGCGGGTGCTGACGCCTGGCACCGCCCTAGATGCCGCGCTGGGTCAGGAGCAAAATAATTTTCTGGCCGCGCTGTTCGAGACCGGGACCGCAAAAGAGCCGCTCTGCGCTATAGCGCTTCTCGATGTTTCCACTGGTGAGTTTCGCACCGCCGAATTCACCGGAGCTACAGCGCGGCAACAGGCATTGGATGAGCTTGTGAAGGCCGGCCCGAGCGAGTTGTTGCTGGCCACGAGCGCGGAGTTGCCGCCGCAACTGGAGCGTATCCCGGCGCGCACGCGTGTGGAGGACTGGGTTTGGACCCGCGATTTCGCTGTGCCGTTGGTTGAGCGTCAACTGCACGTTCGTTCTCTTGAGGGCTTCGGTCTCGATCGGCATCCTGCTGCAGCCATTGCTGCCGGCGCTATGCTTCATTACGTGCGGACAACGCAGAAGATCGAGGCGCTGCACATCGACAGTTTGAAGTTTCAGGAACACTCAACCGCTCTGGAACTGGACCAGGTGACGGTGCGCAATCTGGAGTTGATCGAACCGCTATTCGTGGGCCAGGACAGCCGTGCAACCCTCTTTCATACGCTCGACGAGTGCCAGACTCCGATGGGCAAGCGCCTGCTGCGGGCTACGATTGTGCGTCCCCTCTTCGATGCCCAGGCGCTGGACGCGCGTTATGAAGCAGTGGGCGAGGCACACGGGGATCTGGTACGACGCGAGGAGATTCGGCGTGCTTTTACCGGTATCCTGGATTTGGAGCGCCTGCTTGCGAGGCTCAGCCTCGACTCCGCAGGTCCCCGCGACGTGCGGGCCCTGGCCGCCAGTCTCGGCCGGCTCCCCGCATTGAAGATCGCGCTAGAAGCAATGCAATCCGCGAAGTGGCGCGAATTGGTCGATCGCCTCGATGCCCTTGAAGATGTCACTGCGCGTATCTCCGCGTCACTGGTAGAGGAGCCTCCGCTGACGCTGGTAGATGGGGGCGCAATTGCGCGCGGCGTGGACGCTGAGCTCGACGAGTTAAGGGCAATCTCGACGACAGGCCGCCAGGCGATTGCAGCCATTGAAGAACGCGAGCGAGTTAGAACCGGGATAGGTTCACTCAAGGTTCGGTATAACTCCGTATTCGGCTATTACATTGAGATAACCAAGGCTAACTTGTCCAACGCGCCGGCTGATTATGAACGCAAGCAGACGCTGGTGAACGCAGAGCGCTTCACCACACCGGAACTGAAGGAACTGGAGCGCAAGATTCTCACCGCGCACGACCGCTGCATTGAGATCGAAAAGCGGATCTTTGTCGAGCTTCGTAAAACTGTGCTGGAGGCCGCCGGGCGCATTCGTCGAAGCTCGGCGGCCGTGGCTGAAGCCGACATGCTCACCAACTTCGCTCACCTTGCGGCATTGCGCCGCTATGTGCGGCCCGTAATCGTCGAAGAAGCGGTGATTGAAGCTGTGGCAGCCCGGCATCCGGTAATTGAGCAGTGGATGGAGGAGACACGCGAAGGAGGTTTCATCTCCAATGATCTTTATCTCAATGCGGCTGACGATGGTCCGAGCCTGTTGCTCATAACAGGTCCTAACATGGGCGGCAAGAGCACTTATCTCCGGCAGGCTGCAATGCTCGTTCTTCTCGCCCAGATGGGTAGTTTTGTACCGGCGGAAAGCCTGCGCTTCGGCCTGGTAGACCGCATCTACACTCGCATCGGGGCAAGTGACAATGTGGCTCGCGGTCGCTCGACGTTTATGGTAGAGATGACAGAGACGGCGACGATCCTGAATACCGCCACAAATAAGTCGTTGATCCTTCTCGATGAGATGGGGCGCGGAACGGCGACCTTCGATGGACTGAGCCTGGCGTGGGCGACCGTCGAATATCTGCACGCTGAGACAGGTGCGCGGACACTATTTGCGACCCACTACCATGAGCTCACCATGCTGGCGGACAGGCTGCCGAGAGTACGCAATCTGCGGGTGGGTGTGAAAGAAGCAGCGGGCGGCATTGTGTTTCTGCATACCATTGAACCCGGCGCAGCCAGCAAGAGCTATGGTATTGAAGTGGCAAAACTGGCAGGTTTGCCATCGGTGGTCATTGAGCGCGCCAAGCGCGTTCTAAAGCAGCATGAGAAAGCTGAGCGCCAGAGTGTGCAGCTAGAAACAGCGGAGCCTGTGCAGTTGACTATCTTCACGCCGCTCTCGCAGCGGATTGTGGACCGGATTGAAGCGACAGACGTCAACTCGCTGACCCCATTGCAAGCCCTGAATCTGCTAGAAGAGTTGCAGCAGGAGTTGAAGGAAAAAGCATGACGGCTAATCTGCGCCATGCTGCGGGGAGCCTGCTGGTCGTAGGAGTGACAGGCACAGAATTGACCGGGCTAGAGCGCGCTTGGCTCAAGTTGGTGCGGCCTGCAGGGGTCATTCTTTTTCGACGGAATATTGCCGATCCTCATCAGACGCGCGCTCTATTGAGCGAGGCGACCTGTCTCGGTGTGAAAGACAGCTTTCGTTGCGTAGACGTCGAAGGCGGCGTCGTTGACCGCTTGCGAGATGCACTTGCCCCCATGCCTTCCGCGCAGGCGGTAGCGAGAGCCGCTCGTGCACTCGACAAGAACGGCTTGGCCCGCCAGCACGGTGAGTTGGTGGCACGGGCCATGCAGGCGTTCGGATTCAATACGACCCTGGCCCCGGTACTCGATCTTGGGTTGTCCACGTCGGCTTCGGTGATGGGAACACGAACTTCAGCGGAGACGTCAACAGGAGTAATCGAATATGTGCGCGGTTTTCTGGCAGGCTTGTCCGCGCGAGGGGCAGTCGGCTGCGGCAAACACTTTCCGGGTCTGGGCGGCGGCACTCTGGATTCGCACCTGGAAACGCCCAAGATTCACCGCAGTTGGCAAGAATTATGGCGTGAAGATTTGGCGCCCTATCGTGAATTGCACGATGAGTTGCCGATGGTGATGGTGAATCATGCTGCTTACCCTGATACCGCAGGAAGGAACCGCCCGGCAAGCGTTTCGAGTTACTGGATTGAAAAGGTGCTACGCAAGCGCATCGGCTATCGAGGAATCGTCTTCTCAGACGACTTGGAGATGGGCGGCATCCTGAAGTTCATGCCGATAGAAGAGGCCGCGGTCGCAGCCATTCGCGGAGGGACGGATTTGTTGGAAATCTGTCACAGCCCTGAGCTCATCCTGCGCGCATATGAGTCAATGATTACGGAAGCTGAGCGATCGGCGGCATTCCGCAGTCTGCTTTTGACGCGGGCTTCGAGGCTCGCGCGCCTCCGCTCGAAGTTGTTTGCCAGCGGCGTGTCCCCCACGCTCTCGCCGAAGCAATTCGAGGCATTGCGAAACAGGGTCCTGCGCTTTGGCGAAGAAATCAAAAGCATTCAGGAGACGCAGTCGCTATGAGTCCGAAGATAATGACAGTCGCCGGCGTAATGAGCGGCACCTCGGCAGATGGGATCGACGTCGCAGTAGTCCAGATTACGCAGCGTAAGCTGCGTCCGAAGCTTACGCTAGTTGCACATGAGGGTTTTCCTTATGCGCCTGCGCTTCGTCGACGCGTCTTATCTGCAATGAACGCGAGCTCAACTTCAACAGCGGAATTGGCGCGACTCAACTGGCGTCTCGGCCTCGCCTACTCTGAAGCCATTCACGCCACAATCAAGCGTCATAACCTCAAGCTGGATTTGATTGGTTGTCACGGCCAGACGCTCTATCATCAAGCCGGCGAGACTGCCTTTGCGGGCCGGAGCTTTGCCTGCACGTGGCAGGCCGGCGAAGCGGCATTGATTGCCGGCGCGCTCGGCATTCCCGTCATATCGAACTTTCGCCCCGCGGACATGGTCGCAGGCGGCCAAGGCGCACCGCTTGTCCCACTTCTCGACTATGTTCTCTTCGCGGACGCGAAACGCGGACGCGTGCTGCAAAACATCGGCGGCATCGCCAACCTGACCGCAATTCCCGCAGGTGCTGGACCTGATCGCGTTGTCGCTTTCGACACAGGTCCCGGCAACATGATCATCGATGCCTTGGCACAGGATCTCGTCGGCAAGACCTTCGACAGGAACGGTGCTCTCGCGGCTCAGGGAACCGTGCTCGCGCCTGCGCTGGCCGCCGCTTTGCGGAATCCTTACTTTGCACTGAAGCCTCCTCGCACGGCCGGGCGCGAGCAATTTGGCCATGAGTACGCCACAAAGTTTCTTGCCATCTGCCGAAAGCACAGCAGCAAGCCTGAAGACGCTCTTGCATCAGCCACCGCGTTTACCGCTGCAAGCATTTCCGAAAGTTACAAGCGATTCGTGTTGGCGAAGATGAAAGGCAGAGTGGACTATATCGTCTCCGGCGGAGGGGCGCGCAACCATACGCTGATGGCCATGCTCGCGCGGCGGCTGGAACCGCTAGGTTGCGATTTGGCCGCAAGCGAGGAGTTCGGCTTGCCCGCAGAAGCCAAGGAGGCCGCCGCGTTCGCACTGCTTGCCTGGCAAACATGGCATCATCGAACAGGCAACGTTCCCGCCGCAACTGGCGCAGCCCGCTCCGCGATTCTGGGACAGCTAACGTTTGTTTAGCCTGCCTTCAAATCCTTCTCAATTCCCATGCGCGTCCCCCGTCTGGCGGACACGCATGGGATGAGACCTGACACTGTTCTTAGAGTGAATTCAAAAACGTGATCAGTTTCGCCTGATCCTCAGGACGCAGCTCTCTAAAGCGATCAGACGCGTCCCTCGCCTCTCCTTCATGACGGTGAATGGCATCCTGCAACGACAAGGATTTCAAGTCGTGCATAAAGCGAGCCTTTTCCCGCAATCCCCACAATGGAGCAGTTCTAAGTTTGTTCGCAGTGTCCTGCGGTCCAACCTGAACTATGCCATCGCCCGTGCCAATGTCATGCAACAGGTAGTCTCCGAAGGGGTGGATGATCTTGTTACCAAGCGCGCTTGGAACCGTAAACATCCCACCATCGACAACTGTTCCAACGGGGGCCGTCACAATGCTCTCCACATGGCATGTGCTGCAACCAATCTGTTGAAACAGTTGATGACCGCTGATCGCCGCAGGCGTAGCCGCCAACGTTGTATCTCGAGGTGGAACCATAGTGCCGCGGATGAACTGAGCAAAGTGATCGATGTCGGCCAGCCCAAGACTATCCGGTTGATCTTCAGGGTCCTTGGTCGTTTTCAAAACGGTCGTCGCGTCGGTAGGGCGCAGGCGGTTGGTAATTCCCATCTCGTTGAGGTAAGCATCAGCGACGAACGAGAGCAAACTGCCATGTTGGTCCTTCCATCCGAAACGTCCGACGCGAGTCTGCCCTGGAGCTTCGAAGATCGGCGCTTGCACAACTTCCCCATGGATTCTTCCATCGCTCAATTCCGGCTGTTGTTCAGAAATCGCGATTAGGGTGCTGTCGTCAATAGCTTCCACGAAACCATCTCCCAGCGTATTGAGAGCGGCACGCAGAGCGCGGATGTTCTCTGTGGCAGGTATGTGCTCCTGGGCTTGCGGGCCAATGGCGCGATCATTGACAATGGACCTGCCCGGAGCAGTAGCACTTGCCGGTATGGTGTTTTGACCGTCATTAATCGGAATGATCGGGTTTACGAAATTGCCATTGGCGTCATTGTGTCCAACGCGGAGTTCCGTAATCTGGCTGGCCGCCCCACTGTTAGGATTCTGATGGCAATTGACGCAGGAGGTTGCGTTATAGACCGGTCCCAGTCCATCCGCAACCGTCTCGTTTTCCTCGTAGATATTCTGATCATTGGCAAATGTATCTCCGGCTGGTTCCTCCAATCCGTTGCTGATGCTATGCGAACTGTTAAAGCTGGGTGTGTTAAACCCGGCTGGGGCTTCTTGCGGCGATTGCTGTGCGGTTACCAGGAAGCCAAGGACCGCGGTTATAGGTGCTGCAATCAAGCAGGAACCCAGGAAAGCCTTCTTGCGGGGAGACAAGGTCATAAGCGTTCCTTCAGAGACGAGATTCGCGGCGCAACTGCATGCGAAAAATGCCAATTGAAGCTTGGTCTTCGAGCCCAATTCACAATGGAGAGCCGGCAGAGGATTCAGACGCAGGGATGCCGCCTCCTAAGGAAACTGAGCTTCAACCGGGTTATTCCCACAAATCGCAGAATCTTTTTCACAGCCGCCGTTCCCTCCTCCATCACAGCCGTTGCGGCACGTTTCCCATTGTTCCCAGCACCCAAGTCATCGCGGAATATCGCACTCTTTCATACGGCATTCATGTTAGGGCTCGCCGGCTTGGCAGCTCTCACCGGATGCCATTCGCAACCGAGAGACCCGCACACCGTAGTCTTCCTCATCGAGAGCAGTCCGGCGAATCTTGATCCGCGAATTGGCACCGATGCTCAGTCGCAGCGCATCGACGCCCTCATCTTCGATGGGCTTGTGCAGCGCAACGCCAGCTTCCAATTCACTCCTGCGTTGGCCGAGCGATGGGAGCAGCCGAACCCGCGCACGCTCACATTCCATTTGCGTCCCGGCGTCCGTTTCCACGACGGACGTCCGCTCACCGCGCGCGATGTTCTGTGGACCATAAATTCAATGCGCACGGGCGTGGTGATCTCGCCCAGGGCCGCAGCCTACGCATCCGTCGATTCGATGGAAGCGCCCGACGAGCGCACAGTTGTTTTCCACTTGAAACACGCCGACAATTTCCTGCTCACCAACCTTTCCACGGGCGCAATCGGCATTGTCCCCGAAGGCAGCGGACGCGATTTCTGGGAACATCCGGTAGGAACGGGCCCTTTTCGGTTTGTTAGCCAGCAGATGGATCAGGATGTGATTGTAGAGCGGAATCCGCTGAGTTGGACCGTTGTTCCCGTACTGGAACGAGTGCGCTTCGCCGTGGTGCCCGACGCAATCACTGAGTCGCTTGAACTGGAAAAGGGCTCTGGCGACGTCGCCGTAAACTCCCTTCCCATGGATTCACTTGGGGTGCTGGCCGCGCGGCCTAATTTGCAAATCGATGAGACGGGCGGCACCGAGATTCAGTATCTCGGCTTCAATCTTCGCGATCCCCTGCTCAAAGATGCACGTGTCCGTCAGGCAATCGCCTGCGCCATCGATCGGGAGCTGATCATTAAGTCGCTGTTGGGTGGCCATGCCCACGCAGCGTTGAGCATGCTGCCCACCAGCCACTGGGCGTGGACAGGCGACGTAGCGCGCTATGACTACGATCCAGCTCGAGCGACGAAGTTAATGGATGAAGCCGGTTTCAAGCCCGGCCACGATGGCGTTCGCATTCGCCTGACCATGAAGACCAGCACCCTGGAAGAAACTCGACTCCTCGCAGCGGTACTGCAACAGCAACTCGCGAGGGTTGGGATTGCTCTGGATATCCGCAGTTATGAGACTGCCACTTTCCTCTCCGATGTACGCCGTGGCGCGTTTCAGTTGTATTCACTCCGCTGGATCGGCGGCAACGAGCAGCCGGATATCTTCACATTTGTCTTTGCGACGTCGAGTTTCTCTCCTCAGGGCGCCAACCGCAGCCACTATTCGAATCCACATCTCGATGCCTTGCTCGATGATGCTACCCAAACTGAAGATGTTGCGAAACGACGCGCGGACTATGTTGAAGCGCAGCAGATCTTGGCAAGCGACCTGCCGGCTATCAATCTCTGGTATCCAAATACACTGGTCGTACATAATCGGCGTCTGACGCATGTGGTTCCCCCGCCTTCGGGTAGTTACACCTTTTTGGAGACTGCTGAGCTGGCAGAATGAGTCTCTGAATCCTTCAGTTATCCTTAAGGTTGTCCCGTATGCAAACCATAGAATTACCGTGATTTACCACTGTAGTTAGAAATCTTGCACAACTCGGCAATCGATAGGCTGGTTCTCTCAACCTTTTCGAGTATTGCTTCGTCTACGCAATAGAGACAAGATTTCCATCCGGGGCCACAAGTGAGAGTTTGACCTGTGGAGAAACGGTTTATGAAAAGCAAGATGCAAGTTCAACCTTCGATTGCTCGCAACGCTCTGTCAGTCGCGTTAATGGCTGTTGTGTCCCTTTGCGTCGTGGCCACACGGGCGCAGACGGCGTCTCGTTTTCTGGGAACAGTTACGGCTATCAGTGGAACCACGTTGACGGTGAAGACCGATGCGGGTGAGGTTCACCAGGTCGATGTCCCGGCCGAGGCAGCGCTCAAGCGCATTGCTCCCGGAGAAAAGGATCTCAGCAAAGCCGAAACCATCCAATTCGGTGATCTGGCCACCGGTGACCGCGTGTTGGTCAAGCTCGATCCTAATGCTCCCGCTGGAACATCACAAGCATCGCAGATCATTGCAGTGAAGGCTGCGGATGTAGCACAGAAACAACAGAAAGACCGCGAAGACTGGCAGCGCAACGGCGTAAACGGATTGGTGAAGAGCGTGGACCCGGCAGCCGGTGTCATTGTACTGACGAGTGGAGTGGGAGCCGCTGCTAAGTCGATTACTGTTCACACCACCAAAACCACAATTCTGAAACGGTATGCGCCCGCTTCGGTGCGCTTCGACCAAGCGCAACCCGCGCCAATCGATTCGATACATGCCGGCGATCAACTGCGGGCGCGCGGCGAAAAGAATGCTGACGGAACAGAAATTACCGCCGTCGAGGCGGTGTCCGGAAGCTTCCGCAACATATCCGGGACAATTGCTTCGCTGGATGCCTCCAGTTCGACATTGGTGGTAAAAGATTTGGCCACCAAGAAACAGATAACGATTCACATCACTCCCGACGCGCAGATACGCAAGCTATCTGATCGCATGGCGCAAATGCTTGCCATACGCCTGAAAGGCGGATCAAGCGGCTCCGGTGGCGCTGCCGGCGGAGGATGGAACGGGGGCGCTCAGCCCGCAAGTGGTGCAGCGGGATCAGCGGCCCACAGTGCTGCGGGTGCCGGCCAAGGCGGCGGTGGCGCGCAATGGTCCGGGCAGGGCGGAGGAGATCCGCAACAAATGCTCAGCCGTGCTCCAACCATCCAGCTTGCCGATCTGAACAAGGGCGATGCCGTGATGCTGGTCTCCACCGACGGGACTACCGATGTCACTGCCATCACTCTGCTCGCGGGCGTTGAGCCTCTGCTTCAGGCTCCCGCAGCGACTCAGAACCTTCTCAACAACTGGAGCATGGGCTCCGGCGCGCCAGATACAGGCGCCCAGTAAACGAACTTCATTCATGGAAAATCAGCGAGGGATTCGTGTATTCAAAATCGCGTAGCTTTCATTTATTTCTATTTGCCATTGCATTCGGCATTGCCGGAGCGCTTGCGATGCAGGGCCAAACGCCAGCATCCGCGCCGCAGACTTCACCGCCGGCAGCAACCGCAGCCACCTTGCATGGTCACATCACCGACCCATCGGGAGCACTTATCCCAGGAGCGACCATCACCATCACAACCTCGGCAGGAGGTACTATAAAGACCACAACCGCTGACTCAGGTGGTGCCTATTCCGTTTCCGGCCTAGCGCCAGGAGGTTACATTGTTCAGGTGAGTTTTCCTGGATTTGCTCCCTCTTCATCGCCCGCTATTCAACTCGCAGCCGGGCAGTCGAAGCGTGTAGACATCGCCATGGCTATCCAGGTAGCGCAGCAAAGCGTCACGGTCACTGAAGATGCTCCTACGGTGAACGTTGATGCCGGAGGCAACGCCAGCGCGGTGGTCATCAAGGGCAAGGATCTTGACGCGCTGTCAGACGATCCCGACGAACTCTCGAGTGAATTGACGGCACTCGCCGGCCCCTCGGCCGGACCGAACGGTGGCCAGATTTACATTGATGGCTTTACCGGCGGACAGCTTCCTCCGAAGTCAGCCATTCGCGAGATCCGCATCAACCAGAATCCGTTTTCCGCCGAGTTCGACAAGCTCGGCTACGGGCGCATTGAGATTCTCACCAAGCCCGGCACAGACAAACTGCACGGCCAGTTCTTCATGATGGGCAACGACGATGTATTCAACACCGGCAACCCATTCACTCCCAACGTGCTGCCTTATAACCGAATTCAATATAACGGGACCATCAACGGTTCAATCAATAAGTGGGCTTCCTTCTTTTTCAGTTTCGAGCAGCGCGACAATCACGACGTGCAGCTCTACGATTTCGTTCCTACCTTTGAGCCGACCTGCGACTTCGGTGATGGGACCTATTCGAATGGAAAGTGTTCGGGCACGGTAAACAATCCGCATAACCGCATTAATCTTTCTCCACGCATTGACCTGCAACTCGGCAAGAAGAACACGTTGACCATCCGTTACCAGTTTTACCGCGATACCGAGCAAGGGGACATCAATTCCGCCCAGCTGCAACTCCCATCGCAATCGGAAGTTCAATACTCCACCGAGCATCAAGTCCAGATCAGTGATGCCGAAGTCATTAACGATCACATCGTCAATGAGTCTCGCTTCCAAGATGTACGCGACATCGGCACCAACACGCCGGTCAGCAACACACCAACCATTCAGGTGCAAGGCGATTTCGTCGGTGGGGGTGCGTCCGGTCAGATTTCGAACACTCATGAAGACCGGTACGAATACCAGAACCTGACCACGATGTCCATCGGTGCGCAGGCGCTGAAGTTCGGAACGCGTGTCCGCGACTATCGAGAAGCCACAACGACGAATGGAAACTTCAACGGAACCTTTACGTTCACGCCGGCCAATTACCTGTCTACTCTCAACGCACAACAGAATGGTGAACAGCTAACACCTGGCACCGGACCAAGCAAGCTGACTTATACCACCGGCCCCCTCGACTACACTGTAAACCTGTTTGATGCTGCGCTCTTCTTTCAGGATGACTGGAAGGTAAATAAGAACCTGACAGCCTCCGCAGGACTCCGCTGGGAATCGCAAAACCACGTATCGGACCACAGCGACTGGGCGCCGCGCATTTCCTTTGCCTACGCCCTCGATGGCCACAAAGACAGCAAACAAGCCAAGACAGTGCTACGCGGCGGATACGGCATCTTCTACGATCGCCTTCCATTGGCTGACCTGCTTGCGGCTACCCGCCAGAGCATCACGGGCGCCAGCCAGAAGCAAGTGGCGATCACCAGTCCAACCTGCTACGACCCCAATAGCCTGAGCAACATCGCCGCCAACCCGAACGACCTCCCTGCCGAATGCGGTCAGACGAGCAGCACTGCAAGCACGAATGTCGCAGTTGCTCCCAGCTATAAGTCACCTTCCACTCAGCAGACTGGAGTGAGCCTGGAGCGGCAATTGACCAAGACCACCACGCTCACTCTCACTTATCTGCATTCGTTCGGCGCGCACCAGCTCGTCGAGCGCAACTCCAATGCCTACCTGCCCGGAACCTTCGAATTCGGAAGCCCCACCCTGACCGGTGTTCGGCCCAATCCGTCACTCGGCATCGTTGACGAATACTATCCCGAAGCAGTCTTCAAACAAGATCAGTTCATCGCCAACATCAACGCGCGGCTCACACCAAACTTCAACGTTTTGGGGTTCTATAACTTGACCTCCGCCAACACCGATGGAGCAGGTAGTCTCGCTTCTAACTCGTATAACTTGAGCCAGGACTACGGGCGTGCGAGCTTTGCATCGCGCAACATGGTCTTTCTCATGGCTAATTACATGGGGCCCTGGGCGATCCGCTTCAATCCCTTCCTGATCGCTCAATCTGGCAGGCCCTTTAACATCACTTCCAACAACGACCTGACCGGCGATAACTTCTTCAACAATCGTCCTTCGATTGCAGACGCCTCGCTTTGCAATTCGGGGTCCGATCGTTATGCGCAAACTTCATTCGGCTGTCTGGACACGGAACCGACCAGCAGCGAAACACCTCTCGCATACAATCTGGGGAATGGTCCCGCTGCCGTAGCTGTGAACCTGCGCGTCAGTCGCGCTTTTGGAATCGGTCCCAAGCTTGGGGCTACCAATGGCGCAACGCCTCCTCCGGGTGGTGGTCCTGGCGACGGAGGCCGGGGCGGCGGTGGACGCGGAGGCCCAGGCGGGGGACCCGGTGGTGGACTTGGCCCTGGCGGACTTGGGGGTGGCGGACGCGGGATGGGCGGTATGTTTGCGCCCACCAACACCGGTCACAAATACACCCTGAACTTCAGTGCCCAGGCATTGAACCTGTTTAACGACATCGACTACGGAACGCCAGTTGGGGTAGTGTCCCCAGCTCCAATTTCTGGGACGAACGAATTTGGCCCGGGCAAAGGCTTCGCCAAGTCGACCAGCCTTGCGAACGGTATATTCGCTCAGGGCCCGGCAGCGCGGCGTATCTTCTTCCAGGCAACCTTCTCGTTCTAAGACGCAATAGCTAGCATAAAGAGGGCCGGAGCTCAATGTTCCGGCCTTCTTGTTTAGTTGCGATCCCGATTAGTGGACCGCTGACACCGACGCGCCTCCGCCACCAGTGAGAAAAGCGTCGGTAAGCGATATGACCTTCAACTGCGCCTTCACGTCTTCAAGAGGCACTGCGCTTGTAACAGTAATCTCCGCGGTTTCTCCAGGCAGCACATCGAAGTAGTTATCTGAGACTTTCACATCAAGGTTGCCAAATGAGAGATAGACACTGCGCGCCAGCACAGGTGATGTTACTCGAATCTTGTAACTTCCGGTGGCGCCGGTAGCCTCGACCTTGAGTGCAGCCGGCTTCAAGTGCACTTCTTTAGTCGCCGCCAGGTAGCCAAGGTTTCGTGAGATTTGCGCACCAAACGCCGATAGATCCGCAACGACAAAAACTCGTGACGTATCGGCGGCGCCCGACTGCGCCAGTTTCTGGAGCGGCCAGTCGAGATAGACCTTGCTCGTCAGTGGAGCAACATCCACGGGACGGGTTTCCTCCAGCAACACCTTTCCATCAAAGTCCATCAGCCGCACGCGAAGATTTGCAGGCTCAGACTTTACCTTGTCCGAAACAATGTAGACCTTCAGCGAGCCATCTTCAACATGCGGCGAAACCAAAATGGGTGCATAGAAGCGCCGTGCATAGTACTGCAGAGCCTTCCACCTGCCGTAGTAGTCGATGGAGGACCATGAGGCCACCGGCCAGCAGTCATTCAATTGCCAGAAAATGGAGCCCATAGTCTCCGGTCGGCTGCGGCGAAAATGTTCCGCGCCAATCTTGATTCCTTCGGCCTGCAGTACCTGGCTGACATAAAGAAAGCTGGCGAAATCCTTCGGCTCGGAATAGTCCTTGAGCAGATAGTTGTGGATGATGTCGTTTCCTTCGTTATTCTTCTGATGGCCGAGCATCACTGGCGTGAAAATTCCCGTACGATCTTGAGGCTCCGTAAATGCCTCAACGGTTCGCATCTCCGGGAAGGATTGGAATCCGTATTCGGTAACGAACCGAGAGTGATGCGTTTCATAAGTCGAAAACGGCACGCGTCCGTGCCATACGTCCCAGATATGGTCGTCGCCAGTGTGGAAGGTTGGTGATACCGCCTCGTAATCTGCGCTGGGAGAGCTGGGCCAGTAAGGCGTCTCAGAATCGAGCCGCGCCACAACCCGGGGCAGAATGCCGCTGAATTCGGTGAGATAGTCCTGCCACATCTGGTATTTCACATCGGGCGGCAGACCGGGCCGCGGCGCCCAGCCCATCGCGCTTTCGGTCTCATTATTACCGCACCACACAACGATGCTGGGATGATTGCGAAGGCGGCGCACCTGGTCCTCAGCCTCGGCCTCAATATTGAGCTTGAAATCATAAGTGCCCGGCTGCCAGTCGTTACCAAACATAAAATCCTGCCAAACCATGATTCCCAGTTCGTCGCAAATGGAGTAGAACTCATCGGTCTCGTAGTAGCCGCCGCCCCAATGGCGGATCATATTCATGTTGGCGTCGCGGGCGCTCTCCAGAATGCGGCGATAGTCGGCAGTTGTTACGCGATTAGGAAAGCTGTCGAAAGGAATTACATCCGCACCTTTGGCGAAAATGGGAATCCCGTTAACGACTAATTCAAATGAGCGGCCCCACTTGTCTAACTGCCGGTTGAGCACAATGGAGCGCAACCCAGCTTTGGCCTTTTTTATATCGGCGATTCCGAGGCTACTCCCATTTGACGCGCTAACCGTGGCAACCTCCGCCGTGAACTCATAGAGGGGTTGATCCCCATAGCCGGCCGGGTACCAGAGTTTCGGCTCCCGTATCTCAATTGGAAGATCGATGATATTGCGGCCGGCATGGAGACCAACAGTCTCGACAATGGTGCTGGGCTTTCCGTCCTCGGTGTATTGCACGCTCACCTTCGCGGAGCCGCTTCTTGCTGCATCAACCTCGACCTCGGCATCGACATGGGCCACTTCTTTGCTAACGTCGCGTTGTCGGATCGCAAAGTCACCGATGCGCACTTTGTCCCAGGCCTCAAGCCGTACCGGACGCCAAATGCCACTGGTGACGAACTTCGGCCCCCAATCCCATCCGTATTCATAGGCCGCTTTGCGAATATAGGTTTTCGCGGCTGTCTTCGTTCTCGGCTGCCACGGGTCGCGCGCCGCTACCTCTTCAGCAGCCTTAATGGGCGACGGGAAGACAACGCGCAGCAGATTCTTCCCTGCGTGCAAATGACCGTTTACAGGCACGCGCCAGATGCGAAACATGTTATCCGCCGCCAGCACTTTCGCGCCGTTCAGATAGATATCGGCAGTGGCGTCGAGTCCGTCGAAGACCAAATCCGTGTTGGATCGTACCAGCATCGCGGGTGTCACATCGAAGTTGAGCCGATACTCCCAACTCTCGTTTTCAATCCACTGCAGCTTCGACTCGTTGTCGCGATAAAACGGGTCAGGAATCTTTTTGTTGGCCAGCAAATCGAGATGCACATCGCCGGGGACCGTGGCCGGCAACCAGCCAGCTTCCGGCTCTTGCGCACCGGCGGTGATCTGCCTGAACTGCCATCCATGGTCCAACGTCAGTACCGCATTCTGCGCGGGCTTCGCCTGCGCTCGCACCGTTTGGATTCCCATATTCCCTGCTACTCCCACCAAAACAAGACAAATGATTGCGGCTACTTTTTGCATTACACTCCTTCACTTGCACTCTGAGGACCCTTTCCGCGGCACGCGGGAGCACTCAACCCAAGCCGCCGATAAGGGTATCACGATGAGATTATTGACTGTGCTTTTCGATCGAGCTTGGCCATCTCCCGAATCTCAAATGCGAGACCCTGCACATACGGTCTTATACAAGGATTCCCACTCATCGGACTTGTCATTCATATTGAAGTAATGCTGGATACGCGCACGAGCAGTGCGTCCCAATGCTGATCGATCTTCCTCGGACGTATGCATCACTTCGAGCATGGCCGTTGCCAGCGCGCGTGGGTCTTTGGGTGGCACGAGGGAGCCACAAGCCCATAGTAGTTCGCGCACTCCGCCAACGTCAGTGGCAACGACCGGTTTCTCCATGGCCATGGCCTCGCCCAGTGCGAGTGGCATGCCTTCCCACGCCGAAGAAAGCACGAACGCGTCAGCGGCGTCGAGCAGGTCCCGCAGGTCCCGACGCAAGCCAAGCCAATGGACACCGCTAGGTGAGCCCTTCCTTAATTTGGTAACGAAGCGAGCCGACCGGCCCGAAGCAGTGAAGTCAGCATCTCCGGCGATCCACAGTTGCGCATCGGACTTAATCGCTCGCACTTGTGCGAAAGCCGCAAGCAGATTGGGATAGTCCTTGGCGGGAACAACGCGGCCGGCGGCGATCCAGATGAATTCGGAGTCCACATCCATGCGGGCTCTCGTATGGCCCCGACTATCCGCGTTCGGAACGAACTCAGCAGTATCGATCCCATTCGTCAAGGCGATGCATTTTCGTTGCGGCACAGCCTCGATATGCACAAAGCGATCAACCGCTGCCTGGCTTACGGCGGTGGTGCGGTAGCTTAGGAAGTCGGTGAGTCGGTAAGCTGCCATACGCAACCATCCGCCTTCATAAACGTTGTGAATCGTGGAAAGAACGATGGTCTCTGGAACCACGACCTTGAGCAATCGCGCGACAATGTTCGCGTGAAAACTGTGGCTATGCACCACATCTGGTTTGAAATCTCTAAGGAATCGGCGCCCCTGAAATAGCCCCACAAGCAAACCGAGTGGCGTCCTCCGCATCTTCAGATGAACTACATTGTGCGAAGTCGGCCATTCATAAGGCACCCTGGGCCGCAATACCAGCAGAGCCACCGTGTGGCCGCGTGCTGCCATACGATCGGCCAACCCCAAAACCTGTCGTTCCGCGCCGCCCATGCCAAGCGACGTGAGCACGTAAACGATCCGCATTCCCATTCACATCCCACAAAACTCTTTGTGGAACGATCATATCGCGCGAGGGCCGAGCTTCTTTTTCGGACCGAACAAGCGCTCAAGAAAGGCGTCGATGGAGAAGTAGCCAGGGCCAAGAATGAGGATCATCAGCGCGGCAAACCAGTAGACGTAAGGCGTTGCGCCATAGAAGTCTTCGGGCTTAGAGAGAATGTGGGAGAAATTGACGCGATCATCCGGCACGCTCAGGTAAGCCATGGTCATGTTAAGGAAGAGCACCAGAGAGACCAGGCGCGATGCAATGCCGAACGTAAACAACGCGCCCCCCAATAGTTCAATCAGCCCGACTGCGAGTGCAGTCATACCTGGCGCCGGAAGATTCAGGCTCGAGAAAAACTGGGTGACCCTGTCCAGGTGGGTCAGCTTGCCCCATCCATCCTGCATGAACTGATAACCCCAGTAAAGTCGAATCGCAAGCAGCAACGGACTTTGCAGCGAATTTAGAATATTGACGGCACGCGCATAGCTGCCGCGAACAAAGTTGACAGTCGATTGCATTGGTTCCTTTCTAAGCTTTTATCAGTGACTCAAGCTCTGGCGCGCATATCCATCCCAGTTCAGCCCAGTTCGCAAACCACTCACGAATACGCTGCGGGCGCCGCAATTCAGGAATTCGCGAGGCAGCAAAACCTGCCTCCATGGCCGCGGCAAGGGGAAGGCCGCGGCGGATTGCCACGAGAGTGGCAAACTCCTCGCACTGCAAGCGACGGTAATAGACCGAGAGGTCCACTCGATGCGACGCCAGCCAGATTGCCCTGCGACGCAGTCCAGGGAGCTTGACGGGAGCGGTTGCGCTCTCTTCATGCTTCACGCCGGCTTCGCTGGTCTGGCGCTTTTCGCGGTCGTGGAGTGCAAGCACCAGGTCGTCCGCTGCGTAATCCATTGCCATGAGTTGCAGATGCGGTTGGAGCCCAAGGCGGGATCCTCCGTCAAGAGTCGCAATCTGGTCCAGCGTCAGCGGGGTGTGTTCAGCACTATCGAACGACTCGACAAAAGCCCACTCAATCTTTACCACATCCACGGCGAGTCGATGACGGCGGCCAGCCCATTGCGGATTCGCGGCAAGCCATTCAGCCAGTTTCGAGCCGAGGTTACGCAGGCTGAAAGATCGGCTGGGATGCGCTGTGAGATATGCGATGGAGAGCGCCTCAAATGCTGTCGAGCCCACAACGGCGCGCAGCGCGGGAAAGTCTTCAGCCAGAGCACCCAGCACGCGGTACCAGTACTGCCGGTTGTAGATCTCCAAGCGCTCAAATGCTGTGAGGCTGCTGTTGGGCGCAATGAACGACTCAGCCACTGCTGTCATCGCGCGGCCATCCGGCGCCTGGCAGCGCATGTCTTCATCAGCGGTGAGCGGCTGCATGATGGCAGAGGCCATCTCGCGCTGTAACTCAGCAAGGGTCATAGTCGGAGCGCTCATTGCGCGACCTCCGTCAATGCATCCGCGTGCCGGTGGAGATAGCGTTCCGCCTTCTTCGCTTCCGTATGAACCTCGTCGAAGCTTGGAATGTGGTCGTCCCACTCGAGCAGCGTCGGCGTCGGCCCGCAGCGCTCGATGGCCCGCGCATACAGATCCCACACCGGATCGATCACAGGATGGTCATGCGTGTCGAGAATGTACTTCTCATACTTCGAATGCCCCGCAATATGAATCTGAGCCACACGGTCAGCCGGCACGGCATTCACATAATCCATAGGTGCAAACTCGTGGTTCACTGAAGAAACATAAATATTGTTCACGTCAAGCAGAATGCCGCAGTCTGCTCGCTCCACCACTTCGGTTAAAAATTCCCACTCGGTCATCTGCGATCCCGTGAATGCGGCATACGAGCTCACGTTCTCAACGGCCACCGGGATCTCAAGATAATCCTGCACCATGCGGACGCGTTCTACTGTGCGCTCGACAGCTTCCCACGTATACGGAAGTGGTAGCAGGTCGTGCGTGTATGTGCCGTCAACGCTACCCCAGCAAAGGTGATCGCTCAGCCAGGGAGTCCCGGTCCGGCGCACCAGGGTTTTTAGTCTGCGTAGGTGCTCGGGGTCGGGCGCAGTCACCGAGCCAAAGTACATCGAGACGCCGTGCTGTACCACGCGATATTGTTCGAGGATTCGATCCAGCGTGTCCAGTGGCCTGCCGGCATCGATCATGAAGTTCTCCGAGATGATCTCGAACCAGTCCACCACCGGCTTGCGCGAAAAAATATGCCGGTAGTGCGGAATACGAAGACCGATTCCGACCCCATGATCCTGGAACGCGTTAAAACGATTGCCGGGCATGAATGCTCCGCAGATTACACAATACGAATTGAAGATTAATGGTGACACCTGTCGGCAGGTTGCCGATGGGTGTGAATCTCTGGAGACCAGAAAGCGATGGCGCGGAAGGAACTTGAGTGTGAAGACTCCTGCCGCGCCATTTGTGGGGAAGTGACAACTAAGCGAAGTTGGATGCGTGCGGTTTGGAACCGTCGGTGGCGCAGCCGCCCTTGCCCTTGCAGCTGTTCTTGCCCTTGCAGCCTTGGTCCCCGGTCTTGCAACCGCCGGTACCCTTGCAATCGTTCTTGCCCTTACAGGAGTGTTTCGCGGGCGGGGTCTGGTCCAGGCTGGAGAGGCGCAGGCCGGCCTTCGCCACGGGAACCTTGTTCGTGCCCTGGGTGGCCGCCTGGGCCGATACGGAGGTTCCGCCGACCAGGCCGGAGAGAGCTGCCGTCAGAAGCAGTGCATTGATCTGATTCTTTGTCATAGTCCTTTGACCTCGTTTGGGGGGTTGGGGCGGACGGGGTCCACCGGTTGTAGCCACACAGGATCGCCTATTGGCTATCCCGCACAATCCGAGTCACGCAGCTTAGGACTGCGGGCTTGCCGGAAAGGTTACAAGGAAAGTGGCTAGGCTGAAAATGAAAATCTTTCCGGGCCACCTTCTGCATGGAGTACGTCCCGCCCCGGCCATCGGATTGGCCGCGGCTGACTCTGTACGCTACTCTGGTTCTGTCGAGAGGCGGAAGTTGCATGGCGGGACTGAACGGAGAAAGTCACTTGGAAGAACCAAAAGGAATGCGGGCTTTGTCCGTAACCAGCTTTCTGTTCGCTCTGCTGCAGAGCCTGTGTACCGCAGTGTTGACCTTGAGTGGAATCCGCGTTGCCATCGGGCTGACCGCGTTGGCTGCGGCCTCCGGAATCTATGCCCCTGCAAGGGGATTTCACCAGGATGCAATCCGTATCCCTATGCTGATTCTGGCCGCGGCAGGCGCAGTTGTGAACCTTGCCGTGCTTGCCTGGATCTGGCATTTGCGAGAGCGGCCTTCCGCGCAATGGCGCAAGCGGGAGATCAGCAAGAAGGAGCGCCGGTCCGAGCGGCTTCAGGTCGCGCTGGCAATTCTCACTCTCGTTCTGGTGGGACTTGAAACATGGACACATCCAATGGTCCATCGCACCGGTCCCCCGCCGCCGCATTCCAGTACGTCGGTTATTTATGGATCTGACAACTCCAATTCCTTGTCCAACCGGGCATGAAGCCGCTTGCTGAATCCAGCAGGTAGTTCGAATACGCGATCGTCGGCCATAAGCACCACGACGTTACGCGTGGAATCGAGGACTGCGGAGCAGATCTCGCAGGTCTCGAGGTGTTGGTCAATTTCGGCGCGCAGTTCCGCGTTCACCTCGCCGTCGATGTAGGCCGAGATGTGCTCCCACACGTGTTTGCAGTCAATCCTCATTTACCCCACCCAAACAACGCTTTCCGTTTGGGCGAAAAGCCCTCCAGGCGGGGTGCCAGGTGCCGTTGCAGCATGGCCCGCGCTCTGTGCAATCGAACCTTCACCGCGCCCTCGCTGATGGCCAGAGCCACGGCCGTCTCACGCACATCCATCTCTTCGATGTCCCTGAGCAACACAACGTTACGGTAAATCTCCGGCAATCCGTCGATCGCATCACGAAGTATCGCACCCAGCTCCTTGCGCTCCAGCGCCTCCAACGGTACTTCGCGCCAACTCGTCAGAATCGCCGGCGTGTAATCGCCCGTTTGCTCATCCGTATCGGCATCTAGCGAGTCTTCACGTCGGCTTCCCTGCTTCCGCAAGCGTCCCAGGCCCTCATTTCGTGCGATTGAGAGCACCCATGTGCGAAACTGCGAGTCCCCGCGAAAGCTCTTAAGATTCAGGAAGACCTTAATAGCGGTCTCCTGTGCAGCATCCTCAGCCTCAGCCTCATTGCGTAGCAGTGAGAACAGTAAAAAGTATATCGAGCGCTCACATGGGCGAATCAGTTCATGGAATAGCTGCCGCTCGCCTGCAAGGATGCGGCGAATGCAATCCAGTTCGAATTCGGAAGTGGTAGCTGTCATGAACCTTGCAATGAAGCTGGGGGGAAGAAGGTAATTTTACCTGCCGGCGCTTATCTTATCCCAAAAGAGCTATAGCGCAGGTGGTTACCGGGCGAATCCACCCCCTCCGGCTAGGATTCCTGATCGGACGTAAGTTTTTAGTTTCAAAAAGATTCCTTGTGTGCAAAATACAAATTGGGCTGTACAATCTCCACGAGGAGACCCATGGCCGGAGATATTCAACTTACGTGCAGCGATTGCGGGCAGGACTTCACCTTCACCGCTGCTGATCAGGCGTTCTTTCAGGAACGCGGTTACTCGACCCCAAAGCGTTGCAAGAATTGCCGTCAGGCAAAGAAGAACGACCAGGGGGGTTCCGGCTACCGTTCGGCTCCGGCACAGGGTACACCTGTGATTTGCTCGGGTTGCGGCCAGCCTACAACAGTGCCTTTCGAACCACGTGGCGATCGCCCGGTCTTTTGCCGGGATTGCTACCAGGCGCGCAAAGGCAGCGGCGGTGGTGGCGCAGGAAGTTCGCGCGGTCGCGGTCGCTACTAGTTTTCAGGCGGTCAGATGCTCGCCCCAGGCACCTGACTAAGGTTCCCCACTCAAGCACAGTTAAAATTCCACGGCGATCGTTGACACGGCTCTGGATACATCGGACGCTCGCCGAGAGGTAATCCTCGTTCATTTTGGAATCGAGGCGATACCTCCACTAGAACAAAGAGGGGCAGCCAGGATCCTGCGGCTGCTCCTTTTGTTTTCCTCTAAGGCCGGCGGCCGGTTTCGCGAGTGTAACCTTAAAAGAGATCGTCGAATTCTAAAACCGTGCGTGGACAGACCCGTAGCAAGCCAATACACTGGCGCTCTCGGATTCAAGTTCATCGCCTACCCTGGGGAGGAATTACTCCTACAAAATGGCCTCCCAACTATCCCTTACAGGATTTGCGTGGAAAAACCTCTGGCGCAGACGTCTCAGAACTCTGCTCACTCTGGGTGGAATCACCATGGCCATTGGCGCATTTGTGGCTCTGGTCGGATTCTCCCGGTCCTTTGAACGTGAATGGATGCGGCTCTACTCAACCACCGGCACGGACATCGCCGTAGTGGAAAGAACATTCATCAATACATCGATGGATGAATCTTTGGTGACCAAGATCGAGGCGCTGCCCATGGTGGCCAAGGTCAGTCCGATGATCTTTAACATGATGGACCTCACACCGGAGGTCAACGCACTGGTCTTTGGATGGAAGTCCGACTCCTACGATTTTGACGGGCTGGAGCTGCTCTCGGGTCGCCGCTTTCAGGACGGCAAGCCCGAGGTGATGCTGGGCGACATCCTTTCTGAGAACCTGAACAAGAAGACCGGCGATAGCTTGGATATTCAAGGCAAGACCTTCACAGTGGTCGGCACCTATCATGGCGGATCCGCCTTGGAAACCGGCGCAATGCTGATGCCCATCGATCAATTGCAGGAAATCACCAGCCTGCAAGGGAAGGTATCCGGCTTCCATGTGCGCCTTCAGCCAGCGCCAAGTGGCATGTCACAGGACCAGTGGGTGAAACAAGCCCAGGTGGCAATTGACGCCGCACTCCCCGGCCTGCACGCAACTCCCGCATCTGAGTGGGCCAGCAAGAACGAGTTTGTGGTCCTCGCTCATGCCGTTGCCTGGGGCACATCGTCCATCGCCCTCATCGTCGGCATTCTGGGTATCGCCAATACCATGGCCATGTCAGTCTTCGAGCGGACACGAGAAATCGGAATCCTGCGCGCAATTGGGTGGAACCGCTGGAGCATCATGGCCCTCATCCAGATTGAAGCTGCAGTGCTTGGTATGGCCGGAGGGATCATCGGCATTGCCGTCGGATGGGGAGCTCTGCACCTGCTCTCCAGCATGCCGCAAACCGCAACCATCGTCTCAGCGTCTCTTTCCCCTGTTGATTTGTTGCAGGCGCTGGGGATCGCCCTTGCCTCTGGTCTGCTAGCCGGCGCCTATCCCGCGTGGCGCGGCGCGCATCTTTCGCCGGTGGAGGCCATCCGGCATGACTAGTCCCCTATTGGAAGTTCGCAACCTCTGCAAGAGCTACGACGATGGCCGCATTGAGGCCCTCCGCGGCGTCGACCTCTCCATCGATGCCGGCGAATACCTGGCAATCAGCGGGCCCAGCGGCAGCGGTAAGTCGACCCTGCTCCAACTGCTCGGGGGACTCGACACAGCCACCAGCGGCGAGGTCCTGTTTCAAAACCAAGTACTCGGAGCCGCGGTCAACCTCGACAACTATCGCGCCCGCCAGGTCGGATTCATATTTCAGGCCTTCTACCTGCTGCCTACGCTCACCGCAGTTGAAAACGTGCAGGTTCCCATGCTCGCACTGGACCTGTTGCCGACCAATCGTGCCCAGCGGGCCGAGACACTGCTGCGCGAACTGGGTCTGGAACATCGGCTCAACTCGTATCCCAACGAACTTTCCGCGGGAGAGCGCCAGCGAGTTGCGATCGCACGCGCTCTGGCCAACGCACCCTCCATCCTGCTGGCGGATGAACCCACCGGCAATCTGGACAGCGTCAATTCTGCCCGCATCATGGACATTCTCACCGGAATCCAGAAACAGCGCGGAATGACCCTGATCATCATCACCCATGAAAACGACATCGCGCGCGCTGCTCCGCGTCATGTGCGCATTCGCGACGGGAGAATCGAGCTATGAGGCTCATCTGCGCTTCTCTCGCTTCCATTTTGCTGCTGGCCATTCCATCCGCAGCCCCGAATACAGCCGTGTCTGATGCGGCATCCGTACTCAAAGCTCCGCAAGACCGAGCCCGAACGGCAGACTTTCGCGCTTCTGGGCGTCTCGTCCGGGTTGACGCTGACGGTACACGCACCAGCTATGGCATCACGGTGAAGGCTCACTGGTTCCCCGGCATGTTGCGGGTCATGGTGGACGTTGCTCCCCCCTCCAGTGCAAAGCAAGCCAATGCAAAGCAAGACGGTCGCGCTCACATTCTTCTGGAGATGCGTCCGAACGGCCAAAATCTGATCCAAATTGCTCATCCCGGCGACAAGGCCCCGGCTACAATCCCGTTCGACAAGTGGAGCGACGGCCCGCTTGGCCCAGGATTCAGTTATGAAGATTTCCTGGAGCCACAGTTCTTTTGGCCGAACCAGGCAGTCGTGGAACAGACCAAATTTGGCGCCCGGAACTGCGATGTTCTGGACAGCGCACCGGGGCCCGCCGACAAAACTCATTATGCTCAGGTAAAAACTTGGCTCGACCACAGCATCGGTTTTCCTGTATATGTAGAGAAAACATTGAAAGGAACTGGTTCGGTGAAAGAGTTCACCTACTTTGGGCTGCGCCACGACGGCGGGGTCTGGTCTGCTAGCCAGATTGAGTCAAAGACTCGCGGCCACGGAGGTTCGACCTTGTTGATCATCGATCGCGGAACTGCCAAGGCAAATCTCAGCCTTGGCGACTTTAGCCCACAGCAACTCACCCGATTCTAGGATTCCCCATGGTCTTGGTTCTCTTCGTCCTCTCCGTCTTTGTAGCCGCAGCCTCCGCAGGGTTTCTTTACCAATTGATTGGCTCACATCGTGATCGCCGGCTCTACGCCGGTCTTGGTCGCTGGATCGACATCGGTGGCAGGTGCCAGCTCTATCTGATGGAGAAAGGTACGGGTGGTCCAACCGTTCTCTTCGAGTCCGGGATCGCGGCCACCAATTTGAACTGGTTTCACATCCAGGAGAATGTTTCCCACTTCACTTACACAGCCTCTTACGATCGCAGCGGTTTAGGATGGAGCAGCCCCTGCCGTACCGCGCGAACCCCCGGCAACATTGCAACAGAATTGCACGCCATGCTTGAAGGCGCCGGAATCAAGCCTCCGTACATTCTCGTGGGACACTCTTTCGGCGGCTTGGTGATGCGCCGATTTGCCCTGAGCTATCCGGAAGAAGTGGCTAGCGTGTTGCTCGTCGACCCCATGCGCTGCGAAGAGTGGCCGCCGCTGAACCCCAAGAAGCAGAGCGAAATTGATCGCGGCAAGAAGCTGTCCCGTTACGCGATTCCAATCGCGCGCTTTGGACTGGCTCGCCTGGCCGTCACTTCACTGCTATGCCGCTCGGGCCGCATCTCCGGCAAGTTAGCCGGCGCCGCTGGAAATGGTGGCCGCCACGTGCTCGACCGTGTCACCGAGGAAGTCGGCAAGATGCCGCGGGAAGTTTGGCCGATCGTGGCCGCCCATTGGTCACGCCCCGGCTACTATGCAGGAATGTGCAGCCATGTCACGGCCGTTCCCGACACGGTCCGCGAAATGAAGGACGCCAAACCAATCCACGGTATCCCGGTGATGGTCTTGACGCCCGGAAAATCGACGCCGCTCTCCGATCAATGCCTCAGCCGTATTGGCGACAACGTGCAGCAGGTCATCGCCCCTGCCAGTGCGCACTGGATTCATCTCGACGAGCCAGATTTGGTCATCGATTCAATTCACCGCATGGTGTTGGACGCCACGCCCGAGCCAGTCGCCGTCCCGGTCTGAGGTTCCTTCTTCTCACCCGCGACAAATGTGGTCCACGGCCCTGCCTTCATGTCATGCAGGATCGGCTTCTGCCACGCGAACTGCGGATGCCTTGCCAGGAATGGCGCAGCCAGAAAATCCTCCCCACACGGGTGGCCTGCGCGGCCGATGAAGCTTAGTTTTGCTGCCAGATCCGAGTCCATGACCTTTCCGGTAACAGCGCCGCCTGGCGAATAGGGCGGATCATCCCAGACCTTTTCCCCCACAGGCGATGTATCCTCATGCCCGCAAAGGCTGCGCTTCCCCGCATCGGTCTTGTGCTCAAAGCTGTCCTCGTGGTCCGAGAGATACGCTTCCGCCAGCGCCGTATCCAGCTTGCCGTAGTGCTCTTTCATGAACTCTTCGGCCCGGATATGCCTCGCGTTCATACTGGACTCGGGGTTGTCGGGATTGAATCCCGGCGTGTCGTCGCGGATCAGAAGCGCGTCGGCTGAGAAGTTCGACGACACAAAGTACCCATCCTTCTTCTTGGTCAGCGGAGTCTGATGCAAACCCAGTTCCAGGTACGCGATCTCGCCCGTCTTCCGATCGCCGATCAGCCACGAGTTGGCATAGCCGCCATTGTTGCCCTTGCGCATGATAGCGGCGTACTCGTCAATCGATGTGGCATATTGCATTGCCTTGCGCGAGCGATCGAACTCCGGAATCCCGTTCATATCGAAGCCCTTCGCCATCGGTAGCGTGGTCTCAGTAATCATTAGACCGCTCGAGTTCACGCCGAAGTCATCCTGGCTCGTAATCACGCCCGGCAACCCATCCATCAAAATATGCTGTCCGGCTGAAGGCACAATATCGAAGACCACGGTCCAGCGCTCGCCTTCTGCATAAGATGACCAGTTGCTGTGCGCGATCACAATCTTTCCGTCTTTCGTGGCCGACCCAGTGGCGACAAAAGCACTACATTTTCCGGGCGCAACGGCCGCACCAGGGTTTGGCTTATCCTCTTTCTTATTCAAGGTCGGCAAATAATAGTCACTGATCTCGATATCCCCATTCAACGCAACAATATCCCACAAATCCAGCGTCGAACCCTGCGCCTGCAACCCCTCGACAATCCCTTTCAGCTCCTGCTGGTATTCCTCGTCCAGATGCGGCCACAGGACATTCTTTCCCGTCTCGCGAAAGAAACTCCACGGGCGCTGGTCCGCATGCGGTGCCGTCACCATGTAGACATGCACGTTGTCTTCAATCTCTCTCGCCAGCAGATACCCATGCTGAAATCCGACTTGCTCGGGAGTCCCCTCCAGATGCACGTACGTCCATCCGCCTTTATTGAACTTGTAGCCCCCGTTGAGACGCGAATCCGATGCAGCCGGTGCAGTTGTATTGGCAGAGTGGCCGCCATTTTGGCCTTCCGCAACGGCAACGGTCGCAACGGTAAATGCGAAGGTTGAGAGCAGGGAAAACGTCAAGACGCGCGAAAGCGAACAGTGCATCGAAAATCCTCCGCAATGCCCTGAAGATATCACGAGGGATTGAGATAACTGCAGTGCTTAGCGCTTCTTTGCAGGCTTGGGAGCCGGCTTTTTGCTCGCGTGCTTCACCGGATGTGACGGTTTTCCGTTCTTTGAACTAGCGGAAGCTGGCTTTCCCTTTGGCTTTGCGGGCCCACTTGGTTTCGCGGGCACCGTCTTGTGCGACGTGGATTTATGGTGTGGTTTCACCACAGCCTTCGCCGTCTTTTTCTCCGGCACCTTCACGGGAGCCTTGGCAGGCGCTTTGGCTGGAACCTTGGCCACAGCTTTGCTATGAGCGGGCACAGGAGACTGTTTGGGTGCCTTGGACCCAACCGGGACAAATACAGCCTTCTTCGCGGGTTGGGGCTGAGCCTTCGCAGCAACTTTCGGCGCGGGCTTAGACGCCGGTTTGAGCTCTGGAACCAGGTGAGATTTCGCTGCCTTTGCGGGCGCAGCCGCCACGGCTGCCGCGGGCTTTTCCGCCTTCATCGGCGCAGAATGGGGCGCAGGCTTGTGAGACTTGTCTGCGGTTTTTTGGTCTGCAGCTTTTTGATCCTTTACAGGTTTTGCCGGTACAGGTTTTGCGGGAGCTGCCGCCTTGGACCCTCGCTTCGAAGGATGAGGCGCCGCCTCATCCTCATCTGACTCGCTCTCATCGTCCGCCTCAGCATCCAAATCGTCGCCGTCGGACCCAATGCCATCTCCCATCTCTGAGTCCAGCGCAACCTTGGGAATTGCAATACCCAGGTCGATTTCCTCGTCATCGCCCGCGATATCGTCCAGGTCCTCGTCGTCCTCCAATTCGACTTCGCCATCCTCATCGTCGTCGAACGCGGCCTCCTTGACCTTGGCTTCAGCGCCGCGCTTGGCGCGAGGCCTCTTGATCGTCACCTGCGGTGGTGGGGCTGGAGGCGAATGCGGCTCCAAGAAGGCACGCAGCTCCTCCGGCGTGGTCAGCCGCCCGTCAATCAATTCCAGGAAAAGGGCTTGCACAATCTCTTTGTAAGTCGCCAACTCTGGCGTAATGCGCATCTCCTGCATCAGGGCGTGAGGAGTGCGTTGACGCGCTTCCGGCCAGACCTTCAGGAACAGTTCAAACCGGTCCTTGATCGCCGCATCCTTGGTTGTAAAGCCAAGCCAGAGAATCGCTTCTGGGTCATAGGTAGTAAATAACTTGAAGCTCGTGGACGGGGTCGCATTCTCCTTGGCAAGCAGCACTTTGGCGAATCCTGCTGCCAGCGCATCCAGGCTGTTCCACTCCTCCACAAACCCTGGGCGCAGCAACGATTTCTTCAGCGCGGAGAGATCTTTGGGGGCCAATTTTGCCGTCAGCAATTGCATCTGCGCCGCTGACATGTCCGGGTGAACACCCTGAAGTAGCAGTTCTACCGCCAGCGCATGCAGTGACGTCAACTTCTCCTCATCCGCCTTCGCCGAAGTCCAGGCCGGGAAAAGAACCTTCATCCAACCTTCGGTCTCCAAGGCCCGCAAGACCTTCAGGCCGTCTTCCTCGTGGCCAATCTGCTCAAGTTCCTGGCTCCGTGCTGAATCGGAAAGAAATTCGATTACGCCCTCGGCCACCGCATTCTCGTACCGCGTTTTGGTCCTGGGCTCCAATTCCCAGCCCAAACGGGCAAGATAGCGCGTTGCCCGAATCAACAGCGCAGGCTCCTCAAGGAAGCCATAATTTGAAACCAGGCGGAGGGTACGGGCTTCAATATCGGCAGCGCCGTTCATGGGGTCCATCAGCAGCCCGAACGAACCCTCGTTCAGAGAGATGGCCATCGCGTTGACGGTAAAGTCACGCCGGCGCAGATCTTCCTGAATAGAAGCTGGATGATAAACAGGCTTTCCAGGTTTTGGATATTCGGTGCTATGCGTGCTCACTACGTCTACGCGGACGGTCCCCGGAAAACACAGGTAAAGGGTCTTGACGGCCTCGTCTTCGCCCCAAGTCTTCCCACCAAGTTTCTCCACTATTTTCTTGAGCTTAAGCGCATTTCCATGAACGGCTACTTCAAGATCGCGAACCGCATGACCGCTGGTCAGGTCGCGTACGGCATCCCCGGTTAAGAAGAGGATCATTCCGGTTTCACGAGCCGCTTCGCGCAACTGACGCAGCGCGTGTTGTTGGTCGGCTGAAAGCCGGTTCTCCAAAAGATAAATGTAATCAGCCATTCTGACTTCCCTGCTTCCGCCGTCTAAAGCCGCAGCCAAGTGCCTGATGTAGTTGCTCTTACAGCAAAAACCGGCAGAGGTTGCAAAGCAGTACATTAACACAAACAAGCTCGGTTGGCTAGGGTAGTTTGCACCGTTTTCGCGGCGTGTTTCAATTGCGACAACAGTACACTCCCTTGACTAGGGATGATCGCTCCATCCGCATGAGCATGCGTTCGTGCGACAATCCAGAACGATGGCTTCCATCCGCAAACCGGTGATTGTGCGCAAGTTCTCGCGGGAGTGGTGCGCGGGCTACGCCGGAGCCGGTTTTGGCAGCGAAGGTCCGGAGTTGGAAATTCTCGACCCGACCGGCAAGGTCCTGCGGATCGGATGGAATCAAGTAAAGTGGGTCTGCTACGTCCGTGACCTCCCTGCCACCTCCAGTACGTCTGGTGATCCGGAACGGCTGCTGCACAAACGCTTTTCCACTCGGCCCCGAACCTCAGGGCTGTGGCTCCGGATGACATTGACCGACGGAGATGAATTGGAGGGCCTGGCTGCCAACGACCGCTCCCTGATCGACGGTGCCGGCCTGATGCTAACTCCGCCCGATACGCGCTCGAATACGCAGAGGATCTACGTGCCGCGGTCTGCAATCCAGACGCTGGAGATAGTGAGCCTGATTGGTGCCTCCGGCCGGAAACGTGCGGCGACCGGCGCATCCTCAACGGGCCGCGGCAAGGAAGATGACCAACCCGGCCTGTTTCCCGGCGATCAAGACACGGCGTAACGTCACCGTCGTCCAGTACAATCTCATCGATGAAGCTAGGCGATTTGGCAAATAGATTGGGTGCCGAGCTGCGCGGAGACGCGGAGCTGGAAGTAACTGGTGTCAAAGGAATTGAAGAAGCTGGCCTCACCGATGTCACATTTGTGGCCAACCCTCGATACGCTGGACTCGCACGCAAAACCCAAGCCGCCGCTGTTCTCGTAGATCCCGAGTTTCAGGAGATTGCGGTATCCACGTTGCGCATCAAAAACCCCTATCTGGCATTCTCCCGTGCCCTGGGATTCTTCTATCAACCTCCCGTCTATGCTCCCGGTATCCATCCCACCGCGGTGATTGACCCCTCCGCCGAAGTCGGCGAAGGAGCGCACATCGGCGCCTACGTCGTCATCGGCCCAAAGGTGCGGCTTGGTGCGCACGCCACTCTCTTACCCCACGTGGTGCTCTACAGGGGTGTTCAGACCGGCAGTCACTTCTTCGCTCACGCTCATGCCGTGGTTCGGGAAAACTGTATTCTCGGCGACAATGTCACCTTAGAAAACGGCGCAATCGTCGGAGCCGACGGCTTCGGATTTGCCAAGAACGAGGCTGGGCACTGGGAAAAGATTCCCCAGTCCGGGCCGGTGCGGCTCGGAAACCGGGTAGACATTCAGGCCAATGCCTGCATTGATCGTGCCACGGTAGGCGAGACGGCAATTGGCGATGGGACAAAGGTCGATAACCTGGTCCAGGTCGGCCACGGATCCAAAGTCGGACAGAACACGCTCATCTGCGCGCAGACAGGATTGGCCGGCTCCTCAGTCATTGGCAACAATGTGATCCTTGCAGGTCAAACCGGAGTTGCCGGCCACTGCACACTTGGCGACGGAGTCATCCTCACCGCACAATCGGCCGTCTCGCACGATGTTCCACCTGGGAAAACGCTCTCCGGCTCGCCGGGATTCGACAATCGCATTTGGCTGCGGGCAATAACCATCTTTCAGAGGCTACCGGAACTGCTCAAACGCATCGACCGGCTGGAAAAGAAGGTCGCCGCCCAGGTTCCGTCGGTACAAGATGACGCCGGAGGCCTGAAATAATGCGCCGAATCGGGATGAGCAAGAGTATTCATATCGCAATCGCCCTGCCTTTGCTGGCTATTTTCTCGGCATGCCACTCTTATCACGTTGATATCTCAATCGAAAACCAGACCGGACGCGCCATTCAATTACTCGAGGTCGACTATCCCAGCGCCAGCTTTGGCAGTGACACTCTGGCCGCTAATGGCGTCTACCACTACCGCATCCAGTTGCGAGGCAGCGGTCCAATCAAGGTCCAGTACACTGCCGCGGATGGCCGTCAGGCCCAGATTACCGGGCCCGCACTCGCCGAACGTCAAGAGGGCAAACTGGAGATAGTGCTGCTCCCCGACGGCAAGGCCGCTTTCCATCCAGACTTGACGCCTTAGCACACAGTCAGATACTTTCCTTCATTACCAGCATGTATTCTTTGATAGCCAGGATCAATCCATCCCCCTATTCTCATGCTAAAAAGAGACATTAGAAAGGGTGGTGCGCGGCGTGCAACGAAACCCCGCATTGCCAATAGCCAGTTCGCGCGACTCGTGGCTGCGAAGCCGTGGATATCCGCTGCGTCTGACTCAATGCTTCTTCTTTGAAGTTCTGGCCACCGTCTTCGTCGGCTTTGCTCCCGAGGACAATCTGATTTGGGTCGCAAACGGAGTGCTGCTTGCGTACCTTCTGCTGGCGCCAAGGAGGCGCTGGCCCGGATACCTTGCGATCGGCTTTCTTGCACAGGTCGCCGGCGGCGCGCTCGTCGACTCTCATTGGCAAACGATTCTACTGCTCTCAGTGTTGAATCTGTGTGAAGTCATGATCGGCGCTCTGCTGCTCAGGAGTCGGTCAACTGACTTGCCGCGGTTTACAGATCGCAGTTATCTGATCCGCTTTATCCTCTGCGCTGTTCTGATCGCGCCGCTGGTCGCCGGAGCGCTGTACACCCTGATCTTTACCTTCTGGCTCCACTCCGCCCCAAGTCATGCGTTGGCCCGCTGGGTAGTTGCCGATGGCCTGGGAATCGGCGTCTCCACACCGGCCTGCGTCGCCATCTTTCGAACCCGCTTCAGGCGCACCTTGCGCAATGAGACCCATTGGAAGGTCCTATTGGTTCTCGCTGCCGTCACCTTGGCTGCCTTCGCTCAATCTCAGGTCCCGCTGGTCTTTATCATCTATCCCATCCTCCTGCTGATTCTGCTTCGACAGGGATTAGGTTGGGCCGCGCTCGCCACAATCTACGTCGCCGGGGTTGGAAGCTGGTTCACGATGAGGGGCCGCGGACCATTCGCACTCTGGACCTCTCTTACTCCGTTCGAACCGTCCATTCTCTTGCAAATCTTCATTGCATGCGGAATGTTTATGCTTTACAGCGTTTCCGTGATTCTGGAGAGCGAGCAGGTTACCAAGCGCCGGCTCCAGAAAATAGCCGCTCTTCACACACTCGTCACTGAGAACTCCCGCGACGTCATCATCGTCGCCGACTTCGAAGGCCACCGTAGCTACGTTTCGCCCGCCGCGAAGACCATCGGTGGGTGGGAGCCCGAGCAGCTCATAAAATTCGGGAGTTATGGACTGGTTCATCCCGAGGACGTTGCCTACGTAGAAGCTGCCGTACGCGAAATGCGTTCCTCTGGAGACGCCGCCAGGATTGAGTGCCGCGCGAAAAAACAAGATGGAGAATATCTCTGGGTCGAAGCCAGCCTGCGCGTCATCCGCGATCCTGCGACGGGTCTCCCCACCGGTATTCTGAACATCCTCCGGGATATCTCCGAGCGCAAACAGACTGAGCAGAAGCTTCAGGACGCCTATGCTGCCGTTGAAGCGCTCTCCGTCACCGATGCGCTCACTGGCCTTGCTAATCGCCGGCAATTCGACCAATGCCTCACCACGGAATGGCGGCGGGGCACGCGAGACCAGAAGCCGCTCTCTCTCCTGATGATCGACGTCGATCTATTTAAGCTATACAACGATTCCTACGGGCACCTGCGAGGCGACAGTTGCCTCAAGCAGATCGCGGACGTAATTGCCGAAGTAGTAACGCGATCCGGAGACCTTGCCGCTCGCTTTGGTGGTGAAGAGTTCGCCGTGATCCTGCCTGGAACCAGCAATGACGGAGCCTTGCTGGTCGCCCATGAGATCTGTGACACACTGCGTAGCCGTCGGTTGCCGCATTCCGTCGCACCCTGCGGGTTCACGACTGTCTCAGTGGGATGCGCCACAATCGTCCCTCAGATAGGACAGCTCCCATCCGAGTTAATCGAGATGGCCGACGATGCTCTCTACAAGGCAAAACGCGGCGGGCGCGACCAGATCTGCACTGGCAACGCGCCCGCCGCTGAAATCGAACCCCTTACTTGACCATCGTCTCGAACAGGGGCGAGTGTAGCAAGCTGTTGAACTCGGTGTCCGATGCCGCAAACTTGATCGACATGTTTCCTGCATCCGAGGCTACCGTAGTATCGCTCAACGCCTGCTTTTCCGCATCCGATCCGCTCATCTTGCGAAGGGCCACAGCCGCGGTCAGCAACGATGAAATAGTGGCAGCCGCAAAGGTGTCGCCAGTGGAGATGGTGAGGTTGAACTTCACGCCGTGCTGGAAGTCCATCGAGTACCACGAGGCTTGAAGCCGCTTCCGTACAGTCTCGAAGTCGGTGACCGAACCGGCCTCGCCCAGTACCTGGCGCATCATGGTCTGAGTCCCCTTCTCGTCGAGAATGCTCCACAGCGCATCGGAGTCGACTGTTTTCATCGCATCCATCATGGAGGGATTTGTCAGCAGACTGGGTGATGTCCCGTCTCGGGCATCCAGCGCATGGGTCACCGCATCGTTTGATCCGAAGACCATGGTCGACGCGTCAACAAAGCAGACCACCATGCCGGTCTTGGCTAGAGGATAAATCTTGTTTGCACGGACCTTGGTGAACTTCACCTTTTGCTTGGTGAAGTTGGCCAGAATATCCTGCATCGCGAACTGTCCCTGAGCAATGCCCACTGTGATCAGTCCATCACTTGTCGTCGAGGGCCGGAACAGTGCGAAAGCCAGCTCGTCAACGTCGTGATTGTCATTCAGCCCCGACTTCCGCAGCGCGTCGTCGAACTGCTTCAGTTCGGGTGGCATCACACGGTCACGCAGATCCATGGCCGCAGTAGAGTTCTGCATCGCGCGGTAGTCGATAACAACCAGTTGTTGCACGTCGTGCGGAATGGCGCCCCGCGCATCGGTTGACAACTGCGCCGCCGAAGCCATAGCCGCACCCGCTACCAGGACCACAGGAACCAAAAACCTTACAATTCCCTTCAACAAATCTTCCCTCCGGTAACTCAATGTTCCTCGAGCCCAATGGTTGAAACTACTGCCTCGCGCACCCATTTGTGCGCCCCTCAGGCTCACAAAACACTCTTAAACCCACGTTTCATTGTACTCTTGGACGCAACTCCCGGCGTCCCCGGCCATGACCTGGACTGACTAAGCCTCTCCTGGCCACGCAAGTGGCGATCCGAGCCGCTGTTCCAGAACCTTCGTCAGAGGATCGAACCCACTTAAAAGACGCATCCAATCGCTGTTATGCTCACAGGCCGCCTCGGGCAGCAAACCGATCACTTCCCCCTCGGCCACGGCGACCTTGTGCCGCAGAGCCAGGTTTGAAACCTTCCGAAATACCTGCGAGATCGGCGTCACCTCAAAGTCGGTGATATTCATCGAAAGCTGCGCTCGCCCATGGGCAAGAACCCCCATGGCCTTCACCCCCTTCAATCCGCCGGAAGCAGCCCGGATCTCCCGGGCAATCGCCCTCACGATCGAAACGTCAGTCGATTCGAAATAGATGTTGTAAGCCACCAGGAACTTGCGCGCACCCACAGCACAGGCACCGGCCGTCGGATGCAGGCCCGGCCCGCCCAGGTCGGGGCGGCGCGCAGTCTCTTTGCGAACCGCATCCTTTAATCCCTCAAACTGCCCACGGCGCACCTCTTCCAGATTGGCCCGGTCAGGCCTCGCAGCAGCCGCCTCATAAAAGAAGACCGGCACACCGAAACGTCGCCAGATTTCCAAACCGGCCTGACGTGCCAGCAGGACGCACTGCTCCAGCTTGATCCCCGAGATCGGCACAAACGGAATCACATCGGCTGCCCCAATCCGCGGATGAACCCCCTCTTGCCGCGTCAGATCAATAAGCTCAGCAGCCTTGCCGGCGCCCAGAACCGCTGCTTCAACAACCGCCGCAGGCTCCCCGGCAATCGTTACCACCGAGCGGTTGTGGTCGCCATCCATTGACCAGTCGAGCAGCCGCACCCCCTCCGTGCGCATCGCGGCCACTATCGCCTCGACCCGCCGGACATCCTTACCCTCCGAAAAGTTGGGAACACACTCGACCAACGGCCCGCTCATCTTGACTCCATCCCAGCTACCCAAGCCCGCAGGCGAGGCCGCATAAACTATTTCCAAATGGTGTAGCCGACCTGCACCTGGATACTGGCATTCACACCTGGATTGCGGTCACCTAGAGACGCCGAAGAGATATGCACTGCGTTGACACCCACGTCAATCGACCGCCCGGGGCGGGTGAAGTAGCGGAACCCGCCGCCGCCCTGGGGTGCAAAGTTCCACACCGAAGTCCCCCCCGGATCTCCATGCGGAACCAGCAAGTCCGGCGGATACTTGTGTGTGGTGTAAATCAGCCCACCTGCGCCCTGAAACCAGGGCTGAATGCGCTTCGATTTGCTAAGAAAATTCCAGCGGAAGATCACGGGCGTCAGACTAACACCCACATAGGTGCCGCCACCTTCTGGCCCCGTAAAGCTTGTGCCATTCGGATAGAGAAAGTTCGCATCCGGATTCTGAGCCGGAGTAAATCCCAGCCAGAGCGGCATGACATTGGCGCCCAGCTCGAACTGCCCGCTCAGAATTCCGGCATGAATCACAGGCGTGAGCACCTTGCCCCCCTGGACGCCGGCCGAGAGAAAACTAAAATTGTCCCGGTTGCCGAGGCCCAAGCCGCCGTTCACAAAAGGACCGTATTCCCAGCTCAAACTCTTGCGAACTTGGGCCGCTGGGTTGGTTGAACCGGCATCCTCATTGCCAGTGGCAACAAAAGGCGCTTGGGCAACGGCGGCACTCGCGGCTGCCATCAGGACACACAAGACAAACCTGGTAACTCTGCTCAACGTGTTCCCTTCCATCAAAATTGAAATCTGAATCTCACAGAAAAGGCCGCCACAACCGGGCGACCTTTTGAATGCCTGCCTTGGATTGTTTCAGCCGGCCGCCTGCTCCATTTGTTCGGCGTCCATGTCGAAATTTGAATAGACATTCTGAGTATCGTCGAGATCTTCCAGGACCTCGAGCAGGCGAACCATCTGATTGGCCGTGCTCCCTTCGAGCTTGGTGTACGTAGAAGCGACCATGGTCACTTCGCTCATCACCGTCGGAATGCCGGCAGCCTTCACCGCTGCCAGAACCGCATCGTATGAACTTGGATCGGAAATGATCTCCCAGGTATCACCCTCGTCGTTCAGGTCCTCGCCGCCATGCTCCAGCACAATGTCCATCAGCTTCTCTTCACTGGCCGCGGACTTTTCAACGGCAATCAAGCCTTTCTTCGAGAACATGAAGCGTACCGAGCCGGACTCACCCAGATTGCCGCCGTTCTTCGCAAACGCGTGGCGAATTTCGCTCACGGCGCGGTTGCGGTTGTCGGTCATCACATCGACAATGATCGCCACGCCGCCGGGCCCGTACCCCTCGAAGCTGATTTCCTCGTAGTTCACGCCCTCCAGTTCGCCCGTACCGCGCTGGATGGCCCGCTTGATATTGTCCTGCGGCATGTTTTCCGACTTGGCTGCCAGAATGGCGGTCCGTAGCCGAGCATTGCTATCGGGGTTACCGCCACCCTTGGCGGCAACAGCTATTTCCTTGAGCAGACGAGTGAATATCTTGCCGCGCTTAGCGTCCAGCGCGCCCTTCTTGTGCTTGATTGTGGCCCATTTTGAATGGCCGGACATGGGAACCTCAGCGTACGTTGAAGATAGCGGCGCGGGCACGCGCCTGACCATGTGAGTATATCACTGGCCGCGACGTGTCTGTCAGGCCCTACGACTGCGTGCGCACTAGCTCCACGGCGGGCCGCAACTCCGCCTTCTTCGTGGTAATCACCAGCTTCGCAGGAGTCAATTCCGGTCCGTCCCAGCCCTCTTTTACCGCCTCAATATGAATCTCGCCCGGTCGCTTCGTCGATTGCAAAATCACCTGCGCCAGCCCACTGAACAGCGAGCGCTTCGGCTCCTTGTCGCTCTCCTGGCAGTTTGGATCGCCATTTCCCACGCCGATCAGCGCGCCCGCTCCTGAGATCTTAAACCCGATCAGATTCCCGGCCGTCGGTACCGCGCGCCCTTCCTTATCCACGGCCTCCACCTTAAGAATCGCCACATCCTCGCCGTCGGCTTTGATCTCCGTCCGGTCCGCGGTCAGTCGAATGGCCACCGTCGGGCCAGTCGTCTCCCGCTTCTCAGTCAGCACAACCTTGCCGTCCTTGCTCCCGCGCGCCTCAATCGAGCCGGCCTCGAACTTCACCTTCCACTCCACATGACCCAGGTGCGGTACCTTCTGGCTGCCAACACTCTGGCCATTGACAAACAACTCAACTTCATCCAGGTTCGAGTACACCCATACGGGAATGACTTCGCCTTCCCTGCCCTCGAAGTTCCAGTGCGGAAACAGGTGCAGTACCGGATCGGCGCCCCACCACGCCTTGTAGTAATAGAACGTGTCTTTGGGAAATCCGCACATGTCCACAATGCCGAACTGCGAGTTGATCGAGGGCCATCCGTAAGGCGTTGGCTCGCCTCGATAGTCGAAGCCAGTCCACGCAAACCCGCCTGCTTCCCAATCGCGCGTGCCATAAAACTTCCACCACTCTTCGGCAGTCTCGCCCCATGGAACCACGCCATCGTAAGCGTTAATCGTGTTGCGCAGCTTATCGGTTGTGTAAACGCCGCGTGTAGAGATAGCGCTGGATGTTTCCGATCCATAGAGCGGCCGCTTCGGATGCTCCTTGTGATACCCCTCCGGGCCTTTCAAGTTGTAGTTGAAACCGATGATGTCGAACGCGTCGGATACCCCCTTCTCGTTATCCCCATTCACGGCTGCAGAAACCACCCGCGTCGGATCGAGTTCGTGGCACCGCTCTACCATGGTCGCGCCAATTTTCGCTCCCTGTTCCGCCATGTCGCTCTGCAGATGCCACTCTTCGTTCCCGATGGACCATAGGATGATCGACGGAGAGTTGCGATACCGCTTCACCATCGCCTCCAACTGCGCCATACCCTCAGGGTTTGAACTCATTTGCCGCGTTTCGCACATCATCATCAAGCCCATGCGGTCGCAGCCATCCACCCATTCGGGGGTTGGCATGTTGTGTGAAGTGCGCACGGCGTTGCAGCCCATCTCGCGCAGTACTCCCAGCCGGAATACTTGCAAACGGTCTGGCAACGCCGCGCCCACGCCGGCGTGATCCTGGTGGTTGCACGTGCCTTGAATCTTCATCGACTTCCCGTTCAGGAAGAATCCCTTGTCGGCATCAAAGCGAACCGTCCTCACGCCAAAGCTCACCCGCTCTGCGTCCCGCGTCTTGCCACCACCCTCCACCGTCACAACGGCCGAATAGAGGCTCGGCGAATCCACCGACCAAAGCGCTGGATTGCTCAGCCGCGCAGTCGCCGTGTAGGTTGCAACCCCGTCCATCGGAACCGATTGCTCTGCGGCCTCAGCGGTCGCCACGGCTTTGCCCGCCTCATCCAGAATCTGCCAGCTTACCTTTGCGCTCTCTGCGTGCTTCCCTTGGTTCGCAACCACAGTTCCCAGGGTCAAAAGAGCCGATCCCTCGCTGATCTCCGACGCTCTCACCGTGCTTTCCCATTCGCCGAGGTGCAGCGCATCCGTCTTCTTCAGCCACACATGCCGATAGATCCCGGCCCCCTCATAGAACCAGCCATCGCCAAAGCTCGCATCCACGCGCGCAACAATGTAGTTCTTGGCCCCGTACGCCAGAAAGTCCGTCAAATCGAAGCTGAATGGCGCATAGCCATTATTGTTACGGCCGATGAAACAGCCGTTCACGAAAACGATCACATCGCGAAACGCGCCGTCGAACTCCACAGAAATGCGCCGGCCCAGATCGCCGGCAGGAATCGCAAAGGTACGCCGGTACCAGCCCACACTGGTCTCCGGATACCGCCGTCCAAGCGGTTTGTAACCGTGCGATTTCTGCTCCTCGTCTGGAACAAAAGGCAGCTCCACCGCCCAGTCGTGCGGCAGATTCAGAGCGCGCCATTTTGAGTCGTCGAACGCAGCCTTGGAAAAGTCGAAGTCGCCGGTCTTGGCGAAGTCGCCCTGTCCATTGCCGAACCCCAGGTCCCGAGCCGGGTCGCTCCCATGCCCAAACTGGAACTTCCAGCCAAAATCGAAGAGCAACTGCTCGCGGGGCGCAACCGCTGCCAACGCCGCCGCAGACACCGCATCCTGCTCGCCACCCAGAACCGCAGCCGCGCGTCCCCAGGCCGTACGGGCAAGGAGAGAAGACGCAGAAAGCGCTACACCGGAGGCGAGCAGGTCGCGACGAGACAGAACAGGCATGGAATTCCCTTTCAAGATGCAGTTTCAATACAAGTTGCGGTTGGCTCCGCAGTGCAAGCAAGGTCGAACTATAAACCACGCAGCGCGCAGAAGTAAACGATTTCAAATACCCGACCACGAGGTTCTGCTTAGTCCAAGACCCGGTCTCAGCAATCGGAATTAACCTCTCCGCTATGTTAAATTCAAGTAGACAACCACCCTCCGGAGAGATGGCCGAGTGGTTTAAGGCGCACGCTTGGAAAGCGTGTGTACTTTAACGAGTACCGTGGGTTCGAATCCCACTCTCTCCGCCATACAGAAAATAGAAGGGTTAGAACAGAAATCCGCCCATGTGGGCAATACGGCATAATGATGAAGAGATAGCGGCGTGGGGTTGAACCTCTAATTAATACCAACTAGTACGGTTGCCCGGGGGCAGGTCACCCTACGAAAGGGTCGGCGCCTCCACCTGGTACGGCCTTCTGAGGACCTAGCCAGTCGGCTTGGACAGATCGATAGCAACAAATGTGAAAGTGGTTGAGCCGGCTCGGATGCTGGAGTAGTTCGGCAGCGGAATGGATGCTTCTTCGACAATCTCGCCATTGACATAGGTCCCGCACTGACTGTCCAGATCGCTGATGATGAACTTGGAACGGTTAGACGATGGAACTGTTTCTAGCCGAGAGGGTCTAGTCCTGCTCAATGACGATGTCGCACTGAGTTGGATCGCGGCCAATTCGATTGCGCCCCTCACGAACTTCGAAGATCTGTCCCTCGGGCTTCCAGGTGTAAGTGACGATGATGCGACGCTGGTCTCCGGCACCGGGGCCAATCCTCCAACTCCAGCTGCGACGCTCGTCTTCTTGACGCCCAACTGCTGAGCGCCCTGCGGTGTATTTGAACGAACGAATCCTGGGCTTGCGGAAGAACTGGATTGCGTGTACAGATCCGTGCAATCGAATCCAGTTTAGCCTTTCTATCACCTTGTAGACCTCGGGCGGCTGTCTGTACATCTCTCTGAGGCAGTCTGATTCCAGAAGCCGCTTCATTCGTGCTCCGTCCCGCGATGGCCAAATGAGCTGCTAGCCGACTGGGTACCCCCAAAAGAGAGAGAAGCTGTCGGCGGCCGCGTCTTTCGAGATGTTGACCTCCGTCATTTCTTGACGGATCGCCTGTGTGCGATCCGCGGCCGCGGGATGATCCCGCAGCAGGGGTATGGGCAAACCGTTCGACTCCTTCTCCAAGGCATCGAAAAGCTCAAAAGACTCAAGAAGCCAGATGGCTGATAGTCAGTTCGCAGCATTTCATAGAAGCCCAGCTTGTCGGCTTCGAATTCATTCTGTCGACTGTAATGAAGGAGCGCCAACAACGCCAGGGCTCCGCCCAGCTTTTCGATCACTTCGTCAATCAGTTTGCTGTGCTGTGGAATAACCGAATGAACTTTCGACGTGCCAATACGCAGCCGGAAAAGTGTGTCATCGAGGACTCTCTCTCTTCGTCGAATTCAACGATCGGCTTCATTGAATAGGATTGTGGCTCCTGCCGGTAGAACTACCCACACTGATAGAAGCGAGATTTTCCGCCGATTCTGCGCACTTGTCCGCCAATTCTGGGCATATGATACATGGAAGAGATTCTCTGCAGAAGCTGCAAAATTATTCTTTCCCTTGTGGCTTTTCCTCTAAAAGTTTGCGCAGACTACTAAGTAGTCTGACCGATCGATCTTCCCTTGCCCGGTTCTTGAGAATAGCGAGTTCCTATGACCATGGTATCCCCGGAAGTGCGATCGTCCTGGTTAATTGGCAGCGCTGCGACCTGCGATCTCACCATCTCTAACCCGGTCGTATCGGGCATGCACTGCCGGCTTTCTGAGACCGAGGGCGGCCTCGTTCTCATTGACCTGAACTCCACGAATGGAACCTTTGTGGATGGAGTCAAGTTGACGCCGTTTGAGACCGTTCCCGTAACCCGGCGGCAGACAATCAAGCTGGCCGCCGACGTTCCATTTCCATGGGACAGAATCTCTCATTCGGATGCTCACAGGGCGGTTACCCCCTCTCGCGATGTGCTTCACAAGGTCGTCACAGTGGGCCGCGCCTCGGATAACGATGTCATCGTCGACCTCCCCATCGTCTCCAGCCACCATGCCCGAGTCGATAAGCGGGACGGGCGGTACTACATTGAAGACACGAATTCACTGAACGGAACGTCGATCAATAGTCTTGAGAGTAGGATCAGCCAACCAACACCGCTTGACCCCAACGACGAAGTCTTTCTCGGATCCTACAAACTACCAGCATCGAAGTTACTGTCACAGTTCTCGACCGCCACTCCGATCGGGATCGGCGAAGCCAATTTCGAAAAGGTGACGCTGAAGGGCGACGCGATGGTGATTGGCCGTGACCCCATGTGCGACCACCCCTTGGACTATCCGATGATCTCTTGGCACCACGCCAAGATCACTCGGACCTCAGCCGGCCTATTCGTCGAGGATCTCAATTCGCGCAATGGCACCTTTGTCGAGGGCAGGCGTATCGCCAACACGACTCGCGTCGAACCTGGGCAGCAGATCGGCCTCGGCAGCTTCCGCTTTCAACTGCTGCAGGGCGGAGAACTGGCAAAGCGCCACGACCTCGGGTACACCGTGGAAGCCCGCGACGTTACCGTTCTTGCAAGGGATAAGACGATCCTCGCGCCGGTGTCGTTCACTGTGTACGCCGGTGAACTGGTGGCGTTGATGGGCACATCGGGAGCGGGTAAAACCACATTGCTGAAAGCTCTGAACGGCTACACACCGCCTTCACAGGGCGCCGTTTTTTACAACGGCAAAAATCTATATCAGTTCTACGACGATTACAGTCAGAAGATCGGATACGTTCCGCAGGATGATATCGTGCACGAACGCTTGACCGTGCGCGAGGCGCTTTCTTATGCCGCTCGGCTGAGGACTCCGCTCTCTGAACAGGAAATCAAACTGGAGGCGGAGAAGGTCGCGCACGATCTCGGTCTTTCAGATAAGCTCGATGACATTATCGGCTCTCCGGAGAATAAAGTCCTCAGCGGCGGTCAACGAAAGCGAGTGAACATCGCGCTGGAATTGATATGCGGGACTCCCGTCCTCTACCTTGACGAGCCCACTTCAGGGCTCTCTTCGGCCGACGCCGATAGTGTGGTTCGGCTCCTGAAGAGACTCGCTCGCGACGGCGGCAAAACAATCGTTGCCACGATTCACGCGCCCAGCCTTGATGCCTATCGCGAGTTCGACAACCTGTTGATGTTATCGCGCGACCCGGAGAAACCAGGGGCCATGGTTTTTTATGGTCCCGCATATCCTGACGCCATTCACTTCGTGGCCAATCATGGATCGGCCTCGGGCGCGCCGCATAGTACGACGCCTGGACCAGAGGTCCTGATGAGCACTCTTCAGCAGGACAAGTCAACGCCTGATCCAAACAACACCACAGCAAGCTGGATCGCGCGCTACAGCGCAAGTAAGTACTTCAGCCAATTTGTTATGGACCGGGCTGGGAAAAATCCCTCGCTTGACATCAAGGCATCAACCGACCGCGGACGAGGCGGCCTGGATCTCACCCAATGGATAACTTTGACCAGGCGCAATTTCACCGTTCGCTTCCGCGACAAAAGCCAGACGTTGATCTCCTTCCTGCAGGCGCCCATCTTCGCCATCCTGATCGCAGGCATCTTTGAGGGGCTTCCCAAAGCCTCGCATGTTCAATCGCCGGTCGACTGGCTCGATTTTCAAAGTCATAGCGCATTGGTTGGAGGAATCCACTTTCTGATGGTCGTCGCGGCTGTATGGTTCGGTTGCAACAACGCCGTTCGAGACGTGGTTGGAGAGTGGTTGATCTATCAGCGAGAGCGCATGGTATGCCTGCGCCTGCCATCTTACGTCTTCTCGAAACTGCTAGTGCTTAGTGGAATCAGCCTGGTTCAATGCCTGCTTATGCTGATGATTGTATATCCGGTATGCAACTTGCATGGGCGTTTCTGGCTATTTGCATTCGTCCTCTGGCTGGCTTCGCTGGTTGGTGCCTCAATTGGACTGCTGATCTCTTCGGCCCCTTTCTGCAGGACTACCGAAAGTGCGATTGCGTTGTTGCCGATTGTACTGCTGCCGGCGATTGGGCTCGGCGGAGGAATCCGGCCGTTGCACGAGATGACGCCTGCCGCGGTATGGGCGAGCAATGTGGTTCCTACTCGTTGGGCCTACGAAGCAAATGTCGTTGAGGAGGCTGGGCGCCGGGGAGAAAAGGGCTGTATGAGCCTCTACGCAAAACCTAAAGAATGCGACGACCTTGGCGACACTGCTGAAGAATCCATACCGAAATACACTACCGTGAAGACCGGAGAAGACGGCGAAGACAAAACGGTACGTGCCCCGGAAAATGCGCACGAAAGATTACATCGCAGTGGCCTGACACGCTGCATCATAGCGCTCACCACGATGTTCCTGATCGTTATGACTGGGGTCCTGGTTTCGCTGAAGTCTCGCGACATCCACTAATCCGAATCGTCACTACAACGACTCTCGAATTGCCGAGCCCCCACGCTGTCACAGTACAAGGTGGCCTCTTCCTTAAGAAGAAGCCACCTCGTACCGTTCCGGCAAAAGTCTGTAAATTGGAAAACCCCTCGAGGATCGCCTGAAAAGCTCCGGGGCGGCGGCGCTCCCGAAGCATCCGGCAAGCCGCTCTACTGCGCTTTCTCTTCGAGATGTTTGATCGATGACAGGAGCACAGCGGAGTTTTCGTCCTGCAACATCGCGATCACACCGTCCCTCGTAAACATCGGAGAACCGAATCCTGAGTCATCGATCTGGTCGTCGAGCTTGATCTGCTTTCCATCGGAAGTACCGGGGAGCAGGACGACCTCCGTCCTTAGCTCGTTGCTCGTTGGATTGCGGACCAGCCGGAGAACTGCCAAACGGTCCCACCTGGTATCCGCCGCCCACGCACGCTTTGCAGGCGAGCCAACTACGCCATCGCGGAATCGGAGCAAAGCGTAGTTGTTTGACGACGCCCGCTCCCGCACCTCGACCGACGTGATCTTAGTCGAGTAAGCGACGTGGTCCTTGGCTGGCCTGCCTTCGGTCTCGATGGTGAAGTCTTCACTTTTGAGACTCCACTGCGCTGCTCTGTTTGTCGTCGTATCAACGAACGACAAGGACGAACCGGCCATCGGCTGTGCGGTTACTGCAACGCTATCCTTATCCACGTGCGCGTGATTCTCAGACAACCGCGTCTTTGCATCCGGATCAAACTCCCAGGGCTCAACCGCCTCTTCCTGCGCAATCATCGTCGAGGAACCTACCCAGAAGCCCAGCTGTTCGAATTCGAGCGGGTAGCTCGCCTTGTCGTCGACCACCGTGTAGCTAATGCGAATCAGCACCAGGTGCTTAATCTGCTCGGTGGCTACGTCATTGCGCCATGCCGCGTCTTGCCCGGGCATGATGATCGTGTTGAGAACTTGCGCGGCGACTTGGCCAACCGGGGCAACCATATCGAGGAGGGCCAGTGCACCCTGACCGCCAACCTCCCCTCACGGAATCAGCACAACGATCTCTTTGTTGAATGGGAGCACAACCTTAGGGTGAAGGGAGTGCATAGCAATTTGCTCAAACGGGTTAGCCTCCATTCTCGCCGTGATCTGGCCGGAAATGATCACCTTCTGTTGCTCCACGAGGCGTCCCGCCGGTTCAATAGAGGTTAGATCGCGGTAATAGACCGTAATCCGCGCATCGGGCAACTTCAGGTATTCGTCTTTCTTCATTACGAATTCACCGTCGATAGGGCTCACGTAGACAGGCATGCCGTTGACCTTCATCGCCGAGAAACTCAACGCCTTTACCTTGAGCGACCGTTCAGGGATCAAACCCAGCTTTGCAAGCAACTCGATTCGATCCGGCTGAACGCCTTGCAGGCGGGCGAAGTTCTTGCCCTGGATCTCCGCCGTCTCCTTGTCCGTGTAATCGGTGTCCGTTTCCGCGCCGAAGGGCGGCCGACCCGCGAGCAGTTCGTCGCCAAGCTTCTCGATCAGGACGTATTGTCCAATGTGGTCGCCCTTCTGCATCGCTTCCTCCACCGCCCCTGCAATCCAGCTGTCGGGTTCACCTAACTCAACCGTTCTGCCGCAACGCAATCTTCGCTCGCGAAATAGAGCCCATCTAGTCCACAATGGTTTCAATTCTCGTTGGACCCGCCCAACTCGCCCCTGGCGGAGGATGCCTGAGACTAATCATTGCTTCCGATAGAGCGTTGCGAGCACCTTCTGGCCGAAAACGCTGCCCTGCTGGAGGAGTGTTGAGGTTGGATTCACATTGTTGAAAAGAGTGAAGCTATTGAAAAAGACCGGGATGGAGCCGCCAGTTTTCCTCGTGCAACCGGTAAACGCCAGCCTCAGTTGGCGTCGCTGCGAATCGTATTCACTCCCTTGCACTGAGCACGTGCCGGAGCCAAGGTCCGCCGCGACGAAAGTCATCGTTCCCGAGATGCTACTTACGCCTGCAGAGTTCTGTCCCACTTCGTTGAGCAGGAGTTTCACCGAGGTTGCCTCTTGCCTCTGAGTGTCGACATAGTTCCCTTCCCATCGCCCGCCCAGAAGGCCGTCTTGTCCAGGTTGCGGCTTAGCGGTCGGAGAAAAAGGAGCGGGCTGAACGGGAGGATTCACGGCAACTGGCTGATTTTGCGGCCCAGGTTTCTGCTGAGATACGTCAGGTTTAACCGGCTGAGCTGGCTTCCGATTTGAATTGGCATTTCCCCCTGTAATTCCTTGATTGCCAGACAGCTTTCCAGTCGAACCGACGGTAGCGTGGTGCGGAGAAACCGGTCCCGATGTTGGCCGATGCGTATCGACGGTCTCCATTGAATCCGGTTTGCCAGCACTCATTGAGCCAGTTGCAATCGCATGGTCATCCGTTTTCGGGGAAGGCTTTGGCCCTAGGAGAAACCACCCGAATGCAAGCACGGCCCCTATGAGAACCACACAGACTGTCCCCACGATGACTGCCCGTTTATTCCCTCGCTTGCCCTGACTGGATGCGAATTGAGCGTCGCCGACGGGGTTGAAACCAGGCATCTGCGGGGGTGGCACGGCAGCAGGGTTGTTGGTCTGGGGCCATTGGGTAGGGAACTGAACAGTACCTGTGGGCGTCTCCGCCAAAAACTCCGTCTTGCGTCCCATTGAACTCTCGCGCCCCATTGAAAACGCAGGAGACTCCAATACCGTGGATCGCGCGGAAGCGACCGGCCCGGCATGCGTCGCGCGCGCCAGGCTCAGGTCCGGAAGTGCGCGGATGAATTCGCCTGCACTCGCAAATCTTTCATCTGGATTCTTGGCAAGCGCCCGCATGACTGCGGCTCCGACAGCTGTCGGAATGTTGGGGTTGTGAACCATTGGAGGTGTAGGCGGCGTGTGTACGTGCGCCGATTGGATCTCAAAGTCGGACTGAAAGTCGAATGGGACTCTACCTGTCAACATCTCATACAGCGTGATTCCCATTGAGTAAATGTCTGACCGCGCATCGACTGCCAAGCCTCGAATCTGTTCGGGCGCCATGTAGCAGAAGGTCCCGATTGCGGTGTTCGTGCGAGTCAGCCTGGCTCCATCCTGGATCTTCGCAATGCCGAAGTCCATCACTTTGACCACGCCAGATTTGTTCAGCATCAGGTTGGCGGGCTTCAGATCCCGGTGGACCACCCCCTGCCGATGTGCGGCCTCTACCCCGAGCAACGCCTGTACACAAAGATTGATCGCCGATTGTGTCGGAATGGCGCCGCGGGACACAATCATATCTCTCAACGTCTCACCCTCTACATACTCCATCACCATGACCGCCTTGCCCTCCCAAACCAGAAAGGAGTACAAAGTGGCGATGTTTGGGTGGTTCAAGGCCGCCTGAACGCGCGCTTCGAGTCGAAAACGGGCGATCAGGTCTGCGTTGGTGGAGAGCCCCACTGTGACAACTTTCAGCGCAACGATCCGCTCAAGATTGACGTCGACCGCCTTCCACACTTCTCCCATGCCGCCTACACCCAGCGGCGCCAGAATTCGGTAGTTTTCCACCTGTTGTCCGATCATTCCGTGCGCCTCTCCATGCCCCTCATCCAATCCGGTGGGTTCCGATTGCCATCGGAATCCACCCCCCGCAGCCACTACACTCGATCCGTCACTAAGACTTGCTATAGCGTTGTTACTGCCCACCCTTTGCGGCGGTCGCGACGACCTCGTTCTCGGCGATTGCCGCTTCCCCTTGCTCCTTTTGCAGGCTGCTCGCAACGTCCATGTCGGGCGAAGTCACGCCACCAGGAAACGGCGTCGCTCCACATCCCCCTGCAGGACCAGCAGGCACTCCTCCCTTACCCATTGAATCTGCCGCCATCTTCAAAACGGCCATCACCTGTTGGTCCTGCTCATTCTGCATGGCCATCAAATCGTTCAGCGACACCTGGGTTGCCGATCCTTGGGTGCACTCGCCGGAGCGGCTTGTAGCGACTCTCACCGGGACGGTGCCGTCCGCCTCCAGGTTGCCAGTCCGGAGAATCCAGTCGTCGCTATTCAGGCTGCAAGGCACTCCCTCAACCTCAGCACTGAGCGGCATTGCAACCCGGAATGCAATATGTCCCGGCTTGAGCGCGTCGGGGAGTTCGTCGGCTTGAGTCCGCGTTTCAGGAGGCGCTAATGCTCCTGCGCCGCCCGAAGCAGCCCGTTCCATCTCCGTGACCTCCAATTTCACCATTGACCTCCCGATCCTATGCATCGCATTCTCCTTCTTTGCTTAGACCTGCACTGCTACCTGTATTAGCGCAAAGAAGAGTGATTTCTGCCCTCATCGCCCTTGCATCTTCAAAAAAATCGATCACGGGCGCTTCGCCGCAGGAAGATCGACGGCGCTGCAAAAAGCAACTTGGCAGCAGGAGAACTGCCGTCAACCCTTATCCATTTCCTCAACTCGCGGAAGGCAGACCGTCCCCGTAGGTTGATTGCCCAAATCAGTTATCTGACCAAGTTTCGTTGACTATTTCCGTGCCGTTCGGGGAGGGGGGATGTTGCAAAGAAGCTGCGTTTTCTATTCAAGCCTAAACTAGCGTAAATCTCACGATACGTGCAAGCCCAGTTGTCGGACTTGCGGTGGCTTCGAGCGGGAACTATCACTGGTAACGACAATTTCGCGATTGCCGACGTCAATGCTGGCTTCGCCCTATCGGCGCTGAAGACTCGATCTTTGACGAACACTGACATTTTGTCTGACTCAAAAACACTTGAGCCGATTTCACAATCCTCTCAACGCATTTGTGCAATCATCAAGGCCAGCAGATGCCGGGGAGTGCCGGAAGCATGTCGGCGCGCAATGCGAACTTCCATGTAGCCTGTCCGATCCACCTTCCGCGGATTCATGGCACACAGTCCATTCACTAATGAGCGCCCCGTCACTGCGAGTAGCGCACACTCTCGCTTTGGTCCCAATCATTTCTTGCGATGCCATGAAACGATTCTGCGCGAACCTGCACTATCCCCTGTGTGACGATCCCGGCTTCCCCAATCCGCGTGTCGAATGCTGCTGCGTTCACGCACGGCCAACCGGTCGCTGCACGGCTTAAGTCTTCCCCACGAATCGACGTGCACTTGCGAATCCCAGCGCGCCCTTTGTCGAATGAAGCAGAACCTGGATGAATCAGAGCAATTCCATATTTCGCTATTTCTCGTCTCCACTGGCGGTCTGGCGGGCCACTCCCACGGAGGACGAGTCTGGCCGATGGAGCCTGATCAGGCTGCATTGGACGAGCCGTGTCCCCAGCGTTCTTCGACCTTTGACCGATTGCTTCTACTCATCGATCCACTTGATTTCTCTGCCTATGGCCATCTGGCTGAGCGCTGGCTGGGTTGGGCTACTCGTGCACTCGCAGGCACTCACTGGGGCGATCTTTCTGCTTAAGAGGGCAATGCGGAAACTCCAACTGCCGTTGGGAAAACACGTTGCTTGCGGGGAAGCACTCGAAGGAGATGCGCAATGCGCCGGCACCAAATTCTAAGTGTATTGCGGGTCATTGAAACCACGCAGCGGTCTACCGCGGCTCCTCACTCCGTGAGGCAGTTGAAATTGTTTGTGCAGACTTCGGCCACCGGGACTGTCCACCGGCTCTCGCCGGTGACAACTGTGGTGGCAGTCGATCCGACAAATGCTCAATGCTTGTTGGCCACTACGCCATTCAGGTTATTTCAGTGAGATCTTCGAACGTCGATACCGTTCGAGAGCGCGCATCCGCTGAACGGCGGCCGACGCCTGCTTCTGCCAGAGGCCGCGTAGTTCACTTGCCCTCCACACATCCGATGCTATACTCTTCGCGTCTCGGGTCGAGGGAGTCGGCTTTGCAATTTCAATCCTTCGATGCAACTTACGTTGAACGGCTTTGGGCAGGAGACAACGGGACACAGGAACACTTCGTTGGCTACTTTACCCAGTTGCTCCGGATCAAGCTCCGCTCGCGGCTGCGATCCTTGCACGCGATTGAGGATGTTTGCCAGGAAACCTTCACTCGGGTTTTAGCGGTGCTGCGCAAAGATGGCGGCCTTCGACAACCGGAGCGGCTGGGCGCATTCGTCAACAGCGTTTGCAATAACGTGCTTCTTGAGCATTACCGCTCGTCAAAGAGCAGCGAATCTCTCGATGAGGAAGGCCGGCCAGAATTACCCGCCCAGGGCGCTAGTGCCCTGGACATCGTTGCTGCTCGGCAACTCAAGGACAAGGTCCGGGAGATTCTGCTCGAATTGCCTCTGCGCGACCGCTCTCTGCTGAAAGCTGTTTTCCTTGACGAGCGTGACCGCGACGAAGTTTGCCGGGAGTTTGGAGTGGATCGCGTCTACCTGCGGGTGCTTCTCCACCGGGCCAAGCAGGAATTCAAAACTGAATATGTCAAGCGGATCGGAACTCAATCGCCCTTGAGCGTAAATGGCTGAAAATTATGAAACGATTTGTCCCCCACAGCCACTATTCAGATGTTGTCTAAAGATGCAACAGCACTGGTGATTGAATCGATGGACCATAACGAAGCAGTAGAACAGATGACCGCGGAACGATACCTCCTGGACGAGTTGACGCCCGATGCTCGCGAGGAATTTGAGGAGCACCTGTTCGATTGCCCCGAGTGTGCCCAGGACATTCGCGCCGCAGCTGCATTTGTGGATGAGGCGAAAGTACAACTGCCCGCGCTGACTGACAATTTGCCTGCACCGCCATCAACCGGAATCGGCAAGCCCAAGGTGAAGCGAGATCGTTGGCTTTCCTGGTGGCGTCCCGCCTTTGCAATTCCAGCATTCGCCGCGTTGCTGGTGGCAATCGGTTACCAGAATCTGGTTACCTTGCCGGCGTTGAGAATGGCGGCGAGCCAACCGCGCCTTCTTCCCTGGTTTCCCCTACGCAGCTCGGAGCGGGGCAGTGGCCCCTTGCCGGTTACGGCTGATCGCGAGCACGGCGTTGTGCTCCCGGTTGATCTTTCCCAACCGCCCGGTACAGCCCCTTACACATCTTTCACTTTTGTGCTCATCGATCCGCACGGCCGACCTGCCTGGACCAGCTCCATCGCAGCACCGGCGAATGATCAGCGGTATTCGCTCGCGATTCCAGGCGCGATGCTGCGGGCTGGTACATATACCGTGGCGGTCTCCGGTGTCGGACCGCACGGGGAACTGACACCGGTCGAACAATACGTCTTTGATCTTCGCTTGACGGACTAACCAAATTGCAGAAAATGACATAGAATTGCCCGATCCCCAAATCTGAAAGCGAGAATTTTCATGGCTGAACCGAAAGAGACTAGCAAAGCGATATTGAAGCACCTCTACCATGCGGAAGCGACAGTCCTCGAAGGCGACCTGGAACTCCCGCTCATCCAGGAGATCAAACCCCAGGCCTACGTTAAGTTGCCGGAATTAGGCGGCTACTTCTCGCAGCGCCTGGAGAATTACCGGCTGGGAGAGGTCATCTCCTTCCGCTCCGCCCACACCCAGGTTGCCGGCAACCTTAACCCCAAGAAGGATCACGGCTATTCCACACTAGCCACTTCGGTCATCGAGGGGCTTAATGTTCTGGACGTGGTGACGGCCGACCGCATCATCGGGCAGGTCATTACCGAGATACCGTTCGATGGCTACGTGCCGCACATCTCCTTTCTCGGCACCCGCTTCGAAAACCTCCGCATCGCCGGCCAGCGCGTCGATGTGAAGCTCAATCTCGACATTCTCGGCGCCAGGTCGGAAAACGATGCGCTCTACACCCAGAACGCTGAACTTAAAAAATGCATCGACAAACAGTTCGCGGATCTCGGCGAGCACAAGAGCTGGCTGGACGAGATGCGTGAGGGGTACCATAAGCTTTTCCCGGCCACAGCAAGCCGCGAACTAAAGAGGGAGACGCTGGAATGTTCATTGGTGAGTGAAGTCGGCGAAGGCTATCCGGGCCAGGGACGTGGCCACGTGATCAGGATTCCCGGCTTCGGCACCATCGTCCTGGCCAGGGTGTCCCTGACCCACCAGGATATTGAGAGAGAGAAAGGCATCCTGAAGGCCACTACCGTCCGACTGACCATGATCGACTTCAAATTGGGCTGCCCTGCCGCAGGGACTCTTGGGGCTGGAATCGCCATGAACAACGGTTGGCCCGAGCCAGGATAATCCGATTAGCTCCCAAGTTGCTCACTCCCCAACCGGCTCCGATACCCATGGCTGAAAACGAGCGTCGCGCGCCGGGTTGACGCGGAGATCAAGTATGCTGTCTTCATTCAGAATCGGTTCTCCAGCATCCGGCCAGCGTATGCGCGTTCCGCTCGGCTTTGGATTGGTGGAACTCAAGACCGGACTGAAAGCAGGCGTCATGGTCCCATCTGGCAGCTTCCCGCCCCGCAGTTTCCAATTCGCGTGGGCGGTTGCGCTATTGCTGCTGATTCCTTTGCACGACACAGCCCCCGTCAGCGCCGAAGCTGCCTATGCCCACGCATGGCAACTCTTTGTGCACGGCCATCTAGTCGAAAGCCAACAAGAAGCAGATCTGGAGTATAGGCAGTACCTGGGCGCCAACACCGAGTGGGCGTCAAAATTTGAGTTGCTGGAAGCGCGTACGATGGTCAGCCGAGGGATGAATGAGGATGCTTTGCGCGTCCTCTCCTTGCAGCCGTCCGTAATCAGCACTCAGGAAGCAATCATTGAAAAGCTGACGCTGGAGGGTATGGCCTTGACGTTGGAGGGACAGATTCCTTTGGCCGACCAAAAGCTTAAGACGGCCCAGACGATGTGTGTATCTGCGACCTCCGGGTCATGCGGCGGTGTACTTAGGGCGCAAGGCATCTTGTCCGGCACGCAAGGAAGGCTATCGGATGCTCGACAGCTTTTCCTCTCAAGCCTTTCCTCGGCTCGAACACAAAAGGATCGAAGGCTGGAAGCAACTGCCCTCATAAATCTGGGATGGGCCTCTTTCCATGACGAGCACTATGACGAGGCCGCGGACTGGCTGAAGTCAGCATATCGTTCTGCCGTTGAGCTTGGCGCGGAAGATTTAGCGCAAAGCGCCGCCGGAAACCTTGGCTGGGCCTATTTCAAGCTGGGAGATAAAGACAGGGCGCTGGAGATGACCCTGGACTCCGAAGAACGCGCTGCAAGGCTCGGCAATATCCGCATCGAAGTCAAATGCATGTCAAACGTGGGGTACTTCTACCAGGATCGCGGCGATCTGGTTAACGCCGAACAAGCCTACAAACGGGCTCTTGTCCTGGCAAGGAAATTCAACAGCAGGGATGACATCATCGACGCGTTGGAAGATCTGGCGCACACATCCATCGACGCGGGAAAGCTGGGAGAAGCAAATGCCTACCTTGATCAGGTAGCTCCTCTGGCGAACGCTAGCGGCCGGCGTCTGGATATATTGGTCTTCATGCTGGCGCAAGGGAGGATCGCGGCCGCTCTGCGGCGGGACCAGCAAGCGGAGGCTATCTTCCGCTCCGTCGCGAATGATCCTGCCAGCCAAGTCTCCATGCGCATGGGCGCAGACCATGAGATGGCCAAGCTGTTCGAGCTGGAGGGTCGCACACAGGACGAAGAGAAGATGTACAGGGCTGCACTGACAATCTTTGAGGGGGCGCGCGATCAGATACAAAACGAAGACTCGAAACTCCCTTTTCTTACCAACGCCACCCCCATCTATGACGACTACATCCACTTGCTTGTCGAGCATGGCAGAAGCGATGAGGCACTTGCTCTCGCCGACCAAAGCCGCGCCCGTACCCTGGCGCAATCTCTCGGCGGGGGTGGCAACAAGGCTGCAACCAGGACGGCGCCACTCAATCCCCGCCAGATCGCCCGCAAGCTCGATGCGACCTTGCTGTTCTACTGGCTGGGCCAGAAGCAATCTTATCTCTGGACCATCACGCCGGAAAAGGTTGCTATCTTCCCACTTCCTGCGCAGGAAGAGATTGTCTCTCATATCAAGCGTTACAACAGAGCCGTGCAGGACGTGCTGAATCCTCTTGAATCAGGCAACAAAGATGGGCAGGCGCTCTACAAGTTGCTGGTCGCCCCGGCTTCAAATCTAGTTCACCCCAAAATGCCAGTCATGATCCTGGCCGATGGAGCGCTGAGCCGGCTCAACTTTGAAACGCTGCTTGTTCCCGGCCCGAGCAAGGAGGCCGGCCAAATCTCGGATCAGAACTCGGACCTGCACTATTGGATCGAAGACGCAACCCTGCTCTCCGCCCCTTCGCTGTCGATGCTGGCCGCGGCAAAGCCGGTTCAAGGTGCGAATCGAAGCCTGCTCCTGCTTGGCAACCCGGTGTCGGCGAGCGAGGACTTCCCTACCCTTCCGCTCTTTGGGTTCGAGATGCAAAAGATTCAAAGCCATTTCGATCCTAAGCGTGTAGCCGTATTCTCGGGTCAGCAAGCGAGCCCATCGGCCTACCTCTCCAGCAATCCGGGAAACTACTCATATATTCATTTTGTCTCACATGCGATCGCAAGCAGTACTGACCCCCTGGATTCGGCGATCATCCTCTCTGGCTCCAAGGACGGCGACGATTCCTACAAGCTCTATGCCCGCGACATCATGCAACACCCGATCGATGCACGGCTCGTCACCATCTCTGCCTGCTACGGCAGTGGCACGCGCTCCTATGCGGGAGAAGGCTTGGTGGGGCTCTCCTGGGCCTTTCTTCGCGCCGGCGCACACAGCGTGGTTGGCGCACTGTGGGGAGCGAGCGACGATTCGACGCCAACTCTTATGGATACGTTCTACCAAGGCCTTGAATATGGCAAGGCGCCCGCAGCCGCCCTGCGCGAGGCAAAACTTACATTGCTGCATTCGAATAGCAGATTTCAGTCGCCGTTTTATTGGGCTCCATTCCAGATATATACAAGGTGACCTATCCTGCACTGGCACAAAACATCCAGCGGACCAGAAACGTTTGTGCTTCAGCACTCACTAAGAAAGTGAGATATAGAATGCGGGATTTTCGATTCCGCAGCTTAGAAGGAGCCCCATGGCAAACTCTCACGAATCCCGAGATGCTGTCGACATCAGTCTTTCGCGATCCATTGCGCTGTTGAGCAATCAGTTGTTCTCATCCCTCGGAGTGCGCGGCGTGGCCCGGCTCACCGAATCCACTCTCTCGGATCAACCAATCGTTCTGTACGACGTGAACGGCGAACCACTGTTTCACGATTATGCGTTGGTGAGCGGAGGCCACACGGTGGGTACCATCCGCACTGCGGCCAATCGCAAGCTCGGCTCTCCGGTAATTTCAATTCACAATACGCCTCCGAGTTGGAGCCCGTCCGGCGCGCTGCGGATGGCCAGAGAAACACTGCACGCCACCGAATCAAACGCGGTGATCGAATCCTCGCAGTTGGTTATCTACGCTTACCCCAAGGTCGGAATTCGGCTCAACTACACTGCGTCTGGCAAGAATGCGGCGCAAACGCAAATCTTCGATGCCTCCAGCGGCCACCCTGTTTCCAACTCGACCGACCCTGATCACCAATTCAGCCTGTACTCCTTCCTCGACTCCCTGGAGGCGGGAGACGTTAGAGCGCGGCGTGAGCGCTATGAAGGTGCTGAGAAAAGAATCGAAGAACTGAAGGCCACCCAACCGGTGTTGTTTGAAGGGGTGCTGTCGAACGCGCAGTTGGCGAATGTGCTCCCCCAACTGAACTACCTGGGAACGCGGAGTGGTACTGTGCTCCTCTCGCCCTATTGCCCTGACAGTCCGATTGGGCTTACGCATTACGCGCAGATCCTGGACTATTTTTGCGTGGACGCCAGCGCACAAATGCTGATGGAGCACTACGGTTGGAACTATACGCAAAACCAGATCGCCGTGGCTATGGGAACCACGGCCGCCGCCGGCGGTACGACCGGGCTTGGATTGACCACGGGCTTTGCCAGCTTGACGCACAACTCTCTGCCATTGACGTTTGACAGCGGAGTCTCCCGGGCTCAACAATTCCAGGACGCAATAACTGAAATCTCCGCCAATCGCCCCCTGTTCACCCAGGTACCGCACCACTATAGGGTGTGCGTAGGTTATTTTGAGAACACCATAGAGATCCTG
>JBEKPF010000018.1:0-87478 GCA_049521035.1 Occallatibacter sp. | reverse complement strand
CGAATCGCCAACAGTCCTGCGATGAAATATGCGTTCCCAAACACCTACTTCGACTTACTCGGACTTCCCTGGTTGTACGTTGGGGGGTAGCTCAATCCGTCCGAACCGCCGGATGCGGACCCGCTTGTCCGGTGGTGTGGCAGGGGAGGAGAGGTGACTCTCCCCCCTATGCCGATCATGGGGATGAGCGGCTTCAGGCAGGCGATGGAATTAAGATGGTGGGTCCACTTAATACGAAAATCATGGAGCCTGAGATATGCCTTGTCTTTCACGTAGTCTTGCCTTGTTTGCCTTGGTGTCATTGCCGCTGCTTGCACAGGATCGTGTCGCGGCGTCGGATCGTGCGGCGGAGTTGCAGACTGCCTTTACCCGCGCTCAGCATTTGAAGCGGGGGATCAATGCTTCCCAGTGGTTTGCGCAGAGCGCGACAGATTACTCGGCGGCGCGAACAAATCGCTATACGGACGCAGCGGACATTGCGCTGATGGCGAAACTGGGTTTTGATAATGTTCGGTTGAGTATCGATGCAACACCTCTGGAGGGTTGGCCGCGTGACAAGGATGGGCTGAACGCGGATTTTGTGGGAAGGCTGGACAAGGCCGTGGACACCATGCTGGCTAGTGGGCTGGCAGTTCAGATCGATTTGCATCCAGAAGACGCATACAAGCAACGGATCAAGGCAGGCGACGAGGGTGTGGACCGGATGGTGATGCTGTGGCGTCGACTTGCGGCGCACTATGCGACGCGCGATCCAGAGCGGGTTTTCTTCGAGATCATGAACGAGCCAGAGGTGAGCGACCCGTATCGTTGGGCGGGGATACAGGCGCGAGTTGCGGCAGCGATACGTGAGGTCGCGCCGCACAACACGATCATTGCCACTGGGCCGAATTACTCCGGCATTGCGGACCTGCTGACGCAGCATCCATTGAGCGACGAGAATGTAATTTACAACTTTCATTTTTACGAACCGCACGAGTTTACACACCAGGGAGCGGGGTGGGGTGCGGCTTGGTGGAGTTATACGCACGACATTCCCTATCCGGCGGACGAGAGCTCCATGGCTGCAACGTTGAAGGAAGTTCCGGATGCGGCGAATCGGTTTACGCTGGAGCGATATTGGCTGGATCACTGGGATGGGCATCGGATCAGGTTGCAAATTGACGAGTCGACGGCATGGGCGAAGACGAATGGAGTGCCGCTGATCTGCAATGAATTCGGAGTGTATCGGGAACATTCGGATCCGCAGTCACGGATGAACTGGATCCGAGATGTGCGGACGGCGCTGGAAGCGGATGGAATTGGTTGGACGATGTGGGATTATCGGGGTGGGTTTGGGGTGGTGTGGAAGGAAGATGGGCAGGCTGCGAAAGTGGATGAGAAAGTGGTGGAAGCGCTGGGGCTGGGGAAGTGACGGAGTCATACTGTTGGGTCTGAGACGTAATAAAAAAGGTGAGAATGTCGATGGATGCGGCAGACGCAATGGACGGCGACATGCCGGAGATCGTTGGTGGGCTGGGGATTCCTTATCTCTATCGTTACTGGGGACGACATGGGCCTCTGAGCACGGGACCGACGGCGGAGCCTCGCGCGGACAATGGGGAATGGGATCTTGAAAATACGCTGCTGTCTGGGCTGGGACTGAACCTTCTGGAGACTTCACGGTTTCTCCATGGGCAGGAGCGGCCCGGATTCGATGCGTTTGAACAGTGGATTCTCAAGACCAATGGCGGGGCTATGGAGGAAGAGCGACTGACGCGGTTGCGCGATGCACTTGCGGGCAAGTCGGTGGGATCTGCTGCAGGCTGCCTTGGACGATGCGGCTGGGTTGACTACGGAAGGGCTGGCGTTTTGGGATGAGTACGGCTACGTGGTGGTGCACGACGCAGTCAAAGACGAAGACCGCGATGCTGCTGCAGCGGCTATTTATGAATTTCTTGAAGCTGACCCTGACAAGCCGGAGAGCTGGTACGGAAATAAATTTGGAAAGAGCATTTGGGTTCCGTTGTTACGCCATCCGGCGTTTCTGGCCAATCGGAATGCGCCGCGGCTGGTGAAGGCGTTTGCGCAGTTGTGGGGCCGGGAAGACTTGTGGTCGTTGATCGATCAGGGTGGATTCAATCCTCCGGAGCGCGAGGGGTGGCGGTTTCCGGGACCGCATGTTCATTGGGACATGACGCTCGCGCCGCCGCATTGCTTTGGCGTGCAGGGAATTCTTTACCTTACTGATACGGAAGAAGACCAGGGAGCTTTCTGTTGCACTCCGGGGTTTCATCGAAAACTGGAAAACTGGCTGAACGAGCTGCCGTCGGGGGAGGATCCGCGGAAGGCGGTGCTTCGCCATCCAGGCTTCACACCGATCGCGGGCAAAGCGGGTGATCTGATTCTGTGGCATCAGGCGCTGCCGCACGGGAGCAGCCCGAACCGGGCGACGAAGCCGCGCGTCGTGCAGTACATCACGCTTCGGCCGACACGATGGGCTTATACGGCAGAGTGGAAGTGATAGCGACAGGGAGTCAGACCTGCTTCGCGGGCGCTAGCGGAGTAGACGCCGGATGGTCCCTCGGGCCGACTCCGCTAGCTCCATCCTATTTGCCTCCTACATAGCTCACGTGCCAGATGGACCTTGAGCCGTCGTCGGAGACGAAGAGGGAGCCGTCGGCGGCTTGGGCTACGCCTACGGGGCGGCCCCAGACCTGGCCATCCGGGGTGACGAAGCCAGTGAGGAAGTCTTCATATTCGCCGGTGGCGTGACCGTCGTGCATGGGGAGACGGATCACTTCATAGCCGCTGCGCTGGGCGCGGTTCCACGAACCGTGCTCGGCGGCAAAGCCGTCGCCTTTGTACTCGGCCGGGAACTGAGAGCCCTCGTAGAAGAACATTTCAAGCGACGCGAAATGGGGATTCACGAGGATGTCCGGAGTGATGACTTTGGACTGAAGCTCGGGATGCTTGCCCGCGTGACGCGGATCCTGGTGCCCGCCCATGTAGTACCAGGGCCAGCCATAGAAGCCGCCTTCCTGCACATGCGTGACGTAGTCGGGGACCAGGTTGTTGCCGAGCGCGTCGCGCTCGTTGGTGGAGCACCAGAGCTCGCCGGTGATGGGGTTGATGGCTTCTCCGACGCAGTTGCGCAGGCCCCAGGCGTAGACCTTTACGAACTTGCCAGTCGGCGTGAACTCGAGGACGTCGGCACGATGGAATTCTTCAGGATGGGTGTCAGAATCGTCGACGTTGGAGTGGGAGCCGACAGAGGCGAAGAGCTTTGATCCGTCCTTGGAGAAGACGAGATCGCGGGTCCAGTGTCCGCCGCCACGAAGACGTCCACCGCCGGGGAGATCGACGACGTTCTCCTGCGGGCCTGTAGCTTTGAGGTCGCCGCTGTGATAGGGAAAGCGCACGATTTCATCCGTGTCGCCGATGAAGATCCACTGGGGATTGGGACCAGCCGGATAAAAAGCGATGCCGAAGGGCTGATGAAGGCCCTCGGCGAAGACCGAGACTTGTTGAGGCTTGCCGTCGGCGCCGACACCGCGGAAGATCTTGATTTTGCCGGTTCCGCTTTCGGCGAGGAAGAGGTCTCCATTGGGAGCGACGCGGAGAAGACGGGGATTGTCGAGGCCGGTGGCGTAGAGGTCGACTTTGAAGCCCTTGGGAGCGATGGGCCAGGCGTTGGCCGGACGGGGAACGACAGATGGGCCATTGTCAACGGATTGCTCGGGAGCCGGAGCGGGCAGGTCAGAGACCGTAAGATGACGGCGGGTGCCGGGGACCTCGTGAAGCGCATCGGTGAAGGCGGCCTGACCTGTGAGGACGCGAGGCTTTGACGCGGCGGAGGTGTCGACGGCGCGCGCGGGGACAGATGAGAGCAGGGCGAACGCGCAGGCAAGACCGAGTGCGGCAGCTGAAATTGTGAGCGTTCTTGAGATTAGGGAATGCAGCATCAAGGAAAAGCTCATGGTACCTCTCATTTTTGGGGTGGGTTGGGGAAAACGCCTAAGACCAAACAAAAAGACAAATCTACCTATTCGGAGGCGAACTGGCCTCGCTATTTGGACGCGGACGGGCTGGCGGGAGTCTCTGATTGTGGCGAGGAATTTTCTTCTCTGGCGAGGCTGGTGAGCAGGGCGGGCGACAGGGAGGCGGTGACCACGACGCGGTTGCGGTGTTGAGTAACTGCCGCAGTTCTAAGGATCTCTCGCAGGCTGTTGTTGGCGGTGTTGGGGTAGAGCGGGGCAGTGAATCCACGGGCGAAGGTGACGAGGGTCGCAAGCGAAGCGGCCTGGCTTTCAGCTACCTGGTCAGTAGGGGCGATCTCCTCGACCTTGAGGTTGAGGGAGTTTGCGAGGGGCAAGGCGGGGGTGACGCTGGCAACGATAGTAGAGTCGGAGGCGAGAGGGAGCGAGAGGCCGAAGACTTTGATGGAGCCGCTGTCAGAGAAGGGCAGGCCGATTTGGCCAACGCCCCAGGCGAGAGAGAGCAGCGGGACCTCGTGGTAGTGCTCGGCGAGAAGGGTAGAGCCTGCAAAGGGCAGGGCGGCGGTGCGATGTCGGTCGAGCATGGAGTGGATCTGCTCGGTAGTGGGGTAGTTGGAGACGGCAAGCATGTCATAGCCGATTTGGGTGACGCGAACAGTGCGGCCCTCAGAAGGGATGGAGTAGACGGTGTGGCCGAGGTAGGCCTCGCTGGATGCGGCGTGCGTCTCGAGCCATGTATTGAGGCGCTGGCCGGTGATTTTGCCGACGAGGACCATGGAGTAGGCGACTGGGCCGTTAGGCCCGTTGGAGTCGGGCATGCGATGCAGGGCGATGGCGACCTGGTCCAGGTCGCGCTCCCAGTCGATGCCGGTGGCGTCGACGAACTGCTGGTAGTCGGGGACGCGCTTGGGGGGCTTGAGGTCCTTGTGAAGGAAAACGCGGACGGGCTTGAAGTTGATGAAGAGGATGCCGTCTGATTCGGGGAGGAGACGGGCGGCTTCTGGCGGAGCTTTGGAGCGGAGGAAGATAGCGGCGGCAAGTAGGATCAGGACTGCGAGTACGATCCAAAGCGTTCTGCGGGTGCGTTTGTGCATGGGGGCCGTCAGAGATACGGTATCACCCTGGGCACGAGCCTCTGGTTGCAACGGGGCTACCGGGCGTCGACTCCGAAATCATAGACGATGTAGGTTTCTCCATTCGTCGTGCCAGATACTGTCGTGGTTGCCACGAACGCATATTCGCCAGGCTTCAAATCCTGCGTCGGTGCGACCTTGTAAACGCCACTACGTACCCGGACAGAAATGAACTGATTGGTCCTCTTTTCGTCATTTCCTGTGTCAGCGCCTCCCAATCCAATTCTCGCGACAGTACTTTCGCGGTGGTCCATTTTTTCATCCAGTAGAAGCAAGGTGAATTGGGAAGGGCTAGTGATGATGTCTGTACCGCCAAGTCCGCCGAGATTAATTGACGGTGGGAAGTACATATAAAAAACTGACTTCTCGCCGGTGGTGCGAACAGCGGCTTTGGCTCCAGTCAATTCCACCTTGACCTTGGCTTTGGCAATTCCATAGGAGAATGCCGCTCCCATGAGGTTGGATGTCTTTGTGCTGGCTATGCTGGCCCGATCGATGAAGGCCATCTTGCTCTTCCCATCAGGTGTGGTCGTCAGGAGATAAACGCCGGGGTCGTGAGGTGCGGCAGGGTCATCCTGATCGTCCGTGGCGGCGTCTGGCGGGGTGGCCGAGTCCGAGGCGGGTGGTGCTGGGGCGGCTACCGGTGTGGGCGCTGAGGCCTTTGCCACGATCGCTGAGACCACTTTGTCGCTGACGCCGGCGCCCTTGAGGGCAATGAGACCATCGGTAGACGCGTCATAAGTTCCTGCCTCTGCGTTGATGGTGGAAACGATCAGTTCGTCCGAGAGGCCGGCTTTGACGAGCTTGATGACGGCATCGTTATTGAGGCCCTGCTGAGCTAAGAGGATGGGGCAGAGTGCCAGAAACACCAAGGCGAGAAGAGTCTTGCGCATAGTACCAGAAACACCAAGGCGAGAAGAGTCTTGCGCATAGTACTTCTCCTTGGTCCTTGGACTGGGGTGTTGGCCCTGCAGTTATGAAAATAGTTGTTATTCGGCGGGTTTCTGCTCCAACTCGGCGTTCAGGTGGACCGTGCCGCCGGTGATGTTGAGGGTCTTGCTCCAGCCGGCGAAACAAGTTGCCACCCGACCCCTTGCGGGCTCGGATGGCGACTATGACGAGCGGGTCAATTTGCTGTCGGTGTTGCTGCCGGAGGAGGTGGAGGTGGCGGAATTGGCGCTAATACTGGCGATGGTGCTTGCGCCGTTGCCGGGGCTAAAGTTGGGGGCGGAATGTGGTCGCATATGTCGTGAATCGATTTTTCGACTGTTGTCTGCTTAGTGGCGTACACCATGTCACCGTCGTTTTGAAAAAGCGATGCACCGTCAACTTTCATCGCAGCTGAAAAGGCCAGACCATAGAGCCCTCCGAAGGCGAACATGGAACTGCGCGTGCCGCCCCTGCGGCGAAAGACCAGAACGTAGTCGGCTCTGTCAGGGTTGTTGGACGCCATGACGAATGCCGGGCACACTTTCAAGATGTCAGCTTGAACCTCTACTGTTCTTGGGTCATCCCCGGCTTGTGTGTGGGATACCGCAGCGGCTGAAACATTGTGTCTGTCGCCCGACGCCATACCGATTCCATTGGACTCAAATATCGGATGGTCAGTAACGTAAACACGAATCTTGCCGTCGGTGGAATGGAAGGGTGGTGGCGGGGGAACTTGGGGTGCTGGGGGCGGCGCAACTGTTGACTGCGGGGCTGGCGGTGGAACGGCAGCTGGATTCGCTATCGGAATTGGAGGAGGTGCCGGTACTGGCGCTGGAGCCACATCTTTTGCCACCATCGCCGAGACCACTTTGTCGCTGACACCGGCGCTCTTGAGGGCGATCAGGCCATCAGTCGAGGTGTCATAGACGCCTGTCTGTGCAGTGATTGTTGAGATGATGAGATCGTCAGATAAGCCTGCCTTCACGAGCTTCACGACGGCGTCATTATTGAGGGTTTGTTGAGCTAAGAGGATAGGGCAGATTGCCAGAAATACGAGTGCGATAAAACTCTTGCGCATAGGGCTTCTCCTTGCTTTTCAGAACGACGAAAAGCTTGTCAGGGAAGCACCTGAATCATCCGCCAAGTTGCCACGTTGCGCAAGGGCACGAACGTGGGAGACGACGAATTATTTATTTCCTTTTTCTTGCGGCGGTTTTCGCATGCCGCGACAGAGCCGCGTGGGAGACCGTGTTCTTTGACTCCTGCCGCATGGCTTTTATGCGGGCTTTGCCTCGCCGCGTTATCCCCTCGGGGTGGGTTTGCGGAGATGTCTGACCCGTTTCGAAGTCCTGCTGCGCCTTCTTTCTGGTCTCTGTGTTGGTCTTTCCGGGAGCGGGTGGCTTGAGCGGAATACCGGCGCGACGGGCTTCACTGAGGCCGATGGCGATGGCCTGCTGCGGGGAGCGCGCTCCATGTTTTCCCTCGCGTACATGGTCGATCTCTTCGCGGACAAACTCACCTGCAGCTGTGGATGGAGATTTGCCTTCGCGCAGATCCTGTTTCGCTCTTTCGATGACGGCTTTCACGGGCATACGGGAACCTCCTGAAACCGGATTTGCGTACCCAATCTTCGATGCCCGATGGGGATTTTGGGGATGTCATGAGGTGCCAGGGGTGGATTGCTTTGAAGACTGCCCGCTGTGGTTTGCTACGGTGGCGGGGGTGTGCTAACCTTGATTTCTGTGCCATTGTGTGTGCGGAGCGGGAGTGTGCCTGTGCATGCGATTGGGACAGGTTTTAGGCTCTCCGGAGTAGTTTCCGGGTGGAATGAGCTGGCGTAGCTCAGCTGGTAGAGCATCTGATTTGTAATCAGAGGGTCGGGGGTTCAAATCCCTTCGCCAGCTCCACTTAATGGAAACGGGAAATGGAGCCTGAGACGGCTAGAGTTTTACCGGCGGAATAGCGATTTTGAGGCGCCGGGCCTGTCCTCCGCGGTGATCCCACAGAGGTGACATGCTCCGAAATGCCGGAGGATTCCGGACGGGGCATGATGCGTCAGAAGTGGGTTGGAAAGCGGTTGCGGGACTGATTTTGAGCAGGGCTTTCGGTGGCGGGTTTTAGCCGCTGGAGTGAATGGATCGGGCCCCGACGGACAGGTCTTCGTCTGTTGGGTGATGAATGGGCACAGGTGGCCGAGCGGTTAATGGCAGCAGACTGTAAATCTGCCGCTCCTTGGAGCTACGGAGGTTCGAATCCTCCCCTGTGCACCAGAGATTTGAGGGGCTGGGATGGGAAGTGAGCCGCAGCCGGATGAGCGCACCGGGGCAAGGGGCGCGGGTTTGCGGGGAGCAGGTTCAAATCAGGAGCGGCCGTACAGGACCGGATCGGATTTGGAACGGCGATTTCCGGTGGCCTTGGGGTTGTATCTGGTTTTAGCTGTCCTGGTGTGGTTCACCATGGGCGAGGGAAAGGTTCTCGTCATGGGCAGGGCGGTGGAGTTGAGGCTGGTTCCGCTGATTGTGATTGGCGGGTTGGCTTTGCGTACGGTTTTGGCCCGTCAGGCGGAGAGGATTCGCAGAAGCGGGGAAGAGGGCGGAAGTGGGACGCCCGAGAGTTAGCAAGAAGGGCTGATGTAGCTCAGTTGGTAGAGCACTCCCTTGGTAAGGGAGAGGTCACCGGTTCAAACCCGGTCATCAGCTCCAGAATTCAGCCGACAGCTAAGAGCTGACAGGTAGCAGTTGGGAACAGTTTTGCGGGAGTAACTCAGTGGTAGAGTCACAGCCTTCCAAGCTGTTGGTCGCGAGTTCGATCCTCGTCTCCCGCTCCATTGTTTGAATGACACGGAAGGGCCGCAGAGGCCCGAGGTTAGAAGACGGATGTTTGAGCAGGCAGGAATTGCGGTACGGGACGAGCAGGGATATGCGCAGCTTCATGCGCTGATCGACGCCGCATTCGACGCGCGGGATGTGGAGACATTTCTCGACCGCGTGACGAAGTCGAAGTTGCGGATTCGTGACTACGAGGGTGTTCTGACGCGGGGATTTCTGGGCAAGGAAGCGGTGGGGCTGTATGCATCGCTGCCAGTGAGTGACCAGGGATTGACGCGGGAACGGTATTTGCGGCTCGTTGAGGCGGTTCCGCTGGAGTTGCGGCAGAGGTATTTCAGGATTTACGCGTACTACTGAGACGCAGATTTTCAAGCGTGTTTTTTACCGGCTCGAATGGCTGGGGCGAAAAGAAGAAAGTCTAACGGAAGGAACTGAAGGGCAATGGCGAAGGAAAAATTTGATCGTTCGAAGCCGCACGTGAATGTGGGCACGATCGGGCACATCGATCACGGCAAGACGACGTTGACGGCGGCAATCACCAAGGTATTGCAGAAGCATAATCCGAAGAATACGTTCCGTTCGTTCGACTCGATTGATAACGCGCCTGAAGAGCGGGAGCGCGGCATCACGATCGCCACGGCGCACGTTGAGTATGAGACGGCGAATCGGCACTATGCGCACGTTGATTGCCCCGGCCACGCTGACTATATCAAGAACATGATCACCGGTGCGGCGCAGATGGACGGCGGCATTCTCGTTGTCGCAGCGACCGACGGGCCGATGCCGCAGACCAAGGAACACGTACTGCTGGCTCGCCAGGTTGGCGTGCCGTACATCGTGGTTTTTCTGAACAAGTGCGACGCGGTTGAGGATGAAGAGCTGACGGACCTGGTGGAGATGGAAGTTCGCGAGCTGTTGTCGAAGTACCAGTTCCCTGGCGACGATGTTCCGGTGATTCGTGGATCTGCGTTGGGCGCGCTAAATGGCGAGCCGAAGTGGGAAGCGCAGATTGACGCGTTGATGGATGCGGTGGACAAGAACGTTCCGCTTCCGGCACGCGCCATCGACCAGCCGTTCCTGATGCCGATTGAAGATATCTTCTCGATCTCCGGACGTGGCACTGTGGTCACGGGCCGTATCGAGCGCGGCAAGGTGAAGGTTGGCGAGGACGTTGAGATCGTCGGCTTCCGCGAGACCCGCAAGTCGGTTTGCACGGGCGTTGAGATGTTCAAGAAGCAGTTGGATGAAGGCCTGGCGGGGGACAACGCAGGCATCCTGCTGCGCGGCATTCCGAAGGAAGATGTGGAGCGTGGCATGGTGCTGGCCAAGCCTGCATCGATTACCCCGCACACGAACTTCAAGGGCGAAGTGTACGTGCTCTCGAAGGAAGAAGGCGGCCGTCATACGCCGTTCTTCAAGGGCTACAGGCCTCAGTTCTACTTCCGCACGACGGACGTGACGGGAGTTGCGGAGTTGCCTGCGGGTGTGGAGATGGTGATGCCGGGCGACAACGTGCAGTTGCAGATTGAGCTGATCACGCCGGTGGCCATGGAAAAGGGTCTTCGGTTCGCGATCCGCGAAGGCGGACGCACGGTGGGCGCGGGTACGATTTCGGAAATTGTTAAGTAGACGACCACCCCAGCGACTGAGACCTGTCGCCGGGGACCCCGAAAGAACTTGCCGCGTCGGGTGAAAGCTTGAGACGGGTTAGTGAAGCTGGGAAATAGGGATTTGGGGTTGGAGAACGGAAAGACTGATCTCCGACCTCTGGGAAGGATTGGAAATGCGGGAAATTGTGACATTGCAGTGCACTGAGTGCAAAGAGCGGAATTACTCGACGACGAAGAACAAGAAGACGACCACGGGGCGTCTGGAGTTCAAGAAGTTCTGTAATCGCTGCCGGAAGCACCAGCCGCACAAGGAAACGAAGTAAAGCCAGTTGTCAGTCGTCAGTTATCAGTTGTCAGTTACCGCGAACCGCGGGGATTTGCTGACAACTGACCACTGAAAACTGAGAACTGCTTTAGGGGCGTAAGCTCAACGGCTAAACTGTCGGTCTCCAAAACCGAACTTGGGGGTTCGAATCCCTCCGCCCCTGCCAGATTCGATTGGAATGCGGCCGGCAGGACGCCGGGCGCGAAGGAATGGAAACATGGCAACAAAAGCAGCAACGGTAAACGGGGGCGACGAGCCGAGTCAGAAAAAGCCAGCGTTAGCGAAGCGAACGAATGCGGAGCCGAATGTGATGGATAAGGCGATCACTGTTTGGAATGACTTCAGAGGCTTTCTGACCGATGTCCGCGGCGAGACGCGCAAGGTAGTTACGCCGACGCGCAAGGAAGTGGAAGCGACGACCACGGTGGTGATTGTGGCGGTGTTTCTGTTTGGGTTGTTCTTCTTTGTGACGGACGCAGTGTTTCAGTTCGGCCTGAATTCCCTGCTGAGCAAGCTGGGTGGGTTGCAGTAAGAAGTGCAACCGGGAAACGAGAGCATGATGGCAGAAGAGATTACACAACCCGCCGTAGAGCAAGCCGTGGAGCCAGGGGCCCCGGCAGAGCCGCAGCCGGAGCACAACGAGCGCTTCAAGTGGTATATTCTGCACGCCTACTCGGGGTTTGAGCGCAAGGTGCGCGAGTCGATCGAGAGCCGGGTGCAGGCTTTCGGGCTGAAGGATCGCGTGGGTCGGGTAATGATTCCGACCGAGCCTGTGACGGAGATTGTGAACGGGAAGAAGCGCACGGTGGATCGTGTGTTTTTGCCCGGTTATGTGCTGGTGGAGATGGAACTGGACAACCATCTTTGGCACGTGTTGAAGGACACGCCGAAGGTGACAGGCTTTCTGGGCACGGGCGATAAGCCTGTGGCGCTGAGCGAGGAAGAAGTCAGTTCGATCCTGTTCCGCAGCGAAACGGCGAAGGACAAGCCGCGGATGAAGATCAAGTTTGAGAAGAACGAACAGGTCCGGATTACCGATGGACCGTTTGCTAACTTCAACGGCGTGGTGGATGAGATCAACGAAGATCGCGAGACGATGAAGGTGATGGTGACGATCTTTGGTCGGTCGACCCCCGTTGAGCTGGAGTTCAGCAAAGTGGAAAAGATTGAGTAACGCAGCTTCTAGCTACTAGCTTCCAGCTTCTAGCCGACCGGGTTTCCTAGCCGCCCTCGGTTGTAGGCGAATGCAGAGGATGCGTCACCAAAATTCGAACAGGAACAAATCAGCGAAAAGCTAGCGGCCAGGAGCTTGAAGCTGGTTCAGAAGGAAAAAGATCATGGCACCTCCAAAGAAGGTTACCGGGCAAGTGAAGTTGCAGATTGAGGCCGCGAAGGCTACGCCGGCACCGCCGGTGGGACCGGCGCTTGGTCAGGCGCAGGTCAACATCATGGAGTTCTGCAAGCAGTTCAACGCGCGGACGCAGAGCAAGGAAATGGCCGGGTTGATTATCCCGGTGGTGATTTCGGTTTACGCGGACCGGAGCTTTACGTTCATCACCAAGACGCCGCCAGCGGCCGTTCTGTTGAAGAAGGCTGCGGGCATTGCAAAGGGCGCCGGCACTCCCAACAAGGACAAAGTGGGCAAGGTGACCGAGAAGCAGGTTCGGGAGATTGCTACGCAGAAGATGCCCGACCTGAACGCAGCCTCGGTGGATGCCGCGGTGAAGAGCATCAAGGGCACGGCGCGGTCGATGGGAATTGAAGTGGTGGCGTAGTCACCACCAACATTTCTCTCACCGTATGAATTGAGACAGGTAGAAAGGCCCTCCCGAGCGGGAGGGCCTTTCTGCGTTTGAGGGCGCGCCGGGGGGATGGAGTGCCCTATTTCGGCGGGGCTGGAGCGAACCCTTCGCGTTTGCGGCCAGGTTCCGGTTTAGGCTTTGGCTTCGGGGCTTTCTTGACTTCTTTCTTGCCTTTGTCTTTGCTTCCCATGGCGAATAGTTTGACACAGATGGATAGGGATAGAAAGACGAATGTAGGTTGTGTACCACGGATGTTATATTGCACGTGTTTCGGAATCCGTTGGCCGATGGCGGAGGAAGAGGAATGGCAGGTCACAAGGAGGGGTTTTCAGGGCCTGATTCACCGCGCACCAGTTTGCGGTTGGTGATTGCGATGCTCGGCATGGTCGCTTTTCCGGCGGCGCTGACTTTGATGACGGTGCGGGGACCGGCGCGAGCTGACGACCTGGCAGCAAACCTTTCGCCTTACGGATACACGGTGAGCCTGCTGCTGTTTGTGGTTCCTATCGTGGTGATCGGCTTCTGGCTGGTGCCGCGGGAGGACGTGAAGATATCGAAGAAAGCCTTCCTGCGCACGCTGCTGCTGCTGGTTCCGATGGGGCTGGGTCTTGACTTCTTTTTTGGACGGATATTCTTTTTGTTCCCCAATCCGAGCGCGACATTGCGAATTACCGCACCGGCTTTTGGCGGCGGCGTGCCGATTGAAGAGTACGTGTTCTATTGCACGGGATTCACGGCTGTTCTGCTGATGTATATCTGGCTGGATGAGTATTGGCTGGCGGCTTACAGCGTGAGGTCGGACGCCAGGGAAAGAACGGAGTTCGACAAGCTGCTTCGCTTTCATCTGCAGTCGGTGGTGTGGGCTGTATTGCTGATTGGAGCGGCCATCGCTTACAGGCGCTTTTTTGTCGCGGAGCCGGGGTTTCCGGGGTATTTCATTTTCCTGGTGATTGGAGCGCTGGGACCTTCGGCGGGGCTGCTGCCTTCGGCAATGCCGGTGATCAATTGGCGGGCGCTGAGCCTGACGATGTTCATTATTTTGCTGACCAGCTTGCTGTGGGAGGCGACGCTGGGGCTGCCGTATGGATGGTGGGGTTTTCAGGATGCTGAGATGGTGGGGATCCGGATCACGGCATGGAATCGGTTGCCGGTGGAAGAGGTTTGCCTGTGGGTGGCCGTTACATATGCGACGGTGATTGTGTACGAGATTGCGAGGCGGTGGCAGGCCTCCGGGAAGAAGCTCTGGCATGCGCTGGTGGGGTGATGCGGATCAGGCGGAATGCTGAAGAAGGTCGTTGCGCAGAAGGCTGTAGGCCTCGTTGATAGCGGCCATTTTTCCGGTGGCGTAGCGGCGGACTTCTTCTGTCTGGTTCTGAAGGCGATCGGGATGCCACTCAATCACTAATTGGCGATGCGCGGTTTTGATCTGGCTGAGGGGGCTGGTTGAGGTCACTCTAAGGATCCTGCAGGCGCGATCGAGAGTCATGGGAAGAGAATCATCGTCGTTGCTGACATTGTCGGAGGTTGGTGTTGTCGAGAAGGTGGAAGGCTGCTGTGAGGTGGGGTCGGGGGCGACGGTGTGAACGGAAGTGAAGACGGACCAGTTGAAGGGGTTGGGGTGGAAGAAGGACTGGGTTGAGACGTAGGCGGCTTGCTGGTCGGCTTGGGTTTGGGTATTGCGATTCGCAACTTGCATGGGCTGGCGCTGCCTGAAATTCTCAACAGCTGCCGGGGTACCCAGGGTCCAGGTTTCTATAAAGAAGAGTGGGTCGGGCTCGGAAGTTTCGCCAAGCAACTGCTGAAAGTCGCTGATGAAGGGCGAGGCCTGTCCGGACTGGTATGAACCGGACAGGTTGGAAGTGGGCGCCTCGACGGTTTCGCGGTTCCGCTGCATGGCTGTGTCGTAGCCGCGATACTGATTGAAGTGGTTATCCATCGCAAACCCTCCATCTGGATTGCGCCCGCTGCGCCTACCGGATGTAGTTGGTTTATCGGCAGCGAGGGGGATTTCTTCTATCGTTTCTTGGCCTAGCGCCATTCGCGGTTGGGCGACGACACGCGAGCGACGATTGGAACGGTCAGTGGAGGGGAGTATACTCACCTTGAATCAATGTCATAGACGATGGATGAGCTTCTGGCCGGTCTTTTAGGCTTAATCGCGGAAGTGGCCTTTGAGGCGGTCTTCGAAGTTGCCGTTCTAGAGTTGGCTTCGCTTCTGCTTAGGGCAATCAGCAAGCTCTTCAAATCAATTTCCCATGGCAATCTGGTTGCCACGACTATCGCTCTTCGCATGCTGGGGGCTTTGGCCGGCTTTTTAAGCGTGGCCGCATATCCGCATCCGCTCGTGCATCCTTCCCGGTTTCACGGCATTAGCGTCATTGCGAGTCCACTGATTGCCGGCATCGTGATGTCTCAACTAGGTCGCGTACTGCGAAACCATGGGAGGAGAGTTATGCCCATTGAGAGCTTCGGCTATGGATTCGCATTTGCGTTTGCGATGGCTCTCGTTCGATTCCTTATGCTCAGATAACAAGGGGCGGGCGCACGAAGTGGTCCCAAAACGGGGTGTTGCGAGCAAACTATTGGCAGACAGAGGGCTGGACCACCGCTTGAAATGGCCATCAATTTGCAATTCATGTTGTCTTTCGCTATGATTTGAAGATGCGTCCGGGGGAAATCCCTGGACAGTCATATGCACCACGGTTCTTGAGCCTGTTCGAACCTCCGGCGGCATTTTGGGGAGGGTCCAGGTTCCCTGCAAAGCGGGGCTGGCAAGAGCGGTGGGAGACGAGGGAAGAATGGCAAAAGTCAGCAAAAACATTGAGAAGGCGCGCGCAGCTGTAGTTAAGCCGGCGTATGCGCTGCCTGAGGCCGTTGGGCTTCTGAAGCAGGTGAAGTACGCCAAGTTCGACGAGACGGTCGACCTGACAATGCGCCTGGGAGTGGACACGCGGCACGCCGACCAGATGGTGCGTGGAACGGTTGTTCTGCCACACGGACTGGGCAAGACCAAGATTGTGGCTGTGATTGCCACGGGCGACCGGCAAAAGGATGCGACCGCGGCGGGCGCGGACTTTGTGGGTGGTGAGGAGATGGTGGAGAAGATCCAGAAGGAAAACTGGACCGCCTTCGACGCGCTGATCGCCACGCCGGACATGATGAAGGTTGTGGGCCGTTTGGGCAAGGTACTTGGTCCGAAGGGGCTGATGCCTAATCCCAAAACCGGAACGGTCACGCTGGATGTGGCTGCGGCTGTGAAGGAAATCAAGGCCGGTAAGGTGGAGTTCAGGGCCGACAAGACCAGCCTGGTGCATGTGCCGGTGGGCAAGCTGAGCTTTGACCCGCAAAAGCTGATCGACAATACGACCACGGTCATTGGTGCGATTGTGCGCAGCAAGCCTTCGGCGGCGAAGGGTAAGTACATCAAGAGCGTCACGCTGAGCTCGACGATGGGCCCTGGGGTTCCGTTGGATTCTGCGGTTGCGGACGCGGCGGGCAAGCACTAAAAGCAGGCAATAGAGATCAGGACTAGCCGGTGGAGATTGTGCCATTTGGGCGCGATCCGCTGAGGGAGCAGGAACGATGGCGATTTCAAAGGCGAAAAAAACGGAGAAGGTCCAGTTGCTGAGCAAGGAGCTGGAGACCTCGACTACGGCGATTATCGGTACATTTGCCAAGCTGACGGTGGCGCAGGATTTCGCGTTGCGGAAAGTGGTTCGCGAGGCGGGTGGCAAGTATCGCGTGGTGAAGAACAAGCTGGCCGCGATTTCCAGCAAGGGCACCAAGGTGGAGTCGGCGCTCAAGGGCCTGAAGGGCGTGAGCGCGGTTGCGTTTACCTCAGGCGATCCGGTGGTGCTGGCCAAGGCCTTTTCAAAGTGGGTCGGCGAGAACGCAGAGTTCCAGTTCAAGCTGGGCATTGTGGACGGCAAGCTGATCAATGTGGAAGAAGTCAAGGCGCTTGCAACGATGCCGGGCAAGGAAGAGCTGTTCTCGAAGCTGCTGTTCCTGATCAACTCGCCGGCGCAGCGTTTGGCAACGGTGCTGAATGCCACGGGACGCGACTTGGCGGTGGTTCTGGGCCAGGGCGTGGAGAAGGAAAAGTTCGCCGCGGAAGCTGCGGCATAGGACATTGGCGCCCCGTGTCCCAAAGTCGGGACATGGGGCGCCCAGGGATTTGGTTAGAGATTTGGCCGTAGAACAAGCGGGAAGTGCGCGGGTCTGGCGCATCGGAAACTTCCACTGCGTGGGGCGGGCCTTTGGTCGAGGGGACTCGACGGGACAGAAAATTCAAACGATTCTGATTGGAGAAGAAAATGGCGGATCTAGCGCAGTTGGAAGAGCAAATTGTAAGCCTGAGCCTGCTGGAAGCAGCGGCCCTGGTGAAGAAGCTGGAAGAGCGGCTTGGAGTTTCGGCTGCGGCCGCGGCTCCCGTGGCGGTTGCAGCAGCAGGCGGCGGCGCTGCTGCTGCGGCTGTTGAAGAAAAGACCGAGTTCCAGGTGATCCTGAAGGATTTCGGCGCGAACAAAATCAACACGATCAAAGCTGTTCGCGAAGTGACGTCTCTGGGTCTGAAGGAAGCCAAGGACCTGGTGGACGGCGCTCCGAAGGCATTGAAGGAGAGCGCGACCAAGGACGAGGCCGAGGCAATCAAGAAGAAGTTCGAAGGCATCGCGACTATCGAAATCAAGTAGTAAGAGTGGACTTGCAAGGACGACCGGGACGCGCTACGATAAACGTTGCGCGTCTTTTCGGGTCATTTCGCTATTTTCAGGAAATGGGCGGATCGGGCGGTCGGCATTGGGATTTGTGAAGTGGCACGCAGGCGTCCGTAGTCAGGGTAGGGCCAAGCACTCTGGCGGCGGGGTCAACGCATGATTTAAGTGCCTTAGGGTCAATGGATTGCCCGGCATAGTCCGGGGTGGCCTGGGGGTCTAGGCTGGAATCCTGTTGACGGGTGGCGAGCGAGCGGCAGAAGCGAGCTTTGGGATCGGCGAGAACAGGTTTAAGAGAATTCGGATGGGGGCATAGGCAACAAGCCACGCTCGCGAGGCACCGCGTCCTTGCGAGCTTTTCGTGCCTCTCAACCGCAGCGGATAGAGCTTTTCGGGCAATATCCGCATAAAGCGCAAAGTTATCTTGTACGGGTTTTGCCCGTTGCGCCTGGATTCTCTCGATTGTGCGCAGTCTAGCGCACTTGCCGAATGTGCGGCAATGCCCACGACGCGTAATTGACGCGGCTCTCACGTAACCCGTTAGCACGAATCCCGTCGGCACGATGACCCAAGGTAGTAAAGACGCTTGGCATGGGTGCGGTCCCAGTGTGCTCTCGGTAAGATGCGGGAGCCACTCAGGGGTTGCAAGAGTGGTAACTGGATTTGAGGAGCAACTCCGAGGGCCGGTTTCCCGTAGACGATATTCGATTTTTTACCGTAATCAGCCGGCGCCGAAGAGACTCGGGCGCTGGCCCGGATCAGGCCTCAATCGTTGGGGCGGATCGGGTGATACGAGGCTCAGGAGTGAAGCATGCCCAACGAGAAGCGCGCGATTCGCAGCAGGCTCGATTTTTCAAAGATTCCTACCGCAACCCAGATTCCCAACCTGATTGAAGTGCAGCGGCGTTCGTACGAGCGCTTTCTGCAGATGGATAAGCTGCCTAACGAGCGCGATGACTCGGGATTGCAGTCGGTGTTTGTTTCGGTGTTTCCGATTACCGACTTCCGCGGGATTTCGCAGCTGGACTTTGTGGACTTCTCGATCGGCAATTGGGAGTGCAAGTGCGGCCACTTGAAGGGGCTGCATCACCTGCGCACGGCCTGCATTCATTGCGGGGCGATGGTGATTACGGATCCGTTCCTTCCCGGTGATGTGCTTTGCCAGAAGTGCGGCACGTACAACAAGAACACGCCCGACTTCTGCAACAAGTGCGGCGACCCGGTAAGCCTGCAGTTGAAGTACGACCAGCAGGAGTGCGAAGAGCGCGGCATGACGTTCAGTGCACCGTTGAAGGTGACAGTGCGCCTGACTATATATGAGAAGGACGCGGAAACCGGCACCAAGACGATTCGCGATATCAAGGAGCAGGAGGTGTTCTTCGGCGATATTCCGCTGATGACACCGAATGGCACCTTTATCGTGAACGGCACGGAGCGCGTGATTGTTTCGCAGTTACACCGGTCGCCTGGCGTCTTCTTCGAGACGGCGAACAATCGCACCTACTTCCTGGGCAAGATCATTCCCTATCGCGGATCGTGGGTGGAATTCGAATACGACCAGAAGAACACACTATATGTCCGTATCGACCGCAAGCGGAAGTTTCTGGGAACGATTTTCCTGCGCGCACTGGGGTTGCGTTCTGATGAAGAAATTCTGAAGACTTTCTATACGGTTGACCGGATTCACATTGTGGACGGCAAGCTGCAGTGGCAAGTGCAGCAGGATGTGAAGGCGGGGACGCACCTGGTGGGTGCGAAGCCGGCGCACGCGGTGTTGCACAAGGGCGAGGAGATCGCGCACTCAGGACGCAAGATTACGCCGAACTCGATGAAGGCGATTCGCGCGGCGGCGATTGAGCGAATTGAAGTGGAAGCGGCGGAGTTGGACGGCGCACTGACCGCGTCTGACGTGGTGGATTTGAACACCGGTGAAGTGGTGGTGGAGTCCAACGTGGAGTTGACCGCCGACCGTCTGCACAAGGTGCTTTCAAGTGGCGCGGCGAGCTTCGAAGTGTTCTTCCCAGAGCGCGACGACGTGGGCAACATTATCACGAACACGCTGCGGCGCGACTCGGTACGCAAGCCGGAAGAGGCGCTGATCGAGATTTACCGCAAGCTGCGCCCAGGCGATCCGCCGACGCTGGATACAGCGACTGCGCTGTTCGAGGGCATGTTCTTCGACGCGCGCAAGTACGATTTCTCGCGCGTGGGCCGGCTGAAGTTCAATATCAAACTGTACGAGAATCAGGATGCGACGCATCTGGATCACCGTACGCTGACACCGGAGGATTTCTATGCGACCATCCGGTACCTCCTGAAGCTGCGCAGGAACATCGGCATGGTGGACGACATCGATCACCTTGGCAACCGGCGTGTGAGAGCTGTGGGCGAGCTGATGGAGAATCAGTTCCGCATCGGCCTGGTGCGCATGGAGCGGGCGATCAAGGAAAAGATGAGCGTGTATCAGGAGCTTTCGACGGCGATGCCGCACGACCTGATCAACGCCAAGCCGGTGATGGCGGCGATTCGCGAGTTCTTCGGATCGAGCCAGTTGTCGCAGTTCATGGATCAGACGAATCCGCTGTCAGAGATTACGCACAAGAGGCGTCTGTCGGCACTTGGACCTGGTGGGTTGTCGAGAGAGCGTGCAGGATTCGAAGTCCGCGACGTGCATCCGACGCACTACGGCCGCATTTGTCCGATTGAAACGCCGGAAGGTCCGAACATTGGACTGATCAGCTCCCTGAGCTGCTTTGCGCGTATCAATGAATACGGATTTATCGAGTCGCCTTATCGCAAGGTGAAGGACTCGCGGATTCTGGACTATGTGGAGATTGCCAACGCGGGCGATAGCGGCCTACGCGTGGGCGACCATATTGAGAAGGAAGAAGCAGGAAAGCTGAATGCCAGTCTGAAGAAGGCGGGCAAGCGTGGCATTGACAACATCCCGTTCAGCTTCTATCTGTCGGCATGGGAAGAGGACAAGCACACGATCGCGCAGGCGAACATCGAGTTCAACGAAGAGGGTGTGATTACCGAGGACCTGGTGAATGCGCGTCGGCAGGGGAACTTTGTGCTGGTGAACCGGGCCGAAGTGGACTACATTGACGTGAGCCCGAAGCAGCTTGTGTCTGTGGCCGCATCGCTGGTGCCGTTCCTGGAACATGATGACGCGAACCGCGCACTGATGGGCGCGAACATGCAGCGACAGTCTGTTCCGCTGCTGGTGGCCGAAGCGCCGCTGGTGGGCACGGGCATGGAGGGCGTGACAGCGCGCGACTCGGGTGCCGTGATCTTGGCCAAGCGCAACGGCATTGTGGACTCGGTGGATTCCGAGCGCATTATCGTGCGCGTTGAGGGTGAGCACCACCCGACACAGTTGTCGCGCGAGGTGGGTTCAGACATTTATCAGCTGATCAAGTTCAAGCGGTCGAACCAAAACACCTGCATCAACCAGAAGCCGGTTGTGCGGGAGGGTGATCGCGTGGTGAAGGGGCAGGTGATTGCGGACGGACCTTGCACAGAGCAGGGCGAGTTGGCACTGGGACGAAATGTTCTTGTCGCCTTCATGCCGTGGCGCGGATACAACTTCGAGGACGCGATTCTGATTTCGGAAAAGCTGGTTCGCGAGGACTATTACACGTCGGTGCACATCGAGGAGTTCGAGATTGAAGCGCGGGACACGAAGCTGGGTCCGGAAGAAATCACGCGCGACATTCCGAACGTGAGCGAGCATGCACTGCGCGACCTGGACGAGAGTGGCGTGATCCGCATCGGCGCCCAGATCAAGCACGGCGACATTCTGGTGGGCAAGGTGACGCCGAAGGGCGAAACACAGTTGACACCGGAAGAGAAGTTGCTGCGCGCGATCTTCGGCGAAAAGGCCGGCGATGTGCGTGATGCTTCGCTGACCTGCCCTCCGGGCATTGAGGGCACGGTGGTGAACGTGCGCATCTTCAGCCGCAAGGGGCAGGAGAAGGACGAGCGTGCCAAGCTGATTGAAGCCGAGTACGTGGCCAAGCTCGAAAAGAACCTGACCGACGAAATTCGAATTCTGACCGACGAGCGGTTGAAGCGGTTGGAAGGAATTCTGGGTGCGAAAGAAGTGTTGGCCGATCTGCACGACGAGCGGACCAACAAGCGCCTGCTGACCAAGGGGACGATTCTGGACCGCGAAGCAATTGAGCGCATTGCGACCAGGAATTTGAAGAGGATTCGTTACACGGACAAGGATCCACGGGTCAACGAGCAGATCGACGAGATCGAAGAAATGACGTCTCGGCAGATCGAAGTGCTGCGCAAGATTACGAACGAGAAGGTAGCCAAGCTGCAAAAGGGCGACGAGCTTCCTCCGGGCGTGATCAAGATGGTGAAGGTTTACATCGCGATGAAGCGCAAGCTGAGCGTGGGTGACAAGATGGCTGGACGGCACGGGAACAAGGGCGTGATTGCACGCATTCTTCCCGAGGAAGATATGCCGTATCTGCCGGATGGAACCCCGGTTGAAATTGTGCTGAATCCGCTGGGCGTGCCTTCCCGTATGAACGTGGGCCAGATTCTGGAAACGCACTTGGGCTGGGCCGCTCATGCGCTGGGAGAGAAGATTGCTGACCTGATCAAGGCCAACACCGATGCGGCGTATGTGCGCGAACTGATGAAGAAGGAGTTCGCGGGCACCGCAACGTTGCGGCAACTGTTGGAACTGGACGATGAGATGCTGTTGCGCGTGGGAGCAGGCATGCGGCGCGGCATCTGGTTCGGAACCGCGGTGTTTGACGGCGCGCAGGAGAGCGAGATCAAGGCGCTGCTGGCTTCAGCCGGTTTGCCTTCATCGGGCAAGACGGCACTGTTCGACGGCATGACGGGCGAACAGTTCGAGCAGCCGGTGACGGTAGGCTACATCTACATGCTGAAGCTCTCGCACCTGGTCGACGATAAGATTCACGCTCGGTCGATTGGGCCGTACTCGCTAATTACGCAGCAGCCTCTGGGCGGCAAGGCGCAATTCGGCGGGCAGCGATTCGGCGAGATGGAAGTGTGGGCGCTGGAAGCTTATGGCGCGGCATACATCCTGCAGGAACTGCTGACAGCGAAGTCGGACGACGTGTATGGCCGTACGAAGATTTACGAGGCCATTGTGAAGGGCGAGGCGGCAATTGAGCCGGGTGTTCCTGAGTCGTTCAACGTGCTGATTCGCGAATTGCAGTCGCTTTGCCTGGACGTGGAGCTGATCAAGCGCGCGGACCTGGTGAAGAAGCTTCCTGCACCGGAAGTGGCGGCAGTGGCCGATTGATCGCGGGTCCCATCCTTCCCGCAAGAAACGCGGGAAGGACGGAGCACCCAGTTGAGAGTTTTGGTTGAGTGTATTGGGGTTCTTCTTGAAAGCGGCAAACACCGCTTCCCGGGAAGGAAGAACCCAATAAAGAATCCCGGGAGGAGCCAAGGCAGGCGCAGAACAAGGCCAGCCAAGGAGGGTCGCAATGTTCCGTTCGAACCCGTTTGAGCTTACCAGCCCCATCACCGACTTTGATGCAATCCGCATCATGCTGGCATCGCCAGAGAAGATCCGCAGCTGGTCGCACGGCGAGGTCACCAAGCCAGAGACCATCAACTACCGCACGTTCAAGCCCGAGCGCGACGGCCTGTTTTGCGCGCGCATTTTTGGACCGGTGACCGACTGGGAGTGTTTGTGCGGCAAGTACAAGCGCATGAAGCACCGCGGCGTGATCTGCGACAAGTGCGGCGTCGAAGTGACCGTCAGCAAGGTGCGCCGTGAGCGCATGGGCCACATCGAGCTGGCGTCGCCGTGCTCGCACGTGTGGTTCTTCAAGGGCCTGCCTTCGCGCATTGGCCACTTGCTGGATATTTCGCTGCGCGACCTGGAAAGCATTTTGTACTTCGAATCGTATGTCGTGGTCGATCCGGGCGATGCGCCGGTGAAAGAGCGCGAGATCATCAAGGACGAAGGCAAGTTCCGGGAACTGGATCAGCAGTTCCGCCCCTCGGGCTTCAAGGCGATGATGGGCGCGGAAGCGATCAAAGAGTTGCTGAAGCGCGTGCAGATTGACGAGCTGGGTATTGAACTGCGCGAGCGGATGAAGACCGAAACATCCGCGCAGAAGAAGATCAAGTACGCCAAACGGCTGAAGGTTGTGGAGGCGTTCCGCAAGAGCAGCAATAAACCGCAGTGGATGATTCTGGACGTGCTGCCGGTGATTCCACCGGAGCTGCGCCCGCTGGTACCGCTAGACGGTGGACGGTTTGCGACATCCGATTTGAACGATCTGTATCGCCGCGTGATCAACCGCAACAACCGGTTGAAGAAGCTGATGGACCTGCACGCTCCGGAAGTGATTGTGCGCAACGAAAAGCGCATGCTGCAGGAAGCGGTGGACGCGCTGTTCGACAACGGCCGCCGTGGACGCGTGCTGCGTGGCGCGAATAATCGGCCGCTGAAGTCGCTCTCAGATACGTTGAAGGGCAAGCAGGGACGTTTCCGTCAGAACCTGTTGGGCAAGCGCGTGGATTATTCAGGCCGTTCGGTGATCGTGGTTGGTCCTGATTTGAAGCTGCACCAGTGCGGTTTGCCGAAGAAGATGGCGCTCGAATTGTTCAAGCCGTTTATCTATCACAGGCTGGAGCAGACGGGCCATTGCACGACCATCAAGCAGGCCAAAGAGATGGTGGAGATGCAGGAGCCGGTGGTGTGGGACATTCTTGAGGAAGTGATCAAGGATCATCCCGTGCTGCTGAACCGCGCTCCTACGCTGCACAGGTTGGGCATTCAGGCTTTTGAGCCGGTGCTGGTGGAAGGCAAGGCGATCAAGATTCATCCGCTGGTTTGCACGGCGTTCAACGCGGATTTCGACGGCGACCAGATGGCAGTGCATATTCCGCTGTCGCCAGAAGCGCAGATTGAAGCCAGTGTGCTGATGCTTGCGTCGCACAACATTCTTTCGCCGGCTTCAGGGCAGCCGATCACTGTACCGACGCAAGATATGGTGCTGGGTCTCTACTACCTGACGAAGGCGAAGAAGGGCGGCAAGGGCGAAGGGCGCGTGTTTGCAAACACGGAAGAGATCCTGATGGCGCTCGAAGCGAAGGAAGTGGAGACACTTTCGCCGATCCGGCTGCGTTACACAGGCAAGGTGCTCGATATGACCACGGCCTATGACGACCAGGATCTGACGCACACCGAGGCTGTCGACTTCAACAAGGAATACATCTCGACGACTGTGGGCCGCGTGATCCTGAATGACGCGCTACCGGCGGGGATGCCGTTTGTCAACGGGTTGCTGAAGAAAAAGGGTATCGGGCAACTGGTGAACTATTGCAACCAGAACCTGGGCCTTGAAGTGACGGTTGGGATGCTGGACCGCATCAAGTCACTTGGCTTCAGTTACGCGACGAGGTCCGGTCTGTCTGTCGGACTCGACGACATGGTTATCCCGGCCAGCAAGTACACGACCGTCGATGATGCCGACAAGAAGGTGATCGAAGTCCAGAAGCAGTACATGGACGGCGCCATCACCAATGGCGAGCGTTCGAACAAGGTCATCCAGATGTGGTCGGCGGTTACCGATAAGGTTGCCGATGAAATGTTCGGGAACATGAAGCGCGCGGACGATGAAGGCGCGATGAACCCTATTTACATCATGGCCGACTCCGGCGCTCGTGGTTCGAAGCAGCAGATTCGCCAGCTCAGCGGTATGCGCGGATTGATGGCAAAGCCCTCGGGCGAAGTCATTGAGACACCGATCACGGCGAACTTCCGCGAAGGACTGACAGTGCTGGAATACTTCATCTCGACGCACGGAGCGCGTAAAGGATTGGCGGATACGGCACTGAAGACTGCCGATTCCGGCTACCTGACGCGGCGCCTGGTGGACGTGGCGCAGGATGTAATTGTGACCGAGTACGACTGCGGCACGGTGGAAGGTATCTACGTGGGTTCGATCGTAGAGTCGGGCGAGATTATCGAGCCGCTTCGTGACCGCATCATTGGGCGTGTATCGCTGGAACGTATCAAGGACTACGACGGCAACGTGGTGGTGGATATCAACCAGGGAATCGACGAGGATATTGCATCGGCGATTCAGGGCGCAGGCGTTGAGAAGGTGAAGATTCGCTCGGTGCTGACGTGCGAATCACGGCGCGGCGTGTGCGCGCTGTGCTACGGACGCAACCTTGGGTCCGGCCGCATGGTAGAGCTCGGCGAGACTTGCGGCGTGATTGCGGCGCAGTCGATTGGCGAGCCGGGAACGCAGTTGACGATGCGTACCTTCCACGTGGGTGGCACGGCCAGCCGTGTACAGGACAAGTCGCGACTGGACGCAAAGAACAACGGCTTTGTGCGCTTCATTAATCTGAACTACGTGGAAAGCAAAGACGGAGCTCTGGTGGCCATGAACCGGTCTGGTTCGCTGGCGGTAATTGACGACCGTGGCCGCGAAAAGGAACGCTACCAGGTAGTTTACGGTGCGCGCATGAAGGTGAAGGACGGCGAGCACGTAAAACTGGGCCAGTTACTGGCCGAGTGGGATCCGTACACATATGCGATTCTGACTGAGATCGGCGGCACGGTGCAGTTCAAGGACCTGCAGGAAGGCATCACGCTGAACGAAGAAGTGGATGAAGTAACCGGCCTGTCGCGTTGGGTGGTTGCGGATGCCCCGGACGAAAAGCGTCAGCCCGCCTTCGTGGTCAAGAATGCAAAGGGCACCAAGCGTTACCTGCTGCCACGCGGCGCTCATCTCATGATTCAGGATGGCGAGGATGTGGGCCCGGGCGATGTGCTGGCCAAGATTCCCAAGGAGAGCACGCGTACCAAGGACATCACGGGCGGTTTGCCGCGCGTTGTGGAATTGTTTGAGGCACGCAAGCCGCGTGAGACTGCGATCATCAGCGAGATCGATGGCGTGGTTCGGTTCGGCGAAGTGTCAAAGGGGCAGCGCAAGATTTACGTGACCGCGGATAACGGCGACGAGAAGGAGTACTCGGTGCCGCGCGGTATTCACGTAAACGTACAGGAAGGCGAGCGGCTGAGGGCTGGCGATCCACTGATGGATGGCCCGCTGAATCCGCACGACATTCTGGCGGTGCTCGGTGAGAAAGAGCTGCAAGCTTACCTGGTGAACGAAATTCAGGAAGTCTATCGGTTGCAGGGCGTGGCCATCAGCGACAAGCACATCGAGGTGATTGTGCGACAGATGCTGCGCTGGGTGCGAATCGACGAAGTGGGCGATACCAACTTCCTGCTGGAGCAGCAGGTGGACCGGTTCCGGTTCCGCGAAGAGAACGAGCGGGTACTGGCATTGGGAGGCCGTCCGTCGATTGGACGTCCGCTGCTGCTGGGCATTACGAAGGCGTCGCTGTCGACTGATAGCTTTATCTCGGCTGCCAGCTTCCAGGAGACGACACGCGTACTTACCGAGGCCAGCATCAACGGGGCTATCGATAACCTGCGCGGGCTGAAGGAGAACGTGATTGTGGGACGGTTGATTCCCGCGGGCACGGGCCTGGAGTACTACCGCAACGTGCAGCTCTCACCGGAGCTGGAGGAAGCGGCGGCACGCGTGCAGCAGGAGGTCACCGCGGAGATCGAGGCGGCCGAACGCGAGCTGGAACTTATGCGGCAGGAAGGCGAGGCCGAGGAGATGGCAGCGGAATAGCCACCTGCGGTGGGGCAGCCGGCGCTCGCGCGCCAATGCATCATTGTGCAGAGCATGCAGTTGAACATAGAGGGCCCGGCGCAAGCCGGGCCTTCTATGTTCAAGCGGTTTCCAGGAGGGACGCTAAGAATTTTGTAGGCTGGTCAGTATTTCAGCGATTTGGCGTTTGGCGTTTTTCGCCTTGTACATGGCGGCGTCGGCAGTGTTGAGGAGGCCATCTTTGGTGGTGGCGTCCTCGGGATAGACGGCGACGCCAACACTGGCAGCGGGATAGAGAATGAGGCCTTCTACAGGATAGGGCTCGTCGAAGCAGCGTTCGAGGCGACGAGCGATCTCCTGCACATCGGCGCGACTGTGGACGACCGTAACGAGGACGGCGAATTCATCGCCACCAAGACGGGCCAGCACGTCATGGCCGCGGAGTTGGCGCTTCATTCGAAGCGACACCTCCTGCAGATATAGGTCGCCGATGTGATGACCGTAGAGATCGTTGACCTGCTTGAAGTGGTCGAGGTCAATGTAGATGAGACCGAAGATACTGGCGTTCTGACGTCCTTGCTCAATTTGCGCGTCGAGACTCTTGTCGAGCGAAAATCGGTTATGGATGTCGGTGAGCAGGTCGAATTCGGATCGTCGCAGTAGATCGGAGTAGAGGCGGCGAGTTTCGATGGCCAGTGCGGCAAGACTGGTGGCCATGGAGAGGGCTTCGGGTTCGAGGTTGCGAGGTTTGGAAGCGGAGTCGAATGCGGTGAAAAGTTCGCCGAGCGGTAGCCCGGAGCGGGCTGGAAGGTCTTGCCGGACTATGCGCATTCCGGTTAGGTTTTTGGGTCGATTGCCCAGTTGCGCGCCCCCGGAGATCTGGCACCAACAGGGGGCGCCCTTCAGTTTGAAAGAGACCAGTTCAGTAATTTCTTCGACGATCTCGGCGAGCGGGCGGGAACCGTTTATGTCCTCAAGGATCTTGCCGCGACGGCGCTCGAGGTAAGCCAGGGCAGAGGTCTGACGGCGCACCCTGTGCTCGATGAACCAAGCCCTTGAGCCGACACCGAGCACAATAATGAGCAGCAAGACGATGACGAGGACCAGGTTGCGTACATTGAGCATTGAGGGTTGTGCGACTACCGCGATATCGTCAGTCTTGCGCATGAGGATGTTGAACGGAACCTGTCCGATGTACGGGTTGGAATCCTCCAGTGAGCAGATACCGATGACGCGGACCCGTGAGCCGATCGGTACCTCTTTCATGGGTGAGAGCGAATTCTTACCTTCAATATCGGGATGGCGATAGATGGCGGAAAACATGTGGCCATCGGAGACAAGAACGTATTCATCTTGTGAAGCTTCACGGATGGCCGTGACCACCTGTCCCTCAATAGACACCAGGTTAAACAGATGCTTGCTGGATGCGAGTTCTTCCCAGGTTGCTGGTTGAGGGGTGACGGGTGCATAGACCGGGCTCTGCTGGAACTCGCCGCGGTTCAATATCAAAAAACCGGAACGTATAAATGGGAAGCCGGTCGCATCTGCCTGGTTGCCGATGCTCAAGGGATTGTGGGACAAGGTCGCGATCCACATGCTTTTGGTGCCGCTCTGCAATACCACCGACGAACCAGGCTGATAGTAGGTGACGGTTCCCTGGACATGAAGCCTCTGCGTCAAATCCTGCACGTGATAGGCGGCAAGAGCATCTTCCATAGGGCTAACAGGGAGAGACCATGGACTTGCGTTTGGACGCTTCAATATCTGGATATCCGCAAGTTTTGAAACATGAACCACTACCCCGGTCCTCTCCATCTTGCCGTCGAATTTTGCTCCAGCAACTCCCGTGGCTTCGATCTCGGTATCCAACAGGTCTTCGATCGTGCGGTCATCGCCGCCATCTACCTCTACATCGATGTACCCTCCGTCGGTGAGAACTTTGAGGATGATGTAACGAAGAGGAGATGCCCGGCTACCCGCCCGGTCAGCGGATCGAACGACACCTCGCGTGCTAACGAGCATCGAGTCGTACTCGGAGTGGTTCAACTCATCGAAAGTTGCAGGCACGGGTTTTGGTATGGCGCCGTGCGATAGTCGGGTGATGCTATCGCTCCGCACAATGGCGCGAAAGCTCGGCTCGATAGTTCCGCGGATCAGGACGTGATCGCCGGAGAGCAACTCGGCATCCGTCGCGCACCATACAAAAACGGCCTGCTCGCCGTCCTGCACAAACAGTGTGTGTTGATATCCGTTGAAATAGGTGACTGTCGCTTCAAAGGCGACGGGCAATTCCTTAGCAGCATCCGCGTTGCTGAGGGCCCGGATGGCGCGCAGGCTGGTGAGCGCAGGAGGCGCGGCCGACCATGCACTGGTGGCGCATCCTAAAGCAATCACGATAGCAGCGACCGAATTCTTCATCGGGACGAATCCAGGCGGAGTCATAGTGAGTTCTCTGGTCTCTTAGAGTTGCTATCGGCATTATTGGCAAAATAATTCATGCCAAGACGAAGATGCGGCCAAATTCTCTTCAGAAAGAGAGGTGGCAAAGATTCCGGCTCCTTGGATACTTCACCTGCAGTCAGGATCATGCATTCTTCGACGATATTGGGGGCAGGATCGGGAGTGTATCAGCAGGCTCGCATTTCGCTATTTGGCGTTTGGTGTTCTTTGCCTTATACATGGCGGCGTCGGCAATGCTGAGGAGGCCGTCTTTGGTTGTGGCATCTTCGGGGTAGAGGGCGATGCCGACGCTGGCGGCGGGATAAAGGATAACGCCTTCGACGGGATAGGGCTCGTCAAAGCAGCGCTCGAGGCGACGAGCGACCTCCTGAACATCGGCGCGGCTGCGGACGACCCTCACCAAAACGGCAAATTCATCGCCGCCCAAGCGAGCCGGAACATCATGTCCGCGAAGTTGGCGCTTCATTCGGATAGCGACCTCCTGCAGATACAGATCTCCGACGTGGTGCCCGTAGAGATCGTTGACCTGCTTGAAATGGTCGAGATCAATATAGACGAGTCCAAAAATGGAGGCATTCTGATGTGCCTCATCGATCTGCGCTTCCAGCGCATTGTCGAGCGAGAAGCGATTATGGATGTCAGTGAGCAGATCGAACTCAGAGCGGCGGCGGAGATCGGTGTAGAGGCGGCGGGTCTCGATGGCCCACATGGCCAATCCAGCGGCCATGGCGAGGGACTCGGTCTCGATATCGCGGGGTTTGGTGAGGGGATCGAAGGCGGCGTAGAGCTCGCCGAGCGAAGGACCGGAAGGAGCGGGAATGTCGTGGGGGACAATGCGCAGGGCATTGAGGTTTTTGGGGCGGTTTCCCAGTAGCGCTCCGCCTGCGATCTGGCACCAGCAGGGCGCGCCTTTCAGTTTGAAGGAGACCAGCTCAGTGATCTGATCGATGATCTCGACGAGAGGGCGGGAGCCGTTTATGTCCTCAAGGATTCCGCCACGACGGCGCTCGATGTAGGCAAGTGCGGAGGTCTGCTGGCGGACCCTGTGCTCGATGAACCAGGCTCTGGCGCCGAGGGCCATCATTCCAATGACCAGGAAGCCGACCAGAAGAATCAGATTGTCCACTGTCAGCAGAGACGGCTTGGCAATGACGGCGATGTCATCGAAGTTGCGCAGCAGAATATTAAACGGGACCTTTCCGTTGAATGGATTGGAGTCTGAGAGAGTGCAGATACCTGTGACACGAACTTTGGAACCCAGCGGTATCCGCTTCATGGGAGGTGGCGCGGGTCCAACCGGGTTGCGAAAGATTGCGGTGAAGAGCTTGTCCTGAGTGCGCACAACATACTCATCCTGGGAGCTCTCCTGGACTTGAGTAACGACCTGACCCTCGATGGAGACGAGGTCGAAAAGCTGGGTACTGGATGTAAGTGTGTCCCAGTCAGACGGCTTGGGCGGGACGGGCGCGTGGATTCCAGTGGCCTGGATTTCAGCGTGTGTCAGCGTTAAGAAACCATCGCGCACATCGGGGAAACCGAGGGCATCCGCAACATCACCTACCTGCACGGGGATGCGGGTTTGTGTTGAGATCCACAGACTCCTGGGACCATCCTGAAGTGCAATTGCCGCACCTGGGTCGTAATAGGTAATGGTCCCGTGAACGCGAACTCTGTCAGTTAGATCGCGTACATGGTGGCTGCCGATGATTTCACCCATGGGCGTGACAGGGAGTGACCAGGGATTGGCACCGGCGTGCTTAAGTATCTTGACATTGGCCAGTGATGGCAAGTAGAGCTGGCTTCCTGTGGCCTGATTCTTTCCGTCGGTAATTGCCACTGCAACTCCAGATACCTCAACATCGGCATCGAGCAAATTGCTGACAGAGGCGCTGTCTCCGCCACTAGCCAGCAGATCAATGTAATTACCGTCGGTGAGCAGCTGTATGCGGGTGAAATCGTACGAATCACCCAGTTCTCGGTCGACCGCGCGAGAGAGGCCATGCACCACGACCCACACGCAGTCGTGCTTGGCACGAATGAGTTCATCATAGGAGGCGGGAACGGGTTTGGGCAGATCGCCATGGCCTAGTAAAGTGATACCGCTGCTGCGCACATCAACGCGAAAGTCAACCCACGTTGTGCCTCGAACCAAGATGCGATCGCCGGGGAGCAGGTTCAGATCCCCATGAACTGCTACGTAGATGCCAGTTCCTTCATCCTGGACGAAGAGATTTCCAGAATAGTTGAACTTGTCGTAAAAGGTAACTGTTGCAGGGAAGGCAACTGAGAGCCCCTTCAAGGCTTCGGAATTTGTAAGTTCGTGGATTGCGCGCAACGAGGTTAAAGGTGCCGTTGGAGCTGACCAAGCTGCCAATGCCGATCCGAGAACGATTGCGAACGCTGGAACCAACTTCTTCATCAAAAAACCGGCCAAACTGGCATTCAGAAATTGCCGCCGTAGGGTGATATCGGCAAAAGACGGCGCAAGGTACACCGAAGCGGGCAAAGAAACGCAGAATCTGTCTACGAACAAGGTGGTTGAGAATCTGCGAAATAACCTTAAGTCTGCGCCAATCAGTTAGATGTGGAGCGTTTGTGGGGCTATGATTTGCCGTGGAATCGGCCTGAAGATGAAAGTAGAATTTCCACCCAGATACGGAACTCAGGGTCGGAGTGGGGAGCGAGCGGCAGAGGTCAGCATTTTCGTGATTTCGCGTTTGGTATTTTTTGCCTTGTACATGTCGGCATCGGCTGTGATGAGGAGGCGGTCTTTGGTGGTGGCGTCTTCGGGATAGAGGGCGATGCCGACGCTGGCGGCGGGATGGAGGACGATGCCCTCGACTGGATACTGCTCATCGAAGCAGCGTTCGAGGCGATGAGCGATCTCCTGCACATCGGCGCGGCTGCGGACGACCGGAACCAGGACGGCAAACTCATCGCCGCCGAGACGGGCGAGCGTGTCGTGGGGGCGGAGCTGACGTTTCATGCGCAGCGCCATTTCCTGCAGATACATGTCGCCGATGTGGTGTCCGTGGAGATCGTTGATGCGTTTGAAGTCATCGAGATCGATGTAGATGAGTCCAAAGATGCCGGCCACTTGATGGGATTCTTCGATCTGCGCGTCAAGGGCTCTATCGAGGGAGAAGCGGTTGTGAATGTCAGTGAGCAGATCGAACTCGGAACGGCGGCGAAGATCGGTGTAGAGACGCCGGGTCTCGATGGCCAGAGCGGAGAGCTCGGTGGCTGCGGAAAGGGCCTCGGACTCGAGTTCGCGGGGTTTAGTGAGGGGATCGAAGGCAGCAAAGAGCTCGCCTAGCGCGGGGCCGGAACGAGCAGGAATCTCGTAGCGCACAACGCGAAGGGCATTGAGGTTCTTGGGACGGTTTCCCAATAGCGCTCCACCCGCGATCTGGCACCAGCAGGGTGCACCTTTCAGCCTGAAGGAGACCAGTTCTGTGATCTGATCGACGATTTCGGCCAGGGGGCGTGAGCCGTTGATGTCTTCGAGGATGCGGCTGCGCCGTCGCTCGATGTATGCCATGGCGGAGGTCTGGCGGCGGACCCTGTGCTCGATGAACCAGGCCCTGACGCCCAAGGCAAGGAACGCGACGAGCAGGGCGCCCAGGAGAATGATCAGATTCTTCACTGTAAGCAAAGGAGGGCTGGCAACGATGGTGATGTCGTCGAAGTTGCGCAGCAGGATGTTGAAGGGGGCTTCCTCGCCGGGGTTGCTTGTAGTGGAATCGACGATTACGCAGATCCCGGCCACTCGGATTCTCGAGCCCAGTGGAATGTCCCGCATGGGCGGGGCCGCGCCCGACGCCGGCGGGTGGTGATAGATGGCGGTGAGGAGGCGGCCGTCGGAGGACAGAACATACTCGTCCTGGGAGGCCTCTCGGACTTCTGTCACGACCTGCCCTTCAATGGAGACCAAATCGTACATGTGGCCGTCAGGCGAGTTGCTGCTCCAATAACCCAGTTGGTGCCAGTTCGCCTGAAACGGCGTAATAGGTTTGAGGATGCCGCTGTCCTGGATTTGGCCGTCGGTCAGCGTCAGGAGCCGGTCACGTGCTTCTGGAAAGCCGGTTGCGTCTGCCAAGTCGCCGATCCGCAATGGCTCGCGAGTATGGGTCGCTATCCAAAGACTCTTGGAACCATCCTGGAGCACGATGGCTGAACCTGGTTGGTAATAGGTAATGGTGCCATGAACGCGAACCCTGGGAGTGAGGTTGTTTACGTGATAGACGGCAAGAACTTCGTCCATGGGCGTCACTGGAAGCGACCATGGGCTCGCGGTTGAGCGTTTGAGGACCTTGATGTTCACCAGGGAGGAAACGTAGAGCACGATGCCGGTTTGCTGCATCTTGTCGTCGAACTTTCCCGCGGCAACACCGGTAATTTCGACTTCGGCATCCAGGAGCCCATTGAGGGCAGCCGTGTCGTCACTATCCAAGTTTGCCTCGAAGTGGCCGCCGTCGGTGACCAACTGGAGACGTGCGCTACGCACAGGGTTTTGCTGGGAACCGCTCACAATCAGGTCGGCGGCGCGGACAAAGGCATGCAGGTTAACCAGCAAAGAGTCACGCTGAGCGCGAATCAACTCGTCGAACGTGGACGGCAGAGCCTTGGGCGGTGGGCCGTGATGGAGCAGGGTTATACGATCACCCAGTACGAACGGGCGGAAGCTCCCGAGCAAGGTTCCGCTGATGAGGATGCGGTCCCCGGGAGCAAATTGAGAGCCGGGCGGGAGCAGGACGAAGATGGCGACGCCGTCATCCTGTACGAACAGGAGCCTTTCATACGAGCGCACATAGCCGACTGTAGCTTCGAAGGAGACGGGGATTTTCTGGCTTGCCTCGGCGTTGGTCACGGCGTGGATGGCGCGCAGGGTCGTAAGCGGGGCAGGCGACTGCGCCCGGAGAGCCGGGGTGCACACCAGCATGGCTGCGAGCGGGATCACCGCGATAGAAGCAATGCGTGCCGCGGCGATCAGTTTCATCTTTTGTGAAATTCGCCTCACAGGTGCGAAACAACTCCTTCCGATTTGTACTATCGGCAGAAACCGCCAAACCAATCAATTTGCCGTATAGAAAAGCGTATACCCTGGAAAGCTCTGCGTGTGTGTCGAATTGAGCAGATGGATCAAATGATGGCTGGGCGGAGAGAACCGTGTCGGTGGAAGACTGCAAAGAAGCCGGAACAGATATCTCAGATGCGATCCTTCGGGGTGGGTGCGGAGTGGCGCTTGGTGTGCTTTGCGACATACATTGCGGCGTCAGAGGCGCTGATGAGGCTGTCCCTGGTAAGGCCGTCCTCAGGATAAAGGGCGAGACCAACGCTGGCCGAGCCGCGCAGCGTATATCCATCGACAGAAAAGGATTCGTCAAAGCAGCGCTCGAGGCGAAGGGCGATCTCCTCGATGCCTGCGCGGCTGCGTACGATTGAAACCACTGCTGCAAACTCGTCGCCACCAAGGCGCGCCAACATATCGTGAGAGCGGAGCTGCCTCTTCATGCGCGTGGCTACTTCCTGAAGGTATAAGTCCCCAACCCGGTGGCCATAGATGTCGTTGACCTGCTTGAACTCGTCAAGATCGATGTAGATTAAGCCGAAGATCCCGGCTTTCCGGCGAGCCTCTTCAATCAGGGATTCGATGTGCTTTTCGAGCGAGAAGCGGTTGTGAATATCAGTGAGCAGGTCGAATTGTGAGCGGTGAAGAAGATCGGAGTAAAGGCGGCGGGTCTCAATAGCCAGACTGGCAAGACGAGCGCCGACAGTGAGTGCCTCTAATTCTGCTTCAACCGGAGTCGAGCCCAGATTGAAACCAGCAAAGATCGTGCCTAGGGATGCGCCAGAACGCCCAGGAATCGGTTCGCTTACAACGCGCAGAGTTTCAGGTGCGGAGGGATAGCTTCCCAGCCGAGCCCCATCGATGATCTCGCACCAGCTGCATGCGCCGTCCAGGCGGAAGGAAACCAGTTCGGTAATCGATTCGAGAATCTCGGCGAGAGGTCTCGATCCGTTAATATCTTCGAGGACCCGGCTGCGCCGCTGCTCGAGTTGCGCCATTCGCCGCTCCATGGCGGCTTCGGTTTCAATGCGGACAGACAGAGCATGAGTCTGACGACGCACTTTGCGATTGAGGGTGACGCCCCAAAAGACCGCCGCTGTTGCCACGATTAACAGCAGGCTCACGACGCGAATGAGGTTTCGAGTGTTGAGCCAGGAAGGCTCGGCAACGATGGTGACATCATCAAGCGTGCGCATGAGGATGGTGAACGGAACCTGCGCATTGAACGGGTTGGAATCGTCGAGCATGCAAATGCCGGTGACACGGACTATGGTTCCAACCGGAATCTGCTTCATGGGATCGACTACAGCACGAATTGGGCTGACTGGCTGCGGGTGACGGTAAATTGCGGAGAACATCTGACCGTCGGAGACCAGAACATACTCATCCTGGGTTCCCTCTCTGACGTTGGTGACCACCTGGCCTTCAATGGAGACCAAGTCGAAGACGTGACCGCTGGAAGCCAGCTGATGCCAGGTGGCCGGCTGCGGGGTGATAGGGGCTCGCACATTGGTACTTTGGACTGCACCGTTGGTGAGGGTCAGAAAGCCGTCGTGGAGACCGGGGAAACCAGTTACATCCGCCTGGTCGCCGATTTGCAGTGGGGAGATCATGCGGGTCTGGATCCACAGGCTCTTGGAGCCGTCCTGCAGAACGATTGCCGAACCGGGCTGATAGTAAGTGATGGTTCCGTGGACCCTGATTCTCTGGGAAAGAACCTGTACGTGATAGCCATCGAGGATCCGATCCATCGGGGTGACGGGAAGAGTCAATGGGCTGCTGACGGCAGGCTTGAGAATTTTAATTTGGTCGAACGAGGAGACGTGAAGCTCAATCCCCGTTTGTTGCATTTTCCCGTCGAATCTTCCGGAGACTGCGCCAGTGATTTCAATGTCGGCGTCCAAGAGGTCCTGGAATCGACTTGCGTCGTCGCTGTCTACAACTGCATCAATGGTGCCGCCGCCGGTGACCATCTGCAGGATCGTGCTGCGCACATTCGAGCTATACGTCAGGTCGGCGGCGCGCACCTTGGCATGTATCGAAACCAGTCTGCAATCGAATTGGGCACGGATGAGTTCGTCGAAGGTTGCCGGGCTCGGCGTGGGTAGAGGGCCGCGGTGGAGCAAAGTGATGGAGGCATCTTTGATTAAGGGGCGGAAGCTCGCCTGCGTTGTGCCGCGGATGAGGATACGATCGCCGGGAACAATCGGATACTCGACGGGTGACTGGACATAAATGCCGGCATCTCCGTCCTGGACAAAGAGCGTCCTCTCGTAGTTTCGATAGTAGTTGACCGTGGCTTCAAACTCGACAGGAAGGCTATGGGCAGCTTCGGCGTTGGTGAGAGCATGGATTGCGAGGAGAGACCTGAGGGGCTCTGGCGACGCATTCGCCACAATTGAGACGCACCACAAGGTGATCGCCGCCGCGGTGATCGACCTGGTCATCCTGCGTAATCGGGGTTTGTTGGTACGAAGCATTCGTGACCTGACGTTCTCTATCGGCTGAAGTTGCCCATTTTTTCACTCGGAGACAATGAGTTTTCTCCTCAGCCGTACGAGAAGCAGGAGGCGCTAGAAATTCATGCCTAACAATCTTACTCTCATGTGAATCTGATCTAATAGCGAATTTGGACGGGTTGAACCCGCCCTGGTAACTTCCGGCCGAATTGGATCACGATTCGCAATGAGATTGTCGGCCGTTTGTTTGAGTGGGTGGGCCAGGTTCCACGGTGAGTGGTCGAAGGAGGAGTGGCCAAAATGCAAGAGAACGTGGAGAATCTCGCAAATGCATCCTCGTTTTCACACAGCGGAACACAGGCGCTGCCTACGCGGCGTATCCGCGTGATTGGAGTTCCTTTGGATATGGGCGCCAGCCGGCGTGGGGTGGATATGGGGCCGTCGGCGATGCGGGTGGCCGGACTGGAGGCGCGACTGGAAGCGCTTGGGCATCAGGTGACGGATGGAGGCAATATCCGGGTGGAGATTGCGGAGACGCGCGCGTCCGGGGACGAGAGAGCGCGTTACCTGACGGAGATTGCGGAGACCTGCACGCGAACCGCCGAGGCGGTGGTGAAGACACTGGAAGAGGGGATGACGCCGCTGGTGCTGGGAGGGGATCACTCGCTGGCGGCTGGAAGCGTATCGGGGGTGGCGGAGTTTTATCGGCGGAAGGCGGAGAAGATTGGCGTGATCTGGATTGATGCGCACTCGGATATCAATACGCCGGAGACTTCGCCGTCTGGGAATGTGCATGGAATGCCGCTGGCGGCGCTGCTGGGCCTGGGACCGCAACTGCTGGGAAACATTCTTGGCTATTCGCCGAAGATTGCGGCGGAGAACACGGTGCTGATCGGCGTGCGGGATATCGATTCCGCGGAGCGGGAGAATATTCGCCGAGCAGGTATTGCCGAGGTGTATACCATGCGCGACATTGACGAGCGGGGAATGCGGTCGGTGATGGAGGAGGCTCTGCGTGCGGCGGGTCGCGGAACGGCTGGGTACCATGTGTCGCTGGATATGGACTGGATTGACCCGGAGGATGCGCCGGGCGTGGGAACGCCGGTAAGGGGTGGGGCGACGTATCGGGAGGCGCACCTGGCGATGGAGATCATTGCCGATCACGGACGGCTGCTGAGCTTTGAGATTGTGGAGGTGAACCCAGTGATCGACGAGCATAACCGGACGGCGGACCTGGCGGTGGAGCTGGCATGCTCGGCGTTTGGGAAGAAGATACTGTGATGGGTTCGAACGATTAGCGGCAAGCGCCAAACGCTTCAAGAATCTCGGAGAAGAGGCCTCTGTTTGTAGACGCAATCGTCAGGAAGTCTCCGTCTGCAATAAAGAGTTCGGGACGGACCACATTCAGTTGCTTCCAGAACAGATCGGCGAGGTGGTGATCCTCGGTTCGGTGGAGGGCGAACCCGCCGAAATTCACGAACGTGAATAACTCGCCCTCGCCGATCGGAGATTCAAAGATGTTCTTGCCTTGGGGAGAAAGATGTCCCAGGTTCATTGGGCTAGGGGAGACGTACCACTCGTCGTAAAGCTCATGGGGCAGCTTCGCAACGTCGACCACAGCAGGGCTGTAGGCGATGTTGTCCCGTACCTCCCAGCCGGAAGCTTTCTCGTCGTAGCTCAGCACAAGCGGGCCGCTGTCGCACGACGTGACGGCGACGTATTTGCCAAGCACCGCTTGTGGACAGTCGCGTAGTATGTCGTCAAGATCATGATCCCGCGTACAAAGCCAGTTGTAGGTCTCATGTGTGCCGATTGCAATCACGGGTTCCCGCTGGTTGATTCTGAGAACTGCGGAGCAGTTTTGCCATGTTTCCAGCCCGCGCAACTGGGTGACAAACAAATCAACTGCAGACGCTTCAACAGAAGCAGAAAGTAGTGCGGATTGTGTCACACCCGCTTCATCCGGCTCCGATTCAATGTTTACTCGTATCATTGCGTGACCAGCGCTGTCTTTGCAGAAAAAGCGGACGCTAACGGTTTCTCCTTGCGACCCGTCGTTGAACGGGCCAAACACTATTTCTCGGCTATCTGACGGATGGCGCGGAAAGCCCTCCAATTTCGCAGCTGCATCCGAGAGGCTCCCTTTAGGAACGAGAATGTCCGTTGAGCCTCCGAATTCCCCGTTCCACGCGGAGAACCGAACACTGAAGACGTTTGCTCCACCCCACATCACTTGTAGTCGAAATTCCAGGTCCATTGATCGGCCATGACTTTCTGTATTGGTTGTAAAGCATATCGGGGAGCCGATGGGATGCCTGACGTTGAACCGAGTCGATACTCTTCGACCGGCCTCCAGCTTTACACTGAACAGTGCTGACTCTCTAAAGTCTGATGAGGCGATTTTACCGAAATGTCGAAAAAACTGCGGGTTGGGGTTTTGTTTGGGGGGCGGAGCGGGGAGCATGAGGTTTCGCTGCTGTCGGCTGCTTCTGTGTTAAAGGCGATCGATCGGAAGAAGTTCGATGTGGTGCCGATTGGAATTACAAAAGACGGTCACTGGCTGGCCGCTGGAGATGCAAATCACCTGCTGGAGGGCGACAACAGCGATGTCGCGCGGCGGCTGCGTGCGGGAGATCCGAAGGCTACGCCGGGAGCCAAGCTACTGCAGGAAGGGATTCCTACACTGCTGGCGCCGGAGCCTGCTGAGAGCCGCGCTTCGCTGACTGCTGGAAACGTCCGGCCTGCCTCGGCGAACCTGGACGTGGTGTTTCCAGTGCTGCATGGGACGTTTGGCGAGGATGGAACGATCCAGGGACTGTTTGAGCTGGCGGGGATTGCGTATGTCGGCTCCGGGGTGTTGGGGTCGGCGGCGGGGATGGACAAGGACGTGATGAAGCGGCTGTTCGCCGAGGCACGGCTGCCGATGGTGAAGCACATTACTTTGCTCCGGGCCGAATGGGAGAAGCAGCCGCGCAAAGCGGTTGCGCGTGTCGAGGCGGCGCTGAAGTATCCGGTGTTTGTGAAACCGGCGAACCTTGGGTCGTCCGTGGGGATCAGCAAGGCGCATGACCGGAAGGAACTGGGACCGGCACTCACGCTCGCATCCAAGTATGACCGCAAACTGATTGTGGAGCAAGGGGTGGGTGGCAAGGCCAGCCGCGGCGGCCAAGCGGCCAAAGCGCGGGAACTGGAAGTTGCGGTGCTGGGCAACGATGACCCCAAGGCCAGCGTGGTGGGCGAGATCATTCCGGGCAAGGAATTCTACGACTACGAAGCGAAGTATTTGTCGGAGGGATCGGTGCCGGTGATTCCAGCCGACCTGAGCAAGGCTGAGACGAAGCAGATTCGCGAGATGGCGGTGGCGGCGTTCAAGGCGTGCGACCTGTCGGGCCTTGCGCGCGTGGACTTTTTGATGGAGCCGGATGGGAAACGGCGCATCTATCTCAACGAGGTAAACACGATGCCGGGGTTCACGCAGATCAGCATGTATCCGAAACTTTGGGAGGCAACGGGGGTGCCCTATAGCGAATTGCTGACGCGACTGATTGAGTTGGGCAGGGAACGGCACGCGGAGAAGGAACGGACTTCTTATAGCAGGGAAGACTGAGGGTATAGCACGGAGACCGGGACCAAAGACACGACGTGCGCGGAGGAATCGTCGCCATGAATTATGCGTATACGGCCATTCCCGATGCAGAGATTCCGCGCGCCACTGACGAGCAATTTCAGTATCTGCTGGACACGTATGTCAGCGAGTCGAACAAGGTGATCTCTACGTGGCGTGGGCTTCACGATGCCGATCTTGATTTCAAACCTCATCCGCGATCGAGCAGCGTGAAGGAGGTTTTGAAGCATCAGCTGCTCTCCGAGCGCCGTTTCTTTGGAGAATTTCTAGGGACCCCGGAGCCGGCACCAGAACAGGTATTGCCGGCTGAACTCACGGTGGAGACCGCTTCTGAGCGATTTGTGGAGTTGGCCAAGGCGCGCCTTTCGTTCTTTGCGCAGCAAAACGCGCCCTGGTGGATGACGGGGGTGCCCTTCTTCGATGTTCAACGGCAGCGCATCTGGATATTCTGGCGGCGGGTGCTGCACACGGCGCACCATCGCACGCAGCTCACCGTTTATTTGCGGCTGCTGGGCCGGGATGTGCCTTCAACCTATGGGCCCACTGCCGATGTGGTTTGGAAAGGCGCCGACCCGACTTACTCAGTGGAGGCTGCGGGAAGAAAGTAGAGCTATATGTGGTGAGTTGGTCAACGTGAGGGGAGACGCGGAAATGGTCGCCGGGAACTGTTGGGCGTATCGGGGTGTCTAAAGAGAGAGTGGGCCAGGCCGGCGTTGGCTTCAGGCATTGATCAATGACAACTCGCCGCGGATCACTGGTTCGTTGCCGTATTCTGGATTCGAGGAAAATGTTCGATGACCTTGATGGATGCTCCGAAGTTTGACGAAGTTCGTGATCAACGCAGACGGGTGATTCTGTACGGCTCTTCGGGTGGACTGTTTCTGTTGATTGTGATCTGGTGGCTGGTGGCCGGACGGCCGATTGACTGGCCTTGGAACTGGAACCATCACTTGATGGGGCGGGCAGCAGCGAATGAATTTCTCACAGCGGTGGAAAAGAACGATCTGCCAAAAGCGTACGGGATCTGGATCCATGACAAGAATTGGCAGCAACATCCGAACCTAAATGGAGCGTATCCGTTTTCACGATTCCAGGGGGACTGGAGCTCGACCAGCCCGGATAACGAGTACGGAAATATTCAGACACACAAGATTGTGGCGGCGCGGATGTATGGGAATGTGCTGCTGATGGCGATTCTGATCAACGGGCGGAAAAGCGGGGCGCTGAATATTGACTACGACCCGAAGACGCATCAGCTGAATTTCTCGCCGCCGGGGGTGGAGTTGTATCTGGGGCCGTAAAGGCAGCTAGTCAGCGAGTTAGCAAGTCAGCGAATCAGCCAGTTCGGCCGCGCTGCGCGCGAGTTAGAGCAGTGGCTCGGTGTTAGCGGAGTTAGCTATTGACGATATTCTGGGCTCCATCCTCATCTCCGTAAGGTGATGAGGATGGAGCCCTTCAGTTTGTGCAGCAGAATTCCACCTAAGAGGGAAGTTCGAGGCTTGTAAGCGCAGCCAGAGCGGCTTCAAGGCTGGCGGGGTCCTCAACGTTGAAGGATTTCTGGGCAGGGTCGATTTGCTTAAGCAGCCCGCAGAGGACTTTGCTGGGGCCGACTTCGATAAATAGATTGGCGCCAGCGGCCACGAGCGACTGCATGCAATCGACCCAGCGGACTGCGCCGGTGACCTGGCGGATGAGGGCGTCGCGCGTTGCTTCTGCTGTGGTGACAAGGCCGCCGGTTACGTTGGCGGCGACGGGGATGGTGGGATCGGCGAGGGTGAGGGCGGCGAGGACGCGCGCAACTTCTTCCTGTGCTGGCTGCATGAGGACGCAGTGGAAGGGCGCGCTGACGGGGAGCATTACAGCGCGCCGCGCGCCTTTTGCCTTGGCGAGGGCGGAAGCTCTTTCGACGGCCGCTAGACTGCCGGAAATGACCGTCTGGCTGGGCGAGTTGAGATTGGCGGCGGCTACGGGCTGGCCAGTCTCAGCTTCTGCTTCGCGACAGGCCTCGGCTACCTGGGCCGCGTCCAAAGAGAGGATGGCGGCCATGGCGCCCTGGCCAGCGGGCACGGCCAACTGCATAGCGCGGCCGCGAGCTTTGACGGCACGGACGGCGTCTGGGAAGCTGAGGGTTCCAGCGCTTACGTGAGCCGACCACTCGCCGAGGGAGTGACCGGCGGCAAGAGCCGGATGAGCGCCATGCTTAGCCAGTACGCGCCAAGCGGCGACGCTTACGGTGAGGATGGCCGGCTGGGTGTTTTCAGTGAGCTTCAGGTCTTCTTCGGGGCCTTCGAAGATGATCTTGGAAAGTGGGAAGCCCAGGGCTTCATCGGCTTCGGCGAAGGTCTGAGCAGCGATGGGAAAGCTGTCTGCGAGGGCGCGGCCCATGCCTACTGACTGGGAACCCTGACCTGGAAAGAGAAAGGCAATTTTGGTGGACATTCCAGAGAGGATTGTAACGCCTTACCCATAGAACTGAGGGCCGTGATCTGGACGGCTACAATTCAAAGCCGCAAATCAGTTCCAGCGCTTCTTGTCGTCGGGGTCTTCGTCGATTTGCTTGCCTTTGCCATCGAAGCGTACTGTGCGTCCCTGGGAACGCATGTAGACCTCGAATTTGCGGGCGGCTCGACGGCGCTTCCACCGGTAGTAGCGATTACGGAGGCCGTACCACTGCTCACTGAAGGCGAAGGACACGCCGCGGCGCGGTGCGAGGCGAATGTAAAGCACACCGACGAGCGCGCCTCCGAGCTGGGCGAAGGCATACATTCCCAACGGGCCAAAGAGCATGGCGATGGCGATGAGGGCATAGATGGCGGCCATGTAGCGTGCCTTGATGGGGAAGGTGAGAAGGAGCAGGAACTCCATTTCACCGTAGAGAACGCCGATGGCGATGAGCAGGCCGAAGATGCCCCCGAAGCAGCCATACAGAGGTATCTCGGGAAGCGAGAACCCGAAGAAACTTCCGGCAGCATAGATGGCGAGGGCGGCCACCGCGGTGCCGAGAACGGACGCGGCGTAGAGGCCTGTGCACCAGCTCGGGCTGTGCATCTGCTCAAGAAACCCGAGCATGAACCAGAGCGAGACCAGCTCGAGAGCGGTTCCGATGATTCCTGAATGGACGAAGCTGTAGGTGATGGGCTGCCACACGGCGCCATGGACAAAGGAGCTGGGCGAGAAGGCAACGTGGTCGACCATCCAGACCGCCCCAGCCTGGGTGAGGACCCCTGTTAGCAGCAACGCGAAATAGGCGAAGACGTTGAGGAGGACGAGGCGTCGAGTTGCGCCGCGGAAGGCAGGGAAGGAGATCGAACTGGCGCTGGATCTAGGCATCTCAGACAACAGGTTAAACGCTGAATGGGGCGAGTGTCATGGGGAAGGGAAGCGGGTAGGGGGATCGAGCCCCATAAACGCTATGGATGGGACTATTGAAATCAGCACTTTTGGTTACTAATTGAATGTGACCCAGATTACCGAATACTCCGGCTGTAATCAGTACAGTCCTGTACTCTCAAAAGGAATAGGGCAGGTACCTATCGGGAGCTATTTCCCGCTTTCAGGAATTGGACCAAGTCTCGTCCAGGTCGACTTCCATTTCCCCAATCGCTGTTCACAAATCGGTAAGTCATCCGGATTTCCCCAGCATAGCCAGCTCAACCAGCAAGAACCGCCGATACAGGGATCGTTCTGAGGCTCTGAGTCGAAATGGAACGATTGACTACAAGGTATCGATCTGGGAACTTTGGCGGCCTGCGGACCTGGGTCAAGTTATCTGAGTTATTCGGTAGAGCTTCTCGCAGTTGGAAGAATCTTCTAAAAAAACGACGGAGGAAAAACAGAGATGAGAAACGTCACAAAACACGGATTCGTGCTACTTATGTTCGTGATTGGGGCAAGCATGGCAGCTCACGCAGATCCTTGCGTGACTTCTGATGTTGCTTCTGCTGCGACTCCATCTGATTGCAACAAGAACACGGCTCCGGAGGTCGATCCAAGTTTGGCCGTTGCGGGGATTTCTCTCCTTGCTGGAACGCTGGCGGTTATGCGGACTCGGAACCGGAAATAGTACGAGCAAATCTGCAATTAGTGTTCGTCAACAATATTTAATCTTGTTGACGAGAGGGGAAGTTATTGTCGAAACGCCTTGTATGGCACAAGTCGGCGGGTTCTCCGGTACCTGCTACTTAGTCAACTCAACCGGCAAGAACCGTCTGAACCAGACTTCGCTCACCGGGGCTTGACAACTGTTACCGGAGCCTGAATCCGAGTAATTGACTGGAAATTGAAGAAGGCATCCGGAGTTAATGCTGCCAATCTGAAGTAAAACGTCTTTGGTTCCCGCAACCGCGGTCAATGCTCATAACTGCGAGAGAGATCAGTAAAATGAAAAAATTCTTCAAGTGCGTAATTTTGTCAACGGCGCTGGCGTTGGGGTCGAGTACCGCAGCTCATGCCAGTTGCCCGTGGTGGGATCTGTTCTGCATAGTGCCACCCCCACCCCCACCGCCTCCACCACCGCCGAAACCGAAGACCGCTCCTGAAGTCGATCCAAGTCTGGCGGTCGCAGGAATTTCGCTCCTTGCCGGTGCCCTCACAGTCACACGTTCACGGCGCCGCAAATAATCACAACAGGTTCTAACCGTCTCCGCATCAAGGAAAACACGTTCATCGGCATCACACAGCAGTTTTTGAGGAACCATATTCCACTCAACTGGGTTGATGGTTCGAGTGGTATGCAGCCCGAGCATTTGTTGAGAGTTGCCGGGACCGAATAGAACGGAGACGGAAAACTTGAAACACATTTTCAAGCGCCGGATATTGACCTTGGTTCTCACACTAGGGGGAAGCGTGGCGGCCTTTGCCACATTTGGACCGTCGCCACCCCCTCCATCTCCGCCACCAACCCCTCCTGCGCACAAGACAGCTCCGGAAGTTGACCCGAGTCTGGCCATCTCCGGGCTCTCGCTTCTTGGTGGGACTCTTACGGTTCTGCGCGCGCGAAGCCGCAAGTAGCCGGAGGAAATACTGAACACATTCGTCAATCGTGTCTTGACTGGGGGTAAGATTTCCCAGTCAGGAATCTCATTGCTGGTCCCTCGCTATCTTCTCGGGCGTCTCTATCTGTTCGCGGCGGTATTGGCAATTGACTCCTTGTCGGTTTCCAGCATTCCGCATTCGGTTTCTCTGTTCGGACCGGTGGCATCATTTGCCTTCGTTTCTTTTGCCGTCTTCGCAGGTCTCGGCTATTCCCGGCTCAAGCTGTATCGAGAAGAAATACCATTCAGCGGGTGGCTCTTTGGCGGCCATCTCCTCTGCATTGCTGCGGGTTGCATTGAGAACCTGGCGGCGCTGCACGGACTCGCACCTTTCGTAAACTCCACGGCTGGAGAGCTCGCATTGCGCGCGGAGCTATCGCTTGGGGTTGTGCTGCTGGCCCTGGCCTGCCTTCCTCCGCAAAAATGGATTTCAACCATTCGCGGTACGAGCCCCTTGTGGCTCTTTGCCACATTGTCCGGTGCAATTGCAGCGTGCCTGCGCTATCCATTTCAATCATTCTGGGATGCATCAACCACCGGAGTCGGCGGTTTCTTGCAGACGACGACGTTCTATGCAGTGCGGTTGGTGCTGAAGGCTCTTTTGCCAGGCGCAGTCGTCGATCCTGCAACGTTTGTGATTGGGACGAACCGATTCCAGGTCGTGATCGCCAAAGAGTGTTCCGGGATGGAGGGGCTTGGACTGGTCCTGGTATTCACCACGGTCTGGCTCACCTATTTTCGGAAGGAAAGCCGTTTCCCGCAGGCACTTCTTCTGGTTCCCGCAGCGCTCGCGTGTGTTTGGGGCCTGAATATTGTGCGAATCTCTGCGCTGATCCTGATAGGTAACGCAGGCGCTCCGGATGTGGCGATGGTAGGCTTCCACTCCCAGGCCGGCTGGATTGGCTTCACCGTTGTTGCATTAGCTTTTTCGATAGCGACTCGAAAGCTTCCCTGGGTGCGACGGCTTCCCTCTGCTGTCTCCGGTCCGACGAGCGTTTCTGATCCGGTTGGAGTTGGAATTGAATCTGGAGTTACAGACGAGTCAGTTCAAAAGGCGGGAGAGTCGCCCGCGACCGGCACATTTCTGGTCCCGTTTCTTGCGATTCTTGGGGCGTCGTTTGTTTCAAAGGCGGCCTCAGGGTACTTCGAGTGGCTCTACCCTTTGCGCTTCGTCGCGGCAGCCGTCGCCATCTGGCATTTCAGGGTTGGATTGAAGAAGCTGAATTGGCGATTCGGCTGGGCTGCGCCTCTGACCGGCGCAGGGGTCTTTGCAATTTGGATTGCTGCGTCATGGTGGACCAAGGACTCCGCAGGAAGTCAATTGGGTGGCGCACTGGCCGCGCTTCCACCTGTGAGCCGTTGGACGTGGATCGCATTTCGGGTGGCTGCGGCAGCGGTGACTGTGCCGATTGCCGAAGAGCTCGCATTTCGCGGCTACCTGGCACGGCGAGTGATGAATCGGGAGTTTGACACAGTTCCGTTCTCCAACCTGACGATTCTCTCCATTTGTGTGTCATCCGTACTCTTCGGGGCGCTCCACGGCCATGACTGGATAGTTGGCATTCTTGCAGGCTTGGCGTATGCCATGGTGCTGAAGTGGCGAGGACGTATTGGCGATGCCGTTATCGCTCATGCAACCAGCAACCTTCTGCTGGCTGCGTGGGTCCTTCTGCGCGGCGATTGGGCGCAGTGGTGAGACTGAGGCGAGCATCGGGATGCGCTTGCGAGAGCTACGGCACTGGTAAAACCGCTGAAGAAGTTGGTACCTGTCCCGGGGCTGTTTTAGGCGCGACGAGGTCAGGAACCTGGAGGAGGAGGCTGGTTGAGTCGCTCTTCACGGCGATGGGCAATTCTGCCGAGCCGTAGGACTTGATGGTCTTGCCGTGCGCGAGCTGGGCGAAGATACCGGCGGAAGCAGCATCGGGAGATTTCTCAGTGTCCGCTGCGCCGTCAACCTTGAGGATGTATTGGCCATCGACGATGTAATTGAGATGAAAGCTGCCATCCTGGTCGATGGCGGTGCCGCGGATGTGCTCTTTGGTACCGGCGTCTTCAAGCGCGATCCAGCCAGCGTTGACAGGGTGCTGATCAAATTTGGCTACGACGGTGCCTGCAATGGTGTGAAGGTCATCGATGGGGAAGATGACATCGACGCCATCGACCTCTTCACCGGGACCGACCTCGATGGGCTTGATGTCTTTTTCATGGAGCGCACCACCGGAATACACCATGAGCATGTCCCCCATGTTGGAATGAATCGAAGGCAACGCGCCTAGGCCAGTAGCGGTTTGGATGGTAGGCAGCGCAGCCTTGACTGCATATTTTCCTGGCAACAAGCCGTAAAGACGATAGTGACCGCGATCATCCGTGTTGGCAGGGAGTGCGGAGACCACGCCGAGATCCTTCCACTTGCCGTCCTTATCGAGTTTCATCAACAAGGGACTGACACCCGGAGCCGGGCTGCCGTCGTCATAGCGGACGATGCCGCTGATGGAGGCGCCACGCTCAATGCGGAGATCGACGTGGGCGGACTGGTTGGGCTGGACGACGATCTTTTCCGCAGAAGATTGGACGGCCTTCAATGCGTCGTCTCCCGCCTTGGCGCGTTCCATTGGAGAGAGCTGGCTGAGTGGGGAGAGATAGCCGGCGAGCTGGGCGACGATCCAATAGGTTCCCGGTGGAACTTTGTCGAGCGAGAATGCACCGTCGAGCGCGGTGAGTGCGGAAAGGCTGGAGTTTCCGCCTTTCATGACAGCGGTCATGGCCTTGGCAAATGTTTTCTCGAAGTCGGGGTCCTTTGTGAGGGCTTCGGTATCGAATACTGCGGGAGCGGACGGATGATCGCCGATAAGTTGAACCGAGGCAAAACGGGCAGGCTGGTCGGTATCTCCGCAGAAGACGCGACCGGTGACCTGGCCTACGGAGGGCGGCGCGGCAGGAGTTACGGGTTGCTGCTGAGAGATGAGGGACGGGGCGAGGGCGAAGAGCATCAGACCGAACGAGCGCATCGAGGCCTCCTGACGGGCAATGGTGGGAAGGCGATGACAGACAGACTATCCATGACGAGTTTTGGCTGCGTCCATAGTTGCAGACAGTCTAATCCACCGTGATTTTGCGGCTGGAGTTTTCTGGTGTTACTTAGGTGCGAAGATGCATGGTTTGAAGGATATGGATAGGGTATTCTCCATTGTTGGGGTCATCGGTTGCGGGCGGGAGTTGTGCCTCTTGACCGGAGGCCGGTTTTTCCCCAAGAATAGCGATGTCGCACCGTGAGTCACCGTCATCTTTCTATTGTGAATTGCTCGAAAAGCGAGGATTAAGCCATGCCCAACTGCTCTGAATGCGAGAATGATCTAAACGTTGAATTGGACGAAGTCGAAGAAGGCGACGTGATCGCCTGCGAGGAATGTGGAACGGAGTACGAAGTCGTCGGCGTAGAACCGCTGGAACTGGCGCGGGTAGACGGCGAGCTGGATGAAGACGATGAACCGTTTGAAGAAGAAGAGGAGGAAGAGTGAGATTTAGTCGCGGAGGTACGGTTGCCGTACTTGTTTTTGCGGTGCTGGCAGCCGGGATGGTTCCGGTGGGATGGTTGGGCGGAGAAATGGAACCGCCCATGGCGCGGGCTCAGAATCTGGGTATGCGGGTGGTTGAGGGGTTCGTTGTGAACGGAGACTCTGCCCCACTGGCTGGAGCTACAGTTTTTCTGAAGGACCTGAAGAGCAGGAATATCCGCAGCTATACCTCAGACTCCGACGGCAAGTACCGCTTTACACAGGTGAATATGGCTGAAGACCACGAACTCTGGGCGGAAAAGGATGGGAAGAAGAGCGCCGTCAAAACCGTGAGTTCGTGGGATACGCGCAAGGATTTTGTGGCCGAGCTGAAGGTGAAGTAGGCTGGCCTTCACCTTCTGGTTCGCCTCAGCTTTCAAGCTTCTTGGTGACAAGCTCGTTGAGCAGCGCTGGATTGGCTTGGCCCTTACTGGCTTTCATCACCTGGCCAACAAAAAAACCGGCCATGGTTTTCTTACCGGCTCGATACTGCTCAACTTGCCTCGGGTTGGCGGCAATCACCTCATCGATCAAAGCTTCAATGGCAGAGGCATCGGTGATCTGCTGAGGCTTCTCCCGGTCGTAAACGGCAGGGAAGTCTTCTCCATTTTCAAAACACAGGTCGAATAACTGCTTCAGTTGCTTGGAACTGATCTTGCCCTCGTCGAGCAGGTCGGCGGCCATGACGATTCCGGCCATGGAGACGGGAGATTGCTCCTGTTCCAGGTCGAGCGCCTTGAGGCGACCGCCGATTTCGCTGAGAAGCAGGTTGGCGACTCGGCGGGGATTGCGGGCGGTGCGGGCGGCGGCTTCAAAGCGGTCGGCGAACTCGCGCGAGGCTGTGAGCGTGAACGCGTCCTTTGGGTTGATCTCGTACTCAGCGATCATGCGGGCGCGACGGGCTTCGGGGAGCTCAGGGAGTTTTTTCCGCGCTTCGGAGAGGAAGCCGGGAGAAACGATCACGGGTGGAAGGTCGGGCTCGGGGAAATAGCGGTAGTCGTGGGCCTGCTCCTTGGAGCGCATGGAGTAGGTGCGGCCTTCGGCGGCGTTCCATAGGCGGCTTTCCTGGATGACACGGCTATCGGACTCGATGGCTTCAATCTGGCGTTCGATTTCGTATTCCAGGGCGGCGCGGACAAAGCGGAAGCTGTTGACGTTTTTGACTTCGACCTTGGTGCCAAATTGGGGAGCACCTTTGAGGCGAACGCTGACGTTGGCATCACAGCGGAGCGAACCTTCTTCCATGTTGCAATCGGAGACCGCGGTGAAGAGAAGGATTTCTTTGAGACGTGTGAGGTATTCGAAAGCTTCGTCAGGCGTGCGGATATCGGGCTCGGAGACGATTTCGACGAGCGGTGTTCCGCAGCGGTTGAGGTCGAGATACGTGCGAGTCGCTGAGTCAGGGAAGCCGTCGTGAATGCTTTTGCCGGCGTCTTCTTCCATGTGCAGGCGAGTGATGCCGATTCGCTTTGTTTGGCCGTCTGCTGTGGGGACTTCGATGAAGCCGTGTTCGGCGAGAGGCTTGTCGTACTGGGAGATCTGGTAGCCCTTGGGCAGGTCGGGATAGAAGTAGTTTTTGCGGGCGAAGATGGAACGTTCGCGGACTTCGCAGTTGATGGCCAGCGAGGCGAGGGTCGCGAACTCGACGGCCTTGGAGTTGAGGACGGGGAGCGCGCCGGGCAAGCCGAGGCAGACGGGGCAGACGTTGGTATTGGGAGCCGAGCCGAAGTGGTTGGCGCAGCCGCAGAAGGCCTTGGTCGCGGTGAGGAGCTGGACGTGGACCTCGAGGCCGATGACGGGCTCGTATTTGCTTAAGACTGAGGGGGCTAGGGCTGCGAGCATAGGTAAATTCTAGCGCGAAGGGAAGCGTTGGCGTCGCGTAGCTCGCCAGCTGTATCTTGGTTGGAGGCGCGCGTTGATCGAATAACAATTTACGGATCGCAGGTGATTCGATCGCGATTCTCCGCCATCGGCAGGGTCCGATTGCCATTAGACTCGACACAAATATGGCCGCAGCTAGGGCGCGCCGTGCTGCTCTGGAAGTTCCTCAAGTACTTGAATTTCCGTCAATCCCTGGATTTTTCGACCTCTCCCAGCTGGTTGAAATATGAACCGTGCTGTGATCTCAACCGGTCCACTCTCGATTTTTCTGACCTTCTCGATCTGAGAGCGACTGAAGATGACCAAAACACAGCGATGCGACGTGGAAAAATTCCTCGCTTCGTTCTCATTTGCACAAAGCGCGGTTATCCCGACGTCGCGTGTTAATGATACGAGCAGAAATCCGTGGACACGAACTAGCTTCCCGTAAAAGCTCTCCGGGGCTTCCAAGAGATGATCAAAATCGACAACTCTAGCCGCAGGCTTCGCATATGACGCTTGGCATCCCAAGAGCATCAAGCAAGCAATGGCAGTGTTCAGGAATTTCATAAAAGTAGGTACTTGAGCCCCCTCACTCGCGGCGGTGACATTTCGCCGCATGCAGTAGAGCATTCGCAACTGCTCGGCTAGCACCTTTACTCTGCCGGGTCGTCGGCGGTGAAGGAGGAGCAGCAGGGTTTATCAGTGGCGTGGAAGTTCATCAACTCTGCACGGATGCCATCAGGATCGTAGAGGTTGAACTGGTACTTGCCGTCTTTGCCGATTTTCGGTGCTTCGTCGTGCTTGCCGTCGAGGCGGTTGCCGTCCGCCAGTACCTTGTAGGCCTGAGGAACGGAGTCTTCGCCGATGGAGAAGTGGTCGAGGACGCCCAGATCGTGCTGCGACATGTCGGCCGGAATGCCGACGCTGGCCGAGAGCGGCGTGCTTCCGTGGGTGAGCATGTATTCGAGCCAGTCGTGGCCATCGGGAGTCTGTTGGCTCACCCAGTCGGTGCGGCCCTCGACCATGCCGCCAAACCAATAGGGCTTGAAGCCAAGCAGGTCGCGATAGAAGGTATCCTCGACGGCGCGGTTGTGAACCAGCATACCGACGTGAATGATATGGTGGCCGATTGCCGAGGGAGCCGCAAGAGGCTTGAGCTCGGCGGGGGACTGAACGAACTGGACTTTGTTGCCTTCGGGATCCTTGACGGTGAACCAGCGGCTGCCGTCAGCGCCGCGCTCGACCTGGCCGGGTATCTTCCACGCCTTGGAACCGAGGAAGCGGCGAAGGATTTCGGCGTCGTCAGTCCTAAAGGCAATGTGGTCAAGACGGTTGATGCCCTGGTCGGCAGGCAATGGCAGGACTTCAACGAACTGGGTGGAACTGAAGGCATAGCGGACACCCCTGGCGTTCTCGGGGTCGGGCTGCTTCACTCCGCCGAGGATCTCGCGGTAGTAATGATCCGTGGCCGCGGGGTCAGAGGCGTAGACGGCAATATGGGAGATGCCGGTGATGCGGGGCCGGGTGAGGGGCCTGTCGGGCATTTGAGCAGCGACGGTAAGAGTGAGGATGGCAAGAAGAACTAAGGCGAGAGACCTGGAGGACATTTTGAACCTCGAATGTTGTCGAGGACCACGATAAATCGATTCTGTGCGGGGCGCAAACGGGAGCGCCGGATTTTCCGCTCCGGTTTGGGCGTTGCCCACCTTACAATGCGCACATGCGTCTAAACCGTTTGGCGGCATTTGTGGCCGCATCTGTGCTTCCCCTTTCTGTTGTTCCTGCCAGCCTCCAACCTGCGGGTTTTGCCCAAAGTCCCCTGCCAACAGCGTCCGCGGAGGATCGCGCGCTGGCGCTTGCGATCTTCAAGGAACTGATCGAAATCAACACCACCGATACGCCGCTGGGGAATGTGACTACAGGGACCGTGGCCATGCGGAAGCGGTTTCTGGATGCCGGGTTCGCCGCTGAGGATGTGCATCTGCTGGGGTCGGATTTACGGAAACAGAACCTGGTGGTGCGGTTCAGGGCCGCGGGAACGGCGACGGAAAAGCCAGTGTTGTTTCTATGCCACATGGACGTGGTGGAGGCTCTGCGCACGGACTGGTCGACCGATCCTTTCCAATTTGTGGAGAAGGACGGCTACTACTACGGACGTGGCACGCAGGACATGAAGAACTCCGACGCGGCGCTGGTGGCGACGTTTCTGCGACTGCATAGCGAGGGGTACAAGCCGAAGCGCGATTTGATTCTGGCGCTGACTGCGGACGAAGAAGGTGGCAAGTTCAACGGCGCGGACTGGCTTGTGAAAGAACATCGCGAACTGGTGGACGCGGCCTACGTGATCAATCCTGATGCGGGCGGGGTGGAGTTGGACCATGGACGCGCGGTTGTGGCGGATGTGGAGGCGACGGAGAAGGTCTATTCCGACTTTCAGGTGACGGCCACGAATCGCGGAGGCCACAGCTCACTGCCTCGGCCGGACAATGCAATCTACGAGCTGACGACGGCATTGAACAAGCTGGCGGCCTATTCATTTCCATTCGAGATGAACGATGTGACGCGCACGTATTTTACGAACCTTGCAGGGCAAGAGGGAGGGCGGATGGGCGCGGATATCAAGGCGGTTCTGGCAACACCGCCGGATATGGACGCGGCTGCACGGCTGAGCGCCGAGCCCAGCTTCAACTCGAACTTCCGCACTACGTGCGTGGCTACGCGGCTGAGTGCGGGGCATGCGAACAACGCTCTGCCGCAGACGGCTCAGGCGAATGTGAATTGCAGGATTTTCCCAGGGCATTCGCCGGAGGAGATTCGACAGCAGCTTATCGCGGTATTCAGGGATGACATGCTGACGGTGAAGTACGTGTCGGATGGTGGAGTGGTGTCGGACACGGCCCCGGAACGGAAGGCGATGGCGCCGCCCGCGCCGATCCCCGAGGTCTTTGAACCGCTGACGCGGTTGACGCAGGCTATTTGGCCAGGTGTGCCGGTGACGCCGGTGATGGAGAACGGGGCGAGCGACTCAATCTACTTTGCGCAGGCGGGGATTCCTTGTTATGGGTACTCGGCCATTGCGCTGGAGAGGGATGATGAGCGCGCGCATGGGAGGGATGAGAGACTGCCGGCAGATTCGTATTGGAAGTCATTGGATTTCTTCTACTCGTTTTTGAAGGAACTGGGAGGGAAGTGAGGGAAGCGAGTTAGCGAGTCAGGAGTTGGCCGTTTGGGGCTTGTCCCTGAGGAGCAGCGTCTAACTAAGTAGGGTTAGCGCGCTTGGCCCTCTAGAGGTAATACGAATGAAGAGATTTGGAATGGTGATCCTGGTGGCGGGTTGGGTTTTGCTTGCGGCGCAGGGGTTTGCGCAGGGCGAAAACTCGGGCCAGGGTCAAGCTGTGGTGACAATTCTTACCAAACACAACGAGGTGGCGCCAACTGTTGCCCAGCAGGATGTGAGCGTGAAGGTGAATGGGAAAGACTCACCTGTGACTGGATGGCAGGCGTTCAAAGGCGCAAACGACACGCTCGAGCTTGTGGTGATGATCGACAGCGGAGCGCGCAACATGGGGCGCCAATTCGAGGAGATCGGTCAATTCATTCAAAACCAGGGGCCGCATACCAAGGTTGCTGTCGGATATATGCAGAATGGGCGAACGGCAATGGCTGGACCGTTTTCGGCGGACCACAAACAGGTGTTGAGCGAGGTACATTTACCTGTCGGCCCGACGACGAATCCATACTTCAGCCTTTCAGACCTGGCGCAGAACTGGCCTTCGCAAGATAGACGGGCTCGGCGCGAGGTGGTTCTGTTAAGCGACGGCGTGGATCCGAATAACCGGCGCTTCGATCCGGAAGATCCGTACGTAGAAGCGGCTATGAAGGATTCCGTGCGGGCGGGACTGGTGCTTTTTACAATCTATTGGCGGAATGGGCCCGAGGGCGATATTTCGACGAACGGCGGCCAAAGCCTATTGGACGAACTGAGCCAGGCGACTGGCGGCTACAGCTACTGGTCAGGGACAGGAAACCCGGTCTCGTTCCAACCGTTTTTCGAAGACGTGATGCGGCGGTTTGATAACCAGTATGGGCTGGAGTTTAACGCCAGGCTCGACCACAAGCCCACAGTGGAGACTCTGAAGCTGAAGGTGGAGGGGCTCGGGCTCCAAGTAACCGCTCCGCAGCAGGTCTATGTGGACCGGGCGGGTGCGGGAGGGCAGTAGATGCGGTCGATCCGAGGGGCCACGCCCGCGCTGATAAACTGACAACTCATGATTCTCCCGTTTGTCCGCGAGATTTTTGCGGAGCTGGAGCACTGTTCGGGATTTGAGCGCGTACGAAGGCATTTGAGCCTGCGTGCGGGGCGCAGGCGTGTCTCCGGACTGACGGCCACGGCGCGGGCGCTTTACATCCCGTTGATGGCGCGGGCGGCCAAGCAGCCGGTGATTGTGGTGGTGGCTGACAACAAGGCTGCCGAAGCGCTGGAGCCGATGCTCAAGGCCGGATGCGACCTGACCGGCGCGGTGGATCCCGCCGAAGTGGTGCGGCTACCCGCCCACGATGTACTTCCCTTCGAGAATCTATCTCCTCATCCGGATGTGCAGGAACAGCGGGCGTCGGCTTTGTGGAAGCTGGCGACGGGTGGGGTGTCGATTTTGATTGCGCCTGTAGAGTCGGCGGCGCTGAAGCTGTTTGACCGCGACTACTACGCTGGGCTGGCGGTTACACTTAAGCGCGGCGAAGAGGTGGACGTGGAGGTGCTGACCGGGCATCTGGCTTCAGTAGGCTATGCGCAGATGGACCTGGTCGAGATGCCTGGGCAGTTCACGCGGCGGGGCGGGATTCTGGATGTGTATTCACCGGAGGCCGACCGGCCGGTGCGCATGGAGTTCTTCGGCGACGAGATTGAGACAATTCGGAAGTTTGACCCGGAGACGCAGCGGTCGCAATCAGGACTGGACGAAACGCAACTGCTGCCGCTGACGGAGACCCCCGTGACCGAGCGGCTGCTGGCGGCCGTGCATGCAAGGCTGAGCAAGGCTCGCGTAGAGGGTGAAGACGAGGAGATGGCCGCGGAGATGGCGGCTGCGGGCGGCGTGAGCGTATTTCCGGGTTGGGAGTTTTTCTCGGCAGTGGCGGGCGCGGAAAGGTCGCTGTTGACCCTGATTCCGAAATGCGCGCTGTTTGTGGAAGAGCCGGCAATGGTGCGTAACCAGATTGACCGCTGGTGGAACAAGGTTGAGCAAAGGCATGAGCGTTCGGCGATGGGCTCGCTGATTACGCCGGAGGACATTTATCTGCGGCCGGAGATTCTGCAGGCTTCGCTGGGGTCGCAGATGGGATTGGACCTGGATCAACTGGGCGTGGTGGATGTGCTGGACGAAGACAACACGCTGGGTGAGATTGAGCTGAACACGCGGCCGACAGCACGCTTTCATGGGTCGATTCCCGCGCTGACCGAGCAATTGAAAAAGTTGATGGAGATGGAGACGCGGACTGTGCTGGCCGGCGCGCACCAGGGGGACGTGGAGCGGTTGGCGACAATGCTGCGCGAGTATCAGATTCCTTATCGCTTGGGAAGCCGGACTCCGCATCCGGGCGAGACGGTGCTGGATGAAGGGAGTTATCTGGCCGGGGATTTGCGCGTGCCGGTGATTGTGCGGACTCCGCTGGCGGCGGGAGTCAGTTTTTCAGACGCAAACTTGGTTGTGTTCGGAGCGAACGATTTATCGGATGATGTGGATGTTACGGCGCGTCCGGAGCCGAAGAGATCGAAAACGGCTGCGTTTGTTTCAGATTTTCGTGATCTGACGATTGGCGATTACGTGGTTCATGTGGAACACGGCATTGCGCAGTATCAAGGCCTGAAAGAGATTGTTCAGGACGGCCTTTCAGTCGAGTTCATGATTCTGGAGTTTGCCGAGCAAGCTAAGTTATATGTGCCGCTGACTCGACTCGACTTGATTCAGAAATACCGGTCCACAGATACGGGGCCCGCGCCGGTGCTGAACAAGCTGGGTTCGCAGCAATGGGCAAAAACCAAGGCGCGTGTCCGCAAGGCCATGCAGGACATGACCGCGGAGTTATTGAAGCTCTATGCCGAGCGGACTACCGCGCAGGGGACGGCATTCTCAAAGGACAACGAGTTTCAGAAAGAGTTTGAGAATTCATTCGACTACAACGAGACGGATGACCAGTTGTCGGCGATTCGGGCGATTAAGTACGACATGGAATCGACCAGACCGATGGACCGGCTGTTGTGCGGGGATGTGGGTTACGGCAAGACTGAGGTCGCAATGCGCGCGGCGTTTAAGGCCGTGCAGGATGGCAAGCAGGTAGCGGTGCTGACGCCGACGACGATCTTGTGCTTCCAGCACTATGAGACTTTCAAGAAGAGGTTCTCACAGTTCCCGATTCACGTGGAGATGATTTCGCGGTTTCGCTCGCCTAAGGAGCAGAAGGAAATTATTGCGCGTGTGGAGACGGGCAAGGTGGACATCCTGATCGGGACGCACAGGCTGCTCTCGAAGGACATCAAGTTTCAGGACCTGGGCCTGCTGATTGTGGATGAGGAGCAGCGGTTCGGCGTGCGGCACAAAGAGCGGCTGAAGCAGATGCGCAAGGAGATCGATGTACTGGCGATGAGTGCGACGCCGATTCCGCGAACTCTGCATATGTCGCTGGTGGGACTACGGGACATGAGCGTGATTGAGACACCGCCGAAGGATCGAATGGCGATTCAGACGGTGGTGGCGAAGTTCGATGAGAAGATTGTGCGCTCGGCTGTGGAGGTGGAATTGGAACGCGGCGGGCAAGTGTATTTCGTGCACAACCGCGTGGAGTCGATTTACGAGATTGCCTCTCGGATTCAGGAACTGGTCCCGGCGGCGCGCGTGGTGGTGGGCCACGGACAGATGGGCGAAACGGAACTGGAGCGCGTGATGCTGGCCTTCATGCATCACGAGTACGATGTGCTGGTGGCAACAACGATCATCGAGAACGGACTGGATATTCCCCTGGCGAATACGATGTTGATCAATCGTGCGGACCGGCATGGATTGAGCGAACTGTACCAGTTGCGCGGACGCGTGGGGCGATCGAACCGTCGCGCTTACGCATATTTGCTGATTCCTCCGGAGCAGGAGTTGACGGAGATTGCACGGAGACGGCTGGCGGCGCTGAAGGAGTTTTCGGACCTGGGCGCGGGGTTCAAGATTGCTGCGCTGGATCTGGAGCTACGCGGCGCGGGCAACATGCTGGGCGGCGAGCAGAGCGGGCACATCGAGGCGGTGGGATTCGAGCTGTACACGTCGATGCTGGAGACCGCGGTGAAGGAGATGAAGGGCGAGAGCAGCGAGGAGCGTCCTGCGACGCAGTTGAACCTGGGGATTGCCCTGCGCATCGACGAGAGCTATGTGCCGGAAGAGAATCAGCGGCTGCGACTCTACAAGAAGATAGCCGGGGCAACGAGCGAGGCCGGTGTGAATGAGGTACGGGCGGAGATGGAAGATCGCTATGGAGCGCCGCCGGATGCAACTGTGTACCTTCTGGAGGCGGCGATGATACGCCTGGAGTGCGAGCGGATGGGGATTGCGCAGGTGGATCGTAAACGCGGTGAGCTGCAGATTCGATTCATGGAGAATGCGGCGGTCGACCCGGCGCACCTGATGCGGCTAGTAGCGAAGAATGCGAAGCGGGGAGCGCAGTTCACGCCGCAGGGGTTGTTGAAGTATCCTTTGGCTGCCATACGGCCGGATGAGGTTTTACTTGAGATTCATGAAGTGCTTGCTAAATTGGCACCGGTGCCGGTGAGTGCATAAACGCCGATCTACAAGAGAAGAGGAGATATGAAGAAGCTTCTTACGGTGGTTACGATTGGAGTTTGCATGAGTGGCGCGGTGACTGTGCAGGCTGAGAAGGAATACTGGAAGCAGCAGTTCCGAAAGGTTTCGGATGAATACTTCGATCAGGTGTATTTCCACTATGGACCGTCGAACGGAACCATGGCGGGATATCACCAGTACGACGGACAACTCGAAGATTTCTCGCGGAAGAATATTGATGCAGAGATTGCAGCGCTGAAGGACTTCGAAAAACGGATTGAAGGGATTCACGGAGACGCCGAGGCGCTTGACCTGCCGACGCGCGGCGACCGGGAGATTGTGCTGGGAAATATTCGGTCAGAACTGCTGACGCTGGAGACGATTCGTCCGTGGGAGAAGAATGCTGATAACTATTCGAGCACCTGTGCGAATGGGGCGTTCACGCTGATGGAGCGCAAGTTTGCTTCGCCGGACGAGAGGCTACGATCGCTGATCGCGCGAGAGAAGCAGATGCCTGGACTGTTGGCTGAGGCGCGCGTGAACCTCAAGAATCCACCACGCGTGTTCACCGAGATTGCGATTGAGCAGTTGCCGGATATTGTGAGCTTCTTTGAGCATGATGTCCCGCTGGCATTTGCCGATGCCGCGGATCCGGCGGTGAAGGCGGAGTTTGCCAAGACGAATGCGGCGGTGATTGCAGCCTTGAAGAGCTATCTGGATTGGCTGAAGGCGGATCTGCTTCCGAAATCGAATGGGGATTTCCGCATCGGCGCGGATGCGTTCCAAAAGAAGCTTCAGTACGACGAGATGGTGGATATTCCGCTGGACAAGCTGCTGGAAATTGGCTGGGCTGATTTGCGGAAGAACCAGGCGCACTTCAAGCAGGTCGCGAAGGAGCTGGAGCCGGAGAAGGAACCAAGCGCGGTTCTTGAGGAACTGGGCGAGAATCATCCTGCGCCGGATCATCTGCTGGACGCGTTCCGCGCGACGTTTGACGGGCTGGTGAGCTTCATTCGCGCGCACCACATTGTGACCATTCCGTCGGATGTGCGGCCTATCGTGGAGGAGACGCCACCTTTCATGCGGGCTACGACATTTGCCAGCATGGATACGCCGGGGCCGTTCGAGACACATGCGACTGAAGCCTACTTTAACGTGACGCTGCCTGACCCTAAGATGACGCCCGCCGAAGTGGAAGGCTACATGCACTCATTCAACGTGGGGACGGTGATTTCAACGGCGGTGCATGAAGCATATCCGGGGCACTATATCCAGTTTCTCTGGCTGCCTCAGGCGCCGAGCCGAGTTCGGAAGCTGCTGGGCGCAAATACAGATGTGGAGGGGTGGGCGCACTACTGCGAACAGATGATGCTAGACGAAGGGTATGGGCAGCCGGGCGCGGGAGCCAAAGATGAACGCGAGTCGAAATTTCTCCGCCTGGGGCAGCTTCAGGATGCGCTGCTGCGCAACGCGCGTTTCATTGTCGGCATCGAAATGCACACGGGCAAGATGACGATGGAAGAGGCCGAGGCGTTTTTTCAGAATGAAGGCTATCAGTCAAAAGAAACGGCGGTGGTGGAGACTAAGCGTGGGACCGGCGATCCGACATATCTCTATTACACGCTGGGCAAACTGGAGATTATGAAGCTACGTGAAGATATGAAGAGAAAGCAGGGCGCGGCCTTCTCACTTGAGGAATTTCACAACAATTTCCTGAAACAGGGATTTCCGCCGGTGAAAATTGTGCGGGAAGCACTGCTAGGCGATGATTCGCCGACGTTGTAAGTGGGCCGCATCCAAGACTAGCCGCAAGAGCAAATTAGCGGCAAGGGCGGGCGCCCATAGTTTAGACCTATCGAGATAAAGGAGAAAGAATGGGTAACGGTGTACGAAAGGCTGTATTCCCCGCTGGGGGTTTGGGGACCCGTTTTTTGCCGGCCACGAAAGTCATTCCCAAGGAGATGCTGGCGCTGGTAGACAAGCCGATCATCCAGTACGGCGTGGAAGAGGCGATTGCGTCCGGAATTGAGCACATCATTATCATCACGGGTCGCGGCAAGGGAGCGATGGAGGACCATTTCGACCACAGCTTTGAACTGGACGCGACCTTGGAGCGGCGGGGCAAGCATGAACTATTGGCGGTTTCGCGGGGAGTAGCAGGGCTGGCGCGGATCAGCTATGTGAGACAAAAAGAGCCGCTCGGACTGGGGCATGCCGTGCTGTGCGCAAAGGAACTGGTGGGCGACGAACCTTTCGCGGTGATCTTGCCGGACGATGTGATTGAGGCTGAGGTGCCCTGCCTGAAGCAGATGATCGGCGTATTTGATGAAAAGGGCGGATCGGTGCTGGCGACGATGACCATCGAAGGCCCCGGGATTAGCGCCTACGGTGTGCTGGCCGGGAAGCAGGACGCGGCGAATCCGCGGATCACCAACTGCACAGGGATGGTGGAGAAGCCGAGGTTTGAAGAAGCGCCATCAAAGCAGGCGATCATTGGAAGGTACGTACTGACGCCGCGGGTGTTTGAGTTGCTGGAGCAGACGAAGCCGGGAGCGGGTGGTGAGATACAACTGACCGATGGCATCAAGGCGCTGCTGAAGGAAGAGAGGGTCTACGGCTATACGTTTGAAGGCAAGCGGTTCGATGCGGGTGACAAGTTCGGGATGCTGCAGGCGACGGTGGAGTTCGCATTGAACCGGAGCGATCTTGGGCCGCAGTTCCGGGAGTACTTGAAGGGGCTGAAGTTGTAAGGGCAAAGCCCAGATGTTCCGAGAATCGGACGTCTGGCCCACGGTCAAGCAGAATGAGAAGCGAAAGGGACTCGAGCTGAGGACCCAATTTGGGGGATAGATTATTGGATCGGTGCGGATGACCTGCGCCAGATCTTTCTGCCCAAGATGATGAATCCCATTGTGGCCAATGCGTTGAGGATAACCTTCCCGGTGAGATCCACCGTAGACCAGCCTGTGGTGCTTAGATAGCCAAGCCACATGGAGGCGAATGTAGCACCAGAGGAAAGTGCCCAGCGATGTTTATCGCTCCACTGGCCTGAGGCAGACCAACAGCGAATAAGCGCAAAGGCCAGCCATGCCCAGACGACCCCAGCTGCCAATGAAAGCCACAATGGCATGCCCGGATGCGGCACGAAGACCAGCGTGATCAGCTCGAACCAGGCACCGCCGAACACGAAAGTGCCGATGCCGATAAGCCACCAGGGGCCAGCCGCCCTTGATTTGATTTGGCATGCGTGGCAGAAGTTGCGCAGAAGATAAGCCACAAGCGCCAGCAATGCAATTGCCGCCAGCCCCAACGCGCTGAGTATCAGCGGCGGGTGATACGGCGGTGCGTGAAGCTTGTTGGGACGAGCCTGCTGTGTCCATCCAAACCACGCGATGTAAGCGCCAACAACAAATGTGATGAAACAGGCAATGAGCCCGCGCTTGTGAAGCCAAGGTTGATCGCGGTGAGCGGGGAAGATGAGTTCCGTAACCTGGACGGGGATCAGGACAACCCATACGCTTTCAAAGCCGAGCATGAAGAGGAAGTAAAGCCAGTTGACTCCCCAGACGCGGTCAAAGGTCGCGTTCGCTCCGGGAAAGGGCAGCGGCGCGATGGAGGTTTGCTGGATGATGAACTCCTCCGCGATGGACAGGGCCAAACCCAGCGAGAGCAGGCTTACGGCTCCGGCGCGCCAACGCCGAACAAGCTCGCGAGCCAGCAAAGCACCCACTCCCCACACCATGACTTCGGGGATAAAGACGAAGATGAAGCTGATGCGAGTGGAACCGCTGAGGACCTCGGCGATGAGGGGTGCGAGGATGAGCAGTGTCCAGATGGGGACCTTATAGCGGACCGCGGTCGGCGTCTGAATTGAAGTTTCAGGTTGCATCATTTATGGCTCCGGATGGGCAGCAGCCCTGGTGTTCTTGCGGATTTCGGCGAAGATTTTTTTGATATCCCAGGTAAGTTTTCCATCGCGTACTTCGTTGGTGAGGCTCCGCACCCATGCGAGTTCGGCCCTCAGCATGGCCAGCAGGTATTCGCTCTCAAGCAAATTGATACGCAGCACATGAAGCGAGGCTTGCTGAAGTCCGGCAGTGCGCTGCTTGATTTCGAGTTCCAGATGTTGACAGCGTTCGTCCAGCCGCGGGAGAGCTTCCGCGGGAGACAGGTGCACGAGGAAGCTGACAGCAGCCATGAACTCAGAGGATTCGCGGCGCGGGAGTGCGACCATCTGGCGGAGCACGCGAATGAGCTCTTTCCGGCCTGCGGGGGTGATGCGGTAGGTGGTGCGCTCAGGTCGCCGACCGTCGCGGCTGGTGGAGGAGGCCGAGATGAGTCCAGCTTCTACTAGCCGGCCGATGGCGTGATAAAGGGAACCTCGTTTGAGCACGAGGATTTCGTCCTTGTGACGTTGACGGAGCAGACGCTGCATCTGGTAAGGATGCATGGGAGCTTCGCGGAGTAAGGCTAGGACGGTGGCTTCCCAGGTTCCGAGTTCTTTTGTCATATAGTTCAGTTGAACTATATCAAGTAAATTAATCAATAGCAAATATTTATGTGCCGGAAAGAGGAAAACATTTGATCGGATTGAGATTCGGCTTTGCTCAAGTCCCTATAATTGCCTTCGTAGGTGGACGGCAAGGCACCGCTTTGGCCGTTCTGGAGGAAAGAGGAGAAGATGGCGGGCTTGCAGGGCAGGATTGCGTTGGTGACGGGGGCTTCGCAAGGGATTGGGCGAGCATGCGCGGTGGAACTGGCGAAGGCTGGAGCGAGGGTGGCGCTGGCTGCGCGGAATGAAGCCAAGCTGGCCGAGGCTGTGGCGGAGATTGAGGCTGCGGGCGGGCAGGCGGCGGCGTTTGCGCTGGATGTGGCTAACGAGGAGTCGATCAAGGCTGGGTCGAAAGCTGTGCTGGAGCGGTTCGGGAAGGTGGAGATCCTGGTGAACAATGCCGGGATTACACGCGATGGGCTGATGATGGCCATGAAGCGGGTCGACTGGGACGATGTGCTGGGCACGAATCTGAGTGGAGCTTTTCTGCTGACGCAAGCAGTGTTGCGTCCTATGCTGAAAAACCGCTGGGGCCGGATTGTCAACATATCAAGCGTAGTAGGACGGACGGGGCAGGCAGGGCAGGTCAATTATGCGTCGAGCAAGGCGGGGCTTATTGGGCTGACGCGCTCGCTGGCACGGGAGGTAGCTTCGCGGGGGATTACGGTGAACGCGGTGGCGCCAGGCTATATTGAGACGCCGATGACGGCGGTGCTGGACGAGAAGCAGCGGACGGCAATGATGGCTCAGATCCCACTTGGCCGTGCGGGGACGGACCTGGAGATTGCACATTCTGTGGGATTCCTTGTATCGGAAGGCGCGGGCTATATTACGGGACATGTCCTAGATGTAAACGGCGGGATGTATATGGGGGGATGACCGCAGCCGGAAGGAAACGGCAAAATGACTGCCATGCTGTGGCGATTTCACTCAACTAATCCCGGCAATCGGCCGATAAGCAGTCAGGGAAGGTGCATTTATGGTTTCGCGCGCTCTAGCTGCGGATCACGCTGAGGCTGCGCCACCAGAGCTGGCGGGCGGTGTACGGTTTGTTGCGCGCCAGCCGATTCTGGACTCGCGCGGCCGGGTGCATGGGTACGAACTCCTTTTCAGATCAGGGCCGGAAACTGTGTTTCGCGGGGATGGCAACGCGGCAACCCGCACCATGCTGGACAATACGGTGATTTTCGGGCTGGAGAAGTTCACTGCCGGATTGCCGGCGTTTGTGAACTGCACGGAGGATTCGCTGACCGACGAGCTGGTGCAGGTGTTGCCGGCGAGCATGACGGTTTTGGAGATTCTGGAGACGGTGGAACCGACGCCACGGCTGATGGATGCGCTGGTCAAGCTTAAGTCGGACGGGTTCCGGATTGCGCTCGACGACTTTGTGTGGAAACCGAAACTCGAGCCGCTGGTGGAATTGGCCGACTATATCAAGGTGGATTTTACGCTAATGGACGCGGCGGCACGGGCGTCGCTGCGACGGCAACTTGGTCGTACTCCAGTGGCGATGGTTGCGGAGAAGGTGGAGACTCAGGACGAGTATAAGCAGGCCTGCGCAGAAGGGTTCACGCTGTTCCAGGGCTACTATTTCTGTCGTCCCATGCTGCTGAAGGGTAGGAAAGTTCCAGCCAATGCGGTCTCCTACATGGAGATATTGAAGCTTCTGCGGGACGAAATCATCGATTGGCACAAGCTGAGCCAGCAGGTGAAGCGGGATGCTTCGTTGACTTATCGGTTGCTGCGGATGGTGAATTCGCCGGCGTACGCGGTGCGTCAAGAAGTAACCTCGATCGAAGCAGCGCTGGTGATGGTGGGCGAAGCGGCGTTTCGCCGTGTTGCGACCTTGGCAATCGCCAGCGAACTGAACGTGAATCAACCGCCAGAGATACTGCGCATGGCATTTGTGCGCGGACGTTTCTGCGAACTGGCAGCAGGTCTGTGCGCGCTGGATGCTAGGGAGCAGTATTTGCTGGGGCTATTCAGCTTGCTCCCGGCGATGCTGCGGGTATCAATGTCGGAACTGGCGCCCGCGATGCCGTTGCGGGAGAAGATTCGCGAAGCGATGCTGGGCGGAGTGATGTGTGAGAGCTGCCTGCTGCATTGGGTGGAGAGTTGCGAGCGCGCGGACTGGGTGAGATGCGATGCGATTGCGCTGTCGTATGGGCTGAACCAGGATGAGCTGATGAAATGGTTCGAGGAGTCCGTGGTGTGGGCGGAGTCGGCGATGCGTATCGCCATATGAGTGCAGGTTCCAACAGTAAGGTGATTCTACTTCCCGTTCAGGCTTTCTTCCGGTAACTGTTGATAACTGACAAAGGCCAGCTTGAGGCTGTCCGGTGACCACGAAGGAACATTGATGGTTCCCTGGCCGCCGAATAGCTTTGCCAGGATCTTTATACTTTTGTCCTTCATCGACATGAGTCGGAGTTCCACATCCTTGCCTCCCGGGTGACCGCTGACGCCTTTTTCGTAGGCCAGGAAAACCATCCATTGGCCGTCGGGCGAGATGTGCGGGAACCAGTCATTGCTTTCCTCGGAGATGACCTGCTCCTGCTGAGAGCCGTCGGCTTTCATGCGCCAAATCTGCATGTGCCCGGTGCGCTCGGAGTTGAAGTAGATCGAGGCGCCATCGGGGGAGTATTCAGGACCGTCATCGAGACCCTCTGCGGAAGTGAGGCGCGTTTCTTCTCCCCCCGCTGCGGAGATGGAGTAGATGTCGAAGTTTCCGTTGCGTTCTCCGGTGAAGGCGAGGGTTTTGCCGTCAGGGGACCAGCCGTGCCAGTAGGAAGGCGCATTCGGCGTGACCTGGCGAGGTGTGCCTCCGGTGATGGGCACGATGTAGACGCGGGACTTTCTGTCTTCGGTCGACTGGTCACTGATGGCAAGGAACTGGCCGTCGGGCGAGATGCCGTGGTCATTGTTGCAATGGATTTGCGGAGCGGTGGGGACGAGAGTGGGCTCGCTACCGTCGAGCGCGAGACGGTGGAGGGTTCCATCCTGATTGAAGATGAGGAATTTACCGTCGCGAGACCAATTGGGGGCTTCAAAATGCGCGGCGGCGACGTATTCGACGTGGCGATCGGCAGAGGCGATGGTGACGGTCTCAAGCGAACTGACGAGGATTTGCTTGCCGGTTGCGGGCGGGAGCTGTTCCAGACTTACGTCGGAGAAGACGGCTTTTTCAATCACGTCCTTATCGTGTGCGCAGACGCCGATGCCGATGTAGAACTCGCCGGTGAAAGCGAGTTTTGTAGAGGCGCCGGCGGGCTGGAGCTTGCCGTCCTTACCAGAGACGAAGGCGTAGATGAAGTCGCCGCGTTTCTCGATGCGGACGGTTCTTGGAGCGGACACGTTGGACTCGACTTCGTGCGTGTTGGCGCCGGCGGGGTCGCGGAATTGCAGCGAGGTGAGCCCGCTGCCGTGAACTGCGAGGTCCACGGATGCTGAGGGACCGTCGAGGGTTTGGCGGATCATCAGCACAGCTTTGCGATGAGGGTTACCGCCGGTGCCGAGGAAAGCGATGTCGGCAGTGAGGGCGACGTCTCCGGAAAGCTTCTTCCACGCGAAATGAAAGTCGTCGATGCCGAACCACATGTTATCGCCGCCGCCTGCAATTGTGTACGTACCTTTCGCGGCATCGTATTCCGCGGAGCCGGGATGGAGTACGGTTCCTACGTCCTGGTGATTCTGGAAGATTCCGAGCTGCTGCGACGCAGCCCCTGTGGCGCCGGCGGCGATGGTGAACATGGTGAGAACTCCGAATTTTGTTAGTGGACGAAGTGAATAACGGGACATGGAGATCCCCTGGAAACCTGGTTACGTGCGCGCTGATATCTGTAACGCCGACGTTTTGAGATTTAAATCTGGCGCAGATCTAGTGGTTGCTTTGCGCCGGTTACGAGGATAACCCATTCAGGTTGATTGGCAGGCGCTGATGCTCCGAACGCTAGATTCCAAGGCGGGATTTGAGGCTGCGGACGCGGTCGCGTGCTACGGGTATTTGGGTGTGCTGAGGATCTTTAAGAGAGAGGATGACCTTGCCCGCGAACCATGAGTTGACCTCATGAATCCAGTCGATGTTGACCAGGGCGGCGCGATGAATGCGCAGAAAGCGGGCAGGATCGAGGCGACGCTCGAGCTCGGCGATGGTCTGGTCGATGCAGTGTCGATGGCCGCTTACGACCGCATAGGTCAACTTGTCGTGAGCAATGAAATGCGTTACTTCATCCAGGTCAAGAAAGGAGATGCGCTCGCCAACGCGGGAGGCGATGCGCCGCGGGTAGTTGGGCTGCTGGATGCGGAGCGACGCGGCGAGTTGCTCAAGAATTGCTGCGGGGTCGCGTTGCCAGTCGGGCTTGGGGACGGGGCGAAGACGGCCGAGTTTCCTGAGAGCACGTTCGAGCTGCGCGGTCTCGATGGGCTTGACGAGGTAGTCGATGGAGTTGACCTCGAAAGCTTGCAGCGCATATTCATCGTAGGCAGTTGTGAAGATGACGAAGGGTTGCTCGGTCAGGCGCGCGAGCAGATCGAAGCCGGTCATGCCGGGCATTTGAATATCGAGGAAGAGAACATCGATGGATTCGTTGGATTCGCTATTTAGATATTCAAGGGCTCGCGTGGGATCCGTGGCGCTGGCGACGATTTGGAGGTTGTCAAAGGCGGCCAGCAGACGAGTGAGCCGATCGATGGCGAGCGGTTCGTCATCGACGAGATAGGCGCGAAGCGGAGCGGCTTCCATGGGTGCTTCCATTATGCGCGGCCGTTATGCGGGAAAGGCAACGCGGACAACAGTCTGCTCGTTTTCGCGAGCGACTTGAAGCTGACCGGTGAGGCCGTAGAGAAGCTCGAGGCGCGCGATAAGGTTGCCGATACCATGCTCAGGGGTGATGGCGTCAAGCGTGAAACCGGGGCCATCGTCGCGCACTTCGAGGTTGATCAGGCCTGATTCTTTGGAGCCCGAGATTTGGATTGTGGCACCCTGAGCACGCGTGGCAGCCACATGCTTGACTGCGTTCTCGACAAGGGACTGAAGAGCCAAAGGGGGCACCTTCACGTCCTCGAGAGTTTCAGGGATGGTTATTTTATAGCGGATTCGTTCGCCGAAGCGAGTCTTCTCAATCTCTAGATAGTCACGGACGATCTTGAGTTCAGTTCTTAGCTGGACAAGGCCGCTTTGATTGGCGTTCAACGAAAAGCGGAGCAGGGAGGCTAATTTGCCAACCGTATCCTCAGCGCGCACGGGGTCGGAGGGGATAAGCGCGGCGATGGAGTTGAGAGTGTTGAAGAGAAAGTGAGGATGGATGCGGGATTCGAGCGAAGAGAGACGAGCTTCGGCCAGAAGCTTGTTGGCGCGTTCCTGCTCGACCTGGCGCGTGCGGAGTTCGAGAGTAGCGGCCTGAAGTTTGTAGCGCATGGTCTCAAAGGAAGTGATGCTCAAGCCAAATACGAGCGAGATGACGATGCTGAAGGGAAGGGTCCATTGGAATTCGGCCCAGTAGAAACCACGGGAAACGATGCCGACAAGTTGCAACAGCAGGCCGCCGGCAAAGGTGCCAACGGTGGCTGTGCAGACCAGCGCGAAGGCATGAACCGCAATAATCGCGCGTGGATATTTATCGCCAAAGCGATGCGCAACCCAGTTGAGCAAAAGGATGGAAGGAATGGCGATCAGCGCAGAATAGACAAATATGCCGACAATCTGGCTGCCGATCCGGGAGAACCGAATTTGACGGGTGGAGAGAAAGATTAGAAAGATAAGGAGCGCGACCGCGAGGATGGTCCATATCGCCCTGACGATGAAAGATGCGAAGCTGTTCGGCGTGGATTGCTGATTGTCAACGAGGCCGGGCGGTGTTGGACAGATCTTGTTGCTCATAGTTGAAACCGCACCCCAACAGAAGTGGCTGCCGAGTAAGGTGTTGAGCCGTACTCCGACTTTGAGCTGCCCGCGGGGATCTCCATGTGGAGATAGGAAGAGAAGTGATTACCGAAGCGGCGAATCGCGTCGAAGACGGCGGTGTAACTGCAGTCGTTGAGGTTGGCGACGGCCGCAGCGGAAAGATCCCACTGCTTCCATCCAGGCAATTCGCGGAGTCGATTCTTGTAGGCGGTAAAAAACGCGTAGTGCTGGCGTCCTACCAGCGGATAGAGGGTCACATCCTGATAGTAGGGGATGTCGGGCGGCGTGTAGAACTCGCCGATGAAGGTGATGCCGGAGTGGGTTGTGAACTTGGCCCCGAGAAGGACGGCCTCGTGCTCGCGCCATGCAGCTTCGCCGTGGATCTCCCAGGCTTCACCGAGGACGCGGGTGAAGGTGAGTCCGCCAAAGGCATCTCCGCCGCGGTCGTCGCCGGCAATGAGAGAAGTATCGAATCCATGCTCCAGGACGTTATACCGGAAGGCCGTTGTGTCATGCAGGTTGGCTGACGCTGGCGCGAGCGCGGCGCTGGCCCATGCGAGTGTGAAGGCGTTGGGGCCGTGAACAAAATCAGCTTTGACCATGTCGCGGCCTTCATAGAGATTGAGACGATCAGTGGGATTAGTGGGATCGCGGGGCGGGTCGAGAACGCCGATGGCGGTGAAGGCATAGCCGGTGCCCCAGCGCACGATACGGCGTCCGGCCATGAAATCGAAATCTCCGGCGGAGAGACCGGCATAGGTTTCTTTGACGCGGAACTGGGTAAATGTACCGGTGTACGGCACCAGCGATGCGTCAAGCGCAGATGCGGCGGGGCTTCCTTGTGGGACACCGAAGTCCGAGGCAGATAGACCGCCATGGCTGTTGGCGAGGCCGACCACGCTGGAGGCAAGGGTCCAACGGGAACGATAGCGAAGAGTGAAAGAAGGCTCCAGAAGCAACTGATTCTGAAACATGGTGACTGAAGGGTCGTTAAGCAGCTGGCTAGTGGACGTAGGTAACGGCGGGACCAGGCTGCTGTAGAACGTGGCGTCGTTGATGGCGGTAATGGTGTAACGAAAGTCGTACCGAGGTTCAGGGGTTGAGGTATCCTGCGCAGGGTCCTGAGCCGCGAGGATCGGGGCGGCAAGGAGCAGGAGCGCCGGGATTTGAAGGGAGAGTTTCATAGTCAAGAAGCACTTTGACCTACTCGAGAAGACGATGTTCGGATTTGCGGATTCCCAGGTCTGAGCGCAAGACCTGGGAGGTCCTGACTTTGACGATTTAGCCGGAATTACTGCCAATACACGAGCTTGATTTCAATTGTGGTTTGCGGCTGACTCACGGTGAACTTTGCCCCGTCTGCAGTGGGCGGCCCCTGGGTAGTGTCGGGGTTATTGGAGATGCCGTAGCCCTCCTGCGGGACTCCCTGCGAGTCGTATTCCATTTTCCCGGTCAGATTTTCATCGTGGAAGACGGCCGCGGCGTACGATCCCTGCGGAAGGTTTGTGAAGACTGCGGTTGCTGTTTTGGTTTGAGGATCAATCTCAAGTCTTTGCGATGCAGTTGAACTTGCGGGATCCGATGGGAAGCCTTTCCCGTCGCGGAAAAGAGCGATGTTGATTTTTCCCTTCGCGTTTCGGAATCCGGTGATGTGAATTGAAAGCGTGGACTTGGTGGGCGCGGCTGCCGGAGCGGGTATAGGTGAGGACGATGCTGTGGTCTGCGCCGCGAGCATGCTGACGGAAAGCGATAGGGTGCAGCAGACCATTGAAGCGACAGCTAAGCGTTTGAGTGCATGGCGGGTTGTTTTCATTTCATCTCCTTTGGCGTTCCGCTCTTGATGGTATATGAGATTCAGAAACGGTCTGTACGGCCCTGATAGAAGAGTTTGTCGGGTAGCTCGCGCGGAGCAATGCCGGAATACTCAAGGACGCTGTGGGAGTTATGGCGGATTTCGTCATAGAGAGTCATGCGGCGGAGCTGGCTCTTGCCGCCGACCGCAGCGTACTCGTCAAATGTTGCGGACTTGATGCGCTTGCCGGAGGTGAGATAGAACTCAGCCCTAACGGGACGAGCATCTTCAACGCGAACCCAGAAGAGAATGCGCTGATAGGTTGCGCCTTTTCTTTTCGCGGTGAGCTCGAGGACGTGACATTCTTCGGCGCCCACCTTCTCAGTGCGGACAAAAACGGGCGTGTAGTCGGCGGCGTAGTTGGTGCGGGCCACGTCGCCGTTGGAGGCGTCGCCGAAGAGACGCTCAAGGGGCGTGATGCGCACGGGGCGGCTGGTGTCAGGCAGAAAGACCCACATATCGTCGCCGAGCATGAGCAGGTGCTGACCTTTCTCGCGCGGGCTCAGAAATTCGACGTAGGTCTTCTCGGTACCCTTTTGCGAGACCTCGTAGAGCTTTTCTTCGTCCGCCTTGTCTGACTCGAAGTTAGTGATCTTGACGTGCAGGACATAGGAGGGCCAGCCGTTGCGAAATGCGTCTGCACGCTTGAGCACAGCTTCGGCATCGGGAGTGGTTGTAGCTGTTACGGCACGGCAGACAACAGCGCAGGTGATGAGGAAAGTGGCCAGGAGTATGAGCAGAAATGTTCTGAGTACGCAGTTGATATTAGACATGAGCGAGTGCCTCCGCAATTTGTAGCCGGGATGCGCGGATCGCCGGGAGGATGGATGCGAGTGCGAGCGAGACGATGACCAGGATCGAAGATCCGATCATGAGACTAGGTACGTGCATGACGCGGAAGTTCATGGGCACCGTGGTTCCCGGTGGTGGCGGCAGATGAATGCCGGAGTGATTCAAGATGACGCCGAGTAGATTGCCTCCGGCTACGCCGACGATAGCACCGAGAATACCGAGAAGCGTTGCTTCAAGTACGAAGAGGGCCATGATCCAGGAGCGAGGCGTGCCCATGGCCAGCATGGTGCCGATTTCGCGGGTGCGTTCAAACATGGACATGAGCAGCGTGTTCACGCTGGACATGAGAACCATGAAGAAGACGATGACGCCGAGGAAGACAAAGATGGTGCTGAAGAGAGAGCGGACCTGCTTGTAATAGGCGGCGAGATCGATCCACTTCTTGAGAACTAACTGCTGCGGCAGACCCTGAAGACGGGGAGTTAACTGCGTGGCGACCAGATCAGTGTTATCGGTGTTATCGAGTCCGACGACGAGGTTAGTGACTCGGTCGCTTTGCAGCAGGCGCTGCGCGGAGGGAAGCGTGATGCGGAGATAGCGGTCGTCCATCTCCTTGAATCCGGTGTTGACAACACCGACGACCTGCACATCGATTCCGTTGAGTGCGCCATCGGAAGTTACAGCCAGAATAGTAAGTCCGTCGCCTGGCTTGACGCTCATGGAGCGAGCCACGCCGGCGCCGATGAGGGCTTCAATTTCGCCGCCGGGCTTGGAGTCGAGGTCTCTTCCGGAGGCGAGACGAGCTGTGAAACCAAGGGTCTGCTCGGCAACGGGATCGACGGCACTGCCCATGAAGACTCCGGATTTAACGCCGTTGGAGAGCATGCCGTTGAACTCGATGCGGGGCGCGACTCCGCGCACATGGCCGCCGGTGGAGACGGAGGCCGCGACCTGGCGCCAATTGTCGATGCCGGTGTCGAGTACATGCTTTTCTTCGCGGTTGAAATGCTCGGCGGTGAAGATCTGGATGTGGCCGAGGCCGTCGTTGATGGTGCTTTCGCGCAGGCCCCAGAACATGCGGGCAAAGAAGCCGCCGACTAGCAGCAGGCCGGTGACGCCTCCACCGACCATCAGCAGTGTCATGATAGTGCGGCGGCGATTGCGGAATACGTTTCTAAAGGCTAAGAGCAGAAACTTGCCCATGACTGGAACCCTCCATTTGAGCTTGAGTTAGCAGGGACTGGACGAGCGGGATCTCAGTGGCAGGAACTTTTTCCGTGAGTGTGTCGGAGACGACCTGTCCGTCTGTGAGGCGGACGATGCGGTCGGTGTGTTCGAGGAGGCGCTGATCGTGGGTGGAGAAGATAAAGGTGAGGCCCAGGCGGCGGTTGAGGTCGTGCATGAGGTCGATGAGCTGAGTGGCGTTGTGCGTGTCGAGGTTAGCGGTGGGCTCATCGGCGAGTACGAGAGCGGGCCGATGGACGATGGCGCGAGCTACGGCTACTCGTTGACGCTCGCCGCCTGAGAGCAGGTCGGGGCGATGATTGGCGCGGGCAGAGAGACCGACACTATTGAGAGCGTCGGCAACCCGGGTGCGGCGCTGGCTGGCGGCGATGCCTTGGACAAGCAGCGGGAATTCGACGTTTTCCGCGGCGGTGAAGACGGGGATGAGATTGAAGGTCTGAAAGACAAAGCCGATCTTCTCGCGGCGGAGCGCGGTCATGCGATTGGGATTCAGCCTGGATGTGTCCACGCCGTCGATGAGGATGCGGCCGCTGGTGGGCTTGTCAATGCAGCCGATGAGGTTGAGCAGGGTGGATTTGCCGCTGCCGCTGGGACCGGCGATGGCCAGGAATTCGCCGGGGGCAACCTGCAAACTGACGTTACAGAGAGCGCTGACGAAGTTGTGGTCGAGTGGGAATTTTCGAGAGACTGCTTCGACGCTGACGAGTTCAGGCATAGGCCATTCCCTTTCCGTTGTCCTTCGTTCTGTTCGGAAGATAGAGGGGCCAAGAGGAAGAAGCGCGGGGTTTTGGACGAGGGGTCGGGATTGCGGATGAGGGGTGGCAATCTGGAGATGAATGGAAGGGAGAGACCTGGCGATATCGAGCTAGCAAATGGGAATGCAGCGGGCTAGATTAGCTAACCCGCTGCGTCGAGAGTCTGCTTATGCTTTCCACTTGATGTTGCAGCCGACGGAAGCAAGTTGTTCTGTCGGGATCGGCTTTCCGTCGAGAACGAGGTCGATGGCGGCGCGGAGATCCTTGCCTGTGACGGGGATGCCGTTGCCGGGGCGGCTGGAGTCGAACTGTCCGCGATAGACGAGGCGGAAATCGGAATCGAACAGGAAGAAGTCGGGAGTGCAGGCGGCTTTGTAGGCGTGGGCCACGGCTTGCGATTCGTCGTAGACGTAGGGGAAGTTGAAACCGAAGGTTTCAGCCTGTTGTTTGAGGCCGGCGGGATTGTCGTCGGGATGAGTGACGGCGTCGTTGGAACTGATGGCGACGATGGCGATGGATTTGCCGGCGTAATCTTTCCCGAGAGCGGCAAGACCCTCGTTGATGTGCTTGACGTACGGGCAGTGGGCGCAGATGAACATGACGAGCAATGCATCTTTGCCGCGTGAATGGTCGAGAGAGACTTGGTTGCCAGTAACTACGTCGGTGAGGTCGAATTCCGGGGCGAGGGTGCCGAGTTCGAGCATGGTGGATTCAGTGAGTGACATGGGAATATCTCCTCGGTGATGGAGCGAACAAGTTCTAGAAAAGGGGCGCTTGGCGACCGGGCATGGCCAGGCCGAAGTGCTCATACGCAAGACGGGTTGCTACGCGGCCGCGAGGGGTTCGATCGAGAAAACCGATCTGGATCAGGAAGGGTTCGTAAACCTCTTCGAGGGCGTCTTCCTCCTCGGCGAGGGTTGCGGCCAGGGTGCTGAGGCCAACGGGACCTCCGTCGTATTTCTGGATGATGGCCAACAGCAACTTGCGGTCGATTTCGTCGAAGCCATGAGCATCGACTTCAAGCATGGTGAGAGCTGCATTCGCAGTGGGGCGGTCGATGATGCCGGTGCCGCGCACCTGGGCGTAGTCACGGACGCGGCGAAGCAAGCGGTTGGCGATGCGCGGTGTGCCGCGCGAACGGAGGGCGATTTCGGCGGCACCGTCCTGATCGATTGGAATCTGCATGACCTCAGCGGAGCGCGTGACGATGAAGCGAAGCTCTTCGTCCGTGTAGAACTCGAGGCGCAGCAGGATGCCGAAGCGGGAACGGAGCGGCGATGAAAGCAGGCCGGGACGGGTGGTGGCGCCAATGAAGGTAAAGGGGCGGATCTCCATGACATGGGTGCGCGCGGCCGGCCCTTGGCCGATGATGATGTCGAGCTTGTAGTCCTCAAGGGCGGTATAAAGCTTCTCTTCGAGGACAGGCTGCATGCGGTGGATTTCGTCGAGGAAAAGCACCTGCCGCTCGCGGAGGTTGGTAAGGATGGCGGTGAGGTCGCCCTGAATCTGGAGGGCGGGCCCGGAGGTTTGCTGGAAACCGACGTCGAGCTCGTTGGCAATGATGGTGGCGAGGGTGGTCTTGCCCAAGCCGGGAGGGCCGAAGAGGAGCACGTGATCGAGAGCCTCGCCGCGGGACTTGGCGGCTTCAAGGGCGATGGCAAGTTGCTCCTTGGCCTTGGATTGGCCGATGAACTCGCCGAGCCAACGAGGCCGAAGTTTGAGCTCAAAGCCCTGCTCTTCATCGGCGCGCGAGGCGCTGACCAGTCTTTCAGGTGAGTTGTCGCGGGCAATGGCCATGCTGAGGGAAGTCTAACGGGCTGAGGTTGCGGGTGCAACCAGACGGGGCCTAGTCGAAGAATTGTAAACGAGCGTACCCATCAAGGTGATTGTGTATACGGGAGATTACATTACCCTCCACCGGGATGAAAGGTCAATTTGATGATTTTAAATGACATAGTAGTTGAGCGGAATGGCTATTAAGTTGCACCAGAAGAATACCAAAATGCTTTTGTCCAAGCTGCCTTAGCTTTTGCGCAGTTCACACCGGAGCGGACCGAACAGATCAATAACCTGATGGGTTGCCTGGTCTGTTTTTGGAATTGAGCGTCCGAGCGAGAGCCTCAAACTTGGTGTTTGGGACATGCTCCTTAAGCTAATTGGGCATTTTATTAACCGTCTTGATTCTGAATGACGAGAGTCGTTTTTTCCGATCCTGCGGTTTGCCGTTCGCAGGCGTATAGTTGAACGAGCAGCAGAGACAGTATGCAGCTTCGTCGAGAATTAACGGAGCCTAAGCCGGCAGGAGACCGAGGAGGTCATTGATGTTCAGTCGCACGTGTTCGAAGGCGTTTCTATTGGCTGGTCTTTTCCTTCCGCTTACAAGTTGCATAAGCTCTCCTTCATTGACTTCGATCGTAGTCAATCCCGCAACTGAGACGTGGACGATGCCAGCCACCGGCTGTCCCCTCGCACAAAATAACTTTACAGCCACCGGGTATTACACTCACCCTGACCATCCAGCTATTACCAAAGACATAACCACTCAAGTCACTTGGACATCGCTTACTCCGGAGATTGTCACCATCGGCCAGAACACCGGTGTAGCCACGGTTGCCTGCCTTGCAACGGGGACGACGCAAATCTCCGCCAGCGCGCCTGGGTATAACGGAGATATTATCGGTTACGCAACCGTTAATGTTCAATTGGCGACAACCTCAAGTGTGGTTCCTCCGAAAGCGAAGACAATCTCAAACGGGATGTAACTTCGTTTTCCTTGCAGATCGGTTCAAGAAGGTATGACAAAAGGGAGCCGCCCTTCGGGGCGGCTTTTCTGCGTCGAGGAGAGAGGGCTAGGAATTGGAACCAGAAGCTACGCGGGCACTTGAGCTTGTGGCCAGTAGCGAAAGGCGCGGAAGGTCGCAGCTCCAGAGCAGCAGGCGTAGAGGGCGGGGCGAACATCAAGAAAGCCGCCTAGAACATTGTGGTGCATCCCGGAGATTTCAGCGGATTCCTGCGTCCTTTGCCAGCGCCGGCCGGGGAGCTTGTAATAGAAGTCGATTTCCTGGCGGTCATTGACAATCCGCAGCGTGGCGCGGGTTGCGCCTTTTTCAAGACGGCTGGGGATATAGCCGTTGGCGAGACGGACTCCGATACCCTCGGACGAAAGCTGGATACCAGTGGCGTGCAGGGGATCGTAGAAGAGCATCAGGCCCGATTCACAGCCCGGTGCGACTTCTATGTCCACCTCGACTGTGTGGGAGTGGCCGCCGACAGGAGTGGTGAGGGCGGAGGTATCGACGAGAGATTGACCGCGGGGTTGGAGGATCAAGGAGCCGTTGCCGGTGGTGAAGCGGGTTGGATCGAACTCGTGCCAGAAGCCCCACTGAAGGCCGAGTTCAGGGGTGGTGAAGTTATCGGAGGGGTTGAGGAACGACTGCTGGATGGTGCCGGGGATGGGCATGGGGATATCTGATTCAGCAGTCACGCCTGCTGGGACGCGGAACCAGCCGTCGGGTGTCCACTCGATGGGAAGCAGCAGGAGTTGACGTCCAAGAGTGCGGTAACCGTTTTCGTAGGAGTGGACGGTGATGAACCAGTTTCGCTGAGGAGTGTCGACGAGGCGACCATGCCCAAGAGAGAGCCAGCGGTCGTCGCGAGATTTGGTGTGGACGATCGGGTTGTAAGGAGAGAACTCCCAGGGGCCTTCGGCGTGGCGGCTGCGGGCCGAGACGACTGAGTGGCTGGTGGCTGGACCGGCAGTGCCGCCTTCGGCGACATTCAGGTAGAAGTAACCGTTGTGTTCAATCAACTTTGGTCCTTCAAGGCAAGTGCATTCCATACGCGTGGAAGCGGGAACGGGCCAGGGATCGAGGACTTTGCGCGGTGGCGTCTTTACTGCCAAGCCGTCGGAGCTGAGTTCGGCCAACATGCCGCCATTCATATAGAGAAATCGACGGCCATTCTCGGCGATGTGGGCCGGGTCGATGGCATTAATGCCAAGGTCGACAGGTTCACTCCAGGGACCTGCGGGGTGATCGGCATGGACGACGCGGAGAGAGTTGTCGGCCGGGAAGTAGATGTAAAAGCGGGACTGATACTCGCAAAGGTAGGGAGCCCAGACGCTGCCGTAGTAGCGGCGGAGGGCAGCGGCGACAGGAAGCCAGTTGACAAGATCGCGTGAATGCCAGATGAGGAGTCCTGGCGCGTAATCGAAGCTGGAGTGAGTGAGGTAGAAGTCGTCACCGACGCGGATGGGGCTCGCGTCAGGGTGGTCGCCGCCGAGGATGGGATTGCGATAGGTGGCGATGGGCGGATCGGCGGCGAAACTGCGCTTCGCGGCAAGGGCCGCCGAGGCGACAGCAGTGTTCAGAACAAATTGACGTCGGGTGATCATGGCGGGGTAAGTTTACCTGCTGGCGGAGGCTTGTACCAAAGCGGCCGTTGCTGTTGCGAGCACTGGCTAGAGACGAAGCCTCGTGAGATCGGGTCCAATTGAGACGTTTAGACTGGGGTTGAACGTGATGACCCTTCGTCGTGGCAGGATTCGCCGTTTCCGCTTTAATTTCCCGCAACGCATAGCGGCGGGGTTGCTATCGATATTCCTGATCCAGGGCTTTTGGCTTACCAGGCATCAGACGCTGACGGACCGCGACTACCAATACGCTCGTTGCGGTCGGGAGACGTGGGAGCGCCCTTCGGCGCTGGCCGGCTATTACACCACCTGTGGCAATCTGCACGATGGGATTCTCGCCTACCGGCTGGCTGGGCTGCCTCTGACGTTGAACATTTTTGTAGAGCGGGGACTGGACCGGTTTCGTAGACCCGAAGACCGCGTAGTTCAGACCGGGGGCGAACTTAGTACGTGGGAATTGCGTCACCAGTTGCCATACGTGCTATTGCTGTTGCGCCTGCCCTTTCTGCTGGCTGGTTGTGTGCTGGGCGGCGGCCTGTGGTGGGTGACACGGCGGCTCTACGGCAACCTAGGCGGCTATACGGCCCTGACGCTTTACTGCTTTTCTCCTGCGATGTTGCGTGCTTGTGTTGCGCCAAATCCTGAGGTGTTGGCCGCGCTGGGGGTCTATGGAGGGGTCTACACGTGCATCGGTGTGGCACACGCCATGCAGGGGCCACGGCGAAAATGGCGCCCCCGCATTGTTTTGCTGACGGCGATTTTCGGGATGGCGGCTGCATCGCATATTGTGGCGCTGCCAGTGGTAGCACTGCTGGGGTTGGCGGCCATGTTGTGGGTGGCTGAAGGCCGTCGCGCCCATGCACTGCCGGTGGTGCTGGCGGCGGTTGTCGGGGCGGTGGTGCTGGTGTTTGCGTGCTACGGGTTTTCGCCGGACGCGTTCAGTTATGTTTTCCGGTCTGCTGCCGGGTTTCTGTCGGTTTCAGTGGATCCTGCGCGCCGATTCTTTTCGGCGTTGAGAAATGCCGGGATCACTGTGGCCTTCGGAGCGGCGCTTGTACTGTACCTGGGGCTGCGCAGGTCGCGCTACTTCGGAAATACAATTCCGTTGATTTGCGCTGTAGTGTTGCTGGGTCTGGTCATGACAGGAACACCCGGCAGCCCTTGGCTGTGGGCGGTGCCATTTTTGCTGACGTTTGTGGCCGGAGTGTTCGCTGATGCATATGAAAGCCCGCGCGGGCGACTGGCCATGGCTGCCGGAGGAGCAATTCTGGTGTTGGAGGCTGTCTTCTGCGTGCTGAGTTTGCCGGGGTTGTTGTAGGGAGAATCCTTGGGGAAGGCGAAGTTCTCAGGAACCAAAACCTCGTGAAAAATGGCCCAAAATGGGGCCGAGCGAGGGACCAAATCGAGGCCAAGTATCGGTCGAATTAGGATTGCTTTTTGGAGCTTTCAGGCGAGCCCATGATAGAAGCTATAACGTCAAGCATAATAAGGACTTATTTATCTCGCCCATCCTTGCTGAAATAGTCTTTCGGCGCGTAAAATAAAGATATAGCCCGCGAAGTCCGGCCCCGCTTTTACCGGAATCTTTTGCCGCCTTCGGGCGGGCCCGAAAAACCCTATGGCAGACGATCAGAATCCGCAGCTCCCTCTGGAAGGGGCCACGCCGCCGAACGGCGGCACGACATTTACACCCATGAACATCGAAGAGGAGATGCGACGGTCGTATCTGGCGTATTCGATGTCGGTGATCATCGGGCGCGCACTGCCTGATGCACGAGACGGATTGAAGCCTGTGCACCGCCGCATTCTCACGGCGATGGATCGCGAGGGCTTGCAGCACAACAAGAGATATTCAAAGTGCGCCGGCGTAGTGGGTGAGTGCCTGAAGAAATATCACCCGCACGGCGACTCGTCAGTCTATGACGCGTTGGTGCGCATGGCGCAGCCGTGGAGCTTGCGCTATCCGCTGGTTGATGGGCAAGGCAACTTCGGTTCGGTGGATGGCGATCCGCCGGCGGCCTATCGTTACACCGAATGCCGCATGGAGCGGATTGCCGAAGAGATGATGGCGGACATCGAGATGGAGACGGTCGACATGACGTCGAATTTCGATGAGACCACCGACGAGCCAACGGTGCTGCCGACGCGAATTCCGACCCTGATTGTCAACGGGTCAAACGGAATTGCCGTGGGCATGGCGACGAACATTCCTCCACACAATCTGACGGAGGTGGTGAACGCGACCATTGAGCTGGTGAAGGATCCAAAGGCGGGATTGGCCGAGGTGCTGAAGCACGTGCAGGGGCCGGATTTTCCGACGGGCGGCTTCCTCTATGGCAAGTCAGGAATCCCGCAGGCGTACAAGACGGGGCGCGGACGATTCATGATGCGCGCCAAGGTGGCGACGGAGAACCTGACCAAGGAAAAGCAGGCGATCATTGTCACCGAGATTCCATACCAGGTAAACAAGTCGAAGCTGGTAGAGCGCATTGCCGAGCTGGTGAACGAAAAGATTATCGACGACATCAGCGACGTGCGCGACGAGAGTGATCGCGACGGAATGCGTGTAGTGATAGAGCTGAAGCGCGGTTCGCAGCCGGAGATTGTGCTGAACCAGCTCTACAAGCACACGCAGATGCAGGAAAGCTTCTCGATGATTTTCCTGGCGGTGCTCAATGGGCAGCCGCGGGAACTGGGGCTTGATCAGGCGATCCGCGCGTTCATCGATCATCGCGTGGATGTGGTGCAGCGCCGGACCGTGTTCCTCCTGCGCAAGGCACGCGAGCGCGAGCATCAGTTCGAAGGCTACAAGATTGCCATCGACAATCTCGACACGGTAATCAAGATTATTCGAGGATCTGGCTCACGTATTGAAGCCCGCGAGAATTTGTACGCATGGGGCAAGGGTAAAGATATCGTCATCAATCTCGGCCGCGAGCGGCTGCCCAACGAGGAAAAGGGACTTACACTTCGCCAGGTCGACGCCATTCTCGAATTGCAACTCTACCGACTCACCCAGTTCTCGGTCGATGAAATCCTCACCGAACTCGCCGAGATTCGCAAGAAGATTGCCGAGTACGAGTCGATTCTCGCCAGCGAGAAAAAGCTGCGCGGAGTCATCATCAAGGAGCTGGAAGAGGTTCGCGACAAGTACGGCGACGCGCGACGCACCCAGATTGTGGACGAGAGCGCCGAGTTGCAGCTTGAGGATTTGATCGCAGACGAGCAGGTTGCGGTGACGGTGAGTCACCAAGGCTATTTGAAGCGGACGCCGATCAGCATCTATCGCCAGCAGCGGCGCGGCGGCACGGGGCGGATGGGGATGAAGACGCGTGAGGAGGATTTTGTCTCGCAGTTGATCATCGACTCAACGCACGCATATCTGCTCTGCTTTACCAACACCGGGCGCGTGTACTGGCTGAAGGTCTACGAGATTCCCGACGTAGGCGCAGCCGGCAAGGGCAAGAGCATGCAGAGCCTGCTGGACCTGCAACCGGGCGAGAATGTGCGCGCGATTCTGCCGGTGAAGGATCTTGAAGAAGAGGGTAAGTATATTTTCTTCGGCACGCGCAACGGGACGGTGAAGAAGACACCGCTGAAGGATTTCTCGAATGTGATGGCGCGCGGAATTATTGCCATCGGCATCGACAAAGATGATGAGCTGGTTGCTGCGCGCATCACGGACGGTTCGCAACTGGTGTTTCTTGCGACGCATCTGGGGCAGGCGATCCGCTTCGACGAATGCGATGTGCGTTCGATGGGCCGGCCGGCGTACGGAGTGCGCGGTATCGACCTGGCCAAGAATGACTTTGTGGTCGGGGTGGCGATTACTCCCAAGGATCACGAACCGGGCGCCTACCGCATTCTTGCCGTCACCGAAAACGGCTTTGGCAAGCGTACAGACGTCGAGGAGTATCGGTTGCAGACGCGCGGCGGCAAGGGCGTGAAGAACATGGCCGTCACGCCGCGCATTGGGCGCGTAAACACGATTCAATTGGTGGACGATTCGTCGGAGCTGATGGTGATCAGCCAGTTTGGCAAGATCATCCGCATCGATACGAAGACGATTCGCGCGGCGGGACGAGCTACGCAGGGTGTGCGCCTCTTAAACCTGGAACCTGAGGATAAGGTAGCTGCGGCAGTGATTATTCCGCCGGAAGAGCTGAAGGACGACGAGCCTACACTGCTGCAGTGATGGTCGGTTGGTAAGACCCCAGGTTTCAGAAATTGACGCCTGGGGTACAGGCCTTCCAGTCTATCCGAGAAACTATTATCGCCCAGCCGTGTCTAGTTATCAGACGGAGACGCATCTTCACAGGTACTCTGAAACCGGGTGGCAAGCGTCTACACTGAAGGTGCTCTGGATTCTCCGCATACTCCTCATGTCGCGGATTGCGATTATTGTTCTTGTGCTGGCTGCACTAATGGTGACTTCAGCCAACGGTTCGCAGGCCCACCCGGCGAAGGCGCGCAAGACCGTCCCGGCCAGAACCATCTCTCACAGCGCACATACCAAAGCGCATCGCCCTACCCCTCAACAGGTAGGGCAGGCAGCTGGCCTCAAAATCAGACGTGAGCTTGCGCGGCATCCGGTGGCTGTGGTGCCACGTTATGCAGCGAGGGTGCAAACTTCTCGACCTCGTCAGACCACTGAGGCAATTCGCGTCGCACAGGCAGATCGGGCTGCGGAGACAAGTCGGACTGCAGACGCAAAGAGGCTGCCGACAAGCGTGGAAGACCCTGGAAAACAGATAGAAGTCGCATCGGCGGAAGTTGCGCCTCCTGAACCCGCGATCGAGATCCCCGCGAGCGCGGGGGAGGCTTCCGCAGCGAAAGCAGCAATTCCAGCAGAAGAGACTGAGGCCTCGGCCGGGGACAATGAGGCTCCCGCAGCCGGTGCGTGGACTCCGCCGGACGTGGCAAAGCTTCCTTCGCGGGAGGCGGGAATGGTTGCCACTTCTTTGCATCTGAGGCGGAGAGCGATGCCGCCACCTTTGCTGGGTTCGCACGAGTCCCTGGAGCGGCAGAACGAGAGAACTGAGGCTGATGGGCTGGAGCGGATTGAGGATGAGGAAGATCTTGCCGATCGGATTGCGCATAAGCTGCTTGTCCCAGTGCCGGCCTCAGTGGCGCTGACGGTTAACGGAAACCTACCCGTGAGTCACCGCTATTGCCGTCCGTGGACCGCGCACTTTCTAAGTGACTTGGCGCGCAGCCACGCAGCAGAATTTCACCGGCCGTTAGAGGTGAGTTCGGCGGTGCGGACCGTGGAATACCAGAAGAAGCTGATGGGGATCAACGGGAATGCAGCCGCGGCCGAGGGCGACATTGTGAGTCCCCACTTGACTGGCGCGACAATCGATATTGCCAAAGGTCCCTTGAGCCGGGAAGAAGTGGGCTGGATGCGGACCCGGCTGCTGGCGCTGGAAGAAGCCGGTAAGATCGATGTGGAAGAGGAGTTCCAACAGAGCTGCTTCCACATTACGGTTTACAAAAGCTACGCGCCGCCGGCTCCGACGGTGACCCGGAAACCGAGGCGGCGGAGGCACACGCCGTCGGTCGAGACCATTGCCCAGGGCCTATAAAAACGGCGGTTCGGTGGGTGCACGTGCCCTTATAACAAATTGATTGCGATTTTTGCGGTGTTCAAGGGTACAATCGCGGGCAAACGCAATTCTTTCCCGGAGTTGCTGGGAACGAGCACCTGCGCAGTGACGTTTCCATTTGAGGAAAACGCAACCGCTTGCGCCTGTGTTCGGTCAACCTGTGCGAGCGGTTGTACCTAACCGCATAACGACGTACGAGAGGCAGAGTGATGAGTGAAATGGGAGTTCAATCTGTGGCCGAGCCGGCCCCTCAGGTCCCAGGGCTCAGCCAGTGGCAGCGCGTAACGAATACGTTCGCAGCGCCGTCGAAGACGTTCGAAGACATCAAAAAGGGAAACAAGAGTTGGTGGTTGCCATTTCTGATCCTTGCTCTGGCCGGCTATGTTTTTTTTGCGGCCGTCACCCTCAAGGTCGGCTGGGCTCAGGTTGCTGAAAACTCGATTCATCTCAATCCCAAGTCGGAGGAGAGGATGGCGCAGGCACCACCTGCTCAACGAGAGATGTCCATGAAGTGGACCCAATACGGCATGGAAGGCGGATTCGCGGCCGGTCCGATCCTGGTTCTAGTCTTTGCCTTGATCATCGCGCTAGTGTTGTGGGGCACAATCAATTTCGTGTTTGGCGGCAAGGCCACCTTCGGAAGTGTTCTAGCTGTGTGGATGTTTGCGGCCTTACCTGGGATCATAAAATCGCTGTTGGGGGCGGTTGTACTCTTTGCAGGCTCTGCGCCGGAGTCGTTCAACCTGAACAACTTTGCACCCACCAGCGTTGGAGCATTTCTAAACCCGCTTGAGACCAATGCGGCAGTTTACAAGCTGGCAAGTTCGCTGGATATAACCACGATTTGGTATCTGTTCCTGATGGGGATGGGACTTGCGATTGTGGCAGGCGTCAAGCGCATCTCCGGCTACATCGCAGTTTTTGGATGGTGGGCGATTATCGTCCTGTTCGGTGTGGGTATGGCGGCGGCTTTCAGCTAAGGGTTAGGTCGGTCTCTAACACAAGCAGCGCGAATCCAGTTAGGATTCGCGCTGTTTGTTCTTGCATGCTTCGCAAAGCTATTCGGTCCAGCGCCGCATGATGAGGGTGGCGTTGATGCCGCCGAATCCGAATGAATTCGAGAGGGCTACGTCGAAGGTGTGGTCAACGGCAAAGTTGGGCACATAGTCGAGACGGCACTCGGGATCGACATTATCAAGATTGATGGTGGGTGGAAGCTTCTGGTTCAGCAGGGCCATCACGGTGATTCCGGCCTCAAGGCCGCCTGCGCCGCCGAGCAGGTGGCCGGTCATGGACTTGGTGCCGCTGATCTTGAGTTCTCCGCTGAGAGCGTGCTCGCCAAAAACCACTTCAATAGCACGAGATTCGTTGCCGTCGCCGGCGGGTGTGGACGTGGCATGGGCATTCACATAGCCGACTTCTTCCGGTTCAATGCCAGCGTCCTTCAGAGCCGCACGCATGGCGCGCTGAGCGCCAACGCCTTCAGGGGCGATGCCCGTCATGTGATACGCGTCTGCGCTCATGCCGTAGCCGATGACTTCGGCAAGAATTCTTGCTCCGCGGGCTTTGGCGAACTCAAGCTCTTCAAGGATGAGGATGCCAGCGCCTTCGCCTATGACGAATCCGTCGCGGTCCTTATCGAAGGGACGGCTGGCGCGGGTGGGATCGTCGTTGCGCGCGGAAAGAGCACGCATGGCGGCAAATCCACCGACTGAGAGTGCAGTGACTGAAGCCTCGGCGCCGCCCGCAATCATTACATCGGCATCACCGTGCATGATCATACGGACTGAGTCGCCAATTGAGTTGGCACTGGTGGCGCAGGCGGTTGCGGTGGCGGAGATGGGACCCTTGGCGCCGTAACGAATGCTGATTTGGCCGGCCGCCATGTTGACGATCACTGCAGGAATAAAGAACGGTGAGATCTTACGCGGGCCGCCCGCAAGCAGGTTGGAGTGCTCACGTTCGATGATTTCGAATCCGCCGATGCCGGAGCCGATGAAGACCCCTACGCGGTCGGCGTTGCTGGCGTCGATGACGAGGCCGGACTGCGCCATCGCCTCCTGGACGGCGGCAAAGGCAAAGTGGGTGAATCGCCCCATCTTGCGCGATTCCTTCTTGTCGATGAACTGCAGGGGGTCGAAGTTCTTGACCTCGGCGGCAAAGGTGACCGGGAAGGCGGAGGCGTCAAAGCCCTGGATGGGCGCGACGCCGCTCGAGCCTGCCAGGATCTGCCGCCACACTTCGGGTGCAGTATTGCCTACGCCGCAAAGCAGTCCCACGCCGGTGACGACGACTCTGCGCGGCGATGTCTGGGCGTATCCCTGGGCCGCTGCCTGACTCAATGGCTACTTGCCGCCTTTCGCATTCTTCTCGATGTAATCGATGGCGTCCTTGACGGTCTTGATCTTCTCGGCGTCTTCGTCCGGGATCTCCATGTCAAACGCCTCTTCGAACTGCATCACAAGTTCGACCACGTCGAGCGAGTCGGCGCCCAGGTCTTCCTGAAAGCTGGCGCCGGGGGTGACTTCGGCTTCATCCACCTGTAACTGCTCGACAATGATCTGCTTCACTTTTTCTTCAACGGCCATGCGTGCTTCTCCTCGTGTGATTAGGAAATCAAGAAAACTCTTCAGGGACTGGAACCAGCGCCCCGCGTGCCTACGATACCGGCCCACGGCGGGAGATGACAACCTTTGCGCGAAGAAATCTGCGCATGGCCCCGAAGTTTCAAGTCTACCGGGCGAGCCGGGGGGTGTAAAGGCGGGAAAAAACAGGGATTAGGGAACAGGGAGCAGGGATTAGTAGGGGAGCAAGGGAGCAAGGGAGCGAGGGAGCACGACGTGGAGGAAAATGCACAGCCCCAGGGCGTATATTTGGCGAAGAGGAAGGGGAAGAAAACGATGCCGATCTGGGTTGTTGGAGTCGTTGCGGCGGTGGCAGGAATCATCGTCGGGTTTTTGTCGCGGAACCTTACTGCGGGCACGCAAAAGGCGCTCCTCGAGCAGAGCAATCGCAGCCTTACGGAGGCATTGAATACTGCGCGCAGCGAGTCTGCGCAGCGGGCCGGTGAAGTTCTCGAACTCACGCGCCAGAACAGCAGACTAGAGTCAGACCTCGGCAACGAAAAGGCCAACGGAGAGAGGCTAACGCAACAGTTCAAGCTTCTGGCCGCGGATATTTTGAAGGAGAATTCGAAGACTTTCTCCGAAGGCAGCCAGAAGGAGTTGGGAAACCTTCTCAATCCGCTGACTGAGCAAATCAAGGATTTTCGAAGCAAAGTCGAGGAAGCGCAGAAGGAGAGCCTGATTGGCAGGACGGCACTGGCCACCGAGTTGAACCAGCTCAAGGATCTCAATGAAAAGCTTTCCGCAGATGCGCAAAACCTCAGCACGGCGCTGCGCGGCTCGGCCAAGGCGCAGGGCGATTGGGGCGAGTTCATTCTGCGCGATCTGCTGGAGAAGGCGGGGCTGCGCGAGGGCGAGCAGTACAGTTTTCAGCAGAGTTTTACGGGCCT